>JALYOC010000161.1 GCA_030857095.1 Myxococcota bacterium | reverse complement strand
GATGGTCCGAACGGGCAAACCCTGGGATGCCTCCCTGGCTCTGCCCGCCTAACCGACGACTAAGCCTGGCAACCGGGCTCTGCCCGCGATTGCCCTTGAAAACGGAGACAGTTGCTGTCCCCTTTATCGACCGGGCGCGTCAGGCATCGCCGCGCATCGGGGCTATTCTGATCGCTGATGAAGATCCTCTACGGTGTCGTCGGCGAGGGAATGGGACATGCCACCCGGTCGCGGGTGGTGATCGATCACCTGCTGGCCTCGGGGCATGAGGTCCACATCGTGGCCTCGGGCCGGGCGCAGGAGTTCCTGCACCGGCGCTTTCCCAACGTCCGCGGGATCTGGGGCTACACCATCGCCTACGAGGCCAATGAGGTCCGCAACTGGCAGACGCTGGTGCAGAACCTAAAGGGCCTGGTCACCGGCTGGCCGAAGAACATCGTCCAGTACTTCGGGATCCTGGAGAGCTTCCAGCCGGACGTGGTGATCAGCGACTTCGAGACCTTCAGCTATCTGTTCGCCCAGAACCACCGGCTGCCGCTGATCAGCATCGACAACATGCAGATCCTCAACCGGTGCCGACTGGATCCGGAGCTGATCGCCGGCCACGAGGCAGACTTCCAGCTTGGCCGGGCCCTGGTGAAGTCCAAGCTTCCCGGCGCCTTCCACTACCTGGTGACCACCTTCTTCCGCCCGGAGCTGAGCAAGGAGCGGACCACCCTGATCCCGTCCATCCTCCGCCCGGAGATCCTGGAGGCGAAGCGGGAGGTGGGGGAGCACGTGGTGGTCTACCAGACATCCACCACCCACGTGGCCCTGCCGGAAACCCTCAAGCGCGCCGGAGTCCCGTTCCGGATCTACGGAATGCGCCGCGAACTCAAGGAGGACCAGGTGGAGGGCAACCTGACCTTCCGGCCCTTCAGCGAGGCGGGCTTCATCAACGACCTGCGCACCGCCCGGGCGGTGATCGCCGGCGGAGGGTTCACCCTGCTCAGCGAGGCGGTGTACCTGCACAAGCCAATCCTCTCCCATCCGGTGGGCGGTCAGTTCGAACAGATCCTCAACGCCCGCTACGTGGAGAAGCTGCACTACGGCAAGCACGCCCCGGAGCTGGACGAACGCACGGTGCAGGAGTTCCTGGCCCAGGTGCCCAGCTACGCCAACGCGCTGTCCTCGTACCAGCAGGACGGCAACCAGGAGCTCAAGCGGGTCTTGGATGAACAGCTGGAAAGTGCCCTGGCCAAGAAGGGGAAGTGGTTCCAGCAGGAGGGCTGAACCCTCAGGCGATGGCGGCGGCCTTCATCCACCGCCGGGTGGAGAGCAGCAGCGCCACCAGCAGCAGTTCGGAGATCGCCACCATCCAGAGGATCGCGTTCTCCATCGGGATGCGTTGGGAGAGGGCGGCCACCCCAAAGGGGACGAAGGCGGCGGCAAAGGCCCCCAGGTGGTACGCCAGCCCGGTGCAGCGCGCGCGCACCTCCTCCGGGAACAGTGAATGGAGCAGATACGGGGTGACCCCCGAGTGCCCCGCGCCGGTCAGCCCGGCCAGGAACGCGCCCAGCCCCAGCCCCAGCGGCACCATCCCCAGATACAGCGGCAGCGCCGGCACGGTCAGAAACGCGAACAGCCCGATCGCCAGCGCGGCGGAGCGCCGGGAGGCCAGCGCGCCACTGGCGATTCCCCCCGCCATCATCCCCAGGTTGAACCAGGCCACCAGGTTGGCCACCCCGTGCGCGTCCAGGCCCAGCCGGGTCTGCAGCAGGGTGGGGTACAGGGCGGTCAGCCCGTAGTAGCCGGCAAAGCCCAGCGCCAGCACCGCCGCCGCCCAGCCGATCCGCAGTCGCAGCCGCGCCGAGCCCAGCAGGGTGGCCAAGGGCACCGCCGGCCGGGAGGGGGTGGTGCGCGGCGGGTCCTTCACGAAGGCGCGGATCGGGATCACCAGCAGCGCCGGCAGCGCGGCCAGGGCGAACAGCGGCCGCCAGCCATACAGCGGCACCACCCAGGCGGCCACGTAGCCCGCCACCAGGTAGCCGATGGCCCAGCTGCCCTGCAGCACCCCGGAGGCCAGCCCGCGGGTCCGGGCCGGCCAGCTCTCCATGGCCAGGGTGGCGCCGGCGGTCCACTCCGCGCCCATCCCGAAGCCGAACAGGGTCCGCAACACCACCACCCAGGTGAAGCTGGGGGCCAACGCCACCGCGCCGTCGCACAAGGCGAACCAGACGATGGAGAGCATCAGCGGCAACCGTCGGCCGAAGCGATCCGCCAGGGAGCCTGCCACCAGCCCCCCCAACAGCCGCATCAGCAGGGTCAGCGTCACCGAGAGCGCGGTGCTGGAGTAGGTGACCCCGAACTCTTGGGCGATGGAGGGCATCACCAGCAGGAAGATGGTGAAGTCGAACGCGTCCAGCACCCAGCCGGCCCAGGCCGCGCCGAACGCCGTCCACTGATCCCGGGTCGGTTCCCTCCACCACGCCGTCGCAGCCATCGTGCCCGGCCAAGTAGAGGCCGCAAGCTGACCTGTCAACGTTGCTCCCACTTGCGGGTTGGTCCCCCCCGCGAACGCGACTTGGATGGCCCGATGACCTCCGAGAAGACCCAGCGGACCCAGACGGTGCTGCTGACGACCATCGCCGTGCTGCTGTCCCTCCACCTGGTGGCGATCGGGGTCGGCGTGCTGTGGGTGAGGGGACAGGTGGCGCAGCTGACTGGCGCGGGTGGAGGCTCGCTGGCCTCGCTGACCGAAAGCCTGGAGGACACCCGGAAGATGGCCCAGGAGCTGACCGGGCGTCAGGCCCGGCTGGCGGCCTCACTGGATGAGGTGTCGGTCCAGACCAACGAAGAGCTCAAGACCCTGCAGGCGCGCCGCGACCAGCTGGGGCCGCTCCAGAAGGGACCGATAGACAAGCTGGAGCAGGCAATCCAGCTGATGCAGCTGATGTCCGACGAGCTGTTCGACCTCACCCGGCACCTGTCCACCACCCAGGCGGTGCTGGCGCGATCCACCCGTCCGGGCGAGGCCTAGAAGGACCTGGTGGGAGACGAGGCGCCAGACGGCGGCCGGCGCTAGGCCGGCGCTAGGCCCCGCTGGGGGGAGGCATCTGCCGGGGGGACTTGAAGACCTTGAACAGCAGCCACAACGAGGGGCCCAGGATGGGGATTCCGGCCAGGGTGGCCCACAGCAGTGCCTGCAACGTCCGGGGATTGGAGGCCGCCGCCTCCAGGGTGAGATCGGGGACGATCAGGTAGGGGTGCTGGGAGATCGCCCAGCCTGCGAACAGCAGGGTGGCGAACGCCCCCGCGGCCAGCCGGGCCACGCCGTACCTCCTCCGGTTCAGGGCCCAGCCCGCGGTCAACGCCGCCAGCGCGCCGGCCACCACCACCGGGGTGGCGCTCCCGCCGACCAGCCCGGCGAAGATCCGCGGGGCACCTCCATGCGCCAGCCCCAGGGTCAGCAGCGAGAGCCCCAGCAGGACCCCGCTGGCACCCAGCGCCTTCTTCCTGAAGTCCTCGCGCAGCGGTCCCTCCTGCGCCTCCCGGGCCAGGTAGGTGGCGGCCAAGAACGCGCACAGGGCCAGGGTCAGCGCCCCCACCGCGAAGGGGAAGGGCGCCAGCCAGGGCCAGAAGAAGCCGGAGGAGACCGCCGCTCCCTCCATCCGGATCCGCCCGCTGGCCAGGGTCCCCACCGCGGCGCCGAGCAGGAAGGGGGAGATCACCGAGGCGATCGAGAACAGCGGGCCCCAGCGGCCGCGGTGCTCGGGGTCGTAGCTGCGGAACACGAACGCCGAACCGCGAAAGACGATCCCGATCAGGAACAGCGTCAGCGGCACATGCAGCGCGGTGGAGATGGCGGCGAACGCGGCCGGGAAGGCGCCGAACAGCACCACCGCGGCGAAGATCAGCCACACGTGGTTCGCCTCCCAGATGGGACCGATGGCGTGTTCGATCAGCTCGCGCTGTTGCTGCTTGCGCGGCCCCCGGGCCAGCAGGTCCCACACCCCGGCGCCGAAGTCCGCTCCGCCCAGCAGCAGATAGGCGGTCAGCGCCGCCACCAGCACCCCGGCCATCAGCAGCGCCGGGCTCATCGCGCGTCTCCGGGCAGCCGGGCGGTCTTGGCCACCTGGGTCCACAAGAGCGAGGCCACGATCACCCCCAGGAACAGATAGACGACCGCGAACAGCCAGAAGGGCGCCGAGAGGTGCGGGAAGGGAGTGACCGCCTCCGCGGTCTTCAGCGCGCCGCGGACCACCCAGGGCTGCCGTCCCAGCTCGGTGACCATCCACCCCGACTCCAGGGCCACCATTCCCAAAGGACCGCTGGCGATCACCGTGCCCAGGAACCACCGGGAGGCGGGCAGCCGCTTGCGGAACACCAGGGAGGCCAGGGCCCAGAGGGCCACCGCGGCCATCACCATCCCCGAGCCCACCATCAGCTGGAAGAAGAGGTGGGTGGTCGGGATGTTGGGCCACTCCTCGCGGGGGAAGTCGTTGAGTCCCTTCACCTCCGCCTGTGGATCGCCGAAGGCCAAAAACGAGAGGCCGCCCGGCAGCTCGATCCCGCCCCGGGACTCGCCCTTCTCCACGTCGATCTCCCCGCCCAGCCGGATCGGCGCCCGGGTCCGGGTCTCGAAGTGTCCCTCCATCGCCGCCAGCTTCACCGGCTGGTGCTTGGCCAGGTGCTTGGCGGAGAGGTCGCCAGACAGCGGCTGGAGCAGCGCGGCCACGCCCCCCATCACCAGCGCCAGGGTCAGCGCCCGGCGGTGGAAGCTGCTGTGGGGATTGCGCCACAAGAGCAGCGCGTGGATCCCTGCCATGGCGAACCCCACCGCCTGGTAGCAGGAGATCAGCACGTGGGGGACCTGGGTCAGCCAAGACGGGCTGAACATGGCGGCGATAGGATCCAGGTCCACCAGCTGCCCGTCTTCGATCCGGAAGCCCGACGGGTTGTTCATGAACGCGTTGACCAGGGTGACGAACCCCGCCGAGGCGGCGCCGCTGACCGCCACCATCACCCCGGCGAACAGGTGCATCCCGCCGGAGACCCGCTGGCGGCCGTACAGATAGATCCCCAGGAAGATCGCCTCGGTGAAGAAGGCGTAGCCCTCCAAGGCGAAGGGCAGCCCTACCAGCGATCCGAAGCGCCCCATGAAGGTCGGCCACAGCAGGCCCAGCTCAAAGGAGAGGACGGTCCCGGAGACCGCGCCCACCGCGAACAGCACCGCGGTCCCCTTGGCCAGCCGCGAGGAGAGCTCCAGCCAGTCCGGCGAGCCGGTCCGCCGGTGGAGCACGTCCGCTGCGACCATCAGGGCGGGGAGGGCAATCCCCGCCGCCGCGAACAGGATGTGAAAGCCCAACGAGAGGCCCATCTGGGCGCGCGCATAGAGGAGCGGATCCACGGACCGGAGGCATGCTCCCCTGGGCCCGGAAACACCATCCGCTTGGGGGGCTGGCAGTTAACTGGGCTGCTGGAAGGAAGCAGTGGGCTACTTCTTCCGCTTCTTGCCGCTGCCG
Organism: Myxococcota bacterium; assembly: GCA_030857095.1. GTDB lineage: Bacteria > Myxococcota > Myxococcia > Myxococcales > Myxococcaceae > JALYOC01. The sequence continues at coordinate 58,298 of JALYOC010000161.1, read as the reverse complement.
CCGCCTGCGCGCGAATCATGCCGCTGCGCCCGCCGCTGGTTGTCGGAGAGCAGCTTGAGGAACCCGGCCAGCCGCTCCGGGGGCAGGGTCCCCGCCTCGATCGCCGCGCGCACCGCGCACCCCGGCTCGATCTGGTGCGAGCAGTCGGAGAAGCGGCACTGCTGGGCCAGCGCCTCCACCTCCGGGAACGTCTCACCCAGCGCACCCTCCGCCAGCCAGAGGCCGAACTCGCGCATCCCCGGGCCGTCGATCAGCAGCGCCCCGTTGGGCAGCACGAACATCTCCCGGTGGGTGGTGGTGTGGCGGCCGCGGGCGTCGCCCTCCCGCACCTCGGTGGTGGCCTGCCGGGCCTCGCCCAGCAGCGCGTTGGCGATGGTGGACTTCCCCGCGCCGGAGGACCCGACCAGGATCCCGGTCCGGGCCGACGGCAGCAGCGCGCGCACCGCCTCCATCCCCTCTCCGCTTTTCGCGCTGATCGAGAGCACCCGCGCGTCACCCACCAATTCCCGCGCCCTGGCCACCGCGGCCACCGGATCCGGCGCCAGGTCCGCCTTGTTCAAGACCAGCAAAGGCTCGGCGCCGCTCTCCCGGGCGAAGGCCAACAGCCGCTCCAGCCGGGCCGGGTTCACCGGCACGTCGATCGCCTCCACGATCAACACCCGGTCCACGTTGGCGGCGATGATCTGCACCTCGCCCGCGCGGTCCTCCACCGCCTTGCGCGCCAGCAACGAGCTGCGGGGGAGGATCTGGTGCACCAGCGCCGGATCGGAGACCACGCTGAGGGCCACCCAGTCGCCCACCGCCGGAAGGTCCAGCGGATCCGAGGCCCGGTGCCGCAGCCGTCCGGGCAGCCGGGCGATCAGCGTGCCCTTCTCGGTCTCCACATAATACGTCCCGCGCTCCTGCCGGGTGATCCGCCCGGCCACCAGCGGGGGAGCCCCCCGGGTGGCCGTGGCGAAGGCCTTGGCCAGCGCTTCACTCCAGCCGAGCGCGTCCAGGTTCATGAGCGGATCTGGGGGAGGGCGGGCATGGGCGCTACGGGGCGGCCGCCGGCTTGACCTGCAGGACCTCGAACAGGAAGGACCACATGTCCACGTTCTCGCCCACCGTGCGGCTGACCTGGTCTGCCCCGCCGTGCCCGGCGTTCTCCTCCAGCCGCAGCAGCGCCAGGTTGTCCGGGTTGGCGTGCTGGACCGCAGCCACGAACTTCCGGGAGTGCATCGGGTCCACCCGGTCGTCGCGCAAGGGAGACATCATCAACAGCGGAGGGTAGCGCTGGCCCTGCTTCACCGCCTGGTACGGCGAGTAGGCGATCAGGGTCTGGAAGTCCTCCGCCTTCTCCGCGGTCCCGTACTCCGGGATCCAGGTCCGCCCGCTGCCGAACAGCTGGTAGCGGATCATGTCCAGCAGGGGCGCGCCGCAGATCACCGCGCCGAACAGGTCCGGGCGCTGGGTCATCACGGCGCCCACCAGCAGGCCGCCGTTGCTGCCGCCGCGGATCGCCAGCTTCGCCGGCTGGGTGTACTTCTCGCCGATCAGGTACTCGGCGGCGGCGATGAAGTCGTCGAACACGTTCTGCTTCCGGGAGAGCATCCCGGCGCGGTGCCACTCCTCGCCGTACTCGTTGCCGCCGCGCAGGTTGGCCAGCGCGTATACCCCGCCCGCCTCCAGCCAGGGGTAGAGGCGGGGGGAGAAGTCCGGCACCATCGGGATGCTGAAGCCGCCGTACCCGTACAGCAGCACCGGGTTCTGGCCGTTCTTCACCAGGTCCTTGCGGTGGACCAGGAACATCGAGACCATCGTCCCGTCCTTGGACGGATAGCGGACCTGCTCAACAGTGTAGGGCGACGGATCCACCGGGACCTTGGCCGCGCTCCACAGCTCCGGGGCGCCCGCCTTCACGCCGATCCGGTAGATCTGGTTGGGGACGGTAAACGAGCTGAAGGAGAAGAACGCCACGTCCTCATCCGGCTCTCCCTTCAGCTTGGAGGCGTTGCCGATCCCCGGCAGCGGCACCTGGCGCATCGGCTTGCCGTCCAGCCCGAACAGCCGCACCTCGCTGGACGCGTTCTTGAGGTACTCCACCGAGATCGCGTTGCCGACGATGCTCCAGCCCACCATCGAACCCTGCGCGTCCTCGGGGATGATCTCCTGCCAGGTCCGGCGCTGCGGCCGGTCGATCTCGGCGCGGTAGATCTTGCCCCGTCCCTGGCCCTCGGAGGTCTGGATGTAGAAGTGCTTCCCCCAGGCCGTGAACTCCCCCTTGGGGCCGGTGTAGAGGGTGCGGAACTGCTTGTCCTTGCCCAGCCGCTTGAAGTGGAACACCGAGTCCACGCCACCGGAGCGCGCCTGGGTGATCATCAGCACCTTGCCATCCCGGGAGAGCTCCACCCCCAGGAACCAGGTGGGATCGTTGGTGGCCGGGAACACCCCCTCGTCGGTGGCCGGATCGCTGCCCAGCTTGTGGAAGCGGATCTCCGCCTTGCCGGGCCGGTTCTCCACCGTGACCTTCCCGCCCAGGGCGGGTAGCCAGGTGTAATAGAAGCCGTTGCTCTCCGGGTTCCAGCTGGGCTCGGCGTACTTGGCGCCGTCGATCACGTCCACCTTGGTCCAGCCCCCGGTCTCCACCTGGGCCACCCGCAAGGTCGCCTCGTCGGCGGCGTTGGGCTTCTGCAGGAAGGCCAGCCACTTGCCGTCGGGGGAGGGGACGGTCCGGCCCAGGGAGAGGGTGCCGTCCTTGGACCACTTGTTGGGGTCCAGCACCACCTTCTCCTCGCCACCCTCCAGGGGGCGGAAGTACAGGACCTGCTTCTCCTTGTCCGCGTGTTTGCGCAGGTAGAACAGCCGGCCGCCGCTCAGCTCCGGCAGGGCCACCTCGTCCACGTACAACAGCTCGCGCAGCCGCTTCTCCAGCGCCTCGCGGCCGGGCAGCGGCTGTAGTTGGGTCCGGGCAAACGCGCCCTGGGCGCGGGCCCACTGCTGCACCTCCGGGCTCTCCACGTCCTCCAGCCAGCGGAACGGATCGGGCACCTGGACCCCGTGCAGGGTGTCCACGGTGGGGTCGACGCGGGTTGCGGGGGGGACCGGCTTGGCGGGCGGGGGAGGCGTATTCGGCTCCTCGGTGATTGTCGCCGACGCCTCGAGGGGAGGCTTGGTGGCGGTGGAGCAGGCCAGCGAGGTCAGCAACAGGCAGGACAGGGCTCGGAGAGAAAGGTCGCTCACGGGCCAGGCATATACGACAACGCCCGGCGAATCCCTTCCAGGATCCGTCGGGCGTCAGCTCCCAGAAGACTGCTGGAAGGCTCAGATCTCCAGCGGCGGCTGCGGCCCCGGAATGATTCCCGCGATGTCGGGGTCCTCTTCACCCTCGGTGCGGGGACCCTTCTGCTCCTTGTCCCGCTTCTTCTCTTCCTTCTTTGCGTCCTTTTCCTTGCGCTTCTCGAGCCTGGCGAGCTCTTTCTGACGCTTGTTCGATCGTCCCTGCACGGTGGTCTCCTTCGCCCCAGGTTGGCGGTACAGAAAAAGACCCGGCCCCTACAAGAGGAAGCCGGGTCCAAATCACATCCGACTGCCGCCTACTTAAATGGCGCGGACGTTCTGAGCCTGCAGGCCCTTGGGGCCCTGCTTGGTCTCGAACTCCACCCGCTGACCCTCGGCGAGGGTGCGGAACCCGTCAGACATGATCGCGGTGTGGTGGCAGAACACGTCGGGGCCGCCGCCGTCCTGCGTGATGAAGCCAAACCCCTTCGCGTCGTTGAACCACTTCACAGTACCACTGGCCATTCTCTGCTCTGCTTTCTGAATCAATCCGGCCCCACCTGACGTGAGAAACCGGTGCCGCGAAAAGCGGCGCGCTGCGTGTACTCCAAACCCCCTCAAAAGGAAACCTCCGGGTTTCTTTTCCCGAAAAGGTCCCCTGTTTCCGGCGCGTGGAGGGACAACACCTGTTGTCCGGCTTGGAGAACGGACCACCGGAACGGTTGATTCCGGCCTCCGTTGAAGGCGGGGAAGGCGACCTCCCCCCCCCGGGTGCTTGCTTGGTGCTCCGACCATCTTTCAGCGCCAGAGGCGCCGGACCCGGTTGGCCTGCGCGTCCACCAGGAACAGCGCTTCGGGAGATCCGGCCAGCCCGCTGATCTGGAAGGAGGCGGCGGTGTGGACCGAGCCATCGGTGAAGCCCACCGGTGCCCGGTTGTCGGACGAAGGAAGCAACTGGGTCTCTGCGCCGGTGACCGCATCCACCTCCACCAGCCGTTCGCCTCCGGCCAGCAGCAGCACCCCCGGGGCCTCGGTGTACAGGGCCTCGGCGGTGAAGGAGAGCAGGGGCAGGGGAGAGGTGAGGGTTCCATCGGAGGCGATCCGGCGCAGCCTCCGGCCATCCTCCAGCGCCCACAGCCCACCCTCCCCGTCGGCGCCCAGGGCGGTGACGTTGGCGAGGCGGCCCACGCCCACCGCCCCATCGACGGTGCCAAAGCTGCCCTCGGTCCCGGCGAAGGTGGAGACCCGGTCCGCGCCCGGCTCGATCTTGCGGAGCACCCGGTTGCCGGAGTCGAAGACGTAGAGGTCACCGGAGACCGCGGCGATCACGGTCGGCTGGGAGAAGCGCGCCTCGGTCAGGGTGCCGTTGATCAGCCCGGCGCTGGAGGTCGGCGGGCCGGCCAAGGTGGAGGCCTGGCCGGAGACGGGATCGAAGCTGCGCACCGCGTGGTTCCAGCGCTCGACCAGATAGACCCGGCCGTCTGGACCGGAGGCCAGCGCCATGGGGCCGGAGACCCGCGCGTCGGCGAACGCCCCGTTGACGTAGCCGGCGGTGCCCGGGGTGCCGGGCAGCCCGGCCACCGTCTCCACCGTTCCATCGGCCCGCAGCCGGCGGACCAGCTCCGGGGTGGGCTCTACCCACCACAGCTCTCCGGCCGGGGTGCGGATCAGCCCCCGGGGGCCCGACAGACGCGCTGCCGGTCCGTCCTGCGTCTGGCGCTGCCAGAGACCACCGGAGAAGTCGACGGTGGTATTGGCGGCCAGATCTCCGGTCACCTTGCGCAGCCGGGCGTTGCCATCCAGGAAGGCCCAGGTGTTGGCGCCCAACGAGGCCACGCCAAAGGGCTGTCGCAGCTGGGTGGCGCCAATCGCTCCGTTCCTGAACCCCGCTGCGCCGCCCAGCAGGGTCCCGGTCGCCCCATTGCCAAGGTCGATGCCGCGGAGCCGGTTGTTCACCGAGTCTGCGACCACCAACTGCCCCCCGCCCGGCACCAGCGACACCTGCATCGGCTGGTGGAAGCGGACCTCGAAGTTGAAGAGGTTGTCGGCGAAGCCAGCGCCGATCGATCCACTGATCCGCGACGAGACGCCCCCGGCCGGGAGTTGGCGGACCTGGTTCCGTTCCACCACGTAGAGCCCGTCCCCGCCCGAGGAGACCACGTCCACCGGGCTGTTCAGCCGCATCGCCAGTCGGGTGCCGTCGTCCACCCCGGGCAGCCCGATCCCCGCCTCCACGGTCAGGGTGTCCACCTGGCCTGGGGTGAACCGGCGGATCAGGTGGGCGTCGCGGTCGGCGATCACCACCGAGCCGTCTGCCATTGCGTGCAAGCCCAGCGGATAGTTGAGCTGGGCGCTTTGCGCCGCCCCGGACGCATTGCCAGGCACGCCGGTGCCGGCCACGGTGATCACTACCCCGGAGGGGAAGATCGCCCGCAGCCGCGAGTTGCCGGAGTCGGAGACGTACAGCGTCCCGTCCGCCGCCTCCACCACCTCCCCGGGGAGGCAGAAGGCGGCCTGGGCGCCCGGCCCGTCCTGGAAGCCGCAGCGGCCGATCCCGGCCACGGTGGTCACCGAGCCTGAGGCGTCCACCCGGCGGACCGCGTGGGCGTAGGTGTCGGCCACCAGCAGGTCGCCGTTGGCCGCCACGTTGATGAAACCCGGACCGCCGAAGCGGGCCTGATCGCTGGGGCCATCCACGAACCCCGGAGGGCCGGCGCCCGCCAGCGAGTAGAGGCAGCCGCTGGCGTCGTCCACCATCCCATCACAGTCGTCGTCCACCCCGTTGCAGCTCTCGGCGGTCGGTTGTCCCTCCAACTCCGAGCAGGCCGCGCCCTCCAGCGTGCAGATCAGGGTCCCGGCGCGGTGGCAGGCGCCCTGGCCGACCTCGCAGGCAGCGCCCAGGGAGGCGCCCGGGCAAGAGGGCTCGGTCGCCGAGCACCCCCCCCGCGGGGTCCCGGAGCGGGGGGCGCAGAAGAAGCCGGAGGGACACGGCTCCTGCTCGTCACACTCCTTCCCCTCCACCTGGAAGGGGGGAAGCACACACGCGGTGCTCAAGAGCAGCAGGACGGGAAGAGGGTGGCGCAAGCGACTTCGGATAATACTCGGGACGAATGCGCGACACGCGGACATTGACCATTCTCCGGGACGGCCTGGGTGCGCCCAACGCGATCGCGCAGCCGCGCTTCCACCTCAAGGTGGTGCGCGGACCGGATCGCCGGCGCGAGCTGACCTGCAGCGAGGGCCGGGTGTTGATCGGCTCCGCCCCCGGGGCGCAGCTGGTGCTCACCGACTCCACCGTCAGCGCGGTGCATTGCGAGCTGCGGGCCACCGAGGAGGGGTTCCTGGTCCGGGATCTGGGGGCCAAGAACGGGGTGCGGCTGGGCGGGCGGCGGGTGAAGGAGGCCTGGCTGGAGGCGAAGGACGATCTGGAGCTGGGCGACTCGGTGGTGCGCTTCACCTTGCTGGAGGAGGAGGAGCAGCGCCCGCTCTCGCCCCAGCACACCTATGCAGGACTGCGGGGCAGCTCGGTGAAGATGCGCGAGCTGTACTCGCAGCTGGAGCGCGCCGCGGCCACCGAGATGACCGTGCTGATCCAGGGAGAGACCGGCACCGGCAAGGAGCTGGTGGCCGGGGCCCTGGTCTCCGAGGGACGGCGCAAGGATCGCCCGTTCGTGGTGGTGGACTGCGGCGCGCTCTCGCCCACCCTGGCGGAGAGCGAGCTGTTCGGCCATGAGAAGGGCGCGTTTACCGGCGCCAACAACGCGTTTGCCGGCGCGTTCGAGCGGGCCCACGGCGGGACCCTGTTCCTGGATGAGGTAGGCGAACTGCCCAGGGACCTGCAGCCCAAGCTGCTGGGCGCGCTGGAGCGAAGACAGATCCAGCGCCTGGGAGGCAGCGCGCCCAAGCAGGTGGACGTGCGGGTGATCGCCGCCACCCACGTGGAGCTGGAGCGAGCGGTCAACGCCGGCACCTTCCGCGCCGACCTGTTCTACCGGCTGGCGGTGATCCAGCTGAGGATCCCGGCCCTGCGCTCCCGCCGGGAGGACATCCCGGAGCTGGTGGCGCACTTTTTGGCCCAGCTTCCGGGCCTGCCAACCCTTCCCGCCGCCACCCTTCGCCGACTGTGCGACGCTGACTATCCAGGGAACGTCCGCGAGCTTCGCCACGCGGTGGAGCGCGCTGCCGCCGGCCTGGAGACGGCCGCACCGCCCGCCGGGCTGGGGGCGGGGACCGGAATCGATCTGGCGGTGCCGTACCGGCTGCACAAGGAGCGGGTGCTGGGCCAGTTCGATCACGAGTACCTCAAGCTGCTGATGGACGCCTGCGAGGGGAACGCCTCGGAGGCGGCGCGGAGGTCCGGGCTGAGCCGGGTCCACCTGACCACCCTGCTGCAGAGGCATGGCGTGGGAGGCCGTTGAAGATGGGCAGGGCTCCGAAGGGCGCGGCAATCCCGCGGGGCGCTGGCCAGGCTCCGGAGGCCGCGGAGTCCTACGAGCTGCTGAGCCTGTTGGGCACCGGCGGGATGGGCGAGGTGTACCTGGCCCGGCCCCGCTCGGATCCCCAGGCCCGGGTGGCCCTCAAGCGGCTGCGCGGGGATCGGGCCGCCTCGCCCGAGCACCGGGCCCAGTTCGAGCGGGAGGCGCGGATCGGCGTGCTGTTGCGGCACCCGAACATCGCCCCGGTGTTGGCGCTGGGCCAGGACGAGGAGGGCCCGTTCCTGGTGATGGAATACGTGGACGGCTGCTCACTGGAGCGGCTGTTGGGCGCGAGCGGCCCGGCGTGGACCGACGCCGAACTGGCCGCGGTGGGTGTGTCGGTGGCCCGCGCGCTGGAGGCCGCCCACGGACTCACCGCGGAGGAGGGGAAGATCCGCGGCGTCCTCCACCGCGACGTGTCTGCGGACAACGTCCTCCTCTCCCGTCAGGGCGAGGTGAAGCTCACCGACTTCGGGGTGGCCCGGCTGGTGGGCGCCACCGCCCTGACCCGCACCGGCGAGGTGAAGGGGAAGATCAGCTACCTGGCGCCGGAGATCTTCGAGGGCGCGGAGGCCACCCCGGCCTCCGATCTGTGGGCGCTGGGAGTGACCCTGTTCCGGGCGGTGTGCGGAATCGATCCCTTCGGGGGTGACTCGCAGGCCAAGGTGATCCACTCGGTGCTCCACGCCCGGCCTCCGCCGCTGGCCACCCTCCGACCGCAGCTGCCCCGCGCGCTGGCGGAGGTGATCGAGGCCTGTCTGGCCCGGGATCCACGCCAGCGTCCCTCGGCCGCGGAGGTGGCGCGGCGGCTGCTCCCGCTGTGTGGAGCAGGAGTCTCCACCCAGCTGGCGAACCGGGTGTTGGCCTCCGCGCCCCCCAAGGCGGAGTGGGTCCCCCACAAGGCCCGCACCCAGACTGTGATGCGCAAGCAGGGCGCGGGCCGCCGAAGTGTCTGGCTGGGGGCCGCGGTGATCCTCGCCCTGGTGGCAGGCGGCGGCGGTTGGTGGGGGATCAACCGCCGCTGGATCGAACAGGAGATCGTGGGGGCCCGCCCGACTGACGAGGGCCCATCTGTGACGGCGCCCTCTCCGAGCGAGGCCTTGCCCGAGTCACACGGTGGGACCAGTCCCGGCCAGGGGGGGGCCTCGGCGATCCCCGCGGTGCCTGATGCGCAGGCCGGGGCCCGCTCAGGCCAGTCAAGCGCCACCGTGCCCGCCTCGCGCGGGGGGGTGAAGCAGTCACCCTCCCAGCCGAGCTCCCCGGCGTCCTCCCGGCCGCGCCCAACCGAGAGCCGCGGGTCAGTGCCCTCGCAGGATGCGCCCAGGCCAGAGCCAGCGGCGGACACACTCGGGCTGCTCTCGATCAAGGTCCGCCCGTGGGGCCGGGTGTTCATCGACGGCAAGCTGGTGGGAACCACCCCCCTGGCGCCGCTGCCCATCGCCGCTGGGATCCACACAGTGGTGATCGTCAACGAAGAGCTGGGCGAACGGCGCCAACAACAGGTCAGGATCCCCCCGGGCGGGACCGAGACCCTGCGGCTGTTCCTTGATCAGCCCGCCCCGGAGGGGCCCTAGAAGGGCACCACGAAAAGGATTGCCGCGCCGCCTCCCAGCAGCACCGCGCCTCCGTAGAGAAGGTTCGCCCTGAACGCCTCTCCCACCGCTTGAGCCCGAAGCGCGCTGGCGGGGCCAATGTCCACCAAGTCATTCGCCTCCCGAGCATGGAGGGAGGCTTGCGAACCGCTCCAGACCGCGGTTCCCACCGAGAGGACCGCCACGGCCGCGACCGCATAGGGAACCCAGCGGGGGATCGCCGGGGAGGAGGACTCCAGGACTGGAGGCGGAGCCGTGGCCGCGGGAGGTGGCCCTTGAAGCTCGGGCTTCGGCCCGGGCGCCTGTGTCACCCTGGACGCTGGCGTGGCCTGGACCCACCACTCACGCACCCGCGGGGAGCTGCCGCTGGGAAGCGCCACCGCAGGATCCAGCAACCGGGCCGCGTGGAAGGAGGAGATCGCCTCGGGGCCATTGGCCAACCCGGCGTGGGCCAGCCCCTCGTAGAGATGGACCTGGGCCAGCTGGGAGGTGGAGACCTCGGGCCAGCGACGGGCCAACTCCAGGCTCTCCAGCGCGGCCTGCTCCTCCAGGTCCTCCACCTGGCGGATCGCCCGGGCCAGGTGCGGATTAGGACCGGGCGCCGGGGGAGGCGGGGCCGTCTGGGTGGCAACCACGAGGACCATCAGTCCGAGCATCACCCGCTGATCGTACCACCTGGGCCTACCGCCGGCCTGATCGGTGCGGGTGACAACCGCACTTGTCACCGGCGACATGATCTCAGGGTCGGCGCCAGTGCGATCAGACACTTGCGACGGAGGGCCGGTCCGGCATGAGGGTTGCCTTAGAGGCTGTCAGGCCGGACACGAACAGGAGTCTCACAATGCGTCGCAACCCCCTCCACCTCCTCCTCATCAGCACCCTCGGATTCCTCGGCGCCGCCAACACCGCCGGCAGCTGCGGCGGTACCGCCCCCCAGCAGCAGGTCGACACCCGGGTGCACCTGTGGGACGTCACCGGGAACTACGACGTCACCTACGACAACCAGCTGAAGCTCACCCTGAACATCGGCGGCGCGGTGCGTGAGCGCACAGCCAACGGCTACGGCGAGATCGTGGACTTCGGCACCCACGAAGGCCAGCCGGTGACGCTGGACCTGACCGAGTACTGCGAGCGGGAGGATGTGAACTGCCCCTCCGAGGCGTTTCCGGCGCAGATCTCCATCTCCCAGACCGACAACGGGTGGGAGCGCGACCTGTACGAGATCCACGCCATCGACAACGACCCCCACGAGCTGCCCCCCGGGGTGGCGCCGTCCCGCAAGGGCGGCATCTTCAACCGCGCCGACTACAACAAGTTCGTGATCGGCCTGGACGGCGCCTCGGGCGGCGAGGGCAACTGCGGTGCGCTGGCGATCTCCCTGGCCAACGGCCGCTTCAAACGGGAAGGGGAGGGCTTCGTGGACGTGACCGAGTACCAGGACGCCAACGGCGACGCCTGCACCCCGGCGGACGGCGGCACCAGCACCGACTGCACCCTGGTGACCGTGCAGCGCTACCAGGTGCCCCCTGGCGCCAGGTTCGACAGCGTGGTGGACGGCAAGGTCGCCCTCGGCTGGGTCGGCGCCTGCGCCTGGGGTCCGTTCCTGGCCGGCGCCTCGCTGACCATCGAGACCGGCTACACCGCGGTGCGCACCGGGAACTTCGATCCCCCGGCGTTCATCCCGGCGGACGCGGGGCAGTAGGACTTTCGAATCATCGCTGAGCACAGCTGGCCGGAGACCTGGCAAGGGTCTCCGGCCATTTGCTGTTCATCGAGCCCGGTCACGCTATTGGCGTTCCAGCGTCTGGCCCGCGGGGCCCGAGGACCGTATCTCTAAGTGACCTGACCATCACCCGAAGGAGTAGCCAGATGCAGAAAGTTCAAGGCTGGGGCGCCCCCGCTGCGGGACAACCGCTCGTCCCGATGACCATCGACCGTCGTGAGCCGGGCGCCCACGACGTCGTCCTCGACGTCCTGTTCTGTGGCGTGTGCCACTCCGACATCCACCAGGCGCGCGACGAGTGGTCGGGCGCCCGCTTCCCCATGGTGCCCGGGCACGAGATCGTCGGGCGGGTCACGCAGACAGGGGCCCAGGTCTCCGGGTTCAAGGAGGGAGAGCTCGCCGGCATCGGCTGCATGGTCGACTCCTGCCGCACCTGTGGCCCCTGCGCCGATCACCTCGAGCAGTTCTGCGAGAAGGGGAATGCCCCCACCTACAACGGCACCGAGATGGACCGGAAGACGCCCACCTACGGTGGCTACTCCACCCGCTACGTGGTGGACGAGCGCTTCGCCCTCCGCATCCCCCAGGGGCTCGATCCGGCGGCCGCCGCCCCCCTGCTGTGCGCGGGGATCACCACCTACTCGCCGCTGCGCCAGGCGGGCTGCAAGCCGGGCGACCGCGTCGGCGTGGTCGGCCTGGGCGGGCTGGGGCACATGGCAGTGAAGCTGGCGGTGTCGATGGGGGCCAAGGTCACCGTCCTCAGCACCTCTGGAGGGAAGGAGGCCGACGCCCGCCGCCTCGGTGCCACCGACTTCGTGGTGACCAAGGATGGGTCGGCCTTCAAGCGGCTGCGGGGCCAGTTCGACCTGATCATCGACACAGTCTCCGCGCCGCATGACTACAACGCGTACCTCGGCCTGCTGCGCCCGCGCGGCACGATGGCCATCGTCGGGGCCCCGGCCACCGCCATCCCGCTCCATGCGTTCTCGCTGATCATGGGAGGCAGGAGGCTCCTCGGTTCGTTGATCGGCGGCATCGCCGAGACCCAGGAGATGCTGGACCACTGCGCCAAGCACGGCATCGCCTCGGACATCGAACTCATCCCCATCCAGCAGATCAACGAGGCCTACGAGCGGGTGCTCAAGAGCGACGTCCGCTACCGCTTTGTGATCGACCTGGCCAGCCTCAAGGACAAGGGGAGCTGACCGGGAACACCCGGAAAAAGAAAGGCCGGAAGACCCCTGAGGGCTTCCGGCCTTCTCCTGCTGAGTGTCCCCGACGGGATTCGAACCCGTGTTACCGGCTTGAAAGGCCAGCGTCCTGGGCCTCTAGACGACGGGGACAGAGGCAAGACATAAAAACTTGAGTCGCGGGGGGCTCGAACCCCCGACCCTCGGCTTAAAAGGCCGGTGCTCTACCAGCTGAGCTAGCGACTCGCGATCAAATTGTGCGCGGCTGACTATCACGCCGACGGGGGCGGGTGGAACTGCTACTTCCCACCTTGCCCCATGCCCCCCGACGAAGAGGAAGACGACGAGGTCATCCGCCCTGGCCAGAAGCGGTACATCACCCGGCTGGGGGCCGAAAAGCTCCACAAGGAGCTGGTCCGGCTGCTCACCGAAGAACGCCCCAAGGTGACAGCCGAGGTGTCCGCGGCCGCCGCCCAGGGAGACCGGTCGGAGAACGCCGAGTACATCTACGGGAAGAAGCGGCTGCGGCAGATCGACGGGCGGATCCGTTTTCTGCAGCGCCGGCTGGACGTCTGCACCCTGGTGGACCCCTCGGAGCAGACCGACAGCAGCAAGATCTACTTCGGCGCCAGGGTGCTCCTGGAGGACGAGGACGGAAAGCAGACCACCTATCAGGTGGTGGGCCCAGACGAACTGGACACCAAGGGTGGCCGGATCAGCGTCGACTCTCCGATCGGCCGCGCGCTGTTGGGCAAGCGCCCGGGCGACTCGGTGACGGTCCACCGACCGCTGGGCGAAATCGAACTGACGGTGCTGAAGATCAGCTACCGCTGACCGCTTTCCGACACCGCATTCCGATAGACGGCAGGTGATTCACCTGGGCCCCCGTGCATATAGTCCCCGAAGCCGGACGGCAGCACCCACCGCAGTGGCAGGCACCCCGCTTTCGACGAGGTAGCGCCTCTCCCGATGCGAAAGAACTTCATCCTCGACACGAATGTTCTGCTGCACGATCCCCGCTCCATCTTTGCCTTCGGAGACAATGACGTCGTCATCCCGATCTACGTGATCGAGGAGATTGATCAGTTCAAGCGCGACCTGAGCGAGCTGGGCCGCAACGCCCGCCAGGTGGCCCGCTACCTGGACTCCTTCCGACACGAAGGGTCGCTCTCCGAGGGGGTCCAGCTCCCGGACGGGGGCACGGTGCGGGTGCTGTTCACCAACCGCGACCTGCCGCTGTCCATGGCCAACGGCAGCCTGATGGACAACCGGATCCTCTCGGTGGCCATCGACGTCAAGGAGAGCGAGCCCGAGTCCCCGGCGGTGTTCATCACCAAGGACACCAGCCTGAGGGTCCGCGCGGACGCGCTGGGGCTCAACTCCGAGGACTACGACGTCGAGCAGGTGGAGATCTCCGAGCTCTACACCGGGCTGGCGGAGGTGATGGTCTCCAAGGACCTGGTGGATCAGATGTACCGGCCGGGGGCGGAGGTGGAGATCCCGGGCATGGAGCAGCTGATGCCCAACCAGTTCGTCCTCCTCAAGGACGAGGTCAACCCCTCCCATACCGCGATGGCGCGGATGAACCCCACCAAGGGCAAGCTGGTCCCCCTGGTGAAGGCCGGCAAGGACGGCATCTGGGGCATCCGTCCGCGCAACATGGAGCAGAGCTACGCGCTGGACCTGGTGCTCAACGACGACCTCAAGCTGGTCACCATCGTGGGCAAGGCCGGCACCGGCAAGACGCTCCTGGCGATCGCCGCCGGGCTACAGAAGGTCACCGAGGAGAACCAGTACCAGAAGCTGCTGGTCTCCCGGCCGATCTTCCCGCTGGGCCGGGACATCGGCTACCTCCCCGGTGACGTGGAGCAGAAGCTCAACCCGTGGATGCAGCCCATCTTCGACAACGTTGAGTTCCTGATGAACCTCTCGCGCGCCGACAAGAAGGCCGGCCGCGGGCACCACGAGCTGATGGACCTGGGGATCCTGGAGATCGAACCGCTGACCTACATCCGCGGCCGCAGCATCCCCAACCAGTTCATCATCGTGGACGAGGCCCAGAACCTCACTCCCCACGAGGTGAAGACGATCATCACCCGGGTGGGGGACAACACGAAGATCATCCTCACCGGGGACCCGTTCCAGATTGACAACCCGTACGTGGACTCCACCAACAACGGCCTGGTCCACGTGGTGAACCGGTTCAAGAGCGAGAAGATCGCCGGCCACATCACCATGACCAAGGGTGAGCGCAGCGCCCTGGCGGAGCTGGCCGCCAACCTCCTGTAGGGTGTTTGATGGCCAAGAGTGATTCCCAGAACGACGGCGGGGGCGGCGAGGAGACGAAGCCGCTCATCGAGTACCCGGCGATCTACGACTTCAAGGTGATGGGGAAGCAGGAGAACGGCTTCCGCGAGTACATCCGCCAGCTGTTCAGGCGGCTGATGGGCACCGAGATCTCCTTGGATTCGATCAGTGAGCAGCCCTCCACCAAGGGGACCTACATCTCACTGACCGTCTCGGTGTATCTACTCTCCGAGGAGCAGCGTCGGACCATCTACGAGGCGCTGCACAAGGACCGCAGGGTCGTCTATTACCTGTAGGACCCCATTCGTTGATAGAGACACCTTTGATGCCCACCGCCGAGGCCTTCCCGCTCTACTTCCCGACCGATGTCCGGCGTGCCTTCGAGACCGACGAGGCGACCCGCCGCTTCGGCACCGTGGCGGGCCTGGGCAGCGGCTCCAAGGTGCTGGAGTTGGCGGCAGGCCGCGGCACCGCCGCCCTGGTGCTGGCCCGCGAGTTCGGCTGTGACGTGGTGGCGGTGGAGTTCAACGACGCCTCGCTGGCCTCTCTCACCGACCGGGTCAAGTCCCTGGGGCTGACCGACCGGATCCACCTGCGCCGCGCAGAGCTGGGCAAGCTGCCCTTCCCGGAGGCGGAGTTCGACGGGATCATCGTCCAGGGCGCGGTGTTGCAGCCGGCCACCCAGCTGCTCAAGGAGCTGCGCCGGCTGCTGGCCCCCCGCGGACGGCTGGCCTTCACCTATCCCGCCAAGGTGGGGCGCTTCCCGACCCGGCCAGCGGTGGAGTTCTGGGAGCAGCGGCTGGGCGAGGCCCTGCTGCTGCCCCGGGAGATCCTGGCCCTGCTGCAGCGTTCCGGCTTCGAGCCGGAGTCGGTGGAGACCCTCTCCGACCCCGAGCTGGCCGAGCTGTACCGCCAGGCGGAGTCCAAGCTGGACGGCAGCCCCGCCGCCGCCACCTTCAAGCAGGAGCTGGACCTGTTCCGCGGCACCGGCCGGGCCAGCGTCACCTACGCGTTTGCCATCGGCCGCCGGCGCGAGCCGGGCGAGAAGCCCCCCCAGTCCCGCGACCGGGGGTAGACTTCCGCGCTGCCTACTTGCAGCGGTCCGCGCAAACCGCCGGGGCCAGCGAGGGGTCTTGCAGCTGGGCCAGATAGTCCTGGCAGGAGAGATCATCGCGCCGGTCGCGACACTCCGAGGCGTTGGAGAGGCTGAAGTCCGAGGCGCTGGGCGCACCCAGGTTCGTACACAGCTGCTCATTGGTCTCCACATCCGCGCAGGCGATCCCGGTAGCGCCGGCGGGCCGCAGCGGGTTGGCGTACAGCTTCTCCTTGCAGTCGGCGACGCTGGTGCCGAACGCGGCCTGGAACTGCGGGGAGGACTGCACCTGAGCCGGCTGGCATTCGAAGCTGCGCTCGCACACCTGATCGACGCCGCTGCGGCACAGCTCGTCTTGAGAGGGGCACCCGGTGATCAGGAGCGCCAGGGGGAACAGCGGCAGCAGGAAGGCAATGCGCATGGGGGATCTCCTTCGGGGAGGCCCAAGCGTGGGCAGCGCCTGCAGGGGCGGCAATGCGGCAGCGGTCGTAGCCACTGACTTCCAGTGGCCAGACCGCTGCGGCCGGGGGCTAGATTACGGCGCCGAGGCCCCGGACAGTGCCCCGCGGATGGGGGCCTCCTGCGGCCCGTAGCTCTTGAGCAGGGCGTTGAGATTCAGGGTCTGCATGTTCAGCCCCCCCTGGCCGCCGGAGGGCAAAAACACGATCTCCTTGCCCGCCATCGCCTCCGCCAGCTTGAGCTTGACCATGGTCTTGCCGCCTGACCCGGCCATCGCTTCGTTGTCCTTCTTGATCCCCTGGGCCTGGGCCTTCTTCTCGGTGAGGATCGCCTCCGCCCGCTTCTGGGCCTGGTAGAACTCGGCGTCCGAGCGCAGCTTCACCGTGTCCAGGAAGCCGGCCGCCTGCGCCAGCTGCTGGCTGACCTGTCCCTTGGCGATCTCCAGCTTGCTTTTGGCCTGCTCTGCGGCGGCCCTGGCCTCGGAGCGCAGCCGCTCGGAGTTCTGCTCCGCAAGCTTCTTGTCCCGGATCACCTGCTCGTATTCGGGGTGGAAGTTGTGCTCGCCCAGGATCACCTGGCTGACGATGATCCCCTCCGGCGCCAGCACCCGGGCCAGCTGATCCCGCGCGTCGTTGGCCTTCTGGAAGCGCTTCTCGGAGACGTAGAAGTCTTCGGAGTGCAGTTGGTTGAGCACGTCCCGCACCACGCTGCGGCAGGCGGGCCGGACCAGCTTGTCCTCCACCTGGCG
Source organism: Myxococcota bacterium (assembly GCA_030857095.1). Taxonomy (GTDB): domain Bacteria; phylum Myxococcota; class Myxococcia; order Myxococcales; family Myxococcaceae; genus JALYOC01. Next base: position 41,453 of record JALYOC010000161.1, on the reverse strand, counting down.
GGTGGAGTCGCCCACGAACTGCAGCACGTGCGCCGCCTTCTTGGGATCGATCTGCCACACCACCGTCACGTCCACCCGGATGTCGTTGCCATCCATGGTCTTGAACCGGATCCCGTCGTCGGCGGAGATCTGGCCCCGGTCGTTCCGGTCCCCCACCTTGCGAGAGCTGCTGGTCTTGGTCATCGCCAGGTTCTGGATCGACACATCGAAGGTGTGCCAGTCGGTGGTCATGGGGGCGAAGAAGTAGGTGGCGCCGGGCTCGTACACCTGGTCCTGGACCCCGGCCTTGCCCACCAGGGCGATCTTCTTGGTCACCACCCCGATCTCGGTGGACCCGGTGGAGTGGCAGGTGCAACCGGCCAGCACCATGGAGGCAAGGCCGACGGCAAAGACGAAGCTGCGCTGGGTGCTCATCATCACTCCCTCACATCGAACCGGCGCAGGACCGTCTGCAAATCCAGTGGATTGAAGCCGCTGGGACCATCGGTGGGGATCACCACCACCTTGGTGCCCCTGAGCACCTCCGCCATCCGCAGGCCGACCATCGCCTCCGACCCGCTGCCGCGCAGCGCCTCGTTGGCCAGCCGGGTGCCCTCCGCCTCCGCCAGCTTCAGCTGCAGCTCGCCGCCGGCGCGCTGGCTGCGCTCGTAGAGCTCGGCCTCCGACTCCAGCTTGGACTTCTCGGCATCCCCGCGGGCCAGCTCCACTCGCACCGACGCGTCTCCCACCGCGACGATCCGATCCTTCTCGGCGTTGGCCGCGGCCATGTCCGCCTCGGCGATGTTCTTGAACACGCTCTGGTCCTGGATCTTCCGCTGCTCGATCGCGTGCTGGTAGCGCTGGTCGTACTCGTAGCCGCGGACGAACACGTTGAGGACCTTGATCCCAGAGGAGTTCAGCTCCTGGTTCAGCTCCTCCACCGCCTTCTCCACCCGGGCGGTCCGCTTGGCCACGTCGTAGAACTCCTCCGCGTCCAGCGCCCCCAGCTGCTTGCGCAGCACCTGGCTGGAGCGGGGGACCACCAGCGAGTCCTGGTACAGGGTCCCCGGCCCCACCGCGGTGATCACCTGGTAGGGGTCGACCACCCGGTACAGCACCGAGACATCCACGGTGACGTTGTAGCCCTCGGAGGTCTGGATGTTCAGCGGGGCGGAGTTGCGCGAGTCCTCACGCGGCCCGGTCGCCTCGCCGGTCATGTTCAGCGCCTGCACGTCGGTGGGGAAGCGGTGCAGCCGCTCCATCCCCGCGGCCACGAAGTGCAGCCCGGGGCGGTAGATGTCCTTCCTGATTCCCTTTCCGGTGCCGTACACCACCTGCTTGATCCCGGACTCGTTGGGACGCACGTAGGTGGTGCAGCTGCCGTAGCCGAACACCCCGGCCACCGCCGCCGCCAGCACCAGATAGAGGGCGCGGCCCCCCTTGGTGAGCTGGAATCGTTTCTTCGTTTCGTCCAAGGGTCAGCCTCGTTCTGGTTCGCGCGGCTGGGAGGCCGGACGCGTGGAATCAACTTCGGAGATCGGATCCTGGGAGGGGCCCAGGGGCAGCGGGGGATAGAGCCGGTGTTGCTGGGCTGCCAGCGCCATGTCGTCGACGATCGTCGCCAGGCTCTGGCGGTAGCGCCGCTTGTACAGCCACACCTGGAGGTCGGGCAGCAGCGGGGTGCCCAGCGAGGAGATCATCACCACCACATCCGCGCTGGTGGGCAGGGGGATGAACGGGGCCCGGGCGATGAAGGCCCCGGCCAGCAGCCCGCCCAGGCCCAGCGCGATCCGGGAGACCACGTCGCCCCCGCGCCAGATCCCGAAGCCCCGCTGCTCCAGCGCGGTCTGCTTCTCGGCGGCGGCGCAGTAGCGGGTAAAGGCGTCGTCGAGCAGCGCGCGCTCGATCCGCTCCCAGTGGGTGCGATCATCGAACAGCTCAAAGAACCGGGCCTTGAGCTGCACAAGCTCGGTCTCGAAGATTTGTCGCAGCTCGGCGCGGACCTGCGGGGTCCAGCCACCCAGGCCCGGACGTCGTCGCTCGGCCGCGGCGATCAGCACCTGCGTTAGGAACGGCAGGCTGAAGCGTTCGGTGTACACCCGCCGGACCTTACCCGGTTTGCCGCGCCCACTCATGCGTGAGTGGGACCCCGCCTGCCCGGCTGCTTTCAGTTCACCGCGCCGCTGAAGTCCACCAGCTCCACCGCCTCGGCCGTCTCCAGCTCCAGGGTGTCCTGATAGCCCTCGGGATCGCCGCCGATCTGCATCGGCATCGGGCGGGACAGCTCCACCCGGGCCTTGGCGACGTGGAAGTCGTGGATGTAGTCGGCGCTGTGCTTGCCCTTCCAGAGCCGGGGCAGGTTGGCCACCACCTGGGGCACGCTGATCGAGGACAGGCGCAGCTGCATCATCCCCGGACGCATCCCGGCGAAGGGGAACATCCGGAACTCGTAGCCGAAGTAGGGGACGGTGGCGGCTGCGGCGAAGGTCACCTTGCCGGAGAACAGCAGCTCGCCGGGGGCGTACTTACGCACCGGCTGTCCATCCGGACCCAGCCGGTAGGCGGGGGCGTCGCCATTGACCACCCGGGCGTCCACCAACGAGGGCTGCACCATCGCCCCGGGGATGCTCTTGAAGATCACCGAGGCCGCGTAGCCCAACTCCCCCTTGAGGAAGCCCAGCCCGGGGGCCTTGGCCACGTTCTGCTTCATCCACAAAAAGTCGTTGAGGATCCGCCCGTCCATCCCCATCCCGGCGAACACGCTCAGCTTGCCGTTGGTCTTGAGCAGATCCACCCGCTTGTAGCCGGGGACCTCGCCGGCGCGGGCGCGGAGCACGTCGTCCAGGATCCGGTCGCCCTTGAGCGGGGAGGCGTTGACCAGCCCGGCCAGGCCGTTGCCGGTGCCCAGCTTGAGCACGCCCAGCCGCGGCGCCTTCTGCGGGTAGTGACGGTTGCGCTCGGTCAACTGCAAGGAGAGGTGGTTGACGAACCCGGTGAAGGTCCCGTCGCCCCCGCCGCAGAACACGGTGTCGTAGCGGCGATCCAGCATGGTCTGGACGATGGTCACCAGCTCTTGCGGGGACTTGGAGAGGAACAGGTCCCCATCGGCCACCACATGGGACAGCGCCTTACGCACCCGTTCGGTGACCTGACGGGCGTTCGCGTTCAGCAGAACTGCAACTTTCGGGTCTGGCGCATGCTTCTGCGCCGAAGTCGGGATGACTCGGAGCTCTGGGCTTCTGGCGGCGTGTCCCAACATTCGTTTCCGGCCTCCAACGCGTTGCGGCAGTGGCGGTGTGCACGGATCCGGCCACGCAGCGCGTCGTGGGGCACCTTCAATAAAGTCGTTGGGTTGCCTCCTTTCGATGTCCGAAGGGGCGGGCCAACTGGGAACCTGCGGACGCTGTTGGCCTGGAGTACTGCATAGGCCGTTACGCAGCCGACCCGTGGAGGTCACCCGGACCTGCGCCCAAATTCCCGCCGCCGGCGCCTTCAACCCCGCGAAATACCTGCCTGATCGTGGGTTTGACACATCTGGGGGGCTGGTTACGTTGAATTCGGATTTGGCTTTCAGGACAAAACCCAACAGTTCTCGTGGTTTGGTCGATCTCTTTCGAGTCTTTTAAGGAGGCAGCACCGTGGGGAAGATCATTGGAATCGACCTGGGCACTACCAACAGCGTGGTCGCGATCATGGAAGGCCGCGAGCCCAAGGTCATCGTGAACGAGGAAGGCAGCCGCATCACCCCCTCGGTGGTGGCGTTCACCAAGGACGGAGAGCGGCTGGTGGGTCAGGTCGCCAAGCGGCAGGCCATCACCAACCCCGAGCGCACCGTCTACTCCATCAAGCGCTTCATGGGCCGCCGCTTCGAGGAGATCGGCGAAGAGACCAAGCTGGTCCCCTACAAGGTCGTCAAGGGCACCCACGGCGACGCCCGGGTGGAGATCGACGGCAAGCAGTTCTCCCCGCCGGAGATCTCGGCGCAGGTGCTGCTCAAGCTCAAGCGCGCCGCGGAGAACTACCTGGGTGAGAAGGTCACCGAGGCGGTGATCACCGTCCCCGCGTACTTCAACGACGCCCAGCGCCAGGCCACCAAGGATGCCGGCGAGATCGCCGGGCTGACCGTGCGCCGGATCGTCAACGAGCCCACCGCTGCGGCGCTGGCCTACGGCCTGGACAAGAAGAAGGACGAGAAGATCGCCGTCTTCGACTTCGGCGGCGGAACGTTCGACATCTCGATCCTGGAGGTGGGCGAGAACGTGGTCGACGTGCTGGCCACCAACGGCGACACCCACCTCGGTGGCGACAACATCGACCAGCTGATCATGGACTGGCTGGTGGCCGAGTTCCGCAAGGACACCGGGATCGACGTCTCCAAGGACAAGATGGTGATCCAGCGCCTGAAGGAGGCGGGGGAGAAGGCCAAGATTGAACTCTCCTCGTCGATGGAGACGGACATCAACCTCCCGTTCCTCACCGCGGACGCCTCGGGTCCCAAGCACCTGAACGTGAAGCTGTCCCGCGCCAAGTTCGAGACGATGATCGATCCGCTGATCGAGCGGTCGTTGGAGCCGGCGCGCAAGTGCCTCAAGGACTCCGGGATCGAGGCCAAGGACCTCAACGAGGTGGTGCTGGTGGGCGGAACCACCCGTATCCCCAAGGTCCAGGAGGCGGTGAAGAAGCTGTTCGGCAAGGAGCTGAACCGGTCGGTGAACCCGGACGAAGTGGTGGCCATTGGCGCCGCCGTCCAGGCCGGCGTGCTCTCCGGCGAGGTGAAGGACATCCTGCTGCTGGACGTCACCCCGCTGTCGTTGGGCGTGGAGACCCTCGGCGGGGTGATGACCCGGCTGATCGAGCGGAACACCACCATCCCCACCCGCAAGTCGGAGACCTTCTCCACCGCGGCGGACAGCCAGTCCCAGGTTGAGATCCACGTGGTGCAGGGTGAGCGCGAGCTGGCGGCGGACAACCGTTCGCTGGGCCGCTTCCACCTGACCGGGCTGCCCCCGGCGCCGCGCGGCGTGCCCCAGATCGAGGTCACCTTCGACATCGACGCCAACGGCATCCTCAACGTGTCCGCCAAGGACAAGGCCACCAACAAGGAGCAGAAGGTCACCATCACCCACTCGTCCGGGCTGTCCAAGGACGAGGTCAGCAAGATGGTGGACCAGGCCAAGGCCAACGAGACCGCGGACAAGGAGCGCCGCGAGCTGATCGAGCTGAAGAACAAGGCCGAGCAGCTGGCGTACCAGATGGAGAAGCTGGTCTCCGAGAACAAGGAGAAGCTGACCGCGGACACGCTCCAGACCCTGGAGACCACCATCGCCGAGGTGAACAAGACGCGCGAGGGCAGCGACAAGGCCGCCCTCCAGGAGGCGGTCACCAAGCTGGAGCAGGCCAGCCACAGGGCGGCGGAGGAGATGTACAAGGCCGCCGGCGCCGCCGCGGGCGGGACGCCTCCCCCGGGCGCGGAGAACGCCGGCCCGGGCAGCGAGGCCACCCCGAAGAAGGACGACGTGGTGGACGCCGAGTTCCGCAGCAACTAACGGAAGACCAGGCAGTGATGTGACGGCGGCCGCGACGACCCTCCCAGGAGCGGTCATCGCGGCCGTCGTGTTTTGCGGTAGTGGTGCGAGTTGAGCGGCGAGGGTAGATGTCCCGTGGAGTGGAGACATACTCTTCCCGATGGGGATATGTACCAATTCCTAGAAGGAGGCCTCCCATGCTGCGGATCCAGCTACATCTCTCTTCCGAACAGGATCGGAGGCTTCGCCAACTTGCGAAAGAGCGAAGCACCTCGCGTGCGGACCTGATTCGTCGGGGGATCGAACTGGTCCTCGCGGAGGCGGACGCCGGCGACCCCCTGCTGTCTGTGATCGGAACAGCCCCCTCGGGGCCGGCGACCGACCTCTCCGAACACCACGACCGGGTGCTCTACGGCGCTCAAGCCATGCCTCTTCCCGAGGCAGCCGATCGGGAGCTGGAATGAACGCCGTGTTCGTGGACACCGGCGGTTTTTTTGCGGCACACGTCGCCGAGGACCGGTGGCACTCGCATGCGGCGACCGCGCTCCAGTCGCTGCTGGCGAAGCGGGTCCGACTCGTGAGCACCAATCTCGTCCTCGGCGAGACCTACACCCTGCTGCGAATCCGCTATGGACAGGCAGCGGCCTGGCGCTTCATGGATGCACTGGATCGCAGCCCCAGTCTTCAGCGGATCCAGGTCGACGCCGAGGCGGACGCTGCCGCGTGGACCCTCTTGCGACGGTACAAAGATCAGGCGTTTTCCTACGTGGATGCGACCTCCTTCGCGGTGATGCGGGCCCACAAGCTCCGGCGGGCCCTGGCCTTCGACTCCCACTTCGCCACTGCCGGGTTCAGCAGGATCCCACTGGACACCGGCAAGTAGGCGCAGGCCCCACTTCGTGTGGAGTTTCGTGAAGCGGCGACCAGGCAGCCTGCGGGTTGTCGACCGGGTCGATTACGCTTCTGTCCAACGTGAGCCCGCCCAACGCAGTCCACGCCTCCGCCCAGGCCTTTCGACGCTTCTTCTCCGAGCTGCGGGAGACCTTCCTGGAGCGGGAACCGCTGTTCACCCAGCTGGAGCTGGCGCTGCTGTGCAAAGAACACCTGCTGGTGGTCGGTCCCCCGGGCACAGCCAAGAGCGCCATCGCCTCGGCGGTGCTTTCCCGGATCACCGACGCTGTGACCGGCGCCTCCACCCTCTTCTCCAAGCAGCTCTCCGAGTCCACCGTGCAGACCGACCTGATAGGTCCGGTGGACTTCAAGGTGCTGACCGAGACCGGACGCACCGAGTACCTCACCGACGACGGGATGCTGGGCGCCACCTACGCGTTCCTGGACGAGGTGTTTGACGGCCGGGACATGCTGCTGCGCTCCATCCTCAACGTGCTGCATGAGCGCGAACTCAAGCACGGGCGGCGCTTCACCGCCGGGCGGCTGGAGACGGCGATCCTCACCTCCAACCGGTACCTCTCCGAGGTGCTGGCCCGCTCCCCCGAGCTGCTGCTGGCCTTCGCCGACCGGCTCTCCTTCGTGTGCTTCGTGCCCAAGTCCTTCGCCAACGCGTCCAGCCGGGCGGCGATGTTGTCCCGGTCGGTGAAGGGCCAGCGCCCAGAGCTGCGCGCGGAGCTGACCGTCCAGCAGCTGGATGTGCTCCAGGATCTGGTGGACCGGGTGCAGGTCCCCAGCCTGGTGGTGGAGTCACTGGAAGTGCTGGCCGACCAACTGGAGCGGCTGCTGCAGGCCCAGGTGGCGCGCCAGCCGGACTACGTACCCACCAAGTACTTCTCCCAGAGATCGGTGGTCAAGGCGCTGTGGGCGCTGAAGGCGGCGGTGGTGCGCGACGCGATCTGGCACCACCCGGAGCGGGCGCTGGAGGCCACCGATAGGGATCTGGAGGCGCTGCGCTTCTTCTTCCTGCTGGGCGGGCCGCCAGCGGAGGAGACCGAGGCCCTGCTCAAGGTCGCCGCGGATCCTCGCGAGCGGGCGCAGCTGGAGATCCTTCGTCTGGAGCACCGGGCCTTCGACGAGGCGCTGGGCAAGGTCCGCGCAGAGGCGGGCAACGGGGTGGAGCGGGAGGCCTCCTCCCTGGGCGCCAGCTCCGAGCTGGCGCTGGCGGAGTCCCTGGCGCGCACCTACAGCCCGGCCACCGCCACCCCGCTGGCCCGGTCGCTGCGGGGCAAGCTGGTGCCGGGGCCCCGCCACGCCCAGAACCGCGAGCCTCTGCTGCGGGCCGGACGCCTGCTGATCGGCGCGGCAGAGACCCGGCTGGGGCGCGGTCGCTCGACCCCAGAGGCCCGGGGCGGGGTGGTACTTTTGGACTCGTTCCTGGAGGTGCTGGAGCTGGGACGCGCGGTGCCCCAGCTGCACCCGGTGGGAGACCGCCTCGCGCGGCAGTTGCTGGAATACGTCGGTCAGTCGCTGGAGCTGGGCTGCCTGGCGGCGGAGAGCGCCGAGTTCGACGAGACGATCAAGCTGGAGGGCCTGCTGGCCCTGGCCACTTCGCTGGGCGAGGAGCTGGTGCGGCTGCGCGAGGCGCTGACTGCACTCGAGTCCGTTTCCTCCGAGGAGGTGGCCACGCTGCGCCAGCGGGAGGTGCAGGCCCGCGGACGGGTGGCGAACGCGCTGCGGCGTCGGGCCTCGGCGCTGTTCAGGTCGCCCTCGGCCCCCAAGCCGGACTTCGCCACCCTGGCCGCCGACTCCCGCCTCGGACGGCTGGAAGAGCGGCTGCGTTCCCTGGTCCCGGAGCTGCCGGGGCTGAGGGAGGAGCTGCTGGGCCCGCTGGGCGCAGACTACGTCCGGGAGGTGCTGCAGACCGCCGCCTTCTCCCGGATCAGCCAGTACACCCAGGCGATTGGAGTGATGGTGGAGACCCTGCAGCGACAGGGCTTGGATCCGCTGCCGGTGCTGGAGCAGCACCGGGTGGTGCTGGAGCGGCGGCTCCGGGCGCACGCCTCGCAGATGATCCCCTCCGCGGTGACGGCGCTTCCCCCAGTGGGCGTGCTGCTCAACGGCGAGGCCTACTCGCTGTACCGGACCCAGCTGGCCGGCGCCCAGGTGCTGGAAGGGGAGCTGGCCTCCCTGGGTGGGCTGGAGGGCCAGCTGGCGTTGCAGGCCGGAACGCTGCTCTCGGCTTCGGTGAAGGAGACGGTGGCCTCCGCCGAGGTCACCTTGCTGGAGCGGCGGGTCGGCTTTCTCCAGGGCTGGCTGGCCGCGCTGCTGGAGACGCTTCCTTCCCCGGAGACGATCAAGGACCGGGCGGAGGCGGAGCGCGCCTTCGACCGGCTGGTGAAGAGCCGGTTCCCGATGCTCACACTCAAGGAGGGAGAGCTGGTCCGGCTGGACGGAGCGCTGCGCCCCTTGACCGGACATCCCGGGCCCGCCGCCGAGGGCGCCTTGAATCTCCAGCGGATGCTGCAGCAGGTCGCCGAAGACTTCGGTGATTACAGCCGCCGGCTCCTCCAGAAGCGGGCCTCCTTGTAGAGGTCATGCTGCTCTCCCGTCTCCAGGGGCTTCGAGAACGACTGGATCTGCTCCGGGAGGGCCGGGTGGGCCAGGCCGGCTGGCTTCAGCGCGCCCTGGCCCGGCTGGGTCGGGGGGAGGAACTGCCGCCGCTGGAGGTCCTGCTCCGGCTGGATCGGGAGCTGGACCGGGTGGGGGTCCACACCGCCGCCGATGCCCGGCTGCTGCGGACGCTGGGCGAGGGCACCGGGCGCGCCGGGGCGCTGGCCAAGGGACTCTCTGCCCGGGCTGCTTCCGCCCTGGACGAGTTCGAGGACCGGCTCCGACGGGCAGAGCGGGCACTGCTGGCGGGGCAGCCGCTTCGGGGCGCGGCCACCCAGCTTGACCGGCTCTTTCCGGCCCTGGCCCGGGCGGTGAAAGTGGCCGCGCTGTTCGCCGGGCAAGAGGCCCGTTTCGAGCTGTTCGCCCGCAGCGAGGCCTCCTCTGTGGCGGGGAGCCCTCAGCTGGAGATCGCCCGCTTCTGGGCGGAGCGGGCGCGGACCAACACCCAGGACCTGTTCCGCAAGCGGCGGGATCTGGACTCCGCCCACGAGCTGCTGCTGCGCATCGGCAGCGGGCTGCAGCGGGAGGGACTGCACGCACTGCGGCTGCAGGTCTCCGACGCGCGGCAGCGCGCCCACCAGTCGGCTCCGGTGCGGTCGCTGGAGGATCTGGTGCGGCACGTGCGAATCGCCGCCCGTCAGGAACCTCGCGCCGCCTACCAATCCCTGCGCGCCCTCTACGAGCGGGCGGTGGAGGCCGGCGACTCTCGCCTGGCCCAGGCCGCCCATCAGGCGGTGAGCGCGGTCCTCCCCGCGCCGGGACGACTGGGGCCGTGGGTGGACCGCGCCGAGAACGAGGCCTTGGGGATCGGGGAGCCGCTGCCCCCCGAGGAGGCCGGGGCGGACACGCTGCTGGCCGGGGTGGCCTTCGACCTGGACGACGCCCGGCTGGAGGTGTTCGAGCTGGCTGCGGGCGTCTCGCGCTACTTTGACGTGGAGGACTCGCTCAAGGAGGCGGTGGTGGAGGCCCAGGTGCGCGAGCAGAAGCCCGCGGCCCGTCGGGTGCCTTACCCCACCCAGCGGATGTCCTTTGAGGTCACCGGCGGGCTGCACGAGGTGAACAACTTCGTCCTCTCCGACCCGCGGATGCTGGTCTACGACCTGGCCTCCAACCGTCAGCTGGTGCGCTCCTATCTGGAGGACGAACCGCCCCGGGCCCCCAAGAAGATCAAGCGCACCGCCGTCCGGGTGTACGTCTGTGATGCCTCCGGGTCGATGTACGGGCCGCGCGCCCGCTTCCGGGACTCGCTCCTGATCTCCGAGCTCAACAACCTGCGGCAAAAGGCGCTGCGGGGTGCGCCGTTCGATCCGCTCTACTTCTGCTTCTTCAACGATCGTCCCTCCACGCTGGCGCGGGTGGACACCGCCGCCGAGGCCAGCCGGCAGATCGAGAAGCTGTTCGCCCAGTCTCCGGCGGAGGGGCAGACCCAGATCACCGGGGCGCTGGTCTCCGCCTTCGACGCCATCCGCGCGGCGGCGGGGAGCGATCCGTACTTGTGCCGGGCCACGGTGGTGCTGGTGACCGACGGGGAGGATCGGGTGGATCTGGAGCTGATCCGCGCCACCCGCTCTCCGGTGGGCGCCCTGGACATCTCCCTCTCCTTCATCTCGCTGGGGGAGGAGAACCCCGACCTGCGGTCCCTGGCGCACGAGCAGCGTACCTTGGGGGGGCGGGCCTTCTACCACCACCTCTCCGACGCGGAGATTGGCAGCGCCCGGACCGCCTTCGACTCCCAGCTGCGCACGCTGCTACCCCGGGAGGTGCCGCTCTCCGCGCAGATGCTGGAGAGGCTGCTGCCGCACCTGGAGGCGCTGGAGCAACTGGCCCGCGAGGTTCCACCCCATCAGCCCAGAGGGGACGCTGGCTTCGACGCGATCTTCCCTCCGCCCCCCGGGGAGGCGGAGGCGGGCAAGCCGAAGGAGGACCCGGAGCTGGCCGAGCTGCTGGAGGCGATCTGCGAGGCCTGTGCGCTGGCGCCGCCGGAGCAGCGCGCCACCGAGAGCACGGTGCTGCTCCACCACCTGCTGGGCCTCTACCAGGTCCCGCTGGCGGACTATCTGGAGCGGGTGACGACGCCCCCGCCTGGAGTGCGCCTCCAACTTCAGCGGTTGCGCCGGGTCTGCCGTCCCTTCGGGTAGGCTGTGCGGGTCCTCATGGTCTTCGGGTTCCTGCGCAGAAAGAAGAAGCCGTCGTCCCGGACTGATCCGCTGGCCGCCTACGACGGCTTGCTGGAAGACCTGGAACGGCAGGGGAGGGAGGTCCGCAAATCGGCCGCCACCCTGTTGGCGTTGCGCGGGCAGCTGTCGCGCGGGGAGGAGCAGCAGCGCTCCCGGCTGGCCCAGCTGAGGGAGCGGATCGCGGACGCGCTGGCCCACGGGGATGTCCGCTCGCAGATTACCCTGGAGCGTGATGCCGCCCACCTGGAGCAGCAGCTGGCCTCCACCTTGGAGTCCTTGGCGCGCGCCTCGGTGGACGGGGAGCTGTTGCTGGAGGCGGCCGCAGAACTCTCCCGTCAGTTGCAGGAGCTGCAGGCGGAGCGGACCACCGCCCGGGCCCGGCTGACCTCCGGGCTGGCGGTGAGCCAGACGCTGCTGCACCGGACCGCGCAGTTCGCCAAGGTGCTGGCCCTGGACGCGGCCCGGGACGAGGTGGAGCGCGCCCACGCGCTGGCGGAGATCTACCGGGAGGGTCAGGAGGAACGCTGAGTCCGCGCGCTCCGGAAATGCGGCGCGTTGCTCAAGCCTCGATCAGGACCCGGTGTTGGTAGAGGGTGAGGAGGATCTCGTCGGAGAGATCCTGGGAAAGCTGCTGGCGCAGGTCGCTGCGGACCTTGGCCACCGGCTCCTTGCCGGTGAACCGGACCAGCATTGCGTAGGCATCCCCAGGGAGGGCGATGGCGTCCAGCTCGCTGTAGCAGGCCAGGGCCACCCGGCGATCCGGCAGCCAACTGACGGTGGTGGAGGGGTTGAAGCGCAGGGTCCGGGGCAGCTGATTGCTGGTGGCCGCGGCGTGCCGCCGGGTCAGGTGCTGCAATTCGATGGTGCCGTCCAGTCCCAAAATCTGCTCCAGCCCTCCGCGGTCCAGCTCGGTGACCTTCTGGTGGCAGGCCCGGTAGAACTCCTCTTCGCGGCCCACCCAGTTGCGCCAGTGGCGCTGGTAGTCCCGCGGAGGCAGCGGCAGGTCGTCCAGCGCCTCGGCGGAGAGCGGGCCAGGGGAGCCGGCGGCGGACTGATCCTCGGCGGAGAGCAACAGCTCCTTGTCCACCTCCAGGATCGCGTAGCGGGTCAGCTGCACCTCCACCAGGGTCAGGAACGTCTTCACCGAGGTCCACAGGTTCCGGCCATCCGCACCCGCCACGTACTTGCAGTAGTAGGTGGAGCAGACAGTCTCCCGGTACGGCCAGATGGTGCACAGACCCCCGTCCTTCTCGAAGAAGGGGCAGAGCAGTGAGGCGGACTTGCCAAAGGCGTTGCGCTGGTTGCTGTAGAACAGCGAGTACTTCGCCGGCGGACGGACCCACTGAGGGGAGATGGCCACCCGGCCCGCGATCCGCTCCCGCATCCTCCGCTGCCCCACTGCCCACGGGGGATCCGGATCCGAGAGCAGCCCGCCCACCAGATAGTTGGGCAGCCGCGGGTGGTAGGTGCAGCATTTGGTGTCCGCCCGGAAGAAGCGGGATCGGCCGTCCACTGGCTCCACCGAGTCCTTGGGCTGGCACATGGCGCAGTTGGAGCAGGTGGCCTTCTCCTCCACCGGGACCTGCTGGCCAAACAGCTCGGGCAGCAGGCGCTGGTACAGCTGGGGGAGGCCGTCGAGGAGATTCGCCATTCTCCCACTATCGCCCAGAAGGCGTCAGGTGCGGCGGGCCGTCTGATGCAGTTCGAGGACGATGTTCCCATCCTTGAAGAGGCGGACTGCTCCGGAGGTCTGGCTGACCACCAGGGCGATCGCCTTGGTGCTGGAGGTGATCCCCGCCGTGGCTGCGTGCCGCGCGCCAAGGCCCAGCGGGATCTTCACGTCGTCCTCGGAGGCGGAGAGGTAGCGGCCGGCGGCCAGCACCACCCCGTCCTCGCGGATGATGAAGGCCCCATCCAGCACCGAGAAGTTCTTGATCGCCTCGCGGATCTTGGGGTCCAGCACGTTCCGCTCGGCCTCGGAGAGGCCCTGGAACGGGTTGATGGTCATCTGCCGGCTCTTCTCCAGCACGTTGGTGTGGTCGCCGATCACCATGATGGTCCCGATCGGGTGACCCTCGAAGCCCTCCTGGCCAATCTGCAGCGCCAGCTGGATCAGCGCGTCCACCACCTGGGAGTTGAACTGGTCCTCCAGCTTCACCCCCTCGATGGCCACCCGGTCGTCCAGCGATCCGCCGATGTCCATCTTCATCAGCGTGTCCGGCGCCCGACCGACCTTGCCGGTCATGCACAACACCAGCTCCCCCTCCTTGAATGCCCCCTGGGACAGCGCGGAGACGAGCGCCACCTTGACCCGCTCGACGCGCGAGTAGTCGTAGGCGGGGATCACCAGCGCGCGGATCTTCTTGAGGATCAGAGGCGCGGCGATCTTCGGATCGGTGACCGCGTAGACGAGCTTGCGCCGGGCGGGCTTTCCCCGGAGTTCTTCCGGTGGAATCGGCACGTCGGAGATATACAGAAAGTGATCGACGTCGTTCTTCGCCGCCAGCTTGAGGGCGGTGCGGAGGAAGTCACGGTCGAAGCGGGACCCGTCGGAAGGAGGCACGGGGAAAATGTGCAGGGTTTCCCTCGTCCTGTCAGGGAAACTTCCCCAGGGTTGGCTTCGTTTTCTTCGTTTCGCTGACCAGGCAACCGTGGCGTCGCCGCCGAATGTCCAACGGGTTGTCTTGACTCGGCCGTTGCTGCCAATACAATTTCGCGCCCTCATTTTGGGCCACCCGGGGGTTTCAGCGCCTTGAACCAGAAAGATCTGAAGCGCTACAAGAAGATGCTCGAGGAGAGCAGGGATGCGCTTCTCCAGAGTGCGAAGAAGACCCTGATGGAGGAGTCGAACTTCGACACCGACGATCTTCCCGACGAGATCGATCTCGCCTCCTCGGAGTACACCCAGTCGATGGTCTTCCGTCTGCGCGACCGCGAGAAGTTCCTCCTCAAGAAGATTGAGAAGGCGATCGCGCGGATCGACGACGGCACCTTCGGCATCTGCGAGCGGTGCGAGGAGCCGATCAGCCCCAAGCGGCTGGATGCGCGGCCGGTGACCACGCTCTGCATCCGCTGCAAGGAAGAGCAGGAGAAGAAGGAGAAGTCCTACGGCTGATCCCACCCGGGATCGACCGGCCTTTCCAGCCCCACCTCCAGCCAGTGGTTGGAGGTGACGGGGAGCGCCGAACCGAAGGAATGATGTTCAACGGGTGGCCTTCGGGCCGCCCGTTCTCATTTTGGGCGCCGCTAGGCGGGCAGCTGGAGTTCGACCCGCAGCAACTGCCGGCCGACCAGGAACTGGTCGCCGTTCTCCACGAAGGCCGGCGCGCCCAGACGGATGAAGGTCCCGTTGGAGGAGCCCACGTCCTTGACCGCCACCTTGTCCGGGGTGACCCGGAGCTGCGCGTGGCGTCCGGAGACGAAGCCGTCGGTGGGGAAGGCGATGTCCCCGCTCTCGCGGCCCAGCGAGTTCTCGCCGTCCTTGAGCGGGTAGGCCGAGCCGCGGATGCCGCCCTCCAGCACCTGGATCAACCGGAAGCGGTACCCGGCATCCGGCGAACCCCAGACCAGGGTGCCGCCCTGGGCGGGGCTCATCTGGGGGATCGGCTCGCAGATCAGCCGCTGGCGGCCCAGCCGCAGCTCGCCGCCGGTGGGGAGATCCCGCTCGGCCTTGAGGCGGATGAACACCCCGTTGCCGCCGCCCACGTCTTCAATCGCCAGGCGGGCCCCGGAGAAGAAGAAGCGGATCTGCTGGGCGGCCACGAACGGGTCGTCCGGCAGCGCCACGTCCGCGGTCCGCCCGGCGGTGAGCACGTCCCCACGCATCGGGACCACGGCCTCCGGGCCGCCATCGGCCCGGACCACCCGGATGAACACCTTGGGACGCAGCGCGCTGGGGCTGACCGACATCACCATCGTTCCTGCGCTCATGGCGCTACCGCAGGAGAAGCAGACCATCACGCCGGCAGGGTTGTCGGCATCGCAGCGGGGGCAGAAGGGCATGACTCGGTCCGGAGGATAGCAGGACGCCTGCCCGGTCGCTTGCTCCTCGTGAGGCCCACCGCTGCCTTGTTCCAGGAACCCCAACGTGAGAAGTTCGCCCGGCCTTTTCTCCCCGAGAACCCTTCCTGATCCTGCCTTGATCTGCCCGTCCTGCAACACCGAGGCTGGAGACGTCTCCCGTTTCTGCCCGTCCTGTGGCGCCACCATCGTCCGGGCGCTGGAGGCTGACGACTTCATCGGCAAGATCGTCGCCCGCAAGTACCGGGTGGAGCAGATGCTGGGCGAGGGCGGGATGGGCAAGGTCTACAAGGCCAACCAGGTCGCCCTGGACAAGCCGGTGGTCCTCAAGGTGCTGCGCCAGTCGCTGCTCTCCGACGAGCGGACGGTGGCCCGCTTCCACCGCGAGGCCAGGGCCGCCAGCCGGCTGAACCATCCGAACTCGATCTCGGTGCTGGACTTCGGTCAGTCCGAAGAGGGCTCGCTGTACATCGCGATGGAGTTCGTGGCCGGCAAGGACCTCCACCAGGTCCTCAGCAAGGAGTGGCCACTGCCCGAGGCGCGGCTGGTCCGGATCATCAGCCAGGTGCTCTCCGCCCTCTCGGATGCCCACGGCGCGGGGGTGGTCCATCGGGATCTCAAGCCCGAGAACATCATGATCGAGCAGCGCCGGGGCGAGCCAGACTTCGTCAAGGTGTTGGACTTCGGCATCGCCAAGATCCAGGACTCCACCGGCGAGGAGGGCCCGGCGCTGACCCGCGCCGGGTTCGTCTGCGGCACCCCGGAGTACATGTCCCCCGAGCAGGCCCGCGGGGCCCAGGTGGATCACCGCTCCGACCTGTACGCGGTGGGGGTGATCCTCTACCAGCTGACCACCGGGATGCTGCCGTTCGACTCCGACTCGGCGGTGGGGTTTGCCACCAAGCACCTGACCGAGGAGCCGCCGCTCCCGTCCCGCCGCCGCCCGGACTGCAAGGTGTCACCGGGGATGGAGCGGCTGATCATGCGGGCCCTGGCCAAGGACCCCAATGATCGGCCCCAGACCGCGGATGAGTTCAAGGCGGACCTCAACAGCCTGGACAAGGATCGGCGCAGCGCCAACGCCGCCCGGCGGGGCGTCTCCTCGCCGGTGCTCCAGCCGCTGCCGCGCAAGGTCACCCCCACCGATTTGGCGGGCGGCCAGCAGAACGATCAGACCTGGCCCGGCCAGGGCGAGCTCCCGGATCAGACTGTCAGGGCCTTCCCCGACCAGATGGAGCGCGCCCAGCGGGTGCTCCGCCAGGGGCAGCAGCAGGCAGGCGCGAGCGGAGCCAAGAGCCGGGTCACCGACACCGGGGTGACTCCGGTGCCCGCGGACAAGTCGCTCAAGGTCCTCAAGGGCGCCACCGTGGGCCTGGTGGTGATCTCGCTGGGGTTTGCCGGCTACTTCTTCTGGCAGGTGAACCAGGACGCGCCCCAGCCGGGGACCGGGGTGACCCAGAACGGAACCACTCCGGCGCCGGTCGTGGATCGCCGCCCCTTGTACGAGCAGGAGTTGGCGGGAGCGGGCCGCGACGCCTCCTTCGCCGAGCGCCTGGAGCGGGAGGGGGACGACGCCCACCTGCGCGGGGAGTTGACCATGGCGGCGGACAAGTACCAGCAGGCCTTCGCCAAGGATCCGCGGCCCACCCTCTCCCTGAAGCTGGGCGAGGTGTTCTACCAGGCGAACAAGGTGCAGGAGGCCAGGGGCTGGTGGCAGCGCCACCTCAAGGACCAGACCAGCACCAAGGCCCGCCGCTACATCCTCGAAGCGATGCCGGACCTGGGCTAGGGACTGGCTCCTTTTCCCGCGAGCCGAGGCTGCGAAACCGAAGAGGAGGCCAGGCGGGAAAAGGTGCCTGGACCTGTCCCGAAGCAAGTAGCCGAGCCTTACGCCTCCACCTGCAGCACATGTTCCCCGATCCGGATCCGGTCCCCGAAGTTGACCGTCCGCTCGCCGCTGATCCGCACGTAGGTCGCCAGCCCGCCGGACAGATCCCGCAACGTCGCGCCCAGCTGGGTGGGGGACAGCTCGCAGTGCCGCAGCGCCATGTCCCCGTCCTTGGGGAAGGACAGGTCGCACAGCGACTGACCGATGGTCAGCAGCGAGCCCCCGGTGATCACCACCCGCCCGGGGCGGCCGCCCACCAGGACCTCTTCCACCCCGAACACGGTGTGACCGGAGGGGAGGGGAGCGCCGTACACCGCCGCCGCGCCGGCCGGAGCGGCGGGGGCCTTGAGCGGACCGGTGAACCGGAACAGCCGGTGCCCGGCGGAGAAGTACGAGTTGGGCCCGATGTTCTCCTGGCCGGGGATGGCCACGAAGACGCCCGAAGCGCTGGACTCGTCCTTCACCACCAGGGAGGTGTGGTCCCGGATCAGGAAGGTGGCGTGCAGTGGCGAGACGAACGGATCGTCCCCGAACAGGATCGCCCCCCGGGTGCGGCCGATCTGGCAGGAGCTACCGGCCAGCCGGAACCGCTGGCCCTTGGCTGCGCCGGCCAGCACCAGCAGCCCGAACTTGCTGGGGGAGGGCTTGCGGGTCAGCTCGGAGGCGGGGATGGGCGCCGAATCCGTGGAGGGCGGGCGAGTCACCGGGCGCATCCCGGGAGGCGCGCTGGGCTTGGGTGCGGCCGCTGGCGGTCGGACCGCGGCAGGAGGGGCGGCGGCAGCGGGAGGCCTGGGGATCCCCGGGCTGGTGCCTCCCCGGGGGACTGCGCCCAGGGCCGGGCCGGGGCCCGGTTTGGGGCCGGAAGCGCGTGCGCCGTCGCCGAGCACGGACGCCCCGCAGGCCGCACACTTGGCGGCCTTGGGAGGGTTGTACTCGTCGCAGTGGGGGCAAACCACGCCCAGGGTGGACAGCAGGAGCTGAGACATTTGGCGCGGGGCGACTCTAGGAGGCTGCAAAACGTGTGGTCAACGAATCATCCTCGCGTTGCCCTTGGTAGATCCGAGGGTTACGATTGGCGCCGGGCTTGATGATCCGCCTCAACGACATCCTCCAGCGGGTCGCCAGCTATCACCCAGACCCTGACCTGGACATCATCAAAAAGGCCTACGTCTATTCGGCGAAGGTCCATCAGGGGCAGCTGCGGAAGTCTGGCGAACCCTACCTCGTCCACCCTCTGGAGGTGGCGGGGATCCTTGCCGAGCTCAAGCTCGACGAGGCGTCGATCGTCACCGGGCTGCTGCACGACACCATCGAGGACACGCTGGCCACCAGCGAGGAGCTGACCGAGCTCTTCGGCCCGGAGGTGGCCAACCTGGTGGACGGGGTCACCAAGCTCTCCAAGTTCTCCGCCTCCGCCAAGCTCTCCGCCGAGGAGAAACAGGCGGAGAACTTCCGCAAGATGATCGTGGCGATGGCGCAGGACATCCGCGTCATCCTGGTGAAGCTGGCCGACCGCACCCACAACATGCGGACGCTGGATCACATGGCCGCCGAGAAGCAGGCCCGGATCGCCCAGGAGACCCTGGACATCTACGCGCCGCTGGCCAACCGGCTGGGGATCAGCTGGATCAAGACCGAGCTGGAGGATCTCTCCTTCCGCTACACCAAGCCGCAGGAGTTCAAGGACCTGCACGACAAGGTGCAGTCCCGCCAGAAGGAGCGCGAGCGCTACATCGAAGAGGTCGTGGACCTGGTGGAGAGCAAGCTCAAGGAGAACACCCTCCAGGGCGAGGTCAGCGGCCGCTTCAAGCACCTGTACAGCATCTACAAGAAGATGAAGGCCCAGGGGATCGAGTTCGAGCAGGTCCCGGACGTGCTGGCCTTCCGGATCATCCTCAAGGACGTGGCCGGCTGCTACGAGGCCCTGGGGTTGATGCACCAGCTGTGGAAGCCGGTGCCGGGGCGGTTCAAGGACTTCATCGCCATCCCCAAGCCGAACATGTACCAGTCCCTGCACACCACCGTGCTGGGGCCGCGCTCGGAACGGATTGAGGTCCAGATCCGCACCGAGGAGATGCACCGGATCGCCGAGGAGGGAATCGCCGCGCACTGGGCCTACAAGGAAGGCCGGACGACGATCTCCAAGGACGACGAGAAGTTCGCCTGGCTGCGCCAGCTGATGGAGTGGCAGCAGGACCTCAAGGATCCGAAGGAGTTCCTGGAGACGGTGAAGGTGGACCTCTTCACCGACGAGGTCTTCGTCTTCACCCCCAAGGGTGACGTCAAGAGCCTGCCCCGGGGGGCGACTCCGGTGGACTTCGCCTACGCCATCCACTCCGACGTGGGTGGCCGCTGCGTGGGCGCCAAGGTGAACGGGAAGATCGTCCCCTTGCGCTACAAGCTGAAGAACGGGGACATCGTGGAGGTGCTGACCTCCCCCCAGGCGCACCCCTCCAAGGACTGGCTGACCTTCGTCAAGACCAGCCGGGCCCAGCAGAAGATCCGCGCCTTCATCAAGCAGCAGCAGCGGGACAAGAGCCTGCAGCTGGGCCGGGAGCTGGCGGAGAAGGAGTTCCGCCGCTTCTCGCTGAACTTCAACAAGCTGCTCAAGAACGGCGACCTGAAGAAGATCTCCGAGGAGCTGGGCTACCGGATCGAGGAGGATCTGCTGGCGGCGGTGGGCTACGGGAAGATCGCCCCCAACCAGCTGATCCAGAAGCTGCTGCCGCCGGAGAAGCTGGCGGAGACCGACAAGCCGGCCACCAACGCCGCCACCGCGCTCTCCACCACCCAGGGCACCGGCTTCGGCAACCGGATGGCGGAGGTGGCCAAGAAGCTGGTCGGCCGCCCCACCCGCAGCGGGGTGATGATCGGCGGGGTGGACGATGTGCTGGTCCGCTTCGGTCGCTGCTGCAACCCGGTGCCCGGCGATCAGATCGCCGGCTTCATCACCCGCGGCCGCGGGGTTACCGTGCACACCTCCAACTGCGAGAAGGCCCTGGCCACCGACCCGGAGCGCCGGGTGGACGTGGCCTGGGACGTGCGCGGGGACTTCAAGCGCCCGGTCACCCTGCGGGTGCTGACGGTGGACCGCCCCGGCCTGCTGGCGGACATCTCCAACACCTTCTCCAAGAAGGGCGTGAACATCTCCCAGGCCAACTGCCGGGCCACCGGGGATGACCGCGCGGTGAACACCTTCGAGGTGGTGATCTCGGATCTGAAGCAGCTGACCGACCTGATGCGCACCATCGAACGCCTCAACGGGGTGTTCTCGGTGGAGCGCATCTAGACCAGGCGCCGTCGGCCTACGCCACCGCGATGGCGTCGATCTCCACCTTCACCCCCCGTGGCAGCGCCGCCACCTGCACGGTGGCGCGGGCGGGCGGGGTGCCGGGGAAGTACTTCCCGTAGGTCTCGTTGATCTTCGAGAAGTCCCCCAGGTCGGTGCAGAAGATGGTGCAGCGGACCACGTGGGAGAAGTCCAGCCCGGAGGCCGCCAGCACCGCCTTGAGGTTCTGCATCACCCGCTCGGTCTGGGCCACCACGTCGCCCTGGACGATCTCCATGGTGGAGGGGTCCAGCGGGATCTGCCCGGAGAGGAAGACCATCTTGGAGCCGGAGGTCTCGATCGCCTGGGAGTAGGGGCCGATCGCCTTGGGCGCGCCGTCGGAGTGGATTGCCTTGCCAGCCATGGAACGTCTCCTTGAGTCAGGGGAAGAGCGGGGCGTGTAGCCAAGGCGCCGTCCCGGCGCAAGACCGGACCCAAGAACAAGGGCCGCGCTCCCAAGAAGGAGGCGGCCCCTGGTCTACGGCTCAACCCGCCCCTGCGAACTACTGGGCGGAGTTGTCGGCGATGATCCGCTCGTACAGCTTGTCCGGCTTGACCCCGGAGGCCAGCAGCTTGTCGGCCCGGGCCAGCTCGGCGTCGATCAGGGTCTTCATCTGCGCGAAGTTGGCGCCGATCTGCTTGCGACCGTTGATGAAGAAGGTGGGGGTGCCGCCGGCGCCGTAGGAGATGCCGGCCTTGGAGTCGGCGTCGATCCGGGCCTTGAACTTGCCGCTGTCCAGGGCCGCCTTGAACTTGTTCATGTCCAGGCCGACCTTCTGCGCGTAGGTCTCCAGCGAGGCGCGGTCCAGCTGGCGGGCGTTCTCGAAGAGCACGTCGTGCATCTCCCAGAACTTGCCCTGCTCGTGGGCGGCCATTGAGGCCTCGGCGGCGATCTCCGCCTGGGGGTGGATGCTGCGCAGCGGCTGGTGACGGAACACCACCCGGACGCTGTCCTTGTAGCTGTCCTTGATCTGCTTGATCACCGGGACGGCGCGCGAGCAGTACGGGCACTGGAAGTCGGACCACTCCACGATGGTCACCTTGGCGGTGGCCGGCCCGAAGGAGGGCGAGTCGGAGGGCACGTCCACCTTGGCGAACTGCGCCGCGGGAGCCGCCGGGGCGGGAGGCGCGGTGACGCCCTTCTCCATGATCTTGGCGTAGACCTGATCCGCGGGGGTGCCGGCCTTGACCAGCGCCTCGGCCTTCACCAGCTCCTCGTCGATCACCTTCTTGAACACGTCGAACGGGTAGGCCCCGCCCAGCTTGCGGCCATTGATGAAGAAGCCGGGGGTGCCGGTCACGCCCAGCGAGCTGGCCAGCTTCAGGTCCCCGTCCACCACCGCCTTGAGCCGCGCGTCCTGGCGGTCCTTGTTGAACTTCTCCACGTTCAGGCCCAGCTCCTTGGCCTTTGCCTGCAGCGAAGCGTCGTCCAGGGCGCGGATGTTCTCGAACAGCTTGGTGTGCATCTCCCAGTACTTGCCCTGCTCACCAGCGGCCAGCGCGGCCATCGCGGCCGGACGGGCGTTGGGGTGCATGTTCTCCAGGGGCAGCTGCTTCATCACCACCCGGACCTTGTTCCCGTATTCCTTCTGGACCTGCTCGATGGTGGCGTTGGCGCGGCCACAGAACGGGCACTGGTAGTCGGAGAACTCGATCAGGGTGATCAGCGCGTCCTTCTTGCCGTGGGTGACCGAACCCTCCACCGGGACCTTGAAGATCGTCTGGTCGATGGTGGGCTGCGGCCGGGCCGCGGCCTGGGCGGGCGCGGCGGCGCCACCGGGGGCCGCCTTCTTGAACATCTCCAGCTGGATCTGCTCGACGGTCTTGCCGGAGCGGGCCAGCGCGATGGCCTGCTTCACCTTGGCAGGGCTGTTGGGGCAGTTGGGATCGTTCTTCAGGCAGTTGGCCAGCGTGCCGAACGAACACCCGCAGTCGCAGGTGTTGTCGTTCATCACCTTCATCACCGCGTACTTCTGGCCGTCGGTCATCCCCGTCCACATCTCGGCGGGGAAGTCGGAGGACTTGAACTTCAGCGCGGACTCATCGGCGGAGGCCGACCCGGCGCTGGCGGCGGTGGCGGTGGCAACGGACGGGGGGCTCATCACCTTGCCCACCGCGAACCCGATCACCAGGCCAAGCAGAAGGGCCACGATCACATTCGGTTTCATCTTGGTAAAGCTCCTGGGAAAGAACCCGGCTTGAACGCCCACCGAGCGCAAAAAGTCCGCGGTAGATAACAAAGCGCTTACACCCGGCGCAAGGAACGCTTCTCTCCCAGGTGACGGTCACAGCCGGGCGCGGTATTCCACGACGGTGAGTCAGCAGCAGCCAACCGAGGTGGATGCCCGCGGACTGATCTGCCCCCTGCCGATCTTTCGGCTGGCGCAGGCCATCCGGCCGCTGCCCCAAGGAGCGGTGCTGCACCTGATCGGCACCGACGCGGCCATCCACCCGGACGTGCAGGCGTGGTGCGAGGCGACCGGGCATGGGCTGGTCCGCCTGGGGCTGGGCGAGGGGACGTTCGAGGCCTGGATCCGCAAGAGCTAGGTCAGCTCGAGGACGCGCTCTTCCAGCTTCTTGCCGCGGGTGACGCCCAGGATCTTCACTCCCCCGCGGATCAGCAGCTCCAGGGTGGCGGTGATCATCTCCTCCGGAGCGCGGCGGCGGGAGTCGAACAGCACCACCAGCTGCTGGCCGGACATCGACGCGCCGGTGACGCCGTCTAGCGCCTGGATCTGCGCCAGCGGGGCGGGGCCCAACAGCTCCACCCGGAACTCCGCGGAGCGCGCGGTCAGCTCGGCCAGGGTGCCGGCCTGGGCCAGCCGGCCGCGATCCAGGATCGCCGCCGAGTCACACAGCTCTTCCAGCTCCTGGAGGTTGTGGCTGGAGACCACCACGGTGGCGTGCGCCTTCACCTCGCGGATCAGGCTGCGCACGTGCGCGGCGCTGCGGGGATCCAGTCCGGCGGTGGGCTCGTCCAGCAACACCACCGCCGCGCCGCCCATGAAGGCCTGGGCCAGGCCGATCCGCTTGGCCATCCCGTGGGACAGCGACCGCGCGTCCACGTTCCAGGCGTCCATCAGCCCGACCTTCTCCACCGCCTCGCGGGCGTGCCGGTCGGCGGGGGCCAGGCCGGAGAGCGAGGCCCAGTAGGTCAGCAGCCGTCCCACGCTCAGCCCGCCGGGCAGCGCCGCATCCTGGGGAAGCACGCCCAGCTTGCCCTTCAGCGCGCCCGGGATCCGGGGATCCGCGCCCAGCACCCGCACCGTCCCGGAGGTGGGCTTGAGGAAGCCGCACAACATCGCGAAGAAGGTGGTCTTGCCGGCGCCGTTGGGGCCGATCAGCCCGAAGCACTCGCCGCGCCGCACCTGGAGGGTGACCTGGTTGACCGCCACCTTGGCGCCGAAGCTGCGGCTGACCTGGTCCACCACGATCGCCGCGTCGCTCATACGTCCCTCCGGCGCAGCACCAGGTACCCGGCGGCCAGGAACACCGCGGAGAAGATCACGTAGGCCACCAGGCCCCGGCCGAACACCCCGAACTCCGGGTGGAGCAGGGCGTTGGAGTAGGCGGTGGGGGAGAGCCAGCGCAGGTTGGCCAAGAAGGGCTCCTCCTGCCCCTGCAGCGCGGCCCAGGAGCCGATCCACCCGCCCACCGCGTCCAGCATCCACAGGCCGAACAGCGCGATCAGGTTGAAGATCAGGCTGACCGCCGGCAGCGAGAACAGCGCCGAGCACAGCGAGGTCAGCGCCACATAGGCGGTGGAGAATACGAAGGCCGCCACCCAGAAGCGCAGCAGGGTGGGCAGCAGCAGCGAGAACTCGAACTCCGGGTTGAGGATCCGCGCGGTGGCGAAGATCAGGGTGTCCACCAACAGGATCAGGCTGACCAGCACCGTGGCCTGGGCGGCGAACTTGCCGAACAGGATCGAGGAGCGCCGGGCCCGGACCGCCAGGTAGCGGATGGAGCGGGGTTCGATCTCGCCGCTGATCTGGTCAAAGCCCATCAGCGCCGCGTAGGCGGGCAGGAAGAAGAGGGTGATCTTGAAGACCAGCGGGATCACCACCGGGATGCGGGACAGCGCCTCCACCAGGTTGACGTCTTCCCCGAACAGCCACTTGAGCAGGGCCGCCTTGGCCTCCAGGGCCACCTGGGCCTGGCCCTCCTCCGGCACGCCCTGGCCGCCCAGGTTGGTGTTCAGGGTGCTGGTGGCCGAGGACACCATGAAGCTGACCGCGATTAGCACCAGCGCGGCGAAGAAGCAGTACAGCAGGATCAGCACCAGGGTGCGCGGACTGCGCAGCGCGCGCCGCAACTCCCCCTGCCAGATCACCCCGATTTCGCGGATCCCCTCCAAAGCGGGCGGACCGTAGCGGAAGGCCCGCCGCACACAAAGGACGGTGTACGGGAAACTCCCATCCGGGCGGGCAGGGAGGCAGGCGCGGCCAGCTGTTTTGACGACAAACGATTCGCCGGTACCATCGGTGGCGATGTCCCGCCCCCTGGTCCTGGTCCTCTCCTGCTTGATCGCAGCTCCCGCCCTGTCCGGCGAGGAGTCCACCTGGCGTCCCCCGGCGGAGGGCCTGTGGGACGAGGAGGAGGGGCTGACCGCCCAGGTCCCCGAGCCGCCGCCGATGCGGACCCGGGAGTCGCCCCCCATCGCCTCTCTGCGCAGCCTGCCGGCCAGCAAGGATCTGATCGCCCGGGCGCGTCTGGACCCCGCCGGCCGGATGATGGTGAAGGTGGATGGGCAGGAGCGGGTGCTGACCGTGGACCCCGACCTGCAGGAGGCTGTGAAGGGGATCTTGCGCAACTACGCCCCGCCCTACGCGGCGGTGGTGGCGGTGGAGCCGGGCACCGGCCGGGTGCTGGCGATGTCCGAACACTCCCAGGCCCAGCCCACCCTGCGCGGGCTGACCACCGCGGCGGTCTTCCCCGCCGCCTCGATCTTCAAGATCGTCACAGGGGCAGCCCTGTTGGAGGCGGGGGTGGGCGGGGACACCGTGGAGTGCTTCCACGGGGGCAAGCGCCGGCTGCTGCCCCGCCACCTGGAGGATTCGGCCAAGGATCGCAGCTGCACCAGCCTGGCCTCGGCGATGGGGATGTCCGCGAACGTGGTGTTCGCCAAGCTGACCCACAAGCACCTGGTGCCGGAGAAGCTGCGCGCGTGGGCGGAGGCCTTCCACTTCAACCGGCCGATCCCGTTCCCGATCCCCACCGAGATCTCCTCCGCGCTGGTGCCGGAGGAGGACTTCGACTTCGCCCAGACCGGGGCCGGGTTCGGGGACGTCTACATGTCCCCGTTGCATGCGGCGAACCTGGCGGCGGTGGCGGCGAACAACGGCCTGTGGCGGGATCCGGTGCTCTTCGAGGACGAGGTCTCTCCGACCAGCCCCGGGACCCGGGTGATGAGCGCCGAGCAGGCCGCGGCGCTGGAGCAGATGCTGGAGCAGACGGTGACCAACGGCACCGCGCGCAAGGTGTTCCGGGAGCGCGGCTTCCGGGTGGCCAACGCGGTGGGCAAGACCGGCTCGCTGGCGGACAGAAAGCCGTTCCGGGACTACACCTGGTTCGTGGGCTACGCGCCCAAGGACAACCCGCGGATCGCGGTGGCGGCGCTGATCGTCAACGATCCGATCTGGCGGATCCGGGCCACCTGGCTGGCCCGGGAGACGATGCGGCTGTACCTGGCAAAGCAGCCGGCGAGGCCCAGCAGCGATCAGACGAACTGACGCCCCAACGGCCCCGCGGGCAGGTAAGCTGCCAGGCGAGAGGGACAGTCATGGACATCAAGTCGCCGCCGCGTGGTCGGGAGAAGAGCGCAGAGCACCCCAAGCTGGAGGCCGCCCGGGGCGCACCCGCCAAGGCGGATCCGGTGGAGACCCCCGGGACCACCGCCGAGGCGCCGGTGGCGCTGGCCCCCGAGGCCCAGCCCCAGGCGCCGGCCGAAGTGCAGCGGGGCGCCGCGCACGACTCCCACGGTCCGGACCACCACAAGGACAGCCAGCGTCACGCGTTCCGCAAGCTCTACGGGCAGGCCGGCCGGGGCAACGGCCATGTCCCCAGCGCCGCCACCGCGGATGGCCTGTGGTCGGAGGAGGGACGGTCCGCGCGCGGGAACGGACGGCGGAACGTCGAGAAGGAGATCGCCCAGGTGGAGCAGGAGCTGGACTCCACCCGGGATGACATCGACCGGGCGGCCCACCGGCTGGACCGGATGTGGCGGCGCAACGGCCGGAAGTTCCGGGAGCAGGTGATCGCCGAGCTGGACAAGCACGGCAAGCTCCCGCCGGATGTGCGGACCAAGATCGCCGACGAACTCTCCGAGCTGCGGATGGTGGAGCGGATGCTGGCGCGGACGCAGAACCCGGAGCGGCGGGCGGAGCTGGAGGCGCGCCACGCCAAGCTCTCCGAGTCGCTGGCCCAGACCCTGTCGGAGAATGGCCTGGAGCTGGAGTTCCTCAAGGCGGTGGAGCGGGCGGCGGGCGAGGCGGGCCAGGCCGGGTCACTGACCAACCTGATGCTGCAGTTCTACTCGCTGACCCAGCAACTGCAGACGCTGCAGGTAAGCGTCCTCAAGCCGGTGGAGCAGGACGCGCGGGAGATGCTGGAGCTGCGGCAGGTCAAGGAGCAGGTCACCAAGCGCACCGACCGGGCCGAGCAGGTCAAGGATGCCCAGCTGGCGGATCGGCTCCGCAAGGAGCTGGCGCTGATCGCCGAGCAGATCACGGTGGAGCCGCTGGAGGCGGCGGCCCGGACCGACGTCTAGAAACCCCTACCCGGCGATAAGCCGGATCAGGTGGTTGTCCAGGAAGTTCTGGACCAGCTTGAGCGCCTCGCCCTCCTGCAGCGGGGAGACGTGGATGATTGAGGCCAGATCGCGTTCCCCGTCGATCCGGGAGAGCAGGTACTTCTCCGGGGCGGTCAGATCCATCCCCTTGAGCTGGCTGTTGGTCACCAGCAGGGACGGGATCTGCTTGTGGCCCAGCAGCGAGCCGCGCAGCTGCTGCAGCAGCCCGGTCTCCGCCTGGCGGAGCAGATCCGCGTTCATGGTGGAGGGGTTGAGCTCGAAGGCCCGGCGGGCCAGGGCCTCGGCGTCCTTGAAGTTGCCGCCGTGCAAAAAGGCGCGGGCGGCGCTGCCGATCTCCAGATCGTTGGGCTCGTCGCCCACCACCATCGGACCGCCCAGCGGTTCGTCGTCGGTTTCGATCTCCAGCTCCATCGGCACGTCGCCGGGGCCCTCGTCCACCTGGATCGCGTCCAGCCGGTAGAGGGCGTACAGCCGCTGGTAGGCGTAGAAGTCGGTGGCGTGCATCGCCAGCAGCATCTCTTCGATGGTCAGCCCCTCCTTGGCGTGGCGGACGATCTTCTCGTCCATGGTGCCGGGCTTGGGGGGTTCGGGCAGCTTCTTCTCGTTGACCCGCAGCTTGAGGCCGCCGTGGGGGAAGGCGCCGCGGATCGCCTGCCAGGCGGTCTCGCGGAACTCGCCCTCCCGGTAGATGTCCAGCAGGTCCACCGAGGTGTCCAGCCCGTCGATCTCCGGGGCGTGGCTCAGCGCGGTGAAGGCGAACTCCCCCTCGTTCCACTCAAAGGCGTCCAGCAGGGTCTCGCGCAGCTTCATGGACAGCGCGTTGCGGACCACGTCCT
Organism: Myxococcota bacterium; assembly: GCA_030857095.1. Lineage (GTDB taxonomy): Bacteria > Myxococcota > Myxococcia > Myxococcales > Myxococcaceae > JALYOC01. The sequence goes on along the minus strand of JALYOC010000161.1, from coordinate 13,328 downwards.
CCGGCACCAGCCCGATCATCACCAGGATCTTCCCCAGGAAGATCTTGGTCTCCTTCTGGGTCTCGTAGGCCTTCATGAACTGGTCTTCGGTCAGGTGTCCCATGTTGATCAGGAACTGACCGAGGAACTCCCGGGCCTGGTTGGAGCTGGCGCTCACCACCATCCCTTCGTGGATCTGCGCCTCCTTGCGGATGTTGGCGCGGTGGAACCCCAACGTTCCGGTCGCCCGCTTGTTGCCGAGATAGAGGACGATGTCCTTGATAGGCATCGTCCCGAGGTCACCACGCAGGCCACGCATTCTTGAGGAATCCTGCTCAGCAATGAAGGTTGAGATCTACTCGAAACCGAACTGTTCGCTCTGTGAGGACGCAAAGGAGATCATCCTCCGCGTCCAACGACGGGTCGACTTCGTGTTCCGGGAGGTGGACGTGACCACCGACCTGGAGCTGTTCCACCGCCACCGCTACGACCTGCCGGTGGTGTGGGTGGAGGGGGAGTTGGCCTTCCGCCACCGGCTGACCGAACAGGCCCTGCTTGCCCGTCTCCAGCGCTGAACCCCAGCTGGCACGCGGGTTGCTCACTGATTGCCGCGACTGGGAACTTCACTGCCCACGGGTTGGAAATCCCAGGGGATAGCGAGGTGCCGGGTGAGCCGCTCACTGTAAAGGTGGGGTTCGAACGGGTGGAACGGGTGGGTAGAAATTTCCGGAGGCGGGGCAGGCTTGGCGGCGAAGAGGCGAAGCAGCGGGAACAGACAGGAGCGAATCCTGGTCGTGGATCCCAACGAGGCAGACCTGGAGCGGACCTCCGACGCGCTGCGCGAGCAGGGCTTCCGGGTGGTCTCCCTGTCCCGTTACGAGCCGACCGTGCCGCTGTTCTCGGTGTTCCGTCCGGATCTGGTGCTGCTGGCGGCGCAGGGGCCGGAGTTCGCGGCGGTGGGGCTGGCCCGGCGGCTGCGGCAGCTGCGCAACGGGGCGACCCCAATCCTCTATCTGGTGGACGACCCGGGCCAGGAGACCCGCACCTATTGTCTGGAGAAGGGGATGGCGCTGGACGTGTTCCCCAAGCCGCTGGAGCTGCCGGAGCTGGTGGCCAAGGTCCACTCGCTGCTGAACCTGGTGGACGCGGTGGGCAAGAAGGCCCGCACCGACGCCGAGCTGCACACCCCCACCCTCCACGATCCGCTGACCGGCACCCACACCCGGCGCTACCTGCTGTCCTTGATTGGGATGGAGACCCGCCGCTGCGAGCGCTACGGGGGCAGCTTCTCCCTGGTGGGCTGTGAGCTGAAGGGCACTGCCCAGTTCAAGAAGGCGATGGGCAAGGACCTGGCGGAGCGGCTGCTGGTCTACGTCTCGGTGGTGCTCTCCCAGACGGTGCGGGAGGCGGACGTGGTGGCCCGGGTGGACGAGGAGTCCTTCGCGCTGCTGTTGCCGGGCACCCCCACCGAGGGGGTGCGGGTGATGCAGGAGCGGCTGGCCAGCCGGTTCGAGCTGGCGCGCTTCCACGTGGAGGGCAAGGCCTTTGGCACCTCGGTGTCGCTGGGGTCGGTGTCCTTCCCGGATCGCACCGGGACCGCCACCCAGCTGCTGGCGGCTGCCTTCCAGGATCTTCGCAGGACGCGCGATGCACCGCGCATTGGTTCGGCTACCGGGATTGCCCTGTAGCTTTTCGACTCGAACATTCGTTGGTGATGGGGAAGGGGAGCGGGATGGATCGGATGGCGGTGTTGGTGGTCGAGGACGAGGAGACGGTGCGGACTTTCCTCGCCGAGTTTCTCTCCAGCAGTGGATATCTGGCCCGGACGGCCAGCGACGGCGCGCAGGCGCTGGAGATGCTCAAGGAAGGCTCCTTCGACGCGGTGTTGCTGGACGTGTTGATGCCAGGGATCACCGGGCTGGAGGTGCTCAAGCAGTACCGGGCCTCGGGAGGCGCCGCGCCGGTGATCGTGCTCTCCGCCCTCTCTGGCGCGGACGACGCGGTGCGGGCGATGAAGCTGGGCGCCACCGACTATCTGCCCAAGCCGTTCAACAACGACGAATTGGAGGACGTGCTGGCCCGGGCCCTGGGGACCCGCGCCCCGCCGCGGTCGGTGGAGCGCGCGGCGGTGGAGCCGGAGCCGGCCGCCCCGGAGCCGATGGTCCAGCGGCCCACCAGCTCCCGGCCCTCTCCGCCCCGGGCCTTTCAGACCGAGGAGCGCAACGAGGTCCGGCAGATGATCTCGGTCTCGCCCTCTATGGCCCGGGTGCGGGCGCTGATCGACCGGATCAGCGACACCGACGTCCCGGTGCTGCTGCTGGGCGAGTCGGGCACCGGCAAGGAGGTGATCGCCCGGGAGATCCACCAGCGCAGCCGCCGCAACGCCAAGCCGTTCATCAAGATCAACTGCGCCGCGCTGCCGGCGGAGCTTTTGGAGAGCGAGCTGTTCGGCCACGAGCGGGGCGCCTTCACCGGCGCCACCGCCGAGAAGCCGGGCAAGTTCGAGCTGGCTGATCAGGGCACCATCTTCCTGGACGAGATCGGTGAGATGGCGATCCGGCTGCAGGCCAAGCTGCTGCAGGTCCTGCAGGACGAGGAGTTCTTCCGGGTGGGCGGCAAGCGCAGCGTCCGGGTGGACTCGCGGGTGGTGGTGGCCACCAACCGGGATCTGGAGCGGGAGATCGCCGCCGGGAACTTCCGCGAGGATCTGTTCTACCGGCTCAACGTGGTGGCGATCCGCCTGCCGGCCCTGCGCGAGCGCAAGGAGGACATCGTCCCGCTGGTGGACCACTTCCTGCGCAAGTACGGCAAGAAGTACCGCAACGCCACCGCCGAGCTCCCCGCCGAGGTGCTGCGGGCCTTCGCCGACTACGACTGGCCGGGCAACGTGCGCGAGTTGGAGAACATGGTCCGCCGCCTGGTGGTGCTCAAGGATCCGCACCTGGTGCTAGATGAGCTCCGCGCGGCCACCCGCGCTCCGGCCAGCGCGCCCTCCTTGCCCACCGCCTACGGCGGAGGGGACCTGGGGATCCACGTCCACGCCAAGGAGCAGGAGGTGCAGTTCGCGCCGGTGGCCGCGCCGCCGGTCAACTACCTCACCACCGGGGTTCCCTCCCAGCAGGTGTACGCCAATCCGTTCGCCGCGCCCCAGCCGCCGCCTCCGGCGCTGACCAAGCCGGAGTCGGAGATGTCGCTCAAGGAGATCGGCAAGCGGGCCTCGATGCTGGCCGAGCGGGAGGCGATCCTGGCGATGCTGCAGCGGACCGCCTGGAACAAGCGCAAGGCGGCCACCAAGCTGCGGATCAGCTACAAGGCGCTGCTCTACAAGATCAAGGAGACGGGGATCATCGATCCCCGCGCCAACGCGGAGTTCTAGCGGGCCGCCAGGACGGTACCGGACATCTTCAGCACCGTCTCGAACTCGGCGTCGGTCACCGGGCAGACCGACAGCCGGGAGCGGGTGACCAGCTGCATCTTGGAGAGTGACTTTCTGGCCTTCACCTCGGCCAGGGAGACCGGCTGGGCCAGGGCGGCCACCGCCTCCAGCTCCACCGCCGCCCAGTCTTCACCGGGGGCGGTGGGATCGGGGCCGGCGACCTGGGTGACCTTGGCCACCCCCACCAGCTCCTTGCCTCCGGTGGAGTGGTAGTAGAGGGCCAGGTCTCCCTTCTTCATCGCCCGCAGGTTGTTCCGGGCCTCGTAGCTGCGGATGCCGGTCCACTGGGTCCGCTGCTCGGTCGCCAGCTGCGAGTAGGGATAGACGGCAGGTTCGCTCTTCACCAACCAGTAGGCCCGCTTCGACATGGGGCCGCCGATATCACACGGCGTGGCCCCGCGAGCGGGCGGAGGAGCGTCGTCTCGCGCGGGCGCCTGGCTTCGGGGGGCTGATCGGGTGCCTAGCTTCGGTGGATGAACGAACGGATCACGCAGATGGCGCTGGCGGCCGCGGCTGCCGGGTTGATCTTCACGGGCTGCACCCAGCGCGCGGCCTCGATGGAGGGTACCGGGGGTTCGGGGCCGGTGGAGGAGGGCCAGGACACCACCGATGATCTTTCTTCGGGCGCGACTTCGTCTGGATCCCCCACCAACGTCACGGACGGGTACGACCGGCCTTCGGCGATGAGCGGCGGTTCGCGGACCGACGGGAGTGCTTCCGGGACGGAGGGACAGGAACCCTGACTGTGGGTCGTTGGCGTCGACGGACGGGGACAGGCAACTTTTCGCCTGTCTCCTTGATCCGGCTTTGCTTCGCCTTGCTTGGCGAAAAGTAGCCTGTCCCCGCCTCAGGTGGTCTTGACCAGTTGGCGCAGCAGCTCGGCGACGCTCCAGGCCTGGGCGATACAACCGCGCGGTCGGTAGGGGGCGGTGGCGTCGAAGACTTCGCTGACCTGGCCGATCCCGGCCTTCTCCAGGTGCTCCTCCAGGCCCCGCAGCAGCTCCCTTGCCTTGTGCTTGTCCGGGTCCAACTTCAGCTGCGCGTCGACATAGTGGCCGATCAGCCAGCCCCACACTGTTCCCTGGTGGTAGGCGGCGTCTCTTGCCCTCAGGTCTCCGTCGTAGCGCGGCTTGTAGTCCGGGTGGTCGGCGCTGAGGCTGCGCAGCCCCACCGGGGTGAGCAGGGTCTGGCGGACCTTCTCCAACACCGGCTGCCAACGGTCCTTGCGCAAGACCGGGTGGCGCAGCGAGAGCGCGAACACCTGGTTGGGCCGGATCGCCGGATCGTCTCCTCCCTCTCCATCCACCACGTCGTACAGGCAGCCTTGTTGCTGGTTCCAGAAGCGGCGGTTGAACGCGCCATACGCCTTCTCCGCCAGGCCGGCGTAGCGCGCGGGATCCTTGCCCAGCCGGGTGGCCCAGTCCGCCATCAGGCGCAGGGCGTTGAACCACAGGGCGTTGATCTCCACCGGCTTGCCCCGCCTGGGGGTCACCACCCAGCCGTCCACCTTGGCGTCCATCCAGGTCAGCTGGTAGCCCTCCTGGCCCTGGCGGATCAGCCCGTCTGCATCGGCGCCAATGTTGAACCGGGTGCCCTCCAGGTGCTTGGAGATGATCCCCTCCAGGGAGGGGAAGAACTCGCGCACCAGCTCCAGATCGCCGGTCACCTCGGTGTACCGGTCCACCGCGTGGAAGAACCACATCGTGGCATCCGCGGTGTGGTACAGGCCCTCGCTCTCTCCCTCCGGGAACAGGTTGGGCAGCAGGCCGTCCTTCACGTAGTGCCGGAAGGTGTGGAGGATCGCCGCCGCCTCCGCGTGCCGGCCGGTGGTCAGGGTCAGCCCCTCCAGCGAGATCATGGTGTCCCGGCCCCAGTCGGTGAACCAGTGGTAGCCGGCGATCACGCTGCGGGCGTCCTGGCCCACCGCGCGGGCCCAGGCATTGTCTGCCGGGCGGTTGAAGGGCTGGATCACGAACTGGTCCGCGGCCAGCACCAGCCGCGCGGCGTTGCCGGTGCGGGCCTGGGGCGGGGCGCGGTGCAGCAGCATCTGCTCCCGCTCCCGTTCCAGGGCGAAGGGCTCCTCCGGGGCGCGATCCAGAAGCTCCCAGCCTTCGCCGGAGATCCCCAGCGAGACCACCTCGCCCTCGCGCAGGCTGCAGCGGAAGTAGCCGGGGCTGACCTGGTGTTCGCCGTGGTCGTAGCCGCGCGCCTTCTCCAGCCGGAAGTGCAGCTGTGGCGAGCGCTGGTAGCGGACCACAAACGCGCTGTCCTGGGCAGCCGACAGCAGCCGCAGGCGCAGCGGAGGATGATCCTCCGCGGTCTGCATCTGGATGTTCCCCCCGCTGGCCTTCATGGTGGGGTTGAAGAGCTGGTCCGGGATCGGCGCGTCGTGCGGGCGGAACACCGGAAACGGACGCAGCCTCAGCTTGAGCGGACGGCCGCCCAGGTGGCGGTAGGCGATGAACACCGTGTTCTCGCCGTGGACCATCACCATCCGCCGCTCCAGCTGCGCTCCGTCGAACTCGAAGCGCCAGGTGGGGATCAGCCCCTGGAGCCGGAAGCTGCGCAGCAGCCGGAGGTTGGCGTCGGCGATGGAGTGGTCCATCCGCTCCTCGGAGTCCAGCCGATACACCCGCTCGTCGGCGATCACCTCCTCCACCAGCCGGGAGAGCATCACCGTGCGGCCGCGGCAGGGCAGGGTGGGGATGAACAGCCCGTGGTAGCGGCGGGTGTTGCACAGCCCCAGCGTCCCTGAGGCGTAGCCGCCCAGGCCGTTGGTGATCAGCCACTCCTGGTGGAGCACCTCTTCGCTCTCGGGGCCCTGCGGCCAGTCCAGGGAGAGGATCGGCAGGGGGGCGGGCTGGGGTGGGTTCACGATGGGGCCTCCTGGGAGGTGAGCAGCAGGGCGCAGTGCCCGGGCAGGGTCCACGGACCTTCTCCGCTGGGCGCGCAGGCGCCCATTCCCCCAAAGCGGGTCTGTTGAGAGGAGAGCAAGAGCCGCCAGGCGTGGCCGGGTACCGGGGCCAGCAGCGGCTCGGGGGCGGGGGAGAGCCGGTGGTCCGGCCCCAGGTTCAGCAACAGCAGCCGGTCCCCCGCCGGCGCGCCGCCCGCCCGCTCCCAGCGCCAGCCCTGCCAGCGCAGCAGCAGCGCCTGCGGAGTGAGGGTGGCACCGGCCAACAGGTCCAGGTTCTGGGCGGCCAGCAGCGGATCCAGGCGGCGAAGACGCAGCGCCTCCTGATGGAGGCGGAAGATCCGGTCGTTCTTCTCCCGCTCGCTCCAGTCCAGCCGCGAACGTTGGAAGGCTTCCGCTCCGATCGGGACCCGGTGCCCCTCCTGCTCCAGGGCGCAACGGGCGGAGCCGAACTGGGACAGGAACTGATCCCGGCCTCGCTGGATCAGCGGCATCAGCTCGGATTTATGATCCACGAAGAAGAGGAAGGGGGAGGAGGCGAAGAACTCCTGCCCCTGGAAGAGCATTGGGGTCTGTGGCAGCAGCAGGAAGAACAGGGTCACCGCGCGTGCCAGGTCCTCCCCGGCCAGCTGTCCCAGCCGCATCCCCCGCAGGCTGTTGGCCAGCTGATCGTGGTTCTGCAGGAAGAACACCGCGCGCTCGGCCGGCTGGTCCATCAGCGGCGTGCCCCGGCCCTGCTGCTGCCACTGGTAGTGCTGTCCTTGATAGAGCGAGTTGCGCAGCACGCAGGAGAGCAGCTCCTGGCTGGCGCCGCGGTAGTCCTGGCAATACGCCTCGGCGTTGCCGGTCACCGCCACCCGCGCGCTGTGATGGAAATCATCTACCCACAGCAGGTCGCCCCCGTGCCCTCCTTGACCTTCGGGTAGCACCAGCCGCCGATCCTGGGGTTCGTTCTCCGAGACGATCAGCACCTGCCGCTCCCCGGCGGCGCTGCGGGCCTCGGCGATCAGCTCGGTGAGGAGGTGGCGGGGCGAGGCGTCGTAGAGGTTCTGGGTGGCGTCGAAGCGGAGCCCATCGCAGTGGTACTCGGAGATCCACATCCGGACGTTCTGCCGGAAGAACTCTCGCACCGGCTGTCCGGTGGGGCCCTCGAAGTTGAGCGCCTGGCCCCAGTCGTTGCGGTAGCGGTCGGTGAAGTACGCCTGGGCGAACTGGGCCAGGTAGTTCCCGTCTGGCCCGAGGTGGTTGTAGACCACGTCCACCAGCACCCCCAGCCCCAGCCGGTGCGCCTCGTCCACCAGGGCGCGCAGCTGATCCGGGGTCCCGTAGGCCGGGGTAGGGGCGAACAGCGACACCCCGTCGTAGCCCCAGTTGAAGCGGCCGGGGCAGGTGTTCAGCGGCATCAGCTCCAGCGAGGTGACGCCCAGCTCCACCAGGTGTGCAAGCCGCGCCAAAAGCCCGCCATAGGTCCCCTCAGGAGAGAAGGTCCCCACGTGCAGCTCATAGAGGACCTGACCCCGGGGACGCAGCCCGCGCCAGCCCTGATCCGTCCACCGGTAGGACGACGGATCCACCACCTGCGAAGGCCCATGGGGGCCCTCGGGTTGGAACCGTGAACAGGGATCCGGAAAGCACTCCCCTCCATCCAGGCAGAGGCGGTAGCGGGTCCCCACTGCCAAAGGATGGTTGCCGACGAAGTAGCCGTCGTTCGCCTTTTCCAACGGCAGCCGCTCAAGGCCCCCGGCCGCCTCCACGGCGACCTCCACCCGGCGGCGATCCGGAGCCCAGACGCGAAAGCGTGTCCGCCCGTTACCGAGCGGACACGCTCCCAAGGTCTCTCTTTCCGCAGACATGACCCCCGCAAGGTCGCCCCGGGTGGGGCGTTATGGGACTGGTCATGTCTGGAGCGCTTGCCCGCTTGGGCGTCCTCCCTACGAGAGGCTCAGTGCGCCTCGGACGGCGTCGCCTTCGGATGTGCCTTGGGCTGTGGCGAGAGCAGCTGGCTGGTCCCGAACATCCCCAGGCCCACCACCGCCAGTGCGGCTGCTTCCGCGAAGTGACCCAACGCCGCCGAGGTGACGGTCATCACTCCACCACCCACCATGAACACCACTGCCATCAGTCCTGCTGCCTTCCCCATGTCCCTCCCCCTCCTCCTGCTGCACCGAGTCTCCTTACAAAGCGCGTGCCGTCGCTTCGTTCAGAGCAGAGAGGTCCGACGCTTCCGCGGGGTGGGTAAACCCTTTCTCCACAGTCGCACCCCCGCATCCGCAGTCGCAGAAGGTGATCGGGTCGCAAGGCATTCCTTTTTTCCGTCTCGCCGCCAGCGCGGGCAGCAGCCGTGCGGTCATCCCGCGAGATCTCGCGGGGTTGCGAGCAACGGCGCTTGGCACACCGGCTGCTATTCCGGTTGCCGCGATGGTGCAGCCGTCTGGAGCAATGGGACGGCGGATGATTCTGGGAGGCGAGCACAAGATGAAGAAGGCTCTGTGGGCGGTGGCGATGGTGGTGGCGACGGTCTCTGGCTGCGCGCACCAGCGGGTGAAGGTGGAGCCGACCGAGGAGTTGGCGTACCGGATCGGTCGCGAGGACGTGCTGGACGTCTCGGTCTGGCGGGATGGCGACTTGTCCCGCGTGGTCCCGGTCCGGCCGGATGGGTACATCAGCCTCCCGATGGTCGGTGAGCTCAAGGCGGCCGGGCTGACGCCGCAGGAGCTGGAGAAGACCATCAAGGAGAAGCTGACCCCCTACGTCCAGGAGCCCAAGGTGACGGTGATCGTCCGCGAGGTGAACTCCACCCGGATCTACGTCACCGGCGAGGTGGCCCGCCCGGGGATGTTCCCGCTGCGTGGACGGGTCTCGGTGGTCCAGGCGATTGCCCTGGCCGGCGGCTTCTCCGACTTCGCCAACACCGATGGGATCGTCGTCATCCGCAACCAGGAAAGCGGCAAGCAGATCCCGGTGCGCTACAGCGACCTGATGTCCGCCGAAGAGGGCGACCAGGTGATGCGGGACTTCGCGCTGCTGCCCGGTGACACGGTGGTGGTGCCGTAGCGACACTGCTGCGGCACGAGGCGTCTTCGGGTGTGGGACGGTGACGGTGGGCGGGGAGGGAGGTCGGGCGTGAGTGCGCAACTAAAGAGACTGTTGATCACGGTGGCGCTGCTTGGCGCCACCCACGCGGTGGGTGGGGTGCAGCTGGAGCCCAGCTTGAGGATCCTCGCCGAGGAGCGGTACGACGACGATCCGCTCCTGGGGGAGTTGGGCCAGCCGACCGGCTTGCTGATGAGCAAGCTCACTCCGCAGCTGGGGCTGAAGGTCTCCGATCCCACCCTGACGGTGGACAGCTGGTACGCGCTGGATTTCACCCTGCGGCACGGGTCGGGGAACACGACCTTCGATCACCGCGGGATGCTGGCGGTGGACAAGCGCTTCACCGACCGGCTCCGGCTGGACACCGACCTGCGCATCTGGCGGGTCTCGGATCCTACCTCGCTGCCGCGGGCCGGGATGGCGCGCAGCCTGGCGCCGGTGTTCTACGGGCGGGCCGAGGGGGCCTTGGCCTATCAGCTGACCCGGCGGCTCAATGCCCGTGCCGGCTACCGCTTTGAGGGGATGCAGATCCTGGAGGCGGGCGCCGGGGTGGGGATCAAGCACGAACCCTTCGTGGAGAGCTGGTTGGCGCTGACTCCCCGCGCGCAGCTGGGGGCCGACTACCGGATGCAGTACTTCCTGTTCGAACAGGAGAGCGCGGTGGCCCATGGCGTGGGCGCGGCCTGGCGGTACCGGCTGACCCGGCAGATCAACCTGGCGCTGCGGGCCGGCCCCACCTTCTTCTCCCGAAACGGGGAGAGCTATTCGGTGCTGCCGCGGGTGCAGCTGGACCTGAACCGGGACGGACGGGTCTTCGACGTGTCCTTCTCTGCGGGCCACGACCTGGTGGGCGCCTCTGGCTTCACCTCGGCGCAGTGGGCGGACTACGCGTCCCTCCACGGTGACTGGCGGCTGTGGCGGTCGGTGCGGCTGTACCTGATGACCAGCGCGTATCGCAACGCGGCGGCGCCGGATGAGAACTGGACCAGCCTGGATCCGGCGGTGGTGTCCATGGGCTACGCACTGGGCGGTGGCGTCGAATGGCAGGCATACCGGAACCTGTCCTTCACCTTGTCGGTGGATCGGATCTCGCAGTTCGGGTCGCCCAGTCGGGCGGCCAGCGCAGAGCGGCTGGAACGGAACATTGCGTCCCTGAGAATGAACTTCAGGGCGTTTTAAGGGGTTGGGGAGGAGCGGAACGATGGAGCGTGGGATGACGGCAGATCAGGTGTTGGCTGCCTTGTGGCGGCGCAAGGTCCTCGTCGGGGCAATCACTGCCGGCGTGTTCGCGGTGGGTGCCGCAATCGTGGCAAGCCTCCCGAGCGTGTACACCTCGACGGTGGTGGTGCGGGTGGAGCCGCAGCGGCCGGAGGGCGAGATGGTTCGCCGGACGGTCAGTGAGGCGATCGAGCAGCGGCTGCTCACCGTCCGCCAGGAGCTGCTGGCGCGGCCGGTGCTGCAGCGGGCGATCGAGGAGCTGAACCTCTATCCGGAGCTGGTGGCCGACTACGGCATCGAGGCCGCGGTGGAGAGGATGCGCGAGGACCTGGACGTGAAGGTGGAGGGCGAGACCGCGTTCGAGCTCACCTACTCCGCCGAGGACCCGGAGGTGGCGGCCAAGGTCGCCAACCGGCTGCCGGCGGTCTGGTCGGAGGAGACCTTGAAGATCCGCCAGCACCAGGCGCAGCGCGCCACCACCCTGTTCTCCGATGAGGTGAACCGGCTCAAGCTGGTGGTCGCCGGCTGGGAGGGGAAGGTCGCCCAGTACAAGGTGGACCACATCGGCGAGCTGCCCGAGCAGATGGAGGCCAACATGCGCTGGCTGGACCGCCTCAGCGGCCAGCTGTCGATGAAGATGGACACCCTGCGCTCGGCCGAGGTCCGCCGCAGCGAGCTGGTCCGGTCCCGCGCCGCGGGCGACAGCGAGGCGGGCCGGATGCAGGCCGCCGAGTCCAGCATCCACCGCGCCCTGGTGGCCGCGCGCACCCAGTGGACCGAGGATCACCCCGAGGTCAAGCGGCTGGAGAACGAGCTGGCGGTGATCCGGCAGCGCCGGGAGGACGCCGAGGCCTCGATGGTGGTGGAGCGCCGCGAGCGCGTGCTGGCCGCCCAGGCGGTGGACGCGCTGAAGGCGGAGATCGGGGAACTGCGGAACCAGGCGGTGGTGTTCCAGAAGCGGTTGGAGAACACCCCCAAGTGGGCTCAGGGGCTGGAGGTGCTCAACCGCGACTACGAGCTGGCCCGCGCCAAGTACAACAGCGTGGTCACCCGGCAACTGGAGGCCGAGCTGGCCCAGGATCTGGAGGCCAAGAGCGCCGCCACCCTGTTCAACGTGATCTCCCCCGCCGGGGTGCCGGTGGTGCCGGCCAGTCCGGATCGGATGGGGGGCCTGGTGATCGCGCTGTTGATTGCGCTGTCCCTGGGGGTGCTGACCGCCATCGTCCTGGAGCTGCGCGACGACAGCATCCGCGACAGCGCTGAGCTGAGGGAGCAGCTGCCCCTGCCGGTGCTGGCGGTGGTCCCGAACATGCAGAGCAGCAAGGCGGAGAAGCGGGTGCTGCTCCCGCCCCAGGGCGGACGCAACACGGTGGCTCCCAGGACGCTGAACTAATTGCAGGGAGGGACCGGGCGAATTTCCCGGTCCCTTCCTGGAGACCAAAGACTCGTAGGAACGTGGAGGGTGTGGGGAATGGACGAGACGATTGAGCGGGCGACGAACTTCCTGCCGCGGGTGGATGAGACGGCCTCCAGCAACGAGGTCGACCGGCGGTTGGTGACCTTGACGGCGCCGGCCTCCAACGCGGCCGAGCAGTACCGGACGCTGTACTACCGGCTGGAGCGGATGCGGGAGGTGCGGGGGATGAAGACCATCGCCATCACCTCTTCGATGCCGGGGGAGGGCAAGACCCTGACCTCGGTGAACCTGGCGCTGACCGCTGCGCGGGCCAACCTGGACCGGCGGATCCTCCTGATCGACGCGGATCTGCGGCGCGGCCAGGTGGCCCAGGCGCTGGGGATCCGGTCCAAGCCGGGCCTCACCGAGCTGCTTGCCGGGGAGGTGGAGGTGCGCGATGTGGTGCGCCGCTTCCAGTCCACCCGTCTGGCGGTGATCCCGGCCGGCGAGACGCCGGAGGATCCCACCCAGGTGCTGGCTTCGGCCCGGATGAAGCAGTTCCTGGCCCGGGTGCGCGAGAGCTTCGACGAGGTCTACATCGACCTGCCGCCGACGCTGCCCTTCGCCGACGCCGCCATCGCCAGTCCGCTGGTGGATGGGGTGCTGATGGTGGTCCGGGCCAACGTCACCCCGATGCGGATGGTGAACCAGGCCATCGATCAGCTCAACGGGGCGCCGGTGGTGGGGTGCGTGCTCAACGGGGCGGAGATGAACGCCAACCCCTACAGCAAGGCGTACGGGAAGTAGTCGCGGACTTGTGGCTGGCAGTACCGTTTGACGCGGCCCCTTTCGGGGGCCGCGGTGGTGGGTCGGGTTGTTCGGGGCTGGGGCTGATTTTCAACTGGGTGTCGAGGACGGGCGGGGGCGGTTGCGCAATGCTTCGGTTGTTCCATCACTACTATTCGGGTCGGAAGCTGGCGTTCTTCACTGCGGAGACGGCGGCCATCGCCGTGGCGGGGCTGGTGGGGGCGTTCGCGGTTGCCAGCGCGTTTGCTCCTCCAGAGTCGCAGATCCAGCTGCCGCTGCTGTGGCCGGCGCTGCTCTTGGTCAGCTTCGCGCTGGTCTGTTCCTTCCAGTTCGCGCTCTACATCCTGGACCTCTACGATCTGAGGGTCGCGGTCGAGGACCGGCGGATTGGCACCCGGATGCTCAAGGCGGCCGGGGTGGCCGCGGTGGCCCTGGGCGGGCTGACCGCGCTGCTGCCGGTCTCGCTGCCCACCGGGGCGGTGCTGGGC
>JALYOC010000159.1 GCA_030857095.1 Myxococcota bacterium | reverse complement strand
GGCCACTTCCCAACGGCGGGGACTACTTGCCCTGCTGCTTGCGCCGCTCGGCCTGGTAGTGCTTGGAGCACAGGCCCTTGGAGCGGGCCGGGTTTCCACAGCCCTCCACCTTGCACAGCCGATCCTCGGGGATCGGCGAGCCGGGCTGCACCTTGGGCGGCCGGCCACGGCGGCGGCCGGTCTGGGCCTGCGCCTGGGCGCCACCGCCGGTGGCAAACGCGCCACCGCTGGCCAGCCCGGCGTTGATGCCGCGGGCGACCCCGCGGCCCAGCGCCTCACCCAGCTGCTCCGCCCAGCCGGACAGGCCGGCGACGGTGAAGTTGGAGGCCAGGGGGGAGGTGGATTCGGGGTTCTTCCGGGGGCGTGCCATGGAGGCTCCTTTGCCGTGTCGCAGTGGCAGCCGTTTTCGCCCCGTCGAGAGGGGCTGTCAACGAATGTTCACACATATTTCGGCTCAGTACGTCCGGGATGATGCGTTGATCCCGGGATTTACCGATATCGAAGTCGGCGGGGCGGCTAGAGCACCTTGGCCACGGCGGCTTCGATCTTGGCCCTGTTGGCCCCCACGATCTGATCCACCACCTGCCCGTTCTTGAACACCAGCAGGGTGGGGATGGAGCGGATCCCATACTGCTGGGGCGTTTCCTGGTTGTCGTCGATGTTCACCTTGGCGACCTTGAGCTTGCCCTTGTGCCGGGCAGCCAGCTCTTCGACCACCGGGGCAATTGCCCGGCAGGGGGCGCACCAGGTGGCCCAGAAGTCGACCAACACCGGCTCTGGGGACTCCAGCACCTGCTGCTTGAACTCGCTGTCGCTGATCTCCACCACGTCACCTGCCATTGTTCCTCCTGGGGCCCACCGGTCTTGGGTGCGCAGCCAGACTTATTCGTCAGGGTGGGGGCTTTCAAGGCGGATCCAGTGAAAGGAAGCCCGCGGTGTCCCGGGGTGTTACAATGGCGCCGTGGCCAAGCTCTTCCTCCCCCAGGCGACGCTCGAAGAGTGGGCGCTCGACGACAAGGCTGACGTCAAGGACGGCAAGTTGATGATCCCTGGCGAGAACGCGACCTACCCGGTGGCGGCCGCCGTCCATTTCCTCAACGTGGTCAGCGGCACCGACGACCACAAGCTGGTCCAGAAGGTGAAGTCATTGGAGCACCTCCAGCAGCTGGGCGCGGAGCACCTGGCGGACTCGGTGTTGATGGGGGAGACCGCCTATGAGGTGGTCCCCGGCTATGTGACCGAGGTCCCCGTCACGCAGCAGCCGACGGGGGGGCGGGAGAAGCCGGCCAATCCGGAGGCGGACCTGTTGGCCGCCTTCCTGCTCAACAAGCTGTAGGGGTCCTTGGCGGAAGTGTTCATCCGATGGTTCGACTGCTCCACTCCATTGCCTGTCATGCCTACGGCGCCGCTGCGGTCATGTACCTGCTGTACCTGGTCCGCCCCTGGCGGGTGATCCCGCTGCTGGGCCGATCGCTGATGGGCACCGGGTTGGTGCTGCACGCGGTGGGGCTGGCGCTGTTGTTCGCCGAGCAGGGGGGACGCCCGGTGGGGATGGCCCAGGCCTTCTCCTCGATGGCGCTGCTGTTGGTGGCCATCTACCTGGGGCTGGACCTGCGCTACCGGATCCCGGTGCTGGGCGCCTTTCTCACCCCGCTGGCCCTGCTGGTGCTGGTCCCGGGGTTGATCCTGGGGACAGATGGCGTGGCGGAGGGCTTGCGCGGACCCTTGCTGCCGGTGCACGTGACCGTGGCGCTGCTGGGAGTGGCCGCCTTCACGGTGGCTGCCGGCGTTGGCGGCGTCTATCTCCTGATGGAGCGGCAGGTGAAGGAGAAGAGATTCGGACTGCTGTTCGCTCGGCTGCCTTCGCTGCAGTTGTTGGACGATCTCAACCGGGGCCTGGTGTCCTGGGGGTTCATCGCCCTCTCGGTGACGGTGGTGACCGGGGCCCTGTTCTCCGGCAGCGCGTTCTGGTCCGGTCCCAAGCAGGTCGCCACCGTGGTGGCCTGGCTGGCCTTCGCGGTGCTGCTCAACGCGCGGGCCTTCGCCGGTTGGCAGGGGCGCCGGGCCGCGGTGCTGACCATGGCCGGGTTCGCGGTGCTGGTGGTCTCCTTCTGGACCGCGTTTACCCCGGCGATGGTGGGAGGGCTCCACTGACATGGAGCTTTGCTGCATCGGGGTCTCGCACCACAGCGCCCCGCTGAGCGTGCGCGAGCGGCTGGCCGTCCCCGGCGAGCGGCAGCAGGCGATCTTGCGCACCCTGGCCGAGCGGGGCCGGGAGGCGCTGTTGGTGTCCACCTGCAACCGGGTGGAGTTCTATGTGGCCGCCGGCGAGGTCCAGGCGCTGAAGGCGGAGATCCGCGACGCGATCCTGGATCTGGCGGGGGCGGAGGCGCTGGGACACCTCTACGAGCACGAGGGGGAGAAGGCGCTGACCCATCTGTTCCGGGTCGCCTCCAGCCTGGACTCGATGGTGGTGGGCGAACCGCAGATCCTGGGGCAGGTGAAGGACGCGCTGGAGTTGGCGCAGGGTTCGGGGTCCGCCCGAGGCGAGCTGACCCGCGCCTGCTCGGCGGCGTTCTCCACCGCCAAGCGGGTCCGCACCGAGACCGCGATCGGCCGCTCCTCGGTGTCCATGGCCTCGGCCGCGGTGGCGCTGGCCAAGAAGATCTTCGGGGAGCTGACCGGCAAGAGCGTGATGGTGGTGGGCGCAGGGGAGATGGCGGAGCTGGCCGCCCGACACCTGGCCTCGGAGGGGGTGGCCCGGATCGTGGTCACCAACCGGACCCTGGAGAAGGCCCAGGCCCTGGCGGCGTTGGTGGGCGGCGAGGCCCGCCCCTTCGAAGAGCTGGCCGAGCTGCAGGTGGCCGCGGATGTGATCATCACCTGCACCGCCTCGCCCACCCCGCTGTTCACCCGGGCATCGGTGGCCCCGGCGCTCAAGCCGCGCCGGCACCGGCCGTTGTTCCTGGTGGACCTGGCGGTGCCCCGGGACGTGGACCCGGAGGTAGGGGAGCTGGTGGGGGTGTACGCCTACGACGTGGACGACCTGCAGCGGGTGATCGCGGAGAACACCGCCACCCGCGCCGCGGAGGCCGCCCGGGCGGAGGTGATCGTGGTGGAGGAGGTGGCCCGGTTCGTCCAGATCCGGGCCCAGCGACGGGGGACGCCGGTGTTGGGACAGCTGAGGAAGAAGGCAGAGGGGATCGCCCGCGCCGAGGTGGAGCGCACCCTGCAGTCGATGGGCCCCGCCCTGACCGAGAAGCAGCGGCGCAGCGTGGAGGCCATGGGGATGGCGATCGTGAACAAGCTGCTCCACCAGCCCACCGCGCGGCTGCGGGCGCAGGATGGGGCCGGCCTGGCCGACGCCGCCGCCGAGCTGTTCGGGCTGGACGAGTCCCCAGAGGCGACGGAGGAGGCCCCGGCCCCGCTCGCCGCGGTGGCCACCGGAGGCTCGCGCCAGTGAGCCCGCAGCGACAGACCCTGACCATCGCCACCCGCAAGAGCCCGCTGGCGATGTGGCAGGCCCGGCACGTGGCGGCGTTGATCGAGACCCGGCACCGGCTCGCGGTGCAGCTCTTGGATCTCTCCACCGAGGGGGATCGCTTCCTCCAGGCTCCGCTGGCGGCGATCGGCGGCAAGGGCCTGTTCGTGAAGGAGATCGAACAGGCGCTGCTGGATGGGCGGGCGGACCTGGCGGTGCACAGCCTCAAGGACATGACCTCTGCCATGCCCCAAGAGCTGATCCTGGGCTGCATCCCCCAGCGGGAGGATCCCCGCGACGCCTTCGTGGGCCGCAAGGCGAAGACGGTGGAGGCGCTGCGCCAAGGCGCGCGGGTGGGGACCTCCTCCCTGCGCCGCAGCTGTCAGCTGCGCGAGCGCCGGCCGGATCTGGAGATCGTTCCCCTGCGGGGCAACGTGCAGACCCGGCTGCGCAAGCTGGAGGAGCTGGATCTGGACGGGGCGGTGCTGGCCTACGCCGGGCTCAAGCGGCTGGAGCTGGAGCAGGTGGTCACCCAGGTGCTGGATCCGTCGCAGAGCCTGCCCGCGGTGGGCCAGGGCGCGCTGGCGGTGCAGTGCCGGCGCGACGATGCCCGGGTCCGGGAGCTGCTTTCGGCCTTCGATCATCCAACCACCCTGACCACAGTCACCGCCGAGCGGGCTTTTCTGGCCTTGTTGGAGGGCGGCTGCAGCGTCCCTTTGGCCGGCTACGCCGAGCTGGAGGGGGACACCCTGACGGTGCGGGGGCTGATCGGCGCACCGGACGGCTCGCGGGTGTTGCGCGCGAGGCGGCAGGGGCCGGCCGGGCAGCCAGAGGCGCTGGGCCGGGCGCTGGCCACCGAGCTGTTGGAGCAGGGCGGGGCCGCGCTGCTGCGTGGCCATCTGGACTCCCAGCGGGTCCCAGAATCCTGATAGGTCGGGCCGGGTGAGCGAGCAGCGACTCTCTGGCGTCCGCGTCCTGGTCACCCGTCCCCGTGAACGGGCAGAGGAGCTGTGCTTCCTGCTGGAGGACGAGGGCGCCGAGGTGGTGGCCCTGCCGCTCTTGGAGCTGCTCCCGCCCCAGGACCCCCGCCCGTTGCTGGCCGCGGCGGAGTCGATCCACCGCTACGAGTGGGTGGTGTTTGCCAGCCCCCAGGCGGTGGACTCGCTGTTGGACGCGGTCCGCCAGGCGGGGACCCTGCACCACCTGCGCCGGGCGCTGATCGCCTGCGTGGGACCGCGCACCGCTGCCCGGGCCAGGGCGGGCGGGCTGGACGTCAACATCGAGGGGGAGGCGGGAGGGCATGAACTGGCCCACGACCTGGCGCCGCGGATCGCCCCCGACTCGGAGGTGCTGATCCCCGCCGCCGAGCAGGGTCGGGAGGAGATCTTCCGGGTGCTCTCGGTGGTGCGGGCGCGGGTGACCCGGGTGGTGGCCTACCGCGCCGAAGAGGCCCGTCCGTCGCCGGAGGCGGTGGCGGCGCTGCTGGCGGAGCCGCCCCGGGTGGGGCTGTTCGCCTCTCCGCGCACGGTGCAGGCCTACCTGGACGCGCTGGATGAGACCGCCCGGGGGCGGCTGGGAGCGCTGAAGTACGTGGCCATCGGCCGGACCACCGCGGCGGCGCTGGAGGAGGCGGGGCTGAAGGTGGCAGCGGTGGCCACCACTCCTTCGGCCGAAGGTCTGGTGGAGGCAGCGATCACCGCGCTGCGGCCCCTCCCCGGCGCGCCCTGAGAGAAGCCGACGCCCTGCCAGGGCTTTCGGGGCTAAGCTGGGACCATCCAGGCCGGTCGTACGGGCTTTGCTGCCCGAAGGTGTTTTCGATGACGCGAGGTTCGGGGCTGATGAGCAAGCGGGCGCTTTTGACCACCTGGCTGGTGGCGGCCTCCGCCCTGGCGCAGGACGCCGGGTTCCTGGGTTACAAGATCTACCACGACCCGTTTCCCTACTACGTCTACAGCGGGCCGGGGGTGACCGAGACCGGGCTGAGCCTGACCACCATCCAGTCCACGGTCAACGCCGCCTACGCCACCTGGCGGAACGTCAGCTGTTCCTACGTTGACTTCACCTTCTCCGGGCAGCGCGCTTCGGCGGGGACGCCGGGGGATGCCTTCAGCGTCAGCGCGATCTGGGTGACCAGCGCGGATGATCCCTTCTACGCCCAGGCGCTGGGAGGAGGGGAGGCGGTGGCCGCCGCCATCCCGTTGACCTACGCCGGGGCGGTGACTGGCTGCGACATCTACCTGAACAAGGCGGACTTCAGCTGGAACGTCACCGGCAGCTCGGTGAGCGTGGATCTGCAGTCGGCGATCACCCGCGAGATCGGCCACTGCCTGGGCCTGGCGGACGGCTTTGATCAGGCCAGCGTGATGTTCGGGATCCTGGGGCCGGGCACCGTCCGCCGGACGCTCTCCGCCGAGGACGAGGCCCAGCTGTGCACCCTGTACCGCAAGGACGGCTATGGGTCCCCCTGCGTCCAGGGCGGCGGTGTGCAGGGCACCTGCAACCAGCCGGGCCGGAACCTCAAGTGCATCACCGCGCTGCTGCCCAGCGGCGCCACCTCCTCCCCCTTCTGCAGCGAGGGCTGTCCGTACAGCGCCACCACCAACTCCTGCGAGGCGCCCCACGTGTGCCGGGTGTCCGGGGTCTTCGCCCCCCAGACCGGGGCGTGCATGCCCAACAACAACGACGTCACCCAGGTGGGTGCCCCCTGTGATGGGGGGACGGTGGCCAGCTGCGGGCCCCAGCCCCGGGCCAACTGCTTCGTGGAGGACAGCCTTCCCTCCGGGCAGCCGCACTGGAAGGGCGGCTACTGCACCCAGTCCTGCACGGTGGGTGTTGGCAACAGCTGTCCTTCCGCCTCCTCCTGTGTCGAGGTGGGACTACCGGAGCCGAAGTGTCTTCAGACCTGTCGCGCCGGCAGCGGTGACTGCCGACCCGGCTACAGCTGCGCGGCGCTGCCTGGCCAGGCGGCCGGGGTGTGCATCTCCTCCTGCGGCGCGGACGACGACTGCCCCAACGGTTCGGGCGGCCTGAACTACTGCCGCTCCTGTGACGGGCTGTGCTTCTCCAAGGAGAACACCGGCGCGCAGATCGGCGATCGCTGCACCAATGACACCACCTGTGGGCCGGCCCAGTTCTGTTACCACTATCCCAACACTCCCCTGGATCAGGGCGTGTGCACCCAGCTGTGCACCACCACCTGCACCGCGTGTCCGAACGGATCGTTCTGCGCGGACGGCCCCGGCGGTACCCAGCTGTGTCTGCGCAACTGCCAGGATGGGACCTGTGGAACCGGGCAGCAGTGCGGCGTGGAGGATGGGCAGCGGGGCTGCAAGCCGCCCTGCCGTTTTGACATCGACTGTCCCGACCCCTGGCGCTGCGGCAGCGGTGGCCAGTGCTTCAACGCCAACGAGGTCGCGGACGCCGGCGGCACCTGCGCCTTGTGCTTCGCCGGGGAGGGGGGCGCGGGTTCGCCCAACCCCGGGGTGGACGGCGGCAGCGGTGGCGGCGGGGGAAGCAACTGCGGCTGCCAGAGCGGCGGGGACGTGCTCACCCTGTGGGCGTCCGGAGTGCTGGGCCTGCTGTGGCTGGGGAGGCGGCGCCGGTGGCGACTCCACTGACCCCTGATCGGCAGGGGGGCACCCGCTCCGCGGGTGACTTCACCCTGCGGTTCGTGCTGGACGCACTGGTGCAGCGGCAGGCGCTGGTCCCGGAGCAGGCCCAGGAGGTGCTGGCCAAGGAGCCGGCCGCCCGGGCGCGGGTGGTCAAGGCCCGGGGGCTGCCCGCCAAGGACAGCGCCCGCTATCTGGTCTCGCCGATCGAGCTGGTGGCCGCGTTCCAGATCCCCTCGCCGGATGGGCGGGGAACCCTGGACGAGGATCGGATCACCGGACTGGTGGCCCAGGCCGCCGGGCTGGGCTACCGGAAGATCGACTTCCTCAAGCTGGACATGGCCCTGGCCACCCACACGTTCTCCCGGCCCTACGCGGAGAAGCACGGGGTGCTCCCGCTGGAGAAGCCCACCCCCCACCGGCTGGTGGTGGCGGTGGCCAACCCGTTCGAGCGCGAGCTGTTCGACAACGTGGCCCGGCTCACCGGGCTGCAGATAGAGCCGGTGCTCTCCGCCAAGACCGACATCCTGCGCGCGATCGCCGATGTGTACGGCTTCAAGCGCACCCTGGCCAAGGCCGCGGACGACTTCTCCGGGGAGGGCGGTCCGCGGATCTCCAACTTCGAGCAGCTGGTGTCGTTGTCGGGGACCCAGGAGCTGGAGGCCTCGGATCGGCCGATCGTCCAGGCGGTGGACTACCTGCTGCGCAACGCGTTCGAGAACCGGGCCTCGGACATCCACATCGAGCCCAAGCGGGACTCCTCGGTGGTGCGGCTGCGGATCGACGGGGTGCTGCACCCGGTCTACACCCTGCCCAACACCATCCACCTGCCGATCGTCTCCCGGATCAAGACCCTGTCCCGGATGGACATCTCGGAGAAGCGCCGGCCCCAGGACGGCCGGATCAAGACCGAGCGCGACGGCCGGGAGATCGAGCTGCGCGTCTCCACCCTCCCCACCGCGTTCGGGGAGAAGGTCGTGATCCGGGTCTTCGACCCTGAACACCTGGTCCAGGACATCACCCAGCTGGGCTTCGAGCCGGACGAGAAGGGGGTGTTCGAGGGGTGGATTGATCAGCCGCACGGGCTGATCCTGGTCACCGGCCCCACCGGCAGCGGGAAGACCACCACCCTCTACTCGGCGCTCAAGGCGGTGGCCGGGCCGGACGTGAACGTCACCACGGTCGAGGATCCGATCGAGATGGTGTGGGACGCCTTCAACCAGGTGCAGGTCCAGCCCAAGCTGGGCCTGGATTTCGCCGGGGCGCTGCGTCACATCCTCCGGCAGGATCCGGACGTGATCATGGTGGGGGAGATCCGCGATCCGGAGACCGCGGAGAACGCGATCCAGTCGGCGCTGACCGGCCACCTGGTGCTCTCCACCCTCCACACCAACGACGCCTCGGGGGCGATCAGCCGGATGCAGGATCTGGGAGTGCCCCCCTTCCTGCTCTCCTCCAGCCTGCTGGGGGTAATGGCCCAGCGGCTGCTGCGGCGGATCTGCCCGAACTGCGCGCAGGAGACCTCGCTGACCGCGGATCAGCTGGCGGACCTGAAGGTCCCGCTGCCGCTTTTGGCGGGGGGAGTGCGACTGATGAAGGGGGCCGGCTGCGTGCGGTGCCGAGGCACCGGCTACTTCGGCCGCACCGGGGTGTTCGAGATCCTCAACGTGGACAACACGGTGCGCGAGCTGATCAACCAGAAAGTCCCGGCGACGCAGATCACCGAGGCCGCCCGGCGCACCGGCCTGCGGACCCTGCGCGAGGCCGCGGTGCGAAAGCTGGCCGAGGGCCAGACCACCTACGAAGAGGTCATGCGGATGACCGCATAGGGAGGGAGGGGACTGGCTCCTTTTCCCCGCCGAAGAGGTCTGAAGTCGCCAACAGGCCCGAGGGAAAAGGTGCCTGTCCCCGCGAGGCAGAGAGCCGCGGAAGGCGAGAGCCGCGGAAGGCAGAGAGCCGCGAGGCAGAGAGCCGCGAGGCAGAGAGCCGCGGAAGGCAGAGAGCCGCGGAAGGCAGAGAGCCGCGGAAGGCAGAGAGCC
>JALYOC010000158.1 GCA_030857095.1 Myxococcota bacterium | reverse complement strand
CCTTCCGGGCAGCGGGCCTCTTCGCGGCAGCCTTCCGGGCAGCGGGCCTCTTCGCGGCAGCCTTCCGGGCAGCGGGCCTCTTCGCGGCAGCCTTCCGGGCGGCGGGCTTCTTCGCGGCAGCCTTCCGGGCAGCGGGCCTCTTCGCGGCAGGCTTCCGGGCGGCGGGCCTCTTCGCGGCAGCCTTCCGGGCGGCAGGCTTCGTCGCAGTGGCCTTCGTCGCCTCGGCCCCGGCTGAGGTGTTATCGGTCGCAGCGCCCTGTGCGGCGCGGGCCTTCCCCCGGGCAAAGCCCTGGGCGGCGGCCTTGCTGCTGCCGGCCATCTGCTTGGCGGTCGCGGGCGCGGTGCGCTCCCCGGCCTCACCTTCACCCTCTGCGCTGGCGGTCTGGATCGCGTCCTGCACGGCGTTGAACGCGCGGATGAAGGTGTTCTCCCCAAAGCCCTCGGTGGTGGCGGGGGGCACCAGCTCGGAGAGCATCACCTCCAGACTGCGGACGAAGCGGATCCCCGCGGTGTCCAGGTTCTTGATTCCGTAGATCCACCCGGTCTGGGGGACGGCGGAGATCCACCCACCCACATCTCCCAGCAGGGGGGTGATCTCCGAGTGCCGCACCGCGAACAGGTGTTCGGCGCCGCCGCGCAGGCCGAAGCGGAGAATCCCCCTCGAGGGCAGGCCGGGGAGATCCTCGCGGGACTGCTCCAGCAGCCCGGTGGTCTCCTCGTCCGCGAACAGCGGGTGCAGGGACACCTCTCCGGCCAGATCCGCGCCGGAGACGGCGGCGTACAACTCCCGCAGCTCCTCCGGAAGGGTCAGCTCCAGTTCGGCCTCCACCCGGGCCAACTCCTCCGGTGAAGCGCCGCTCCCCTTCTCGGATGCAGCCTTCAGCAGCCCCACGATCCAATCGCGCATCGTCCCTCCAGAGGAGGAACTTAGGCCCAACCCCTCTTCTCGCGCCGCGTTTTTCCGCCGGATCGTCTAGATCCCATCCATGTCCAGCCCGCTGCCGGTCCGCCGCGTCGTCCTCTACAAGCACGGGGTCGCCTACTTCGAGCGCCGGGGGACCATCGAAGGCAACCAATCCCTGTCCCTGGACTTCCGGGCCCGGGACATGAACGACGTCCTCAAGTCGATGACCGTCCTGGACCTCAACGGGGGGTCGGTCTCCTCGGTCAGCTACGACTCCACCAAGCCACTGGAGAAGCTGCTGGAAGAGGCCACCATCCGGCTGCCGGAGGAGGGAAGCCTCTCCGCGCTGCTGGGGCAGATCAAGGGCGCCCGGGTCCGGCTGCGGGTGGGGCCAGAGTCGGTAGAGGGAGCGATCCTGGGGTTGGAGCGGCTGCAACTGGCGGTGGAGAAGACCTCCCTGGAGCGGCCCTTCCTGGCGCTGCTCACTGCCGGGGGGGTGCGGACCTTCGATCTGTTGGAGATCCGCGAGCTGGCCTTCCTGGACGAGGCGGTCCGCAAGGACCTGGAGTTCTACCTGGCCACCGTCCTCTCCTCCTACAAGAAGGACTCCAAGCGGGTGGCGATCCTCACCAGCGGGGAGGGCAAGCGCGAGCTGTTCGTCAGCTACGTGCTGGAGGCGCCGGTGTGGAAGACCAGCTACCGGATCCTGATCGAGGACCAGCAGCCGCCGCTGCTGCAGGGGTGGGCGGTGGTGGACAACACCGGCGACGAGGACTGGCTGGAGGTAGAGCTGGCGCTGATCGCCGGGCTCCCGGTGTCCTTCGTGCACGACCTCTACAGCCCCCGCTACCAGCAGCGGCCGGTGGTCCAGGTCCGCACCCAGGCCGGCGCGGCGCCGATCATCCCCGAAGAGGCCTACGACGGGGCATCCGCCTCGGCCGCCGCTCCCGCGCCGATGGCGAAGGCCCGAAAGCGGATGGCCAGCGACGAGGGCGCGGTGGGCGGCGCCCCCAGCCGCCGCGAGCTGATGGAGTCCTCGCAGCCGGTGACCACCGCGGTCCAGGAGGTGGGGGACCTGTTCGAGTACCGGGTGGAGAAGCCGGTCTCGGTGCACCGCAACCAAAGCGCCCTGGTCCCGATCCTCCAGAGGCCGTTCGAGGGCAGGAAGGTCCTGCTCTACAACCGCGAGGCACGGGAGAAGAACCCGATGGCCTGCCTGGAGCTGAAGAACACCACCGGGCTGACCCTGGAGGGCGGGCCGGTCACCGTGTTCGACGGCGAGACCTACGTGGGGGAGGCGATGCTGGACACCCTCAAGCCGGACGACCGGCGCTTCGTCCCCTACGCGGTGGAGCTGTCCACGGTGGTCTCCCGGGACGACCAGCAAGGGCAGTCCGCGGTGTTCCGGGCGGCGGTGGTGCGCGGGGTGCTCACCACCCACTTCTTCCACGTCCGCCACACAGCTTACCGGGTCCGCAACAAGAGCCAGCGCGCCCAGACCCTGTTCCTGGAACATCCGCGGAGCGGGTGGGAGCTGTTCGACACCGCCGCGCCGGCGGAGACCACCGACCACGCCTGGCGCTTCCGGCTGGAGCTGGCTGCCGGGCAGGAGACCCCCTGCAAGGTCTCCGAACGCTCGGAGGGCACCCAGCACTTCTCCCTGGACTCCTCCGGGCGGGACCAGCTGCAGTTCTTCCTTGGCTCGCGCTTCATCGACCAGCGGATCCACGACGCGCTGGCGCAGGTCCTGGTGCTCAAGGAGCAGCTGGGCCAGGTTCAGGCCGAAGAGCAGCGCCTGGTCCAGGAGCGGAACACTGTGCACAAGGACCAGGAGCGGCTGCGGGCCAACCTGGGGGCGTTGCAGTCCGGCGCCGACCAGCGGGACCTCTCCGAGCGGATCGTCTCCAAGCTTGGGGCCCAGGAGGACCGGCTGGAGAAGATCGAAGAGACGCTCACCGCCCTGGCAGGCAATCGGACGGCGCTTCAGCAGGAGATCCAGACCCGCATCGCGCAGCTGTCCTTCACCGCCGAATTAGGCGAGCGCAGGTAGGGAAGCCCGAACTGCAATGGGCGGGGTTTCAGGTTAGTCAGGTGCGCAAAGGAGGCCTCGTCCTCCCGTCGCCATGACCCCCCAGACCCGATCGCAGTCCACCCGAGTTGAGCTGCGCGAGCTGATCAAGCTGGCCGCGCCCATCGCCATCGCCCAGGCGGGCGCGGCGATGATGGGCATCGTGGACACCCTGGTGGTGGGGCGCGCCGGAGCGGTGGCGCTGGCCTCGGTGGGGCTGGCCTCGTCGGTGTTCTTCTGGTTCTTCTGCCTGGGGATCGGGGTGATGCTGGGCATGGACCCGATGATCTCCCAGGCGCTGGGCGCGAAGGATCCCATCCGGGCCCGGAGGCTCTATTGGCTGGGCAACCGGCTGGCGGTGGGGATTGGCCTGGTGGTCTCGCTGCCGATCCTGGTGGTGCCCTTCTTCCTGGAGAGCCTCGGGATCGAACACCAGCTGGTGGCCGAGGCCCGGAACTATCTGTGGTGGCGGATCCCCAGCGTGGTCCCGATGCTGTGGTTCATGATCGGCCGCGCCTACCTGCAGGGGCTCAAGCGCCCCGCCGCGCTGGTGGTGGCCACGGTGGTGGCCAACGTGGCCAACTACTTTCTCAATGTGCTCTTCGTCTTCGGCGGCGCTGATCAACCGGCCTGGACCGGGCTGCAGGGGATCCCCGCCCTGGGGGCCTCCGGCGCTGCCATCGCCTCCGTACTCTGCACCCTGCTGCAGCTGGGAATCGTGGCCTTGGCCGTCCGCTACCACCGGCCGGCGAACCTTCCTCGGGATGTGATCGCTGGCTCTCCCCAGGACACCCGCACCGCCCTGCGGGTGGGGCTGCCGGTGGGGCTGCACATGTTCGTGGAGGTGGGGGTGTTCTCGGTGGCCGGGATCCTGGCAGCCTCCATGGGCGCGGCCGCGGCCGGAGCCCACCAGGTGGCGATCATGCTGGCCTCCTTCACCTTCTGCGTGGCGGTGGGGATCGGCAACGCGGGCTCGGTCCGGGTGGGGCACGCGGTGGGCGCGGGGGACACCCCCGGGGCGCGGCGGGCGGGCTTCGTGGCCATCGGCACCGGGGCCGGCTTCATGGGCCTGTGCGGCCTGGTGCTGGTGCTGTTCCCAGCGCAGGTGGTGGGGCTGGTCAGCTCGGACCCGGAGGTGTTCGGGGTGGCGGTGGGGCTGATGGGGGTGGCGGCCGCCTTCCAGATCTCGGACGGCGTCCAGGGCGTGGGCGCCGGGGTGCTCCGCGGCGCCGGGGACAGCCACTTCACCTTCAGGGCCAACTTGGTCGGACATTGGCTGGTGGGGGCGCCGCTGGCGCTGCTGCTGGCCTGGCCGGCGGGGATGGGTGTCACTGGGCTGTGGTGGGGCCTGAGCGCCGGGCTGACCGTGGTGGCGGTAGCGGTGCTGTGGCGCTTTGCCCGGCTCTCCCGCCAGACCATCCGGCCGCTGGCCGAGCAGCGGGACCCGGTGGAGACGCCGACGGCCGGAGCGCTGGGGGAGACTGCCTGATCAGGCCTCCTTCTTCCCCGCCTTCCGGTTCTTGTCCACGATCGCGAAGATGATCATCAGGAACGCGAACAGACGGATCCCATACACGGAGTCCACGTGTTCGCTGTCCCCGGGCAGCAGGCCCAGCAGCACCCGGTTGATCATCAGCAGGGTGAAGGCCACCGCGAACAGGCCGAAGAACCGGTCGTGGGTCTTCTTCCAGAAGTGGAAGAAGAACGCCGCCAGCACGGTGTTGGCGGCTGCCGCCGCGCCCAGCATCAAGAGGACGATTTGCGCGCTCGTGGTCATGCGGTGTCCCGGATCAGGCCCCAGATCAGGAAGCCGGCCCCGATCAGCGCCGGGATGGCGCGGATCGCGCTGAGGTCCTGGGCGGGAAACGTGCGGTCAATCACCAGCAGGATGTTGTTCAACGTCAGTCCGGCGAAGCACCAGGCACTCCACCACAGCAACCGGACCTTGGTGCGCCGGTAGCCGCGCGCCAGCATCCAGGTGCAGATGAAGCTGGTGATCGCGCAGAGCACGTACACCGTGGCTGCGATCACTTGTCACCCCCCTTGAACTTGAACGCGTCGGCGAAGGTCTTGATCCGCTCCAGGTGCTTGGTGGCGATCAGGTTGATCACGGTCACCCGGCGCTCGGCGTAGGCGGCGGCCACCGCGTCCACGTCACGGCCCAACGCCTGGATGCGTGGGCCATAGCGGTACTTCCCGCCGCCCTCGTCGGCCAGCACGCCAGTCCGGGTCAGCGTCTCCATCCGGTCTTGGACCGATTCCGGTTGGATCCGCAGCTCCCGCGCCGCCTCCGCCGCGGACCAATCCCGAGGCTCATTGCGCATCAACAGCATCACCTCCAGCTGCTCCACCGAGTCGATGTGCTCGAGGAGGAAGGTGTAGACGTTGGCTGAAAGGCCGCTTTGATTCAGGTCTGACTCCGGGACGTTATGACCCCTAATGGTTGCTACCCAGAATCCGTGACGGCAGCCTTCCCCTTCCGGTTAAGGTCAGCGCCCATGCGAACGCTCTTCGGGTGGGCGACCCTGGTTGCCCTCGCCTCCTCGCCCGCCCAGGCAGTGGAAGTGACCGCCAGTCCCCCGCCCCTGCTCTCCACCGAGGTGGAGGCCCTGGTCGGCGCGATGGGGCTGGCCTTCGGCTTTGAAGGCGGACGCTGGGGGGACCTGTACGTCACCCCCGCGGTGGAGGGCCGCTGGCGGCAAGGCGCGCTGGGCCTGGACGGTGGGGTGCTGCTGACGGTGCCCACCGCCGCCAACGGGGCCGGCTTCGGTGGTCGGCTGACCGCACGGGTGGGCTTCGTCGGGGAGTGGTTCGCGATCTTCGCCGGCCCGGTGGTGGAGTACGGCGCGGTGGCGGTGCCCGCCCTGCAGCTGCTCCCCTCGCTGCGGGCCCAGGCCT
The DNA here is from genome assembly GCA_030857095.1 of Myxococcota bacterium. Taxonomy (GTDB): domain Bacteria; phylum Myxococcota; class Myxococcia; order Myxococcales; family Myxococcaceae; genus JALYOC01. Next base: position 3,028 of record JALYOC010000158.1, on the reverse strand, counting down.
CCTTTGGCGCCTGGGGACTCTCCGCCGGGCTGTTTGATCACCACGCCCTGGCCCTGGCGCACCTGACGGTGGAACTGGGTGACTTCGGCGTCGGCTACCTGGCCCCGCTGGGGCTGACCGCGCATGCCCGCTTCTGGCTCACCCCCAAGGTAGCGCTGACCCTCCAGGCGCTGGCCGGCACCATCGGCAACACCCAGCAGGCCCTGCTGACCACCGGCCTGGTCTTCCGTCCCGGAAATTGAGGAGCACGCCCATGAAGCAACTGTTCCGGCTGGGCGCGGTGGCCCTCTCCGCCTTCCTCACCGCGCGCTGCGAATCCCGTCCGCAGTTCACCCCGCAGGAGATCGACGCCGCCACCCTGGGCGAAGGACTCCCCGCCGGGTTCATCCTCGGGGCGGCCACCGCCGCCCACCAGGTGGAGGGCGGCAACACCAACGACTGGTCGGTGTGGGAGACCCAGAGCTACCCCGACGGGGCCCCCCACATCCACAACCAGGACCAGTCCGGCCTGGCCACCGATTCCTGGAACAAGTTCCCGGAAGACCTGGGGCTGCTGCGCCGGCTGGGCGCCAACGGCTACCGGCTGAGCGTGGAGTGGAGTCGGCTGGAGCCCACCGAGGGCAACTTCGATGAGGCGGCGTTGGCCCGCTACCGCTCCTGGCTGGTGGACCTGCGCGCCAACGGGATCACCCCGATGGTGACCCTCAACCACTTCACCCTCCCGCTGTGGATCTCCAACCCCGCCAGCAGCGAACCGCAGGGCTGGGAGAAGCCGGAGACTGTGGACGCCTACATCCGCTTCGTGCGCTGGGTGGGGGAACGGCTGGGCGACCAGGTGGACCTGTGGTGCACCATCAACGAGCCCAACGTGCTGGCCACCCAGTCCTTCCTCAAGGGGATCTGGCCTCCGGGGGTGAAGGACCAGAAGCGCTCCACCCAGGTGCTGGCGGCGCTGATGAAGGCCCACGCCCGGGCCGCGGTGGCGCTGCGGGAGGTGGACACGGTGGACGCGGACGGGGACGGTCACCCCACCCGGATCGGGATCGCCCACCACGTGCGGATCTTCCAGCCGGCCTCCGCCTCGCTGCTGGATGCCGCCATCTCCGGGCTGACCGACGACTACTTCAACGAGGCCCTGGTGCGGATGAACACCACCGGGCGGATCCAGCTCTCCATCCCCGGCACCCTCTCCATCGACGAGGAGGTGCCCGGCCTCAAGGGCTCGTTTGACTACCTGGGGATCAACTACTACTCGCGGGACTTCATCCGCGCCGATCTGGGAGACCCGTCGTTGTCCCACCAGTACACCCCTGCGGACCGCCCCAAGAGCGACCTGGGCTGGGACCTCTACCCGGAAGGGCTGTACCTGATGCTGATGCGCTTCAAGTCCGCCGGGCTGCCGATCTACATCACCGAGAACGGGATGGCGGACAACGACGGGCAGGACCGCCCAGCGTTCCTCAAGGCCCACCTGTACGCGATGCAGCGCGCGGTGGCGGACGGGGCCGATGTGCGCGGCTACTTCCACTGGTCCCTGATGGACAACTTCGAGTGGGCGGAGGGCTTCGAGCCGCGCTTCGGGTTGTTCAGCGTGGACTTCACCTCGTCTGAGCGCACCCGCACCGCCACCCCGGCGGTGACCACCTTCCAGGACGTGGCCCGCAACCTGGGCCTCACCCCCCAGCCATGAAGAGAATCCACCCGCTGTGGTTGTCGCTGTTCCTGCTCACCGCCGCCGGCTGCGACAAGTTCGGCCTTGAGCCGCGCTTCAAGGGCGTGCCCCCGGTGGGGCTGCAGCCGGCGTTCGATCCCTTCAAGGCCCTGGGCCAGTTGGGGGAGGACACCGGCCGGGAGGTGGAGGCGCTGCGGCGCGACGCCGAGCAGCAGCTGCGCCGGCTGGCGTCGGAGATCGAGAAGCTCAAGGACCAGGCCGAAGACCAGGGTCAGCGCGCCGGCGGCTCGGTAGACCGGACGGTGGAGCGGCTGGAGACCCGGCGGCGCGACCTGGAGCGCCAGCTGCAGGCCTCCGGGAAGGCCGGCGAGGAGATGCTGCAGAAGATCGGCCGGGCGATCGAGGACGCGGTGGAGGAAGCCAAGCGCGCGGGGGAGTAGCGGCCCCGCGCATAGCCGGTGCAGTCCGGTGTGACGCGCCCAGCCGGAAATGTAGCCTGTCCCCTTTATTGGGACGGCGCGTCAGCCGCGGGAGATCTGGTTGGGCAGCTCGTTCTGGTCGTCGGGGCGGAGCGGGAAGTGCGCCGCCAGCGCCTCTCCGGCCAGGTCGATCCCCTCCACCAGGCCTTGTCCGAACTGGCCCTCACCGAAGCGCTGGGAGACCCGCCCTGCAACCTGGTCCCAGAAGCCGGGCGGGACCTTGTCGTTGATCCCCTGGTCCCCCAGCACCGCGAACTGGTGCTCGCGCACCGCCACGTAGAACAGGACCCCGTTGCGCTCGCGGGTGGCGGTCAGCCCCAGCTGCTCAAAGGTCCGCTTGGCCTCCTCCAGGATCGATCCGCCGGCGTGGCTGGCCTGGGCCAGGTGCACCCGCAGCTCTCCGGAGGTGCGCTTCTCGAAGGACTCGATCTCCTGGACCACCTGCTCCTCCTCCTGGGGGGAGAGGAACACCGCCGGGACCGAGTGGGTGCGGCTCAAGCCCTTGGCGTACAGCCAGCCGCCGACCAGCAAGGCCAACAACCCCAGGACAATCGCCACCACGCTGGGCAGGACGTTGGGCAGCTGCCAGGAGTGGGGATCCACGTCCCGCACCGCCCCCGCGAACAGCACCGCGCCGGTGATCCCGGCGGCCAGTCCCAGCACGATCAGCAACGCCCCGGCCAGCCGCTGGCCGTGGTCCGACAGGTCGGTCTTCGCTCCGGTCGCCATCTACCAGCCCCCCGAGGCGCCGCCGCCCCCGAATGATCCACCGCCAAACCCGCCACCGCCCCCACCGCCGCCTCCACCGCCCCAGCCTCCTCCCCGGTGTCTGCCGGAGGAGCCAACCGAGCCCAGCAGCATCCACGCCCACCAGGGC
>JALYOC010000173.1 GCA_030857095.1 Myxococcota bacterium | reverse complement strand
CCGGAAATGTAGCCTGTCCCCTTTTCGGGCGGCCGGGCGAGCCACCGCAGGACGCGACTTTGCGCTTAGACTCACCGCAGCATGGACCCATTCGAGCGTGGGGCGCCTCTCACCGCCCGCTGGTTCTCCCTTCCCGCCGCAGCCGCCACCACCGTCGGCATCGTCGGCATCTTCGCCTACGGGATCTGGATGGTGGAGCCCTCCGCCTCCTGGGTGCGGATGCTGTGGGTGATTGCCGCCGTGGTCTGGGGGGTGACGGTGGCCGGCGCCGAGGTCCGCTCCCGCCGCTTCCTGGGCACCTGGCGGCGGATCAGCGAGAAGACCCTCACCGCCTCGGTGGAAAATCTCCAGATCGCCGCGCGCGAGGCCCACGGGCTGCCGGAGAAGCTGTTCATGGCCCGGCTGCAGCACTGGGTCCTGCTGGGGATGGTGGTCCCGATCCTGCTGCGGACGACCACCGACTGGGTGACGGTGGAGACGATGATCCGCCTCTCGATGATGGGGCTGGTGGCAGGACCGCTGGTCTGCCTGTTGCCCCACTTCGAGATGACCCGGCGCTCGCGGGCGCTGGTGTCCCGGATCGCCGGACGGGGCCTGACCGCGGCGCAGCTTGCGCAGGCCATCCCCGCTCCCCGGCTGCGGCTGCGCGGCCGGCTGCTGGTGTTCGGGCTGATCGTCTCCGCGGTTCCGGCGTTGCTGGTGGCGGACGCGGCCACCGGGCAGGGACGTAAGCATCTGGAGGCGGTGGCGCAGATCGCCGATCCGGTGGCGCGGATGGAGGCCAGCCAGGAGGCGATCATTCAGCTGCGGCTTCAGGTCCTGGGGGTGGCGGCGGCGCTGCTGCTGTTGGTGGGCCTGCTGGCCGCCGCGGTGGGAAAGGTGATGGCGGACCCGCTGGAGCGGATGGCCCGGGAGGCCCGCCGGGTCTCCGAGGGCCGGCTGTCTGATCCGCACCTGGTGGTGGCGGAGGCCGAGCTGTGGACCCTGGGCGTCTCCTTTGCCCAGATGGAGGGCCAGCTGGGGACGCTGCTGGGACAGCTCAAGCGGGCAGGGGTGCAGATCAGCAGCACCACCGAGCAGATCGTGGTCACCTCCTCCAAGCATGAGTCGGGTGCGGCCCGGCAGGCCAGCGCGCTGACCCAGACCTCCTCCACCACCGAGGAGCTGGCCCGCTCGGCGCGGTCGATCGCCGAGAACGCTTCTGCGGTGGCGCAGATCGCCCAGCAGACGCTGCAGTCCGCCGAGCAGGCGCGCTCCAACGCGGTGACCTTCTCCGAGGCGATGGAGCGGATGAAGCGCGGCAACCAGGCGATCTCCGACTCGGTGGCGCAGCTCAACACCCGGCTGGGGCAGATCGGCAAGATCATCGAGTTCATCAACGGGATCGCCGAGAAGTCGGATCTCCTGGCGCTGAACGCCGAGCTGGAGGGGGTCAAGGCGGGCGAGGTGGGCCGGGCGTTCTCGCTGGTGGCCACCGAGATGCGGCGGATGGCGGAGAACGTGACCCGGTCCACCCAGGAGATCGTGGAGCTGATCGATCAGATCCGCGACGCCTCCACCGAGGCGGTGCGGGTGACCGAGGCGGGGATGCGCACCACCGAGAGCAGCACCGGGATCGTGGACGCCATGACCCACTCGCTGGCCAACATCGTGGGGCTGGCCGGACAGACCTCGGAGGCGGTGAAGACCATCTCCTCCTCCACCCAGCAGCAGCAGGCGGGCACCGACCAGCTGGCGGGGGCGATGGGGGACATCCTCACGGTGACCCAGGAGACCGAACAGGCCACCCAGGCGATCATCATCGCCAACGTGGACCTGGTGCGGCTGGCCCGGGAGCTCCAGGACGCGGTGCAGAGCTTCGAGGTCGGGGCTGCAGCGCGCCCGGTGGCGCAGGCCTGACCGCCAGGCGGCAGGCAGCCGAACACCCACCCCGGGCCCCAGTCACGCTATGGTGACGTCATGCTCAAGCGCTTCATGACGCCCATCCATTCGCTGGTGACGCTGTTCATGTTCGCCGAGGTCGCGGCGGTGATCGGCCTGGCCGCCACCCCGGGCGCGGCGTTCTTCCTGTGGGTGTTCGAGACCCTGCCCGCCGCCTGGTACCGGCTGCCGGTGCTGTGCATGGCGGCGGCGTTCGCCTACTTCATCTACGGAATGTCGCTGCTGGTGGTGCTGCCGGTGGCGCGGGTGGTCACCTTCGCCTGGACGGTGCCCGTGGGGAAGTACCCCTACGTGTCGATGAAGGGCTTCCAGTGGGCCTCCTACAACATGCTGATCCTGGTGATGCGCTACAGCTTCGTGAACTGGATCCGCGCCACCCCGTTCATCCGCTTCTTCTACCGGGCGATGGGGATGCGGATCGGCAAGCGCACCCAGATCAACACCAACACCATCTCCGACTGTCCGGTGATCACCGTGGGACAGGACACGGTGCTGGGCGGGGACGTGACCCTGATCGGTCACTCGGTGGAGGGTCCGAACATCATCTGCGCGCCGGTCAAGATCGGCAGCAACGTCACCTGCGGCCTGATGTCGGTGATCATGCCCGGCTGCGAGATTGGCGACGGGGCGATCCTGGCCGCCAACGCGGTGCTCAAGAAGAACACCAAGGTCGGCGCCAACGAGATCTGGGGCGGCGTCCCCGCCAAGAAGATCGGCGTCCGCGGAGAGAAGTCCGCGGAGGTGGTGGCGGTGGTGGAGGAGCTGGGCGAGGTCCGTAAGACAGGGTGAGCCTGACCCGCGTCTTCCCATGGCTGGGGGTGCTGGCGCTGCTTTGCACCGGCTGTCCCCGCCAGCCCGAGCCTCCCCCGCCCCCTCCCCTCCCCCGGCTCTCGGTGGAGGAGGTGGAGCGGCTGATCCCACCGGGCAAGACCGAACGCCGGGGCTGGGCGGAGGACGTGCTGGCCGCCTTCGGCACCCACGGGCTGTGGCCGGACGCGCCCGCGGTGTGTTCGGTGCTGGCGGTGATCGAACAGGAGTCAGGGTTCGTGGCCAACCCCGCCGTGCCCAGGCTGGCGGCGATCGTCCGCGCGGAGCTGGAGGAGAAGCTGGCCGGGCTGGGACCGGCGCGCAAGCCGGTGCTGGCGCAGCTGCTGTCCGGCAAGGCCCCCGGTGCCAAGCAGACCTTCCAGCAGCGGCTGGACAAGGTCCGCACCGAGCAGGACCTGGATCGGCTGTACCGGGATCTGCTGGACCACTACCGGGCCGAGTTCCCCAACGCGTACCAGGCGGCGAACCTGGCCAGCTCCCTGGCCGGAAAAAGCAGCCTTGAGGAGCAGAACCCGATCACCACCGCCGGCTCGATGCAGGTCAGCGTGTCCTTTGCCCGGGCGCTGGCCGCCAGGCTCAAGCGGGACGGCTGGGCGGTGCGCGACGCGCTGTACACCCGCCGCGGCGGCGTGGACTACGGGACCGCGCGGCTACTGGGTTACAGCGCCGACTATCCCCAGCCGGTCTACCGGTTCGCCGACTACAACGCCGGCTTCTTCGCCTCCCGGAACGCGGCGCTGCAGGTGCAGCTCACCGAGCTGACCGGACTCCCGCTGGCCATCGACGGAGATCTGCTGGCCTACGGAAAGGACGGTAAGCCGCTTGCCCAGGAGTCCAACACCCTGCGAGCGCTGCTGCAGTTCCGGGAGCGGCTGGCCCCCGGGCTCTCGGAGTGGACGCTGCGCCGGGAGGTGAAGAAGGAGAAGGCGCAGGCCTTCGAGGAGACCGAGACCTGGCGGACCCTCCAGCGGGTGTACCGGGAGAGGACCGGCAAGGAGTGGACGTACGCGCGGTTGCCGGACGTGACCTTGGAGAGCCCCAAGCTGCAGCAGCAGCGGAGCACCGCCTGGTTCGCCCGGAACGTGAACCTGCGCTTCGAGAAGTGCATGGGGCGGCGGGCGAAGGCCGCGCCCCGCTAGACCGCTTCGCTGTCGCCGTGCGGCTCCTCCGGCTGCCGCCCGCCTTCGCCCTTGCGGGCCGGGGGGCTGACCTGGCCCGGGTTGTCCGGAGATCGCGCGGCTAGGCCGGGCGGCCGAACAGCACCCGCGCCCGTCCCTCCATCGGCAGCGTGGACTCCTCGGCGGTCAGCCGCTGTTCCCGGGCCACCTCGGCCAGGTGCCGCATCCACGGCTTGTAGGGCATCCCGTTGTCAGAGCAGCAGGGCACCACCGCGAAGGGGATCCGGTGGCGGCCGGCGTATTCGATAATCAGCCGGGTGGCGCCGTCGGCGTGCATCCCCACCACCAGCTGTGCGGTGCAGGGCTCGTCCAGGGTGAAGAGGCGCTCGGCGTAGGAGATCTTGGGCAGCCGCTTGTGGCGGACATCAAAGGTCGTGCACTCGCGGCCCAGCTCGCCCAGCGCCAGGTTCAGCCGACCCATCCCCCCGGCGATGTCGAACACACCTCGCGCCTCGCCAAAGGTCTCGACCAGGAAGTGCGCGAAGAACTCAAACCGGCGCTTGTCCGCCATGCGCGACTCCTTAGCGACCCGGGACACCAGATTCCAGCGCCGCCCGCCGCCCCGGAAGCCTTGCGCCCAAGCCCAGCGCTCAGCGAAGCGAAAGAAACAGGCCACGACCTGGCCTTCCCACCAGAGGTCCTACCCTCGCGGCAGCGCGTCTGAAATGTAGCCTCGGGGCGTGTTGACATCCGCGACACCATCGAACCAGTCACTGGCGGGTCAGAAGCTTTGATCCGCGGATCAGGATGACAACGGGGGCCGCCAGACTGTCCGGACAAATGGGCGGCGCCCCATTCTCACCGCCCCCTCCCGGACGGTAGAGTCGGCATCTCCTCTGATTCTGGGCCCACCCGGTCCGGGGTCGGGGAGAGAGCTGCGCGCCCGGGGGGGCCTTGATGGGATCGAACACGCTCGTGGTGCGGGTCTCCATTCTGGAGAGCCAGCTGCTGCTGCAAGACGCGCTGTCCCGTTATCTGACCGCCAGCGGGGTGGAGCTGGTGGGCTGCCACACCGAACCTCGGGTCTTCCTCTCCCAGCTGACCCGGGAGCTTCCCGCGGTGGCGGTGGTGGGCGTGCTGCTTCCCTGGGTGGCCCGCGATCTGCTGGAGCGGATCCTCCAGGTCCATCCGGAGCAAAAGACGATCCTCCTGACCTGCACCGGAGATCCGGTGGCGGTAAAGGCCTGTCTGGAGGCAGGCGCCTCGGCGGTGGTGGACCGCTTCTCCACCGGCTGTGAGCGGCTGTTGGAGGTCATCGGCGCGGTGGCCTCGGCGCCATTTGGCCCCATCCACCAGCCGGTGAAGAAGCTGCAGGGTCCGGCCAGCGAGTTGGCCTCCCTCTCCCGCCGGGAGCTCCAGGTGTTGGCCCACATCGGGACCGGGATGGACAACCTGAAGATCGCCTCCCTGCTTGGGATCTCCGAACACACGGTGAAGGTGCACGTGGGGCACCTGTACCGGAAGCTGGGTCGGGAGAACCGGATCGAGATGGCGCTGCTGGCGCGCGATCTGGGGCTGGACCCGGCGAACTGAAGCTCAGGCGGGGAGGATGGCGATCCGGCCGTCCAGGGTCTCGAAGGCCTTGAGCGCCGAGAAGGAGGTGGCCTGCCAGCGGCGGGTCCGATCGTAGATCACCTTCAACCGCATCTGCCCGCGCCGGGCGGTGTCCAGCACCCGGACGATGGGAGGCACGGACGAGGAGTTCATCCGCTCCAGCCTCCGGAAGTCGAGCACCATCAGCTTGCTGTGGTTGCGCGCCTGCTCCGCCACGCGCTTGAGGATGGGTTCGATGAACGGGGTGGGGTCCCGCGCGTCGCTGGTGCCCACGAAGGAGACGATCAACTGCAGCAGCGACTCGGAGACCTCGATGTGCAGGTTGCTCTCTGCATGGACCTCATTGGTCATGACTCCCCCCGGAGCGATGAAAAACGCACGGCGCGACAACGTGGCGGGTTGGGGCGGTGACTCAGGCCGAGGGAGGAACCAGCCCCTGGGAGAGTCCGGCCAACGCCAGCTGGGTGCGGTTCTCGGCGCCCAGCTTCCGGTACAGGGCGGAGACATGCGCCTTGACCGTCCGCTCGCAGATCCCGAGGTGGGCGGCAATCTTCAGGTTGTCGTAGCCGGCGGAGATGCAGGAGAGCACCTGCCGCTCGCGGGAAGAGACGTGGGGCCGCATCGGCGAGGCGGAGCGGGACGGCGTGGTCTCATCAAAGGCGGAGGCGGGGAACAGCCGCTCTCCCGAGGCGACGCCGTGCAGCGCCTCGATCAACGTGCCCAGGTGCCCGGAGGCAACGCTGAACACCCCGGCCACCCCGGCGTCGATCGCGCCCTGGACGATCCCCGGCTCCAGATCCAGGACCAGCGCCACCAGCCGGGTGGAGGGACTGCGCTGCCGGGCCAGCTGGAGGATCTTCACTCCCCCCGGCACATCCGAGACATCCACCAGGCCGATGGAGGGGAAGCGATCCTCCAGGTGGTTCAGGAAGTCGGGGACGTCCCCGTCCTCAGCCACCACCTCGAAGTTCGCCTGCGACAGCGCGTGACTCACGCTCTCACGAAGCAACGTACGACGCTCCAGGACTGCAATCCGAATCGGTGCTGCGTCATTCATACTTACTCACCCCCGGGCGAGAATGATTCTCTCTGGGGGCCAGCTTCTCAATAGGCCCGACGAACTACGATCACCGCTGATGGATCTGCCTCGCCGGTGAACACTGCGCGGTCGCGGATCGCCACAGCACCCACCCGGCGATTGTTCTACCCGGGCAGTGGCTCAGCTTCGGGGCGGCGCCGGCGGGGCCAGGAATTTCCCTTCTGCCGCAATGATCTCGCCGCTCTCCACCTCCCGCACCTCGATCGTCACCGGGAAGGGCCCGTGGACGGACGCTGCTGGAACACTCAACACCAGCGGCATCCGGTGACCTTGTAACGAGCCCAGCTCGAGCAGCGGCTGTGGGATGATCGCTGCTACTTCGCGGTCCGCCCGCACCGAGATCGCGTAGTGGGCGGAGGCCGAACCCTTGTTCATCAGGTGCAGCTCGAAGCGGTTCCGCAGCGCGGCACCGTCCACCTCGAAGGGCGCGCCCGCCATCCGCAGCAGGTTGGCCTCAAACGGCGTGCGCAGCGCCAGCCCCGACACCAGCGCCACCACCGAGGCGGCCAGCATCCCTCCGTAGACCAGCAGCCGGGGGCGCAGCACCTGGCGCGCGCTGCCCAGCAGGCCGTAGAGCGAGTCGTAGCGGATCAGCCCGGTGGGCCTGCCGATCTTGATCATCACCTCGTCGCACGCGTCGACGCACTGCGCGCAGGCGATGCACTCCATCTGCAGCCCGTTGCGGATGTCGATCCCCATCGGACACACGGTCACGCAGCGGGTGCAGTCCACGCAGTCGCCGGGCTGCGCGGCTGCAAGCTGCGGCAGCGCGAAGGCCGCCGGGCTGACCTCCACCCGGAGGTCGCCACCGCTGCTGGGCGCGCCCAACACCCGAAGCGGGAGGACAGCGGCGCCGTGATCGGACCCCGCGGGTGGAGGGGTCAGTGTCCGGGCCGCCGCCTTGAACAGCTTGGCGCGAGGATCCCCCCGGCGCGCGTCGTAGCCGACGATCAGCGAGTCGCGGTCGATCATCATCGACTGCAGCCGCCCGTAGGGACAGATGGCGATGCACAGCTGTTCTCGGAACCAGGCGTAGTTGAAGTACAGCGCCAGGGTCACCACCACCGCCCAGGTGAACGGCACCAGGTGCTCCGCGGGCCCTTGGGTCACCATCGCCACCAAGGTGGGCAGCGGGATGAACAGCGCCAGCGCCACGTGCGCCAGCGCGGCGGAGATCCCCAGGTAGAGCGCGTGCTTCAAGGTGGCCCGCCCCACCCGCCCGGCGCTCCAGCCGCCCTTCTCGATTCGCAGCCTCCGCTCGCGCGAGCCGTCGATCCACCGCTCTACCCGGCGGTAGAAGAACTCCAGGAACACAGTCTGTGGGCAGGCCCACCCGCACCACACCCGCCCCACCCAGGCGGTGAGGAACAACAGCGTGAAGCTGACGGTGGTGACCAGGAACAGCACCAGCCAGAAGTCCTGGGCATTGAAGGTCGCGCCGAAGAGGTAGAACTTCCGCGCCGGCACATCCAGATGGATGACGGGGTGCCCGCCCAGCTTGAGGAAGGGCAGCGCCACATAAAAGGCGATCAGAGAGGCGAACACCCAGGTGCGGGCGCGGATGAACCGCCCGTGGACGTCGGAGGGATGGATCGCCCGGCGCGACCCATCCGCTCCCACCGAGGCCAGCGAGGAGGGAATGGCCATCTTCTGGCTACTCCAGCTTCTCGCCCTGCGGCGGCTTGCCGGGGACGTTCTGTCCCTTGAGGGTCAGCACATAGGCGGCGATCGCCTGCACCCGCTCAGAACCCAGCGAGGCCTCCCAGCCGGGCATCCCCTTCTCGATCACCCCCACCGCGATGCTCTTGTGGATCTCCACCGGCTTGTTCCCGTGCAGCCAGAACCCGTCGGTGAGGTTGGGGCCGATCAGCCCCTGCCCCTCCGCGCCGTGGCAGGCAGCGCAGGTGGTCTTGAAGGTCTCGGCGCCGGCGCTGGTGGCCTTCTCGTCCTGGGACAGCCTGGCCAGCAGCTCATCGGAGATCACCGGGCGGGAGGCGGCCGCCTTCTGTTCGCGCAAGGCCAGCTCGGCCTGCATCGCCGCCACCTGGGTCTCCCCCTGGTCGGCCACGTGGAAGTACATCCAGTAGCCGTAGGCGAAGACGATGCTGGCGTAGAGGATGCCCAGCCACCAGTTGGGCATCTTGTTGTCCTCCTCTTCGATGCCGTCGTAGACGTGGACGACCTTGGAGTTGGGATCGTCGCTCTTGGGATGGTCACTCATTTGGAATCGTCCAGGGGCAGTGCGGCGAGGGGGTCGAAGTCCTGCTTGCGCTTGAGGATGAAGAGCCGCGTCAGCATCACCCCGAACAGGGTCACGAACAGCAAGAGGGCGAAGAGTGGAAGTTCGGTGAACGCCATCCCCGCATAGAAGCTCTTCCACATCAGTTTGCCCCTCCTTCCAGGTCCTGCGCCACCGGGGCCGAGGTGGGCTGGCGGGCCGGCTGGCGGGCGGGGAACTGGGGCCCCCGTCCCAGCCGCTGCAGGTAGGAGATGATGGCCACCATCTCCGAGTCCCAGGGCACTGTGATCCCCTGGGAGGCCAGGTCGGCGGTGATCTGCTCCGCCTGCCCGCGCTGCTGGGTCTCCGCCTGGTCGATCTCGGCGTTGCTGTAAGGCACCCCCAGCCTCTGCATCAGCAACAGCTTCTTGGAGGCCAGCTTCACCTCCAGCTTCTGGTCCGCCATCCAGGCGAAGGACGGCATGTTGGAGCCGGGGCTGGTGGCGCGGGGATCCATCATGTGGGAGTAGTGCCAGAGGTTGGGGTACTTGCCGCCCACCCGGTGCAGGTCGGGGCCGGTGCGCTTGCTGCCCCACTGGAAGGGGTGGTCGTAGATGAACTCCTCCGCCCGGCTGATCGGCCCGTAGCGGAGCTGCTCGTTGGCGAACGGGCGGATCATCTGCGAGTGGCAGGTGTAGCAGCCCTCGCGGACGTAGAGGTCACGTCCCTGCAGCTCCAGCGGCGAATACGGCTGCTGGGCCTCACCGGTCCGGGGCACCGCCTGCTTGACCAGGATGGTGGGGAGCAGCTCCGCCATCCCGCCGATCAGGATGGCGATCAGGGTGAGCACGGTGAAGGCCAGCGGCCGGCGCTCCACCAGCGCGAACCAGGACGGCCGGTTCTGCTTCTTGTCCCGCTTGGCCATCACCCAGGCGAACTCGCCCAGGGCCAGGAGGATCACCGTCAGCACCACCGCGCGGATCGGCTGGGCCCAGCCCAGAAAGACGGTGGTGGTGATCACCGCCAGGGCGATCCACAGCGGCCGGCCCAGCGCCACCTGCAGCCAGACCGGGGTCTGGCCGGGCGCAACCTGGGGCTCTTCGGTCTCCACCACCACCGTGACCGAGGTGGTGACCGGGGCGCCGGCCCGGGCGGTCTTCCACAGGTTCCAGGCCATCATGCAGAACCCGAACAGGTACAGCGAACCGCCCACCAGCCGCAGCAGGTACATCGGGCGGATCGCCAGCAGGGTCTCCACGAAGTTCGGGTACAGCAGCGTCCCGTCCGGGTTCTCCGCCTTCCACATCAGTCCCTGGGTGATCCCGGAGATCCACATCGAGGACATGTAGAGGAGGATCCCCACCGTCCCGATCCAGAAGTGGGCGTCGGCCGCCTTGGTGGAGTGCAGCTTGCTGCCGTACAGCCGGGGGACCAGCCAGTAGAACATCCCCGCCGCCATGAACCCGTTCCAGCCCAACGCGCCGCCGTGGACGTGGCCGATGATCCAGTCGGTGTAGTGCGCCAGCCCGGAGACCGCCTTGATCGACAGCAGCGGTCCCTCAAACGTCGCCATCCCGTAGAAGGTCACCCCCGCTACAAAGAACTTGAGCACCGGCTCCTCGCGGACCTTGTGCCAGGCCCCGCGCAGGGTGAGCAGCCCGTTGAGCATCCCGCCCCAGGAGGGCGCCCACAGCATCACCGAGAAGATCATCCCCAGCGACTGCGCCCACTCCGGCAACGCGGTGAACAGCAGGTGGTGGGGCCCGGCCCAGATGTAGAGGAACACCAGGGACCAGAAGTGCACGATCGACAGCCGGTAGGAGTAGACCGGACGTTCGGCCGCCTTGGGGAGGAAGTAGTACATGATCCCCAGGATCGGCGTGGTCAGGAAGAAGGCGACCGCGTTGTGGCCGTACCACCACTGGACCAGCGCGTCCTGGACCCCGCTGAACACCGAATAGCTCTTGGTGGCGGTCAGCGGCAGCGCCAGGTTGTTCACCACGTGCAGCACCGCGATGGTGACGATGGTGGCGATGTAGAACCAGATCGCCACGTAGAGGTTCTTCTCGTTCCGCTTGGCCAGGGTCCAGAAGAAGTTCACCGCGAAGACGATCCACACCACGGTGATCGCCAGGTCGATCGGCCACTCCAGCTCGGCGTACTCCTTCGACGAGGTGATCCCCAGCGGGAGGGTGATCGCCGCGGCCAGGATGATCAGCTGCCAGCCCCAGAAGTGGATCCGGGAGAGCAGGTCCGAGGCCATGCGGGTCTTGAGCAGCCGCTGGGTGGAGTAGTAGATGCCGGCGAACATCATGTTGCCGACGAAGGCGAAGATCACCGCGTTGGTGTGCAGCGGCCGCATCCGCCCGAACGAGGTCCAGGGGAGGTTGAAGTTGGCCTGGAAGAAGGCCAACTGGGTGGCGGCCAGGGCCCCCACGCTCATTCCCACGATGCCGAAGATCACCGCCGCGGCGATGAACCAGCGGACCGGGCCGTCGTCGTAGACCACCTGCTTCTGGATTGCGGAACTCACTGCTGCTCCTTGGAGGAAGTTCCCTTCGAGTCGTCCTCGAGCGGGAAGAGAGACAAACGATCGGCGTGGTCGTGGTCCCGGTGGCGGACGCTGTAGAGGAACATCACCACCGAGCCGGCCACCAACATCAGGCTGACGAACACCTGCAGCACCATCACGTTCATGCCGGCACCTCGCGCGCGGGGACCTGGAGTGGCGCCGGGGCGGGGGCGGCGCCAGAGAGCCGCCAGGCGGTGAAGAGGAGGATCACCACCGAAGAGGCGGGCATGGCGATCGCCGCGCGCAGCGGAGTCATCCCGCCCAATAGACAAGTGGTGATCGCCAGCGCGTTGTACGCCAGCGCCAGCCCCAGCACCGTGCGCACCGTGGTGCGCAGCCGCGCGGAGACGGCCAGCGCCGCACGCAGCGGAGCCAGGCCCTCGCCGACCAGGAAGAAGTCGGAGCGCGAAGGCATCACCGGCCGGTCAATGGCGGGGGTCCCGGCGCACAGCGCCTGTTCGAAGGCCAGGCTGTCGTTGACCCCATCGCCCAGGTACAGCGTGTCCCGCCGGTCCAGCCGCTCCACCGCGGAGGCCTTGTCGTGGGGACGCTGGGCGCCCAGCACCCGCGCCGGGGGAAGCTCCAGCGCCCGGGCCAGCGACTGCACCCGGTCCTGCGAGTCACCGGAGATCAACCACACCGCATAGCCGGCCTGCTGCAGCGCGGAGAGTTCACGGCGGGCGTCGGCGCGCAGCGCCTCTCCCAGGGAGAAGATGGCCACCGGTCCACCGTCCACCGAGAGCACCGTGCCCGAGGCGTCGGCAGCGGGCGCGGCCCAACCCGCCCGGCCCAGCCGCCACACCCGGCCCGCCACCTTGGCCTCCATCCCCTGCCCGGGCAGCTCGCGCGCCTGCAGCGCCTCGTCGAAGCGGGACCCGGCCAGCGCCGTGGCCAGACACCGGCTCACCGGGTGGTTGCTGCGCGACGCCAGGTTGTAGGCCACCGCGCGCTGATCCTCGGACAGCGCCGCCAGCGGCGCGCGGGAGGTCAGCTCCAGCCGGCCCAGGGTCAGGGTCCCGGTCTTGTCGAACAGCACCTGGCGGACCTGGGGCAGCTTGTCCAGCAGGTCGCCGGAGCGGACGAAGAAGCCCACCCGGCGCAGACGGGACTGGGCCAGCTCGTAGGCCAGCGGCACCGCCAGGCCGATCGCGCAGGGGCAGGTGACCACCAGCAGCGCCACCGAGATCTCCAGCGCCCGCTGCGGCCCCTGCGGCCACCACAGCCACAGCCCCAAAGACGCGACGACCAGCACCCCGGCGGACCAGCCGCGCGCCAGCAGATCCCAGAAGCGGGTGTGGCTTCCCCGGCCCGCGCTCCGGGCAGACGGCCCGGCCCGCAGCAGCGAGGAGAGCGGCGAGTCCAGATAGTCGGTGCCGGCCCGCACCCGCAGCGCGGTGGCGCCGGCGTTGAAGGCCCCGGCGGGGACGGTCTCCCCGGTGGGAACCCGGCGCGGCCGCGACTCTCCGGTGATCCAGTCGGTGGAGAACTGCCCCTCGCCGTCCAGCAGCACCGAGTCCACCGGGACCAGGTCTCCGGGGGCGACCAGCAGCAGCTCCCCGGCCCGGACCCGGGAGACCGGCACCGTGGTCAGCGCCCCGTGCTCCACCCGGCGCACAGTCAGCCCGTCGGCGCCGTCGTCCTCCAGCAGGAAGCGGCGGTTGCGCTCCAGCACCCGCTGCTGCAGCCAGCGGCCCACCAGCATCAGGAACACGAAGGTGTTGAGGGTGTCGAAGTACGCCAGGTCCCCGCGCCCGTCGCGCACCTTCCACACCGAGGTGAAGAACACCCCCAGGATGCCCAGGGCAATGGGGAGATCCAGGTGCAGCACCCGCGCCCCCAGCCCCCGCCAGGCGGCGCGGAAGAAGGGCCAGCCGCCCACCAGCACGTTGAGGCCCGAGAGCGCGACCGACAGCCAGGTGAAGAGGCGGAACAGCTCGCCGTCCTCGGCGGCGGAGAGCCCGAAGTAGAAGGCGATGGAGAACAGCATCACGTTGGTGGTGATCGCCGCGCTGATCCCCATCCGCACCGGCAGCTCCAGCGAGCGGCGATGGGACTGCTTGCGGCCCGGCCCGAACAGGTAGCCGAAGCGCTCGATCCCGCGCAGGTAGCCGGCCAGATCGAAGCGGCCCTTGAGCCAGCGCACCCGCACCTTGCCCAGCGCCGGGTTCACCTCCAGGTCCGCCCCTCCCTCCTGGCGGCGGAACACCTCGTTCATCAGCCACACGCAGGCGGCGCAGTGCAGCCCCTGCACGTCCAGCTCCAGGCTGCAGACCTCTCCCTCGGTGGCCTCCGCGCGCTCGGTCAGCGACTCCAGCCAGGAGAGGCTGCGCGCCCCTGGGGTCTGGGTGACCTGGGTCACGTTGTTGCCCGCCAGTTGGTAGTAGCGGGACAGCCCCTCCGAGTGGAGCAGCCGGTACACCGCCGCGCAGCCTTGGCAGCAGTAGGACGGATCGCTCGCGCCGGCCGGCACCTGGTTTCCGCAGTGGATGCACTCGCCCGCCATGGTCCGGCGACGAATGCGAACG
The DNA here is from genome assembly GCA_030857095.1 of Myxococcota bacterium. Taxonomy (GTDB): domain Bacteria; phylum Myxococcota; class Myxococcia; order Myxococcales; family Myxococcaceae; genus JALYOC01. Next base: position 538 of record JALYOC010000173.1, on the reverse strand, counting down.
GCATGCCTGTTGCCTGACGGAGGTCAACCGATGACGGATTCGACCTTCCAGACCTCGCTGCTGTTTGCAGCTTTTGCGGGCGCCCTCACCCTGGGTGTGACCGGCAGCCTCCATTGCCTGGCGATGTGTGGTCCGTTGGCCTGCGCCGCCGGGGGCGGGGGCGGGCGCGCCGGCTGGCTCTACCAACTGGGGCGGCTGCTCTCTTATGGACTGGTGGGCACCCTGCTGGGAGGGGTGGGCGGAGCGGCCAGCCTGGTGCTGGCCACCAACCTGCGCCCGTACGTCCCCTGGGTGATGGCGGCGGCGCTGGTGGCCACCGCGCTGGACCTGTTCAAGCGGGTGCCGGCCATCCCCGGGCTGGCCCGGGCTGCCTCGGCGCTTTCACGTGCGGGCGCAGGATTTTCGCCTCCGGTGCGGGCCGCTGCAATCGGTGCAGCCACCCCGCTGCTGCCGTGTGGGCTGTCCTATGGGGTATACGCCACCGCGCTGACCACCGGCTCCGCCCTGGGTGGCGCGGCGGTGGGGCTGGGGTTCGCGC
>JALYOC010000123.1 GCA_030857095.1 Myxococcota bacterium | reverse complement strand
GTCGTAGCACTGCCGAGTGGGCCCGGGTGCTCGCGCACTCAGATCCTCCCAGCCGCTCGCTGCCTCGCCGGTTGCAAACACCAGGTCCCATTCGTCAGCGCGCGGCGGCGGCGCCACGCGCTCACCACGTTTGGCCACGGGCTACGGCCTCGGGACCTTGCCACCGCGCTCGCGGATCGGCCTCTTCAGCCGGGGGCCGAGCCCCTCAGCATGAAGAGAGGCGGTCGCCTTCCAGTCCCCGATCAACCGGCCGAGCGCAGCGAACTCGCCGAGATCCGCGCAGGCCTCGAGGGTTCGCAGAAACTCTTCAACGAAGGCGGTCCTGTCCGAATCCGACAGGAACCTCGTCCACGGCAACCGCTGGGCGACCTTTGCCTCGACGAGTTCGATCTGCCCCTGCGCGCCTGCACCAAGAGTCAACAGACGGACCGCGGTCAGGAGCGCTTCCCGCTGGGCCGCGTCGTTGGACTCACGTGAGAGCCGAAGGGTCTCGCCTTCGCGTCGACGCAGGAGGACGTCCCCGTGTTTCAGCAAAGGCTCAACGCTGGTCGGCTCGCGCAGAAAGGTACTCCAGGTCAGCTCGTGCGCACCCATGCAGATACTATGCAGATGAAGTGCAGAAGTCGCAAGGTCAGGACTACGTGGCCGCGGCTAACTCCGTAGAATAACACCGGCATTTGCCGCCATGCGCGCGTAGGGCGAAGCCCAGGCTGCTGGCGGCTCCGGACAGCCGCAGCGGGTGCGAGTTGCGGAAGGAGAACGTCGCATCGAAGGCGCGCCGGAGCAGGGCGCCGTCAAACGCGCCTGTGGTCCCCAAGAGTGCCATGTCTGGCAGGTCCTTCACCCGGGTTAGCTCCCGCGCTCCGCCACTGAGATCTCTCCGAGTTCCTTCGCTGGCGTGCTCACTGTATTTGCGCGCGAGGATCAAGGATCTCAAGCTCCACCTCGCGGGGACGCCGCTCGAACGGCACCTCCAGACGCACCACAAGGAGCTCGAGGCGCGCGGCATCGACTACAAGCTGCTCCTCCCCAGGGAGGAAAGCCTCCGCTGTTGCGATGGGGAGGGACCGACGATAGGGACCCTCCCATGTCGGACGCCGCCAAGCTCCTCGAAGCCATCCGCAAAGAAGCCAAGTCCGCCCTGTGGGCCACCGGGGTGAACCTGGCCCGCGCCGGCGCGGTGGTGCTGCAGCGGAAGAACGGTGAGGAGCTGGAGCTGCGGGTGAAGGTCGCCGGGCGAGCGGTGCCCTGGACGGTGGTGCTGATCCCCTCCCTGGAGAGCTGGGAGTGCAACTGCCCCGGCCGGGTGGACCCCTGCGAGCACTGCGTGGCGGCGGCGATCGCCCTGCAACAGTCGGAGAGTCAGGACGCTCCCCTGGCGGCCGCGGAGACCCGCTGGTCGCGGGTGGTGTACCGCTTCACCCGCTTCGACGGCGGGCTGAAGCTGCAGCGGGTGGTGCTGGCGGCGGACGGCACCGAGACCCCGCTGGAGAGCCTGACCGGCCTATTGGCCCGCCCCGCCGAGGCCGCCAAGCTGCAGACCGAGCAGCACGACATCACCATCGACAAGATCCTGGAGCGCCAGACCCGCGGCGCGATCTCCCCCGAGCGGTTGGAGGCGCTGCTGCGGCTGCTGGAGCCGGCGCGCAACGTGCTGCTGGATGGCCGTCCGGTGGCGGTCTCCGACGAGGTGGTGCTGCCCCGGGTGCGGGTGGAGGACCGCGGCGAACAGGTGGTGCTGACCGTCCACAAGGATCCCCGGGTCACCGAGGTGATCAGCCCCGGGGTGGTGCTGTGCGGCGACGCGCTGTGCCGGCTGGGGGAGACCACCCTCACCGGGCAGGGCCTGGAACTCCTGCCGCTGGTGCGCACCTACGCCCCGGAGCAGATCGGCGAGCTGTCGGCGAAGATCATCCCCGACTTCGCCCGCAAGCTGGCGGTGGACGTGCGCAGCAAGCGGCTGCCCCGGCTGAACCGCGACCTGCGTCCCCGCATCGTGCTGGAGCTGAACCAGCTGGACGCCGGGCTCTCGGTGCTGCCCACCCTGGTGTACGGCGCCCCGGCCACGGTGCGGATCGACAACGGGAAGATGGTCTACCTGCGCGGCGCGGTCCCGCTGCGGGACGAGGCCGCCGAGCAGAAGCTGATCCACCAACTGCGCGACGAGCTGAACCTGGCCCCCGGTCGCCGGGCCACGGTGCAGGGACCGGAGATGGTCCGCTTCGCCGACAAGCTTCGGGGGTGGCGCGGGGGAGTGACCGGGGACGCGGCGGGGGTGATCAGCCCGAACATGAAGCTGCGGCCGTCGCTGCAGATCACCTCCCTGGACGCGCAAGGCATCCCCCAGGTCCGCTTCGATCTCCAGTTCCAGGTAGAGGGCGGCGGCGGCAAGGGCGAGCCCACCTCGGTGGACGCGGCCTCGGTGATCCGCGCCTGGAGGGATGGGTTGGGGCTGGTCCCAATTGAGGGCGGCGGCTGGGCGCCGCTGCCCCGCGCCTGGCTGGAGAAGCACGGCGAACAGGTGGCGATGCTGCTGGCGGCGCGAGGAACGGACGGCAAGGTGGCCAACCACGCCCTCCCCGAATTGGGGGCCCTGGCGGAGACGCTGGAGCAGCCACCTCCGCCCGAGCTGTCCCGGCTGGCCCCGCTGGTCCAGGGCTTCGAGCGGCTGCCGGAGGCCAGCCTGCCCGCGGAGCTGAACGCGTCGCTGCGCCCGTACCAGCTGCAGGGGGTCAGCTGGCTGGCCTTCTTGAAGAGCGCCGGGCTGGGCGGGGTGCTGGCGGACGACATGGGCCTGGGAAAGACCCTGCAGACGATCTGCGTGCTGGGGCCCAAGACCCTGGTGGTGTGCCCCACCAGCGTGCTCCCCAACTGGCAGGCCGAGCTTCGGCGCTTCCGGCCCTCGCTCAAGGTCTCCGCCTACCACGGGCCGGGGCGGGCGCTGGACGAGAGCGCGGAGGTGACTGTGACCACCTACGCCATCATGCGCCTGGACGCGCAGACCCTGGCCGCCCGCCGCTGGAGCACCTTGGTGCTGGACGAGGCGCAGGCGATCAAGAACCCGGACAGCCAGGTGTCGCGCGCCGCCTACACCCTGCAGGCCGACTTCCGGCTGGCGCTCTCCGGCACCCCGCTGGAGAACCGGCTGGAGGACTTGTGGAGCCTGATGCACTTCACCAACCCCGGCTTGTTGGGTGGGAGGCGGGACTTCCAGGAGCGGATCGCCGGGCCGATCGCGGACGGGCGGCGGGACGTGGCGGAGGGACTGCGCAAGCGGATCCGTCCCTTCGTGCTGCGCCGGCTGAAGAAGGACGTGGCCCTGGAGTTGCCGCCGCGCAGCGAGTCGCTGCTGCACGTGGCGTTGGATGAGCGCGAGCGCGCCGTCTACGACGGGGTGTACGCGGCGACCCGCGCCGAGGTGGTGGCGCTGCTCAACGAAGGGGGCAGCGTGCTCAAGGCGCTGGAGGCGCTGCTGCGGCTGCGGCAGGCCGCCTGTCACACCGGGCTGCTCCCCGGACAGCACGCCAAATCCTCGACCAAGGTAGAGGCGCTGGTGGAGACCCTGACCTCCGCGGTGGCGGACGGGCACAAGGCGCTGGTGTTCTCGCAGTGGACCTCGCTGCTGGATCTGATCGAACCGGCGCTCAACGAGGCGGAGATCCCGTTTGTGCGTCTGGACGGGTCCACCCCCAACCGCGGCGAGGTGACCGAGAAGTTCCAGGCGGCGGAGGGACCGCCGGTGATGCTGATCTCGCTCAAGGCCGGCGGGACCGGACTGAACCTGACCGCGGCGGACCACGTGTTCCTGGTCGACCCGTGGTGGAACCCGGCGGTGGAGCAGCAGGCCGCCGACCGCGCGCACCGCATCGGCCAGGAGCGGCCGGTGTTCATCTACCGGATGATCGCCCAGGGAACTGTGGAGGAGCGAATCTTGAATCTGCAGGACAAGAAGCGGCAACTCTTCGAAGCCGCGCTGGGCGAAGCCTCCGGCGCCGCCGCCATCACCCGGCAGGACCTGCTGGAGCTCTTCGCCTGACCACCCGCGTCAATAAAGGGGACAGGCTACATTTTCGGGCCGCCGGATTGCATTTAATGCAAACGACACACCCGAAAATGTAGCCTGTCCCCTTTATTGACTACGTGCGTTACGGACAGAGGGTGGAGGTCACGGTGCCGTTGAGCTCGTTGCCCTCGCCGGCGCGGGCGATCAGGCCGAGGGTGACCGAGGTTTCGGTCAGCTCGGTGAGGTTGAGGATCCCGTCCACCGAGATGTTGTTGCTAGACGGCGGAGTGACGAAGGTGACGGTCTGGTTCGCCGGATCCTCCCAGTCCAGCAGGTCCAGCTGCAGCCGGCGGTGACCGATGGTGGTGGGCATGGAGAACAGCAGATAACCGCTGTCGTCGGTGCTGGAGAAGGCGCAGTCCGCCACCGCAGGATCGGAGAACATCTTCACGCTCAGCCGATCACCGTCCACTGAGATGGTGGCCCTGGTCATCGCCCAGGCGGCGCCTTCGAAGGTGCCGGTGGGCACCTGGTCCGTCTTGATGTCCGCGGTGGGATCGTTCGGGGGTCCGCAGGCGATGACAAACATCGAGGCCAACGCCAACGCGCTCACTGACAACTTCATGGGGCTTACTCCTGGTAAGGGGGTAAGCAGTCAGACGAGCGCGGGGGCGATGTATTCAACGTGTCACCACACGCGCACGCGCTGCTCCGGCTTGAGATACAGCGCGTCTCCCGGTTGGACCTCGAAGGCGGTGTACCAGGCGTCCTGGTTCCGCACGGTCAGCGCCCGGTACTGGCCCGGGGCGTGCCCGTCGGTGAGCAGCGACCGGCGCAGGGTCGGCTCGCGATACTTGTTCCGCCACACCTGGGCGAACCCCAGGAAGAAGCGCTGCTCGCCGGAGAAGCCGTCCAGCACCGGGGCCGGCCGGCCGCCCAGGCCCAGCTTGTAGCCGTCATGGGCGATGGCGATCCCCGCCGCGTCGGCGATGTTCTCGCCCAGGGTCAACGCCCCGTTCACCGCTGCGTCCGGGAACGGCCGGTAGGTGTTGTACTGCGCCACCAACGCCTCCCCGGCCGCCTGGAACCGCGCCGCGTCCTCGGCGGTCCACCAGTTGGCCAGCTTGCCGCGAGCGTCGAACAACGCGCCCATGTCGTCGAAGCTGTGGATGATCTCGTGGCCGATCACCGAGCCGATCCCGCCGTAGTTCACCGCCGGATCGGCGTGGGGATCGAAGAACGGGGGCTGGAGGATCGCCGCCGGGAAGATGATCGAGTTCTGCTGCGGAGAGTTCAGCGCGTTGACCAGCTGCGGGGTCATGAACCACTCCTGGCGGTCCACCGGCCGGCCCAGCTTGGCCAGGTTGCGCGCCAGCTCGAAGCGGGAGGCCCGCTCCCGGTTGCCCCAGGCGTCCCCGCGCACCACCTCCAGCCCGGAGTAGTCCCGCCACTTTGCCGGGTGCCCGATCCCCACCTGCAGGGTGGCCAGCTTCTCCCGGGCCTTCTCCCGGGTGGCGGGGGTCATCCACTCCAGCGCGTCGATCCGCTGCCCCAGCGCCCGGACGATGTTCTTCACCATCGCGTCCGCGGCGGCCTTTGCCTCCTTGGGGAAGTATTTCTCCACGTACAGCCGGCCAATCACCTCCCCCAGAGCGTCATCGGTGTATTCCACCCCGCGCTTCCAGCGATCGCGTTCCTGCTCTGCCCCGGCCAGCTCCTTCTGGTGGAAGGCGAAGTGTTGGGAGGCGAAGGCCTGGGGAAGGAACTGGGCGGCGCGCTCCAGGGCCCGCAACGCCAGGTAGTCCTTCCAGGTTTCCAACGACCCGCTGCCCACCAGGTGGGAGACCGCGGTCAGCGCGCTGGGCTGCCAGACGATGAAGTCCTGCTGCGCGCCCAGCCCGGCGGCGCCGAAGTACGCCTCCCAGTCCATCCCCGGCGCCCGCTGGGCGAAGTCCGCCCGCAGCCAGGGGTTGTTGGCCTTGGAGACCTCCCGGGTATCCACCTGCGCCCAGTGGGCCTGGGCAATCTTCTTCTCCAGCTCCAGGATCCCCACTGCCCGGGCATCGGCGCCGCTCATCCCCGCCAGCTTCAGCATCGCGGCGATGTGCAGCTGATACTTGTCTCGCAACGCAGTGAAGCGCGGGTTCTCCACCAGGTAGTAGTCGCGGTCCGGCATCCCCAGTCCGCCCTGGAGCAGATACGCGGTGTAGCGGGAGGGGTCGTTGAGATCCTCGGAGACCCACAGCCCGAACAGCTGTTCGGTCTCCACGTCTCCCATGTTCAGCGCGTCCACGTCGGCGCGGAGGGTGGCGCCCAGCTCGCGGGACAGCTGGGCGCGGGTCTTCATCGCGGCCAGGCGCGCCAGCTCCGGCTGCAGCGGGGTCAGCCCCTTGGACTCGATGGCCGCCTGATCCATGAAGCTGGCGTAGTAGTCGGCCAGCTTCTTGATGTCCCCCCGGGCGTCCGGGGCGGCCGCCGCCTCCTCCACCAACGCACGGGTCCGGCGGGCGGCCTCGTCCGCCAGCACCACGAAGCTGCCGGTGCGGGTGCGGTCGGGCGGGATCTCGGTCCGCTGGTGCCAGCCACCGTTGGCGTAGCCGTAGAAGTCATCCCCCGGCTCCACCGAGCGATCCATCCCCTCCAGGTCGAACCCGAAGGTGCCGTACACCGGCTGGGGCGCGGCGGCGGTCACCGGAACGGGACGCTCCGGGGTGGAGGTGGCGCAGGCGCCAGTCAGCGACAACGCCGCGGCGCCGCCGAGCACCCAGCGGGTGGTCCTGGATCGAGAAGGGCTCATCGGAGAAGGAAATCCTTGTGAGGTGTGAAGTCGCGCCGCCAACACCCGAAAAGGCGGCTTGTTCCCGGCGGGACGCTACCCGGTGGGCAACCGACGCGACCCGAGCAATTTCTGCTCGGCACACCCCCCCGCCGCGGATCGAATTCCACGGGCCCGCCACCTTCGCCCCGCCTGCTTCGCCGCTCAGCTTCTCCCCGCCAGCGACGTCTGCGATCGCGGGCCTCCGGTGGAAATCCGCACCACCGGAGGTCGGGCTGCAGCGTTAGCCGCGGCGCCGCTTGAGGCCCAGCCCCAGCAGGCCCAGCAGCGCGAACCACACCGGGGCGCCAGCGGCGCTGGTGCAGGTGACGCCGTTGACCGTGCCCATCGCCACGCCATCCAGGGTCCAGGTGACGGTGGAGAGGTCGCTGCAGTCGGTGGCCCCGTCGTAGGTGATCACCGCGGTGGTGTCCTTGCCCTTGAGGGTGGTGGTCCCGGAGACCGCCTCCGAGCTGCAGACGCTGTTGTCCATCACCTCGTCCTGGGTGGAGACCTCCACCGTTCCCTGGGTCTGGGTGCCGACCCGCCCGCTGCCATTCCAGGTCCTGCGCGAGCCGGACTCCACGCTCTGGCCGGTATAGCTGTAGGCCAGCGTGTCACGCTCCAGGGCGCAGGCGGTCGCGTCCACAGCGATCGAGTCGATGCGCAGGTCGTAGGTGAAGCGCAGCGTCCCTGCTTCGGGGGCGGTGGCCACCGAGGTGCCGGCAATCGCCAACCGCTGGTTGGCGGTCGCCCCGCTGTCACAGTCCTGGGGACCGGTGACGCCGAAGTCCTCAAACCGGAAGTTGGCGGTCCCGTCCTGCTCGGAGGTGGCACCCTTCAAGGTGGCCTTGCCGAACCAGGCGTTGCCGTCCGAGTCGGTGCAGTCCCCGGTATAGGTGGTGGTCTCCCCGTCCACCTTCTTGACCGGACACCCGGCCTCCGACTGCTGCTCGGCGGCGGTGATGATCGCCGAGGTGAGCAGCCCCGCGCCCAGGTACACCTGGGGCGCGCTGCCCTGGGACCACTCCTTCAGGCTCTCGGAGTCGTTGATCTCCGCGCGGTCCCACTCGTTGAGCACACTGGAGGGACCACAGCCGACGAGGGCCGCGCCGAGGACGAAGGTCAGTAGGTTGGTTCGCATCCGACCCGTATAGCAGTGGTCGCGCCGCACGCTCCAGCAGCAAGCGGAGTGATCGGTCCGTCGTTCGGGCCGGGGAATCTCCCTGGTGTTACCTTGCCCGGCACCGGAGGTTGTATGTCGCAGCAGAAGTTGGACGAGCTGGTGTCTTTGCTATCGCTGGAGCGGATCGAAGAGAACCTGTTCCGCGGGCAGAGCCAGGATCTGGGCTGGGGGCAGGTCTTCGGTGGACAGGTGCTGGGCCAGGCGCTGTCCGCCGCGGCGCAGACCGTCCCCGCCGACCGCGGGGTGCACTCGCTGCACGGGTACTTCCTGCTCACCGGGAGCGTGGACAAGCCGATCGTCTACGACGTGGATCGGATCCGCGACGGGAAGAGCTTCACCACCCGCCGGGTGACCGCGATCCAGAACGGCAAGGCGATCTTCACCATGGCCGCCTCCTTCCAGCCGGAGGAGCCCGGCTTCGCCCACCAGACCCCGATGCCCTCGGTGCCCGGGCCGGATGGGCTGCTCTCCCAGGTGGAGCTGGCCCGCAAGCTGGGAGAGCGGATCCCGGAGATGTTGCGGGAGCGGGCCACCGCGGACTCGCCTCTGGAGCTGCGGCCGCTGGAGCCCACCAATCCGCTGAACCCCAAGCCGCGCCCGCCCAACGGCGCCACCTGGGTGCGGGCGGCGGGGAAGCTGCCGGATGATCCGGCACTGCATCGCTACATGCTGGCCTACGCCTCGGACTTCAATTTCATCTCCGCCGCGATGTTCCCCCACGGGGTCAGCTGGCTGAGCCCCGGGATGCACGTGGCCAGCCTGGACCACGCGATGTGGTTCCACCGTCCCTTCCGCCTCGACGACTGGGTGCTGCAGGTGGTGGAGAGCCCGTCTGCCTCCGGGGGCCGCGGCCTGGCCCGGGCCCACTTCTTCACCCGGGACGGGGTCCTGGTGGCCTCCAGCGCCCAGGAGGGGCTGATCCGCAAGCGGAGCTGAGCGCCGAAATGCCATTTGATTCCGGTCACTTGCAGTCGCGCCCACAATGTGCGCTCCCGGCTGCAACCTTCGGTCTCTGCGTGCGACAATGTTTCCGTGACGATCCGGACCAAGCCCGAGGCCCTTCCCTCCGTTCCCTCCACCCCGCGTCCGGCCGAACTTCCCAGGCCGGCAGCGGCGGAGACTCCCCAGCGCAATGGACTGCGTCGCTGGGAGGTGAAGGACGTGCCGGCGCGGCTGACCGGCGCCACCGGCTTTGACTCCGGCCCCGCCCGGACCGCCAATCCGGTGGCCGCTCCCCCAGTCCGGGTCCCGATCCCCGGCACCTACCCGGTGGGGGCGGACATCGATCGCATCGTGGCCATGGAAGATCCGGTGGCGCGCAACCACGCCATCACCCAGGGCTACCACGACGTCTCCAACGCGGTGGGCGAGCTGTTGGGCAAGGAGAACGCCAACTGGGCCACCTTCGGGGTGTGGGCCTCCAAGCAGGCCGGGCAGACCATCCGCAAGGAGGACGCGCCGAAGCTCTTCGTGGACATGCTCAACGGGCATGAGGGCGTAAGCAAGGCGCTGGAGGGCGTGAACAAGGCGCTGCGCAGCGTCGGCCTGCCCACCATCCCGGACGTGGGCGCGCTGCTGGGCCGCGGGGATAAGCTGATGGACACCCTCAGCGACTCCATCGCCGACGGCAACCGCGAGGTGTTCAATGAGATCGCCCGCGAGTTCTCCACCTTCGTGGAGACCTTCAAGGGGGACACTGCCTACAACCCGGCCAAGGTCGAGCAGTACCTCTCCCACTTCGGTCCCGAGCAGTCCGGGCTGAAGGACGCGTTCGCCAACTACGCCCAGGCGCAGTTCGAGAAGAACCCGGAGAAGAAGGCCGAGCTCATGCTGCTGGCCAACGACCAGGTCGGCCTGCACGAGCAGACCCGGCTGCAGGCGCACGTGGCCCGCGCCATGGACGCGCCGATCGAGATCATGGTTCGGGACGGGCTGAAGGACGCGATCAAGGCCATCGCCTCCAAGGCCGGTCCGTTCGGCTCCGGGAAGCTGCTGTTCAAGGCGCTGGAGAAGACCGGGGTGCTGGACAAGGTGCTGGCGCCGTTGGCGGACGCGGCCGGGGCGGTGTGGAGGCGGGCCGCCACCGAGGTGATGATGAAGCTGGCGCTGCCCAACGGTCAGGACCTGAAGCTGGGCCAGGATCTCCCCGGACCGAAGGGGGGCCCGTCCTTCCCCCAGGACCTGGAGCGGATCGAGAACCCCACCTTGCGCAACCTGCTCAAGACCCTGGATCGCAGCGAGGATTCGCTGCAGGGCAGCGCCGCCAAGGACTGGAAGAACCTGGGCGACCGGATGAACTTCATCACCGACCTGTTCCGCTCGTACCAGCAGGACCCGTCGCTGTGGAACTCGCCGTCGGGCAACACGGTGAACTACTCCAAGCCGGCCGCCCGGGTGAGCTAGTCCATGGCGTCGGCCCAGGCGCTGCAGGGCCGCTGGCGTCCGGAGGGGGCCTCCGCCCAGCTGCCGTTCACCGAGATCGAGATCCGCGCCGACGGGAAGCTCCGCTTCTTGGTCAAGCAGCCAGGGACCGAGGACTCGCAGCTGCTGGACTACCGGATCGAGAACGGGTGGATCCTCACCCGCGCCGCCGGCGAGCAGACCGAGGAGCGCACCGGCTTCTCGCTACAACCGGACGGTTCGCTGGTCCTGGAGTACGGCGGCCACCCCGGCCGCTATCTGCGCGCAGGCTGAGCACCGGGCAGCGGCGCCAGATAGGAGTTAGCTTCCCTCATGGCCCGTAAGCTGACCCCCCGAAAGCGCCCCTCCCAGGAGCGCGCGCGCGCCACGGTGGAGGCGCTGCTGCAAGCCGCCGCGCAGGTCCTGGAGGCGGAGGGTGAAGAGGGGCTGAACACCAACAAGATCGCCGAGCGCGCCGGGGTCAGCATCGGCACCCTGTACCAGTACTTCCCCAACAAGGAGTCGCTGCTGATGGGGCTGATCGCCGCCCATCAGGAGGGGCTGCGCCTGGCGATCGTCGGCGAGCTGAGAAAGCATCAGACGCTGCCGCTCCCCCAGCTGGTCACCCAGGTGATGAGCTCCATGCTGGACGTGTTCCGCGCCAACGTGAAGCTGTCGGTGAACCTGGAGAAGCTGTGCGCCACCCTGGGAGAGGCCGCCGGGCTGGAGGTAGAGCTGGAGGCGCTGCGGGTGTGGACCCAGCAGGTGCTGGAGGAGCGCGCCGCCGAGCTGGCGATCCCTGATCCGGAGCTGGCGGCCTTCATGGTGGTGCGCTCGGTAGAGGGGGTGGTGCTGGGCGCCGCCCGCTGCCGCCCGGAGCTGTTCGAGAACGACGCGCTGGTGCCGCAGCTCTCGGCGCTGGTGCTGGGCTATCTGGCGCCGGAGCGGGCGGTGGCCGCCCCGGTGAAGCGGCTGAAGTCCGCGGGCTGAACTGACGGCTTGCACCAGCGACCTCCCATCCACACCTTGCCACGGTGAGCTTTCTTGGGTGTCCCTGGGCTAGCCAATGATTTCCGTGGCGGCGTTCAAAAGCTGGCTGAACCTTGCGACGCTGCGAAACCGGCTCAGGACCAGCCTTTGGCTCTTCCCAGTTGCCGGAGTGATCCTGGCGGTTGTCCTGGCCCGGATCCTTCTCGCCGTCGACCACCACCTCTCGACGGACAGGGAGGCCTGGTTTCTCTACCGGGGCCAGGCCGACAGCGCCCGGGAACTTCTTTCGACGATCGCCTCGTCGCTGCTCACCTTCACGGGCCTGGTCTTCTCGATCACCATCCTGGTGCTCCAACTTGCCAGCTCGCAGTATTCCTCCCGGGTCTTGCGGACGTTCCTCGAAGACCGGTTCACGAAGTTCGCGATGGCAACCTTCGTGGGGAGCTTCGTCTTCGCGATGGTCATCCTCCCCGAGGTCCGCAGCGAGGCCTCGGGACAGGCGCCGTTCGTCCCAGCGCTCTCGACCTTCATCGCGTTCCTCCTGGTCCTGCTGAGCGTCGGCGTCTTCATCCGTTACATCCACCAGATGGCCCACTCGATTCGCGCGGTCCAGGTGGTGGGTCGATTGGCGAAGGAGACCTGCCGTAGTCTGGAGAGGATGTATCCAGAGATGGCGAAAGACACGGTCCCTGCCAATGCGCCCGTGCCGGATGCCCCTCCGGACAGGGTGCTCTTCAATGACGGGCCCGCGGGCGCCCTGACCGAGGTGGGGGAGGACCGGCTCGTCAAGCTGGCCTGCGATCGCGGATTGGTCCTTTGGGTGGTCCCGGAGGTGGGCGACTTCGTACCCCGGGGGGCCCCGCTCTTCCGGATCTGGGGCCAGGGCGAGGTGCAGCTCGATGAGCTCCGGGAGTCAGTCGTCCTGGGGGAGGAGCGCACGCCGCGTAAAGATCCGGCCTTTGGGTTCCGCCAGCTCGTGGATGTGGCCGAGCGCGCTCTCTCCCCAGGCATCAACGACCCGAGCACCGCGGTTCAGGTGCTGGACCAACTGCATGACCTGCTGCGGACCTTGGCCACCCGTGAGTTCCCATCGCCCTGTCGGTTGGACGACCGGGGAGTGCTCCGCCTGGTGGTGTTCCGCCCGAGCTGGGATGACTATGTCTCCTTGGCCATGGATGAGATCCGCGGATATGGCGAGAACTCGCTCCAGATCGCTCGCAGACTGGGCACCATCCTGAAAGACCTGCTCTCGGTGGCGCCGCCCTACCGTCAGCCCATTCTCCTTCGACAGCAACAGCTTCTCAGGCTCTCCATCCAGCGCGGCTTTCCCAGTGAGCCCGAGCGGCGCCTCGCCGATTCCGCCCGCGAGGCCAGGACCGACCGGCTGGAGCCCGAGCCCGCCAACCCGTCGGGGATCCGCGGCGACGACAGCTCAACCCGCCCTATTCACCACTGAGGTGGCGTAGAGGGCCTCAGAAGGAAGAAGAAGACGCGCCGATCTCCGAGCGGTAGGGCCGTGTCGTCGAGGCACGGAGCACCACGCAAAGAGGGCGCGTATGCGAGGGGTCAAAGGACACTCGACCCGCTCAGGCCGCGACGAGCGAAGAGGCGGCTGCGGAAGGCACCGGGGTGGGGAGCGCGGAGACCGGCTCGATCCCCAGCTGGCGGCGGACCTCGTGCAGCGGGGAGGTCCACAGCTCGGCCCAGCGCATGCCGAACAGCCGCTGCGACCGGCGTCCCAGCCGGTAGCCCTGGATGATCGCGTCCATCCGGCGATGGCGATCATCGAAGGCGTAGAGCAGCGTGTTGAGGAACCCCACCGCCAGCAGCGCGGTGGGCAGCTTCCCCGGCATCTGCGCCAGGTAGAACGCCTGCAGCCCCAGCTCGCCGGCCACGTCGGTCTGAAAGCCGGTGACTGTGTGCCACACATCGTGGGTCTCGTAGAGGTGGGCCTCCACGTAGGTGGGCTCGTCGTGGGCCTCCTTCATCGGCAGGGCGGAGGGATCCAGGTTGCGGGCCAGCAGGAACTCGGCGTGGGCCCGGCCCAGGGTTCCCTGCGGCAGCTTCACCAACTGGGCCGGATCGATCTTCCCGATCCGCGGAAGGTCTCGCAGCGAAGAGGCGCCGGTGGGCGTCTGCCGCGCGTCGTCCGCTACCTCCTGCATCATGGTCCGGTTGGTGTCCCGCAGCTTGTCCAGCATGGTGAACACCTCGTCCAGACGGTTGGGATCCTTCACCAGCCGCAGCGACGCCACTCCCAGCTTCATCAGGTGCCAGTACTTCATGGTCGACTCCTCCACTCCCAAAAGGTTGTGATGAGCAGAGTGCTGCCCGCGAACCACTGGCGCGACTCGCTTTCCAAGAACTTCTCCGCGGCCTCCAACTCACTGGTTTCGCTGGAGAATCACCGACCCCGGGAACAGCGCGCGCCGGTTGCTCGGTTTCTCCCGGGCGGGCACTGAACGGGAATACCGTGTGCCCCAATCCGTTGGCGGGGCCTTTGGTACCCGCCAAGCCTCAACCCCTCGTCTGAACAGTGGAGAGACCCAAACAGAATGCGAAAGCTATTCGTCGCTGGAGCCGGAGCAGCAGCAGCAGCCCTGCTGGCGTGCGCCACCACCCCGGAGGAACGTCCCGCCGCCATGAGCACTCCTCAGCCCCCTGCACCCGCCGCCGCGCCCGCGGCGCAGCCGTCCAATCCGCTGCTGGCCGACTGGACCGGCCGCTACGGCGGCGTCCCCGCCTTTGATCAGGCGAAGGTGGAGGACTTCAAGCCGGCGCTGCTGGCCTCGATCGAGACCTTCCGCGGTGAGCTGGCGAAGATCGCCAACGATCCGGCGGCCCCCACGTTCGAGAACACCCTGGCCGGGCTGGAGGACGCCGGCCGCCAGTTCACCAACGTGGTGACCTACTACGGGATCTGGTCCAGCTCGATGAGCGGCCCCCAGTTCCAGACAGTGGAGCGGGAGCTGGCCCCGGTGCTGGCCGCCTTCGAGGATGAGATCTACCAGAACGAGAAGCTGTTCCGGCGGATCGAGGCGGTCTACCAGTCGCCGCAGAAGGCCCAGCTGACCCCGGAGCAGCAGCGGCTGACCTGGCTGCGCTACACCGACTTCGTGCGCGCCGGCGCCAAGCTGGACGCGGCGGGCAAGCAGCGGATGGGGGAGATCAACCAGACGCTGGCCTCGCTGTTCACAACCTTCGGCCAGAACGTGCTGGCCGACGAGGAGGGCTACGTCACCCTGCTGGAGAAGGAGGCCGATCTGGCCGGCCTGCCGGACTCGGTGAAGGCCGGGGCCGCCGCCACCGCCGAGGCGGCGGGGCACAAGGGCATGTGGGCGATCACCAACACCCGCTCCTCGATGGAGCCGTTCCTCACCTACTCCTCGCGGCGGGACCTGCGGGAGAAGGTGTGGCGCAACTACGTGAACCGCGGCGACAACGGCGGGGACAAGGACAACAACGCCACCATCGCCGAGATCCTCAAGCTGCGCTCCGAGCGCGCCAAGCTGCTGGGCTACCCCACCCACGCCCACTGGCGGCTGGAGAGTTCAATGGCCAAGACCCCGGAGCGCGCCACCGAGCTGATGGAGGCGGTGTGGAAGCCGGCGGTGGCCCGGGTCCGGGAGGAGGTGGCCGACATGCAGGCCATCGCCAACAAGGAGGGCAGCAAGATCAAGATCAAGATCGAGCCGTGGGACTACCGCTACTACGCGGAGAAGGTCCGCAAGGCGCGCTACGACCTGGACCAGAACGAGGTGAAGCCCTACCTCCAGCTGGAGAAGCTGCGGGAGGGGATGTTCTGGGTGGCCGGGCAGCTGCTCAACTACAGCTTCTCCCCGGTGGAGGGCCTGCCGGTCTACCACCCGGACGTGCGGGTCTGGGAGGTGAAGGACAAGACCTCCGGCAAGCACGTGGGCCTCTGGTACTTCGATCCCTACGCGCGCCCGGGGAAGCGGTCCGGGGCGTGGATGAACTCCTACCGGTCGCAGGAGCGGTTCCGGAACGAGGTCACCACCATCGTCTCCAACAACTCCAACTTCGTGAAGGGCGCCCCCGGGGAGGCGGTGCTGATCAGCTGGGACGACGCCACCACCCTCTTCCACGAGTTCGGCCACGCGCTGCACGGGCTGGCCTCCAACGTCACCTACCCCGGCCTGTCGGGCACCAACGTGTTCCGTGACTACGTGGAGTTCCCCTCCCAGCTGCTGGAGCACTGGCTCTCCACCCCGGAGGTGCTCAACCAGTTCGCCCTCCACTACCAGACCGGGAAGGTGATCCCCGGGGCGCTGGTGGCGAAGATCAAGAAGGCCGACACCTTCAACGAGGGCTTCGGAACGGTGGAGTACCTCGCCTCGGCGCTGGTGGACATGAAGCTGCACACCTCCGACCCGGCGCAGCTGGATCCCGACAGGTTCGAGAAGGACACCCTGGCCTCGCTGGGGATGCCCAAGGAGATCGTGATGCGCCACCGCACCCCGCAGTTCATGCACGTCTTCTCCGGGGACAGCTACTCGGCCGGCTACTACAGCTACCTGTGGGCGGACACCCTGACCGCGGATGCCTTCGAGGCCTTCACCCAGGGCAAGGGCCCGTATGACCCACAGGTGGCGGCGCGGCTGCGCCAGCACGTGCTGGCCAGCGGCAACACCGCGGACCCGGCGGACAACTACCGCGCCTTCCGCGGCAAGGACGCAGGGATTGACGCTTTGATGCGCAAGCGTGGCTTCCCGGTGCCGGCGAACAAGCCGGCGCCCGCGCCCCGCTAACGTCACCCGAAGACACTGTCCTCAAGGGGTGGGTCGCCTGGCGGCCCGCCCCTTTTTCGTTCCTTCGCAAGAACACCGCCCTGCTGGGGGAGCGCTGTCCGCGGTGCCCGAGCCATGGCCGGCCAGCCTGGGGGCGCGGGAACGACAGCGGCGGGGCCTGAGCCCGCGGCGCGTCGCTCCCTGAGTCAACCGGCGCGCTGGAGCTCCGGGTTGGCCTGACCGCCCTCCGCCTCCCGCAGCATCACGGTGAAGGTGGCGCCGGCGCCGGGGCTGCTGTGGACCCTCAGCTCTCCGCCCAGCGTCTTGATGATTCCGTGGGAGACCGACAGCCCCAACCCGGTGCCGGTTCCCACCGGCTTGGTGGTGAAGAAGGGATCGAACAGCCGCGGCAGGTGCTCGGGGAGGATGCCGGGCCCGGTGTCGGTGACGGTGACCGAGATCCACCCCGGCTCGGAGCGGGCGGTCCGCACAGTCACCTGGTTCCCGGCCGGGTCTCCGGCGGGGATGGCCTGGGCGGCGTTCACCAGCAGGTTGATCAGCACCTGCCCCAGCCGGGCCTCGCTGCCGTACACCGGGGGCAGGTCCGGCTGGAAGTAGGTCACCACCCGCGCCCGGGGGGCGATCTCCCGCTCCGCCAGCCGGAGGCTGAACTCCACCACCGAGCGCAGGTCCACCACCGCCGCCGACTCGGTGACGTCGTCCCGGGAGAAGGCCTTCATGTCGGCCACGATCCGCTTGAGCCTCCCCGCTCCCTGCAGCGTCTCGGCCACCACCGCGTCCAGCTCCTCCGGGGCGCCCCCCGGGTACAGCCGCTGCAGCTCCTCCTGAAGGTAGACGACGTTGGCCAGCACGAAGGCCAGCGGGTTGTTCAGCTCATGCGCCACCCCGGCCGCCAGGGTGCCCATCGAGGCCAGCCGGGCGGACATCTGCAGCCGGCGGTCCAGCTCCCGGCGTTCGGTGGTGTCCACCGCCACCAGCGCCGTGGCCGGGGCGCCGTCGAAGTCGATCGGCAGCGTCTGCAGCTCCACCG
Source organism: Myxococcota bacterium (assembly GCA_030857095.1). Lineage (GTDB taxonomy): Bacteria > Myxococcota > Myxococcia > Myxococcales > Myxococcaceae > JALYOC01. The sequence goes on along the minus strand of JALYOC010000123.1, from coordinate 7,820 downwards.
TGCGCATCACCCCGTCCTTACCCTCCACTGCCCCCTCTCGAGGCAGCGCCCCGCCCCCGAGGGCGAGCTCCCTCCAGACCGGCTGGAGCTCCGCGGCCGGGGCCGCCCACACCGGCCGGGTCTTCTCCACCGCCGTGCCCGCGATCCGGTGGGCCTCGGCGTTGGCCCAGATGAGTTCCTCCCGCTGGCAAAGCACGATCCCCACCGGCAGCGCCTCCGCCAGGCTGCGCAGGTTCAGCTCCGAGGCGGTGGAGCGCTCCAGCGCGATCGCCAGCTCGGAGGTCCGCTCCTTGACCCGCAGCTCCAGCCAGCGGGCGTGCGTCTGGATCTGCTTGAACTGCCGCCACACCAGCAGCACCACCAGGGTCACCACCAGGCCTGCGATCAGCGCGCGCACCCAGCTGCGCTGGTACCAGTACGGCTGCAGCCGCGTCTGCAGGGTGGCGGTGGGGGACCATTCCCCGGGGGGGAGCCGCGCCTGGAGCTCGAACACGTAGTCCCCCGGAGGGGTCCGGGTGAACAGCGCCGAGCGCAGCTGCTGGGCCTCGGTCCAGTCGTCGCCATTCGGCTTCGAGGAGGCGGCATGGAGGCGGTAGCGGAACTGCAGTCGCTCGGCGCCCACCATCAGCGGCAGGTTGAAGTCTACCCGCCACCAGGGGGTTCCCGCCGGCAACTCCAGCGCCAACCCCCGCCCCACCCCGGTTCGTCCCGAGGCAGTGGTCACCTCTTCAATCAGCGGCGCCTGGAGTGCCCTGGTTCCGCGCACCCGGAGCGGGTCCACCACCAGCACCCCTTCCATGGTGACGAACCACAGCCGGCCATCGCGGGCGCGGATCGCCCCGTCGCCGGAGACCGCGTTGCACTCCAGGGGCACCGCGCCGTTCACCTCGTTGAGGTAGGTGACGTCCAGCTCGGCCTGGGGATCGACCGCGGCGCGATCCAGGGACTCGCTGGTAATGCTGAACACCCCGTGGTTGGTGCCGGTCCACATCGCGCCGTGCTCGTCCTCCACCAGGGAGAGGAGGGTGCGGTTGAGCCGGCGGGTCTTGGAATAGACCCGCCGCAGCCGGTCGCCCTCCAGCAGCCCCAGGCCCATCGCGCTGCCCACCCACACCCGGCCCTTGCGGATCAGCACCGAGGTCGCCATCCCCAGCTCCGGGGGAGGGGTGATCAACTGGAAGCTCCCGTCTGCGCGCAGATGCAACAGGCCCGTGCCGCTGGTCACGTACAGACCCCGCCTACCGTCGGAGAGCGCCTGGATCAGCCGGCCCGTCTTCAGGGCAGCCGCCGGCCAGGTGCGGACCCCGGAGGCGCCCAGCAAGTGGACCGCCTGGCCGGTGGTGAACCACAGTCCCCCGTCCTCGTGCGCCACCACGTTGCGCACCGGCTCCTGGGCCTGGGGATGGAGACTGCGCTCCAGCCCTCCCGCTGTCACCCGGAACAGGCCACCCTGGCCACCCACCCAGAGCGAGCCGTCGGTGGTCCGGGTCAGGGAGTTGAGCCGCAGCCGGGAAGGCGCAGTGGCCTGCAGTTGCACCTTCCCCTCTTGATCGATCCGATACAGCGCGCCATCACCGGTGGTGACCCAGACCCCGCCGTCGGGATCCTCGTGCAGGGCCCAGCTCACCGGGTGGACCAGCCCGGCGGACTCCGCGATCAGCCGGCCCCCGCCATCCCGCAGCTGATACAGCCCCTGCTCCACGGTGCCAATCCACAGCCCGGAGGCGCAGCGCTGGAAGGAGGTGATCCACTGCCGGGGGAAGGTGGCGGCGTCCAGGGGCTGCAGCACTCCGTCGGGGCCCAGGGTCCAGATCCCCTGTTCGGTGCCCACCCACAGCTCGCCGCTGGGCAGCCGGGTCAGCGCCGAGGGGTCCCACACCGGGAGGGGGGAGGCGGCGGTGGCGAGCACCGAGAACGCCGCATCCAGATGGTAGAGCGGACCGGAGGTTCCAACCCACAGCCCTCCCTGGCCGTCCGCCTCCAGGGCGGTGATCCGCAGCCCGGAGAGGGGCGCTTCGACCACCCGCCGCGCCCCGGTGCCCTCCACCCGGTACAACCCCTTCGAGGTCCCTGCCAGCAGCCCACCGGGGGTGGTCAGCAGCACCTCCACCTCCACGCCCGCCAGTTCTGACACCGGTCGATAGCCCTGGGCGGTGCGCCGGTAGAGCCCGGCGGCGGTGCCTACGAACAGCGTCTGTTGGTGGAGGGCCAATGCGTGGACCTGCTCGCTGCCCTGGACCCCGTCCACCCGCTCGGGATGCAGCACTCCCGAACGGTCGATCCGGACCACCCCGCAGTCGCGCAGACCGGCGAAGACCTCTCCCGACGGAGCCACCTTGATCGCGTTCACCGCCGGGCAGGGCAGCTGCTGGCCGCTGCCCACCACCTTGAAGGTGCGCCCATCGAAGCGGGCTATCCCCTCCAGGGTCGCCACCCACAGAAAGCCGTTTCCGTCCTGGGCCATGTCCAACACCGTCCGCTGCGGCAGCCCCTGGGCCGAGCTGAACTGACGGGGAAGGTCCGCGCGCGCCCCCCAGGAGAGCAGCAAGGCGCAGAGGCAGACGAGGGGGCGGGACATGGAGTCCCCTTGGACCTGCAACCGTCAGACCGCAGATCAAAGGGCTGGAATTGCGGCGGGTTCTTCCAGCGAAGGCGGGTGTCGCGAACACCCCGGGTCGGCCTTGACCCTGGCGATCAAGGCGGAGGGCCGGCCCGCTTCCTGTTCTTGCGCGGGGTGCGACTGCGTGGTGGATACGCGGGCATGGACACTTCAGCCATGCTCGCGTCGTCGGATCGCATCTGGGAGCAGGAGATCGTACCCGCCCTGGAGCAGTACATCCGGATCCCCAACAAGTCGCCCGCCTTCGAACCCGAGTGGGTCCGGCTGGGCCACATGGACGCGGCGGTGAAGCTGATCGCCGGCTGGTGCCAGCGCCAGTCCACCCACATCCCCGGGCTGACTGTGGAGGTGCTGAAGCTCAACGACCCCTCCGGCAAGCCGCGCACCCCGGTGATCTACATGGAGGTCCCGGGCGAGGGTCAGGGGACGATCCTCCTCTACGGCCATCTGGACAAGCAGCCGGAGATGACCGGCTGGCGCGAGGGGCTGTCCCCGTGGCAGCCGAAGCGCGAGGGGGACCGACTCTATGGCCGCGGCGGCGCGGACGACGGCTACTCCGCCTTCGCGTCCTTGACTGCGCTGCGACTGCTGCGTGAGCAGCAGGTGAAGTTCGCCCGCTGCGTGGTGCTGATCGAGGCCTGCGAGGAGAGCGGGTCCTACGATCTGCCCGCGTACATCGATCACCTCGCCCCGCGCATCGGCCAGCCGGACCTGGTGGTGTGCCTGGACTCCGGCTGCGCCAACTACGATCAGCTGTGGCTGACCACCTCCCTGCGCGGGCTGGTCTCCGGCAACCTGCGGGTGGACATCCTCCAGGAGGGCGTCCACTCCGGGGACGCCTCCGGGGTGGTGGCCAGCTCCTTCCGGATCCTGCGCCAGTTGCTGGATCGGGTGGACGAGACCGCCACCGGCAAGGTGAGAATCGACGCGCTGTATGTGCCCATCCCGCCAGAACGGCTGGAGCAGGCCCGGATTGTGGCCTCGGTGCTGGGCGAGGAGTTCTTCGCCCGCTTCCCCTGGGTGGACGGCGCGCGCCCGGTGGGCAACGACATCCACGAGCTGATCCTCAACCGCACCTGGCGCCCGGCGCTGTCGGTGACCGGCGTGGACGGCATGCCGCCGCTGGGTGGCGCCGGCAACGTGCTGCGGCCCTTCACCGCGGTGAAGCTGTCGATGCGCATCCCGCCCAGGCTGGATCCCAAGGTCGCCACCCGGGCGCTGAAGGAGACCCTGGAGAAGGACCCGCCCTATGGCGCCAAGGTCACCTTCGAGGGAGAGAAGGCCAGCGCCGGCTGGGACGCCCCGCCCCTGGCCAGCTGGCTGCAGGAGGCTACCCACCAGGCCAGCCAGGCGTTCTTCGGCAAGGGCTTCACCGCCATGGGCGAGGGCGGCACCATCCCCTTCATGGAGATGCTGGGGCAGAAGTTCCCCCAGGCCCAGTTCCTGATCACCGGCGTGCTGGGGCCCAACAGCAACGCCCACGGGCCCAATGAGTTCCTCCACCTGCCCACCGGGAAGAGGCTCACCGCCTGCGTTGCCAGCGTGATCGCCGCGCACCAGAAGTCGAAGTAGCCGTGCCTATCCGCCCAGCGTCAGCAGCACCTCGCTTCGCACCATCGCCTTGAAGTCGTGGGCCACGCCGGCGCCGATTGCCTGCAGCCGGCCCGGACGCAGCTGCCAGATCTCTCCGGCCATCTTCAGCTCCACATGTCCGGAGAGCACCTGCACCGTGGCGGCGAACTCGGAGTCGTGCTCCGGGACCAGGGCTCCTGCGTCCAGGGTCAGGAGCACCACCCGGATGCCCGGCTGCTTGATGAGGGTGCTGGCCGTGTGGTTGGTGCTCGATTCGCTCAGCTGCTTCCAAGTCTCGCGGGCGGTGTCGCCCAGGTCCACCTGGCGGACCTGGTCATCGAGGTGGCGGCTGGTCAGGGCGGTCTGCATTCGGTTCCCTCCTGGAAGGTGAGGCAAACCTAAGCAACGCAAGACGCATGCGCGGGCGGGGCGCGCTTGGGCGCTCGCTCCTCCCCTTCCCCGGTCGCAGGCGGCACGAACCGTGCAGTCCGGAGTCGCATGAGCTGCGATGCGGAGCTGCTGTTGCCCCTGAGGACGGTGATCGACCCCGAGCTGGGGATCAACATCATCGATCTGGGGCTGGTCTACCAGGCGCACCGCGAAGGGGATCGGGCCCGGGTCCAGATGACCATGACCACCCCCGCCTGCCCGATGGGGCCCTATCTAGAAGAGCAGGTCAAGGAGGCGCTGCTGTCGGTGCCACTGGGACTCACCGAGGTGGAGGTGGAGGTGACCTTCGATCCGCCCTGGTCCCCCGAGCAGATGACCCCCGAGGCCCGCGCAGAGCTGGGCGTCCCCTGAACCTTCCACCCGGGCGCCCCGGCGCCCTTTTCACCCACCCACCAGGAGAGAAGCAATGACAGTGAAGTCCGTGCTGGATGTCCGCACCATCGTCCCCCGAGAGCGCCACCCGCTGATCTTCCAGACGTTCGACGGGCTGGCTCCGGGCGAGGCCTTCCAGCTGGTCAACGATCACGATCCCAAGCCGCTGTTCTACCAATTCCAGCACGAGCGCCCGAACACGTTTGGCTGGCAGTACGAAGAGCAGGGCCCGGAGCTGTGGCGGGTGACCGTCAGCAAGGTCTGAGCCGATGGTCACCCTCGCCCGCGCACGCTTTGCGCTGATCGGCCTGGCCGGCGTCTCGCTGGTGGCGGGGGTGTGGCTGGGGCTGTACCGGATGGGGCTGGCCGCTGCCCTGCCCCTCCGGGAGGCCTCGGTTTTGGACCACGGCCCGGTGATGGTGTCCGGCTTTCTGGGCACCGTCATCGCCCTGGAGCGGGCGGTGGCGCTGCGCCGCGGCTGGGGCTACCTGGCCCCGGTGCTCAACGCGGTGGGCAGCGCGGTGATGCTGGCGTCTTCCTCCCCACTGGGACCCCTGCTGCTCACCCTGGGAAGCGGGACGGTGCTGCTGATGATGGTGCAGGTGCTGCGGCTGGACCGGGCGCTGCACCACCAGATCCTGACCACCGCCACTGTGTCCTGGCTGATCGGGAACGTGCTGCTGCTGCGCGGACTGCCGGTCTTCGACGTGGTGGTGTGGTGGCTGGGCTTTCTGGTGCTGACCATCGCCGCGGAGCGGCTGGAGCTGAGCCGGTTGCTGCGCCCCACCCCGAGGGTGCGGCGGATGTTCATGGGAGCGGTGTTCCTGCTGCTGGCCGGGGCCGCGTTCTCCGCGGTGGACCGCGACTGGGGCTGGCGGGGGGTGGGCGCCGGAAGCCTGGGACTGGCGGCCTGGATGCTGCGGTACGACGTGGCCCGGCGCACTGTGAGAATGAAGGGCGCGGTCCGCTACATCGCCGCCGCGCTGCTGCTGGGCTACGGCTGGCTGGCGGTGGCCGGGGTGTTGGCGCTGCGCTTTGGCCACCCGGTGGCCGGCCCGGTCTACGACGCGCTCTTGCATGCGGTGTTCGTGGGCTTCGTGTTCTCGATGATCTTCGGCCACGCCCTGGTGATCGTCCCCGCGGTGCTGGGGGTCCAGGTGCGGTACCGGCCGCGCTTCTACCTCCACCTGGGCCTGCTGCACGTCTCTCTGCTGCTGCGGGTGGGCGGAGATCTGCTGGGCTTCTCCGAGCTGCGCAGCGGGGGCGCCTGGCTCAACACCGCGGCCATCGCCCTCTTTGCGATCCAGACCGTGCTCGCGACCAGCCCCAGGCTGGGTGAGCGACGCCCGGCGCCGGCAAAGTAGCGCTCCTCAGCTCCGGGCGAAGCGCGGGAGCAGGACGTGGTTCTCCAGGTGGACGTGCTCGAACAGGTCCGCCTCCAGCGCCTGCAGCTCGCGGTAGAGGGTGGTGAAGCTGCTGCAGGCGGTCCCGGGCAGATGGTAGTTGTGGGAGGCGTTGCGCAGCTCCTCCAGGAGATCCGCCACCTCCAGGTGGTCGCCGTGGTTGGCGGCCAGGGTCGCGGCCAGGTTCTCCTCCGGGTTCTCTCCCACCAGCACCGGGAACAGCACCTGCTCCTCGTGGTCCAGGTGGGGCTCCAGGGTGTCGGCCAGCTCCTCCACCAGGTCGCGGACGTCCAGGAGGTTGGCGTTGTGCGCGCCGTGCACCCGGGCCACCTTGGTGGCCAGCGGCACCAGGAACGGCAGCGCTCCCCGCAGGTAGCGGTGGTGCCTCCTCACGATGTGGGCCACCAGCTCGTCGGTCTTCAGGGTCCGAGGATCCGCGCCGCGCGGCTCGCTGCGCTGGGTGATCGCCTCCTCCAGCTCGCCCAGCAACTCCTGGGGATCCACCCCCCGCTTCTTGCAGGCCTCCGCCAGCGGCAGGCCGCCGTTGCAGCAGTAGTCGATCCGGTGGCGCACCAGGATGGTCGCGCACTCCGAGTGGTCCAACACGATCTGGGAGACGGGGGTCTGCGCACTGAGCATGGTGCGCAGGGATTGCAGCCCGGGTGCCAAGGTCAACTGACGGGCACCAGGGGCAGATCAGCTCCCAGTCCGGTTCCAACCTGGAACGGCTGGAACCGCCCGGATGGAACACCACCTCAAGTCGTGGGCTGGACCGACACCTGCGCCGCGGGCCTCACCCGCGGCTTGATGGACCGCTTGGTGGAGATGCGGGTCAGCATCCGGTCCGCGAACAGGTCCGACACCGCGGCGATGGTCAGCGACGGGTTGACGCCCAGCGAGGCGGGCATCACCGAGCCGTCCGCCACGTAGAGTCCGGGGTGGCCGAACACCTCCCCGTTCCCGTCCACCACGCCCTCGGTGGGGTTGGAACCCATCGGCGCCCCGCCGATCGGGTGGGGGGTGATCACCCGGCCCAGCTTCCAGCTGGGGTTGGGGACGAAGTCGCCGTGGAGCCCGTCGGCGATCCGCTTTCCGGTCTCCAGCACCCGGTCGAAGTAGGCGCGGCTGCGGTCCGGCTTCCAGTCCAGCTCCAGGCCCTTGGGCCCCAGGCGCAGCTTGCCGTCCGCCACGTCGGTGCCGATGCCCATCAAGAGCAGGGTGCGGTCGGTGAAGGAGGCATCGCCAATCGCCGCGGCCAGCTCGGCGCTCAGGTCGCTGTCCCGGTTCAGGCCCAGCCAGCCGGAGGCCACCCGGATCCCCAGGTGGAGCAGCCGGCCCAGGATGCTGGGCTGGAAGGTCTCCGCCAGCCAGGCCACCACCGGTGGGAAGCCGCCCTCCTGGAT
>JALYOC010000086.1 GCA_030857095.1 Myxococcota bacterium | reverse complement strand
GGCATGCTGTAGCCGTCCACGTAGCCCACCGCGCCCGGAGAGGGGCAGTTGGCGGCGCTGGTGCAGGCCATCGGATCGCCGCCGGGCACCGCGGGGACGTAGGCGAACACCCGCAGGTAGGCCAGGGCGTTGCCGCCACCGGACCAGCGGACCTGCGCCACCCGGTCGGTGGACTCCGCCAGCCCGTTGGCGTTCAGGTCCATGATGAAGAAGTAGTTCATCACCGAGTTGGAGGACGCGTCCCGGCGCAGGTACGTGTAGATGTAGGTCGGGTCGTAGGTCCAGGCGAAGGTGAGGATGTCGCGCCCGGTGCCGCTGAGGTTGGTGCAGTCCCGATCCGGATTGGTGGGGTAGCAGCCGGCGGTGTTGGTGATGCTGGCGTTGCCGTCCACCGTGACCTGCAGCGGGTTGAGCAGGATCTGGTTCCAGTCGGAGAACTGCCCGTCCACGCTGATGGTGCGCAGGGTGGGGAGGGTGGAGGCCGCGGCGTGACCGGCCCCCAACAGGGCCAGCGCCGGAAGGAGACACCTCAGCCCTGCTCCGGCTGAAGCGAGGCACTGCTGGATCCGCTGGCTCACTGAAACCCGCCCCTTGAACTCGGCCGGAAAGGTGCTCCGACTCTCGGTAAACTTTCCCTGAATCGTGCCCAGTTTGGTCACAGACCCTGGATTATTGCAGTAATCCTGGAGTCGGTGTGAGCTGAAGAAGGAGGTGGGCGGTTGTGGTCGCTCGCCAGCGAAGCAGTCGGGCCTCATCCGCCTCGGCCCGCCCCGCCAGCGCCCAGTCGTAGGCGACGCCGGGGGGAAGCCCCACCGCCCGACGCGCCCGACCTGCCGCCCGCCGCAGCTCCAGATCCCCCTCCGCGATCGGAACCTTCGACAGCCGCGCCGCCTGGGCGACGAGATAGGCGTCCTGGGCCGCGGCCAGGGCCAGCAGCGACGCGGTCGGCGAGGGCGCGGGGCCAGCCAGCAGCGAGGCGGCCAGCTCCAGCCCCAGCGGCCCGGCGGCGGCGCTGAATCGACCCGCGCTCAGCCAGGTCCGCGCCACTGCGGCCAGCCGCTGGGGCGAAGCGGTAGGCGCCGCGGAGAGGTGCTGCACCCCGGTGGACCAGGCCTCCACCTCGTCCAGGAGCAGGTCCGCCTCCCCTTCTCCCCCGGCGCCCTGCAACAGCACCCAGCTTCGCGCCAGTCGGCGGGCGGACTCCAGCAGCTGACCGGCGGCGGCGGGAGAGCGGACCGGCAGGGACTCGAACTGCGCGCGCGCCCGCTGCCAACGCGCCACCACCTCCGCCGGCACCACCGCTCCGGCGGCGGTCCGGGCCAGTCGCAGCGCGTGGCGGCTGCGCTCCAGCTGGTCCACTCCCCGCGCAGCCTGGGCGGCATCCAGCGCCGCGGTCACCTCCGCCCGCGACCTGCGCGGCAGCCGGGCCTCCAACCCGGTGGCCTCCTCTCGCCAACGGGAGCCCAGCGCCGCGAAGGCCACCTCCAACCCCTGGGGCAGCCGCATCGCGTCCGGGGCCAGCGCCGCGGGGGTCTTGAGCCCAGCGAAGGTGAGCTGGCCGAAGAGTTCGCGCAGGGTACCCTCCTGCCCGATCGTCCCATCCGGCAGCAGCACCCCGTGGATCGGCGTCCCCGCGTCGGCCAGCGTCTTGCCCGCCAGCAGCGCCATCGTCGCGACTCCGGCGGCAAGGCTGGCCTCCGCCGCGTCCCCGTTCGCGCTGGGGGAGAAGCTCAGCCACACCTCGTCCAGAGGATGGGCCAGCAGCAGCGCGGAGGTGATCGCCGCCACCGCCGCCACCGGCCGCCACTCCTCCGCCACCACCCCCGGCCGCTCTCGGACCTCCAGGATCGCGCGGGCCTCCGAACTGACCTGCAGCGAACCACCGTCGGGAAGGGCCACGGTGAGTGAGACCGCCTGGACCGGGGTTCCGGCGTCGGAGCCCGCGTCGGGCGCGGAGGCGGGCGGTTTGCAGCCGCGACACCCCACCCACAGGAACATCAGGACAACGGCACTGTAAACGGCGAGGCGACCCATGCCAGGATGCCAGCACAAATGCGCCCGCTCCGGTCGTTTCTTGCAGTTCCAGTGTTGTTGTCCCTGGCCGTTTCCAGCGCATCCGCGCAGACCCAGGTCCAGGGCTTCGAGCTAGAACGCCTGGAGCTGGATCCCTCCGGGATGGGGTCGCTGGCGCTGGGAAGCGCGCGGCTGATGAACCCCGGCACCCTGCGGTTGGGAGCGGGGATCAGCTACGCCAACTCGCCGCTGGTGGCGGTGGTCAATGGGGAGAGCGTGGGCGCGCTGGTCCGCGACCGGGTCACCCTGCAGCTGACCGCGGCGCTGGCGGTGCACCACCGGGTGGAGATCGGCGCGGTGTTGCCGCTGGTGATGTTGCAGCTGGGAGACGATCTCTCCGCCTACAACATCGGCGCGCCGGCGATCGCCGGGTTGGGCTCTCCCTGGGTGCAGGTGCGGACCAACATCCTGGAGGAGGGCGAGCTGATCCCCTTCGATCTGGGCGCGCAGGTCAGCGTGGGAGTTCCGGTGGGCAGCGCGGAGGCGTTGGCCTCCAGCCCCGGCTTCGTGATTGTCCCCAAGGTCCTGGCCACCAGGGGGCTGGACCGGCTGCTGGTCACCGGCGAACTGGGACTGCAGCTGCGCCCGCTGGTGCCGTTGGGGGTGGAGGAGATCGGCCCCCGCATGACCCTGGGCGCGGCGGTGCTGGCCGCCGAGGCGCTGCACCCCGCCCTGCGCGGCCTGCGCCCCGAGGCCTCGGTGCGGGTGGTGGTGCCGTTCACCGGGCAGATCCCGTCCACCGAGCTGTTGGTGGGCGGGCGGATCCCGGTGGCCAAGGGCTTCAACGCCTTTGCCCTGCTGGGCGCCGGGCTGGGCAAGGCGCCCGGCACCCCGCGCTTCCTGGTCTCTTTGGGCGCCTCCTACGACAACGCGGGCGGCGCGCCGCAGCCGGCCCGGCGGCTGGCGCAGAACCAGCCGAAGCCGGAGCCGCTGCCGCTTCCCGCTGGGGCCCACCGCCACTCCGATGGCTCGGTCCACCAGGGGGAACACCCCGCGCCGGCGAAGCCCCAGCAAACGCCGTAGTCTGCAGTCCGTGGCCCCGGACGCACCGCTCCTGCTGGGAATCGATCTGGGGACCTCCGGGCCCAAGGTCGCGCTGTTCGAGGCGGGCGGCCCCTCCCTGGGTTCACAGTTCGAGCCCACCGCGTTGATGCTGTCCGAGGGCGGCGGCGCCGAGCAGTCCCCCGACGACTGGTGGCGGGCGATTGTCACCGCCACCCGCCGGCTGCTGCTGCGCTTCCCGCAAGCCGCGGCCCGGGTGGTGGGGGTGGGCTGCACCGCCCAGTGGTCGGGCACGGTGGCGGTGGACGCGCAGGGTCAGGTGATCGGCAACGCGATCATCTGGATGGACTCCCGGGGCGCTCCGCTGGTCCGCCAGACGATGGCCGGCTTTCCCACCGTGCAGGGGTACGGGGCCGCCAAGCTGTGGCGGTCGTTGCGGCTGACCGGCGGGGTGCCCGGGCTCAGCGGCAAGGACTCGCTGGCCCACATCCTCTTCCTGCGCCAGCACCGTCCGGATCTCTACCGCCGCGCGGTCCGGTTCCTGGAACCCAAGGACTATCTCAACTTCCGTCTCACCGGCCGGCAGGCGGCCTCCTTCGACTCCATCGCCCTGCATTGGGTGACCGACAACCGCGACCCGAACGCCGTCCGCTACCACGACGGGCTGCTGCGGACCTTTGGGCTGCGCCGGGATCAACTCCCGGAGCTGGGGCCGGCGATCCAGGTGCTGGGGCCGCTGACCGCGCAGACCGCGCGCGAGCTGGGCGTGCCACAGAGCGCGCAGGTGGTGCTGGGCTCGGCGGACGTGCAGTCCGCGGCGGTGGGCTCGGGAGCGACCGGGGACTACCAGGCGCACCTGTACATCGGCACCTCCTCCTGGCTGACCTGCCATCTGCCCGGCAAGAAGACCGACGTGGTCAACAACATGGCCACCCTGGTCTCCGCCATCCCCGGGCGCTACCTGATCGGCAACACCCAGGAGTGCGCCGGGGTCTGTCTGTCCTATCTGCGGGACAAACTGTTCTGGCCCCAGGACACGCTGGATCCGCGGCCTCCACCGGACGATGCGTACCAGCGCTTCGATCGGCTGGTGGAGTCCACCTTGCCGGACCAGGACGCGGTGCTGTTCACCCCCTGGCTGTACGGGGAGCGCACCCCGGTGGAGGACCCGCTGATCCGCGGCGGCTTCCACAACCTCTCGCTGAGCACCCGCCGCGAGCACCTGGTCCGCGCCGTCTACGAGGGGGTGGCGCTAAACACCCGCTGGCTGCACCAGGCGGTGCGAGGCTTCGTCGGCCGCGACTTCGAGGCGATCAACCTGATCGGCGGCGGGGCGCGCTCGGCGGCGTGGTGTCAGCTGCACGCGGACGTGCTGGGGGTCCCGATCCGGCAGGTGGAGAACCCGGTGGAGGCCAACGCCCGCGGCGCGGCGATCCTGGTCGGGGTGGGCCTGGGGCTGACCACCTTCGCCCAGGTGCCCGGGCAGGTGCCGATCGCCCGGACCTTCACCCCCGACCCGGCGCTGCGCGCACACTATGACCACCGCTTCTTGCAGTTCGTGCGCCTGTACCGCGCCAACCGTGGCATCCATGCGCGGCTGAACCGGCGCGGCTGAGGCAAGGAGAGTGACCGTGGATCTCGTCAAGGAGCTCAACGCGCGGCTGTCCGGTCTGGATCCCCGGCTGCTGTCCTTCGTGGAGCGGGCGCTGCAGCGCATCCCGGGGGTGAAGGGACGGATTGATCGCGAGACCGACGCGATGCTGGGAGAGCTGGAGTCCTCCCTCAAGCCCTACAAGCAGCAGCTGCAGACCTTCGCCCAGCTGCCGTGGGAAGGCCGGCCCCGCACCGAGGTGCTCTCGGAGCTGGAAGAGCTGGCCCGCAGGGAGGAGCCGCGCTGGAAGGAGGGCTTCGTCTCCGGCGGGGTGTACCAGGGGAAGGAGGACCACATCCGGTTCCTCAACCAGGTGTACGCGCTGTCCTCCCAGGTCAACCCGCTGCACGCCGACCTGTGGCCTTCCGCCAACAAGTTCGAGACCGAGATCATATCCATGACCGCCCGGATGCTGAACGCCGGGGAGTCGGCGGGCACCGGCGAAGACGAGGTCTGCGGTTCGGTCACCTCCGGCGGCACCGAGAGCATCTTGATGGCGATGAAGGCCTACCGGGACTGGGCCCGGGCCGAGCGGGGGATCACCCGCCCGGAGATCCTGGCCCCGGTCTCCGCGCACGCCGCCTTCGACAAGGCCGCCGGTTACTTCCGGATGAAGCTGAGGAAGATCCCGCTGGGCCCGGACTACCGGGCGGACGTGGGCGCCGCGAAGACGCTGGTGAACCGGAACACGGTGGTGATCGTCGGTTCGGCGCCCGGCTTTCCGCACGGGGTGATCGATCCCATCGAACAGCTCTCCGAGCTGGCCCTCCAGCGGGGGATCGGCTTCCACACCGACGCCTGCCTGGGCGGCTTTCTGCTCCCCTGGGCCCAGCGGCTGGGCTACCCGGTGCCGGCGTTCGACTTCGCGCTGCCGGGAGTGACTTCCCTCTCCTGCGACACCCACAAGTACGGGTACGCCGCCAAGGGCACCAGCGTGGTGCTGTACCGGACCGAAGGGCTGCGCCATCACCAGTTCTTCACCGTCTCCGACTGGCCGGGCGGGCTGTACTTCTCCCCCACCCTCGCCGGCAGCCGCCCGGGGGCGCTGATCGCCGCCTGCTGGGCCGCCCTGGTCACCACCGGCGAGAAGGGCTACCTGGACTCGGCCCGGCAGATCCTGGAGAGCGCCCAGCGGATCAAGGACGGGATCCGCAAGATCCCCGAGCTGAGGCTGCTGGGAGATCCGCTGTTCGTGATCGCCTTTGCCTCCGAACAGGTGGACATCTTCCGGGTGCTGGACGCGATGGCCCACCGCAAGTGGAACCTCAACGGGCTGCACAAGCCGGCGGCGGTCCACCTCTGCGTGACCCTCCCCCACACCCAGCCGGGAGTGGTGGATCGCTTCCTGGAGGATCTGCGGGCCTCGGTGGCGGAGGTGAAGACCCAGCCGCCGTCCAAGGGGGGGATGGCGCCCGCCTACGGCATGGCCGCCAGCCTCCCCCTGCGCGGGGTGGTCTCGGAGCTGCTGCTCAAATACATGGACCGGCTGTATCGGCTGTAGCGGTCTAGCTGGCGCCCAGCCGGATCAGCACGTGCTCCTCCAGCCGGACGTGGTCCTGGGGTTCTGCTCCTGGTGCCGGGCCACCACCCTCTCCATCAGCGGCAGCACCGAAGCGATGCTGGCCCGCAGGGTCGTTCGCCGCCTGCCTGTCTGCTCTCCCCCTGCGAACCGCTGATGGCTTCGTTAAGCTGCGGCTGACCATGTTCTTCGACTCGCCCAAGACCCAGATGCCCCGCGCCACTGACGCCCTCCCCGGACGTGCCCAGGAGATGCCCGGAGTCCCGGAGAAGCACTTCGTGCTGGGGACCCCGCTCAAGGGGCCGTTCCCGGGGAAGCAGACCGCATATTTCGGGCTGGGGTGCTTCTGGGGCGCCGAGCGCAAGTTCTGGCAGACGAAGGGCGTGTACAGCACCTCGGTGGGCTACGCGGCGGGGCTGACCCCCAACCCCACCTACAAGGAGGTGTGCAGCGGGCGCACCGGCCACAACGAGGTGGTGCAGGTGGTGTTCGACCCGGCAGAGTTGTCCTACCAGGCGCTGCTGAAGATTTTCTGGGAGAACCACGATCCCACCCAGGGGATGCGGCAGGGCAACGACGCGGGGACCCAGTACCGCTCCGGGATCTACTTCACCTCAGAGGACCAGCAGCGCGCCGCCGAGGAATCCAAGGCGGCCTACGGCCAGGCGCTGGCGGAGAAGGGGTTTTCGGCGATCACCACCGAGATCCTCCCCGCTCCGGCCTTCTATTACGCCGAGGACTACCACCAGCAGTACCTGGCCAAGGAGCCCGACGGCTACTGCGGGCTGGGCGGAACCGGCGTCAGCTGCCCGATCGGCGTGGGCGTCCGCGCCAGCTGAGGGTGGCCCCCGGGCCGCGGTCGAACTAGAAGCGGCGCCCTTCGCACAGGAGCGCGCCCTTGGTTTCCGCCATCTTTGACCCTACCGCCTGGCAGGAAGTGCCTGGCTTCGACTTCACCGACATCACCTACCATCGGGCCAAGGACGTGGGCGCGGTGCGGATCGCCTTCCATCGCCCGGAGATCCGCAACGCCTTTCGTCCCAAGACGGTGGACGAGCTGTACCGGGCGCTGGACCACGCGAGGATGAGCAGCGACGTGGGCTGCGTGCTGTTGACCGGCAACGGCCCCTCCCCGCGCGACGGCGGCTGGGCGTTCTGCTCCGGCGGTGACCAGCGGATCCGCGGCAAGGACGGCTACAAGTACGCGGAAGGGGAGACCGCCTCCAGCATCAACCCCGCGCGCACCGGGCGGCTGCACATCCTGGAGGTGCAGCGGCTGATCCGCTTCATGCCCAAGGTGGTGATCTGCGTGCTCCCCGGCTGGGCGGCGGGCGGCGGGCACAGCCTGCACGTGGTCTGCGATCTGTCCCTGGCCAGCCGCGAGCACGCAAAGTTCAAGCAGACCGACGCTGACGTGGCCAGCTTCGACGGCGGCTTCGGCTCCGCGTATCTGGCCCGGCAGGTGGGGCAGAAGTTCGCCCGGGAGATCTTCTTTCTGGGCAGCGAGTACAGCGCGGATGACGCCCACCGGATGGGGATGGTCAACGCGGTGGTCCCCCACGCGGAGTTGGAGAAGACGGCGTTGGAGTGGGCCCGGAAAGTCTGCGGCAAGAGCCCCACCGCCCAGCGGATGCTCAAGTTCGCCTTCAACGCCATCGACGACGGGATGGTCGGCCAGCAGGTGTTCGCCGGCGAGGCCACCCGCCTGGCCTACATGACCGACGAGGCCCAGGAGGGCCGCGACTCCTTTTTGGAGAAGCGGGCCCCGGACTGGTCGAAGTTCCCCTACTACTACTGAGCGGCGCCGGCCTGCGGCAGCACCGCGTTCTTGCCGGTGCGGGTGACCAGGTCCGACTCTGCCTCCTGGCGCATCCCCTGGCAGGAGCCGCGCAGCGCCTGTTCGACGGTGGTGACCAGCGAGGCGCCGGCCAGCGCGTTGGGCTGGAGCACGAAGTCCGCGCCGCCTGCGTAGAGGGCCAGCGCCTGCTCCGGGGTCTCGGCGGTGACGATCACCCGCGCCTGGGGGCACAGCTCCTTGAGGACCTTGAGCAGCTTGGCGTTGGAGGTCCCCCGCAGCACGCTGTCTGGGACGGTGCTGATCACCACCCGCGCGTGCTCGATGTGCGCGTGCTGCAGGGTCTCCGGGTTGCCGATGTCCCCGTAGACGCACGGCACCCCCACCGCGGCCAGCCGCTTTCGCATCTCCGGGTTGAAGTCCACCACCTTCAAGTCCTCCAGCAGGTGCTGGTCCCGGCGGGCCGCCTCCTCCAGGAACGCGTTGGCGATCCGGTAGAAGCCCAGCAGCACCACCGAGCGGTCGTGGCCCTTCTTCACCTCGCTGGCGGTGCTGCGCACGTCCCGCAGGCCGACCCGGTTGAGGATCCGGCTGAGGACCCGCTCCACCGGGTGGCTGGCGGCGATCAGATAGGTGGAGCCCACCGCCAGGAAGGCGAAGGTCCAGATCGCGACTGTCAGCAGCTCTCCGGTGATGTGCCCAAAGCTCACGCCCAGGGAGAGGATCACCAGCGAGAACTCGCTCATCTGGGAGAGGTTCAGCGCCGGCAACAGCGAGGTGAAGTGCCCCGCCTTCTGCACATGCAGCACCCCGAAGATCCCCACCGCGCGGGTCAGCAGCAGCACCGCGCTGGCCAGCGCCGCCAGCAGCAGCGCGGAGACGGTGGGCATCGGGATCTGCATCCCCAGGGAGACGAAGAACAGGGTGATGAAGAAGTCCCGGATGTTGAGGACCTTGGCGTTGACGTCCAGGTTGTAGGGGAACGTGGCCAGCGAGACGCCGGCGATCAGCGCGCCCATCTCCATCGAGAGACCGATTGAGGGGTGCGCCGCCACCAATCCCACCAGGAAGCACCAGCCCAGGGAGATCACCAGCATCAGCTCCGGGACCTTGGCGATCACCTGGAAGATCCGCGGCAGCACATAGCGGCTGGTGACCAGGGAGACCGCCACCAGCAGGGCGCCGGCGCCGAAGGTCTTGGCCAGCATCCCCAGCTCCGGGTTGGCCAGGTTGGGCTGGACCGCCAGCACGACGATCGCCCAGATGTCCTGGAACACCAGGATCCCCACCGTGATCCGCCCGGCCAGGGTGTCCAGCTCCAGCTTGTCGTAGAGCAGCTTGACCACGATCATCGTGCTGCTGATGCTGACCGCCACCGCCAGGTAGAGCACCGGGTACACCCCGTCCCCGAAGCTGACCCCCAGCATGCGCAGCAGCGCGAACACCGCCGCCGCCACTCCCAGCGACAGCGGGAACTGCAGGATCCCGGTCAGCACCACCAACCGGCCGGCCTGCAGCATCTTCTTGAGGTCGATCTCCAGCCCGATCATGAACAGCAGCAGGATCAAGCCGATCTCGGCGATGGTCTGGATCTCCTCCCGGCCGGTGATCAGCCGCAGCCCCACCGGACCGACCAGCACCCCGCCCAGGATGTAGCCCAGCAGAAGAGGCTGCCTCAGCAGCTTCATGGTGAAGCCCAGCAGGCTGGCCGCCACCATCGCGATCGCGATGTTGCGGATCACCGGCGAACCACCCTCCCCGCCCCCACCCGCCAGCGCCGGGGTGGCCAAAAGCGCGCCCAACGCCAGCGCCCCTCGCGCGATTCTGAACCCCACCCTTGGCATGCCTGGTCCCTCATACCTCCATTGCCAATGAAGCGGTGAACCATTGGACCGCCAAGCGCCGGCGCCTGGCGAAGCTGACGCCTCTCACACGCTGGCCGGATTCTCTGCCTTTCTCTCTTGCCCCTCGGCCCGCTGGCGGGTCAGTTCCGCCCGGTGATTGGCCTTCTTCCCCTGTCCCTGCTCCTGGCAGCGACCGCGCCGTCCGCCGACGGCGGCACCCCAACCACTGAACCCGATCCCGAGCCCACCCTGACCACGGTGGTGACCTCCACCCGGGTGGAGAGCGACCCGATGGAGCAGCCTCGCGCGGTGACTGTATTGCGCGCGGAGGACCTTGCCCGGCGCGGCGCCCGCACCACCCCCGAGGCCCTGCTGGAGAGCGAAGGGGTGTTTCTCCAGCGCACCAATCCCGGCGGCGGGGCGCCCATCCTGCGCGGCCTGCTGGGGCAGCACATCCTGCTGCTGGTGGATGGGGTGCGGCTCAATAACGCCACCGTCCGCTCCGGGCCCAATCAGTTCCTCAACACGGTGGACCCGTTCACGGTGGAGCAATTGGAGGTGGTGCGCGGTCCAGGGTCGGTGCTCTACGGATCGGACGCGCTGGGCGGGGTGGTCAGCGTCCGGACCTTCCAGCCCCGCTTCAGCTCCGAGCCCACCCCGACCCTGCTGCTGCGCGGCCAGGGCGGCACCGCCGACACCAGCCTCCAGGGGAACCTGCGGGCCGGGGTCTCGCTGCGGGACACCGCGGTGGCGGCGGCGATCACCGGGCGGGACTTCAATGACCTGACCGGCGGGGGCCAGGTGGGGCTGCAGCACTACACCGCCTACGAGGAGGCGGACGCCACGGTGAAGCTGCGCCAACGGCTGGCCTTCGGCTCGGAGTTGCAGCTGCAGTACCAGGGGGTGCGCCAGTCCAACGCCCCGCGGCTGGATCGCTCTACCCCGGGGGACTTCCGGCGCTTCAGCGACCAGGAGCGCGATCTGGGGCACCTTCGGCTGGTCTCCCGCGGGGCGGGGATGTTCCGCCAGCTCTCGCTGGATCTGAGCCTCCACCGTCAGGCGGACGTGACCGATCGCTTCCGGATCAGCAGGGACCGGATTGAGTCGGACACCGCCACGGTGTGGACCTGGGGCCTGCGCGCCGAAGGCACCCTGCCGGTGGAGCTGTGGGGCCTGGGCCAAGGGGATCTGGTGATGGGCGGCGACGCCTATTTCGACCGGGTCCTCTCCGGGTTCACCCGGCTGTCGATCAGCGATCCGGCAGCGGCCCAGGTGCGGCCGCAAGATGCTCGCTACCCGGGCGCGCCCACTGCCCTCTCCGGTGGACTGTTCGCGGTGCTCTCCACCGACGCGAAGCGGCCGCTCAGCTACCACGCAGGGTTGCGGGTCCAGGCCAACTCTACCCGGCTGCCGGAGGACTCCCGGCTTCGGGAGCTGTTCGCCACCGCGGCCGAGCCGCCGCCGGTCTTCCCCGCCACCACAGTGCTCACCACCGGGGTGGCCGCCGAGGCTGGCGTGCGCGGGAACCTGCCCTGGGGACTGCAGGCCCTGGTCAATCTGGGGACGGGCTTCCGGGCGCCCAACGTCGACGACTTCTTGCGGCTGGGCGCCGAGGGCCCCGGCTTCGTGGTCCCCACCCGGGAGCTCCACCCCGAGCAGTCCTTCACCGCCGAGGGAGGGCTGCGCTGGGTCCATGCCCAGGCCCGGGTTCAGGCCTTCTATTCCTTCACCACCCTGCCCGGGCTGATTGGCAATGCCCCCACCGCGGTGGACGGGCAGATCCTGACCCCGGACGGGCTGCCGTATCTGATTCGTCAGAACCGCGACCAGGCCTCGATCCACTCGGTGGAGCTGTCCGCCCAGGTGCAGCCGGTTGCCACCTTGCGGTTGGGCGGCCACCTGGGCTGGACCCTCGGCACCCAGGTGTTGAGGGATCTGACCGACCCCGCCCAGCCGCTGATCCACGAGCCCCTCTCCCGGCTCCCGCCGCTCAATGGCACCGCCACGGTGACCTACGAGCCGTGGTCGTTCCTCTTCCTGGAGGGGGTGGTCCGCGGGGCGTCCGCCCAGACCCGGCTCTCTGGGTCCGACCGGCTGGACCTCCGGATCTGCGCCGAGGCGCCCGGCTGTACCGGGACCCCGGAGTTCATGGTGCTGCACGCCCGGGTGGGCACCCGCTGGAAGAACCTCTCCGGCTCGCTGTCGTTCCAGAACCTGACCGACGCCACCTACCGCACCCATGGCTCGGGCGTGGATGAGGCCGGCCGGTCGGTGGTGCTGTCGGTGGAGGGAAGGCTGTGAACGCTCGTCTCGGATGGATCACGGTGTGCCTGCTGGTGCTCTCCGGTTGCCCGGTCGGTCTGGGCGAAAGGTGCGCGGGCAGCGACGAGTGCCAGGGAGGGCTGACCTGCCGCCTGGTCGACGCCGACGGTCCGGGCCTGTGCGACTACCCGTTGCGGGCGGAGGGCGAACCCTGCACCACCGATCGGGAGTGCGAGGCCTCACTGACCTGCTCCAACCACTTCACCGCCAACCAGCGCTACGGGACCTGCGTCCAGAAGCGCGCGGCCACCGAGGCCTGCTTCGTGAACCGCGACTGTCTGTCCGGCGTGTGCCAGGGCGCAACCACCGAAGCGCTGGGCGTCTGCCAGTAGGCGCGCGCGGGCGCTGCTACCCGGGGCCCGACTCACCGCTCACCGCTCACCGCTCACCGCTCACCGCTGGCCGCTGGCCGCTGGCCGCTGGCCGCTGGCCGCTGGGGGAAACTTGTCCGTGCATGCGCGCTTACCCCGGGGGTTTTTCGCCCGGATCGCCGTGGAATCTGTCTCCAATGACAAGTTTCCCCCAGCGTCAGCTCTTGGGCAGCTCCTGCATGTGGGACTCATCCTCCAGGGAGACGGCGATCACGCTGTGCGGCGTCTGCGGAACTGGCTCTCTCTCGGGGACCACCAGCGCGGTGCGCTCTGGCGCCTGTCGCGAAGGCGCTGGACACGGGCTTGTGGCACGCCCGGGGCAATGGTCATCCTGAATCCATGGAGCGAGATCCCTTGGTGGAGGTAGCAACGCCGAACGTGGAGTCGGTCGTCGTCCCGCGGGTGCGCGACCTGGGCGATGGCTTCACCGTCCGTCGCGCGCTGCCCGCCCACCAGCGGCAGATGGTGGGGCCGTTCATCTTCTTCGACCAGATGGGACCGGCGGTGTTCGAGGATCACCGCGGGCTGGACGTCCGGCCGCACCCGCACATCGGCCTGGCCACGGTCACCTACCTGCTCCAGGGAGAGATCCTCCACCGCGACAGCCTGGGCACCGTGCAGCGGATCGTCCCCGGCGAGGTGAACTGGATGACCGCCGGCCGGGGCATCGCCCACTCCGAGCGCACCGCGCCCGAGCGCCGGGTGGCCGGGGAGCCCCTATTCGGTTTCCAGATCTGGGTCGCGCTGCCCACCCGCCACGAGGAGACCGCGCCCAGCTTCGCCCACTTCGAGGCGGCAGCTCTGCCCCGGGTGGAGAACTCCGGCGTGCAGCTGCGGATGATCGCCGGAGCGCTGGCCGGGGTGCGCTCGCCTGTGCCCACCCTCTCGGAGATGTTCTACGCGGATCTCCACCTGGCCCCAGGCGCCCGCTTCCAACTGCGCCCCGAACACGAGGATCGCGCCGCCTCCGTGGTGGAGGGCGAACTGCAGGTGGACGGCGCCCGCTTCGGTCCAGGCGAGATGGCCATCTTCCGGCCCAGCGCCGAGCTGATCCTCAGCGCCGCCACCTCTACCCGGCTGCTGCTCCTCGGAGGCGCGCCGCTGGATGGGCAGCGCCACGTCTTCTGGAACTTCGTCTCCAGCTCTCCGGAGCGGATCGAACAGGCCAAGGATGATTGGCGGGCCAAGCGCTTCGCGCCGGTGCCGCAGGAGACGGAGTTCATCCCGCTGCCGGGCGAGGAGCCGGCGGTCCCCGCCTATCCGTAGACGCGGCTTCGCCCGCCTTCACTGACAAAGTTCCCCCAGGCGGTCAGCTCCTGGGCAGCTCCTGCAACCGGGACTCATCCTCCAGCGCCACCGCGATCGCCTTCTGCTGCGCGGTCTGCGGGTCGACCACCTTGAGGTCCGCCACCGCCTCGGCCAGACGCACGAAGCCCAGCACCTCCCGCTCCAACCGTTCGCGCAGGGCGGGGTCCACCAACCGCCCCTCCTCGGTGAAGGCCTTGTCCGCGTGGGCGAGGGCGAACATCTCGGAGAACACGGCCGATCCGCACCCCTCCAGCGGGATCCGGGTCTGCCACAGCCCGCGGATGCCGCCGACCGGCGAGGGCGAGGCCGCCAGCAGGTAGAGGGTCTTTCCCTTCCAGGGCATCGGCCGGGCGCGGGACACCCAGTCGATGGCGTTCTTCAGCGGTCCGCCAATCGAATAGTTGTACTCCGGCGAGGCGAACAGCAGCGCGTCGGCCGCCTCCACCCGTCGCTTCAGCTCGGCGGCTCCTGGAGGCAGCCCGGCCACACCTGGCAGGCGGCGCTTGGTCACCTGCTTGCCCCGCGCTAAAGGCGCCGGCATGGCCAAGGATCTGACGCTGTACATCGACGCCTTCTGGATCAGCCCGTACGCCTTCAGCAACTTCGTCGCGTTGCGCGAGAAGGGGCTGGAGTTCGAGCTGGTGGAGCTGTCCTTGCCCGACAAGGATCACCACGCCGAGTTCTTCCAGAAGGGGTCGCTGACCGGGCGGGTGCCCGCGCTGCGCCACGGCGACTTCTGGCTCTCCGAGTCGATGGCGATCAACGAGTACCTGGCCGAGACGTTCCCCTTCCCCAAGCACCCCCGGCTGTTCCCGGAGAACCTCCAGGAACGCGCCCGGGCCCGGCAGCTGATGGACTGGGTGCGCAGCGATCTGATGCCGATCCGCGAGGAGCGCACCACTGCCAGCCTGTTCTACGACCGCCCAGTGCAGCCGTTGACCGCGCAGGGACAGGCGGAGGCCGCGCGGCTGATCTCGGTGGCGCAGGCACTGGTCGCCGAGGATCGCACCACCCTCTTTGGCGCCTGGTGCCTGGCGGACGCCGACTTCTCCCTGATGCTCAACCGGCTGCACAAGCAGGGACACCCGCTGCCCGCCAAGGTGCAGCGCTACGTGGAGGCCAACTGGCAGCGCCCCGCGCTCCGGGAGTGGGTGGATCACCCGCGCAAGGCCTTCGTCCCCTACTAGGTGCGCCGCCGGACTACCCCGTCCGGCTGGAAGGGTGCGGTCCTGGGGGACGGCGGCTACAGTCTGGCCACCGTCCCTATGACCTCACGCTTCCCGATGCCGTATCCCAACAGCTGGTATGCGGTGGCCACCAGCGACGAGCTGCGTCCCAACCAGACCCGCCCCCTGCGCTTCCTGGGCCGGGAGCTGGTCGCCTTCCGCGGCACAGACGGGGCGGCGCACGTGCTGGACGCCTATTGTCCGCACCTGGGCGCCCACCTGGGCATCGGCGGCCGGGTGGAGAACAACACCCTGGTCTGCCCCTTCCACGGCTGGAGGTTCGCCGGCGACGGAAAGTGCGTGGAGGCCCCCTACGCCAAGAAGACCCCGCGCTGCTCGGTGGGGACCTGGCAGACCGTGGAGCGCAACGGCTCGATCTGGATCTGGTACCACGCCACCGGCGCCGCGCCGGATCGCGAGGTCCCGGTGATGGAGGAGTACGGCCACTCCGGGTGGACCTCCTTCAAGCGCTTCGGTTGGGTGATCGCCTCCCACGGCCAGGAGATGGCGGAGAACGCGGTGGACTCGGCGCACTTCAAATACGTGCACGGCACCCTGGATGTCCCCGAGATGGAGATGGAGGTCCTCCCGGACTGCTTCCACGTGATCAACCGATCCAGGAACCGCCGCTTCGGGATGACCGTCTCCACCCAGGTGGACGTGCGGGTGTTCATGCCCGGGGTCTCCGCCATCCGCTTCAACGAGTTCGCGGAGATCCTGCTCTTCGCCACCACCACCCCGGTGGACGAGGGTCACATCCAGCAGCGCTTCTTCTTCACCGCACGCAAGAAGGGCAACCCGCTGTTCCGCAGCGTCGTCTCCCGGATCTTCATGAACGAGGTGGCCCGGCAATACGAGCAGGACAAGCCGATCTGGGAGAACAAGCTCCACCTCACCAAGCCCATCCTCTGCGACGGAGACGGGCCGATCTGGACCTTCCGCAAGTGGTACCAGCAGTTCTATTCGGCCCAGCCGATCAGCGGCGCCACCGCCGCCGCCGCCTCCTGAACCGAAAAAGGGGACAGGCTACATT
>JALYOC010000084.1 GCA_030857095.1 Myxococcota bacterium | reverse complement strand
CTCCTGGCGCCGTAGCCGGTGGGGATCCTCGGTGGCCCATCCTTGCGACATCCGAGCTCGGGCTCGTCCAACTGTTCGGGCTCTTCGAGGAGGAAGTCGCGCGGCGACCCTTGCTGTCCCTCGGCCTTTTTGAATGGCCTCGGCTACGTCGGTCTACCGCGCGCTCCCCAACCAAACTTTCAGGCGCAAACCCAGAATACCCCGCTGCGTCTGACCGCTCACGTCCTGCCTTGTCGAGATACAAGGCTACATTATCGACGCAGCGCGTCGATAATGTAGCCTGTCCCCTTTTTCGGTAGCGTCCCGGTCAGCGCATGGGGACCAGCGAGACAGCGACGCGACGTCTGGGTCTGGCGCTGTACCGGTTGCTGTTCGTGGCACTGTGCGCGGCACTCACCCTCCACGTGTTCTGGGTGTTCATCCGGGATCCGGGGATCAACACCTACCACCGGGCGATGTTCGGGGACGTGGTGGAGGGGCGGGCCCACAAGCCGTACGTGACCCGCTGGCTGGTGCCGCTCACCACTCGGGCGGTGCACGCCGCCCTCCCGCCGCAGACCCGGGTCGCGCTGGGGGAGGGGATGGCCGGCAACGTCCTGGTCCAGGGCTTCCTGCGGCGCGGCCAGTGGGAGCGGGAGCTGCTGCCCCAGTACGCCATCGCCCTGGTGCTGATGTTCGCCGCCCTGGTGGGCCTGGTGTTCGCCTTCCGCTGGCTGCACGACGGGGTGTTCCCGCCCAACCGCTGGCGCAAGGACGCGGCCACGGTGCTGCTGCTGGTGGGGTTGCCACCCTGCTTCTACTACGCCAGCTACCTCTCCGATTTCCCCGGACTCTTCCTGTGGACCCTGGGGTTGGGGCTGCTGGTCCGGGAGCGCTGGGGCGCATACCTGGCGGTGTTCCTGATCGGCTGCCTGAACAAGGAGACCTTCATCCTGATGTGGGGGGTGTTCGCTCTGCGCTACCTGTGGTCCCGGAAGATGGCGCGCCGCACCTTCTGGAGCCTGGCCGCCGCCCAGCTGGGGATGTTCGTGGCGGTGAAGCTGGCCCTGGGCTGGGTGTACCGGGACAACCCCGGCGTCTCCTTCGAGCTGCACTGGGAGGATCACACCCTGGCCCTGGGGGAACACCTCTCCCGCCGCAACGAGCTGTGGGCGATGTCGCTGTGGCTGGCGGGGGCCGCGCTGGCCTTCCTGCGCTGGAGGACCCAGCCGCGCTTCCTCAAGCAGTCGGTGGCGGTGCTGCCGGTGCTGATCGCGTTGACCGCGGTGTTCGGTTTCCTGGACGAGCTGCGCGACTACTACGAGGCCTACCCGACCCTGGTGCTGATGCTGGTGCACACGTTGAGCTGGCGGCCCCGCTCGCGGGTGTCCCGCGCCGGGGCCTACACCCTGCGCCCGGCGGCCTGATCCCGCCGGCGGGAGGGCGAGGCGCGGCACCGGGCGGGGTCGTCAGGCGATCTTGGGCAGCTTGAGGGTGAAGGTGGTGCCCTCGCCGATCAGGCTCTCCACCGCGATGGTACCCCCGTGCTTCTCCACGATCCCCTGCACGATGGAGAGCCCCAGCCCGGTCCCGCGCCCGTCGGGCTTGGTGGTGAAGAAGGGCTCGAAGATCCGGTCCAGCTGCTCGGCCTGGATCCCGGAGCCGGTGTCCCTCACCTGGACGGTGACGAACCCTGTCTCCTCGCGGGTGATCAACTGGACCGCGCCTCCCGGCTTGAGCGCGTGGCAGGCGTTGGTGATCAGGTTGACGAACACCTGCACCAGGTTGCCCTTCACCGCCTCGATCCGGGGGACCACCGCGTAGTCGCGGACCACCGTGACCCCGTGCTGGACCAGGGTGTGGTCACAGAAGCCCACCGCCATGTCCAGCAGGTCCGCCAACGCCACCGCCTCCGCGCGGTCCTGGGCGGGCCGGGCGTAGCTGACCAGGTCCCGGGTGAAGCGGAGGATCCGGTGCGAGTTGTCGAGGATCTTCTTGAGCTTCTCCTGCTCGGTGACGTCCGGCTGGGGACGCAGCCGCGCGTTCTGCAGCAGCGAGTCGGTGTAGGCGGTGACCGCGGTCATCGGGTTGTTGATCTCGTGGACCACCGAGGCGGCCAGCTGGCCCAGGGACGCCATCTTCTCCGCCTGGATCACCCGCTTCTCCAGCTCCTTGAGCTGGGTGAGATCCTGCCCGATGGCGATCACCCCCTCCACGTCCCCGCGGGCGGTGAGCACCGCGGAGGTGGAGAAGGAGACCCGCACCTCCCGGCCCCCGCGCCCCAGCACCCGGGTCTCGAAGTGGGAGACCTGCTCGCCGCGCAGCGAGGCGGCGATCACCCGCATCACCCGCAGCCGCTCCGACTCGGGGATGAACTGCAGCAGATCCTGGCCCAGGACCTCGTCTCGGCCCAGGCCGGTCATCCGGGCGATCTGCCGGTTGAACACCACCACCCGCCGCTCCTGATCCGCGACCACGATCAGCGCGTTGGCGTGCTCCAGCAGCTCCTCCAGGTACTTGCGGACGAAGGTCAGCTCGTCGATCAGCTTGGCGTTGCGGACCCCCACCGCCACCTGGTTGGCCAGCTGGATCAGCAGCTGGTTGTCGGTGACCAGGTCCGCCGGCAGCCCCTCTGGGTACTCGACGTTGAGCACCCCGAACAGCTGTCCGGAGGCGACCAGCGGCGCGCAGATCGACCGCACGCTGCCGGTGAACAGCAGCGGGATCTCCTCTTCGGTGATCCGGACCTTGTCCCGGGGGAGGGTGTCCGCCTGTAGGTGGGTCTTCTCCGCGGCACTTCGCTTGAACACCAGCTGCTCGGGCGCGCCGTCCAGCAGCCGGCCCTCGGCGTACAGCGAGGTCAGCTGCAGGGTGCGCTGGTCGGCGATCCGCACGCAGAAGGTCCGGCCGGGGAACAGGTGCTTGACCCCCCGGGCCATCACCGCCACCAGCTCCTCCTCGGAGGTGGCCGACGCCACCTCCCGGCCCAGCTCCAAAAGCGCCTGCTCCATCCGGGCGTGCTCGGCGATCACCCCCGCCGCGGCGGCCAGGTGTTCCCCGCCCACCAGGCGGGAGAGGTTGCGGGCCATCACCGCCACCGTCTCTCCCCGGCGGGTCAGGGCCAAGGTGACCTGCTGCCCGTCGGCCACCTTCACCGCCACCTCGGAGGTGGAGCCGTCCGCCGGGGCGGCGGCCAGGCTGCCGGCGAGCAGGTCGCCGATGTTCTGGCCCAGGGTGAGGGTGGTCCCGAACAGCTGATGGAAAGCGGCGTTGCTGGCCAGCAGCCCCAGTTCCGCGTCACAGAGCGCGGCCGGCTGGTCCAGGGCCTCGAAAAAGGCCTGGAACGCCTCGGGCGACATGCTGGGGGTGTTGCGTTTGGGCGGGAGGGGCTCAGTCTTCATGGGCGGTGGACTTGTCGAGGTCGAGGATCTTGGACTGCCCGATGTACGTCTTGGTCTCGTAGCGGGTGATCTTCCCGATCTTCCGGACGATCTCCGCCATCCGCTCCGCCTCGCGGTAGATGATGTCCACCGGGCGGAACGCGAAGTCTTGTTCACCCAGCCGCCGCTTGAGCAGCTCGGCGTAACCCATCACCGAGGTCAGCGGCTGGTTCAGCTCGTGGGCGGCGGTGCCGGCCAGGGCCACGATCACCGCGTTGCGCTCCGACTCCTCCAGCCGGATCTCGGCGTCGGAGAGCTTGCGTTCCAGCTGCACCCGTTCGCGCAGGTCGGTGAAGATCCCCACCGTGGCCACCTCGCGGTCGCCCTCGTAGAGGATGGAGGCGGTCATGTTCACCGGGACCTTCTCCCCGGTCTTCTTGAGGATCTCCTGGCGGGTGACGTTGAGCCGGCCCTTGCCGCCCTCGTCTCCGCTGCGCAGCCGCATCATCAGTTCGCGGGCGATCCCGGGCGGATAGAGCTGGCGCACGTTCATCAGCGCCACCGCTTCCTCGGAGGTGTAGCCGCAGATCTTCTCCGCGCCCTTGTTGAAGAGGATGATCTTCCCCTTCAGGTCGGAGGCGATGATCGCGTCCACCGAGGAGTCGATCAGCTTCTCCTGGAACTCCTGGGTCTGGCGCAGCTCATCGGCCAGCTCGCGCTGACGGGTCACGTCCCGGAAGGAGACGATCGCCGTCGCGTCGCCCTCGCGCATCGGCGCGGCGGAGATGGAGAGGATCACGCTGCGACCCTTGCCGGTGCGGGCCATCACGTCGATCTCCCGGCGGACCTCGCCCTGGGAGGTGGACCACAGCATGTCCAGCAGCACTCCCTCGTCGGTGGGCGCGGTCAGCCCGTTGATGTGCTTGCCCCTGGCCACCGCCGGGTCCAGCTCCAGGATCTCCGCGCCCGCCGGGTTGAGGGACAGCACCCGGGCCTGCTCGTCCAGGATCGCCACCCCCTCGGAGATGCTGGCGAAGTAGGCCTCGTAGCGCTGCAGCCGGGACGCCTTCTCCTCGGCGGCGATGCGGGCGTTCTTCTCCTGTTCGGTGCGGCCCCGCTCCTTCTCCAGCAGCCGGGCGTTGCGCAGGGCGATGGCGGTGGCGTGGGCCACGGTGGCCAGCACGTCCATCTCCCGGGGGCTGAAGGAGTTGCGCCGGTGCGAGCCGCGCAACAGCAAGACCCCCAGCACCCGGCCCTCCACCGACAGCGGCAGGGCGGCGATGCTGTGGATGCCGCGGGCGGCGACCTGGGACTTCACCCCGTCCAGCAGCGGATGGGAGGGCGCGTCCTCCAGCAGGACCGGCTTGCCGGTGCGCACCACCTCGCGGATCTCCGGATAGCGGGACAGCTCGATCCGCAGCTCCTTGAGCGACTTGTCGTCGCTGGCGGCGATCACGTAGGCCGCGTCGCGCTGCTCGTCCACCACCACCAGGGAGGCGCGGAGGATGTCCAGCTCCTCGGCCAGCTTGCGGGTGACGTCGTGGAGCAGGGTCTCCACGTCCAGCGACCCGGCGTAGTCCGCGGTGAGGTTCAACAGCAGCGAGAGGTCCTTCTCCCGCTTCTGGGCTTCGCGGCGCTGTGACTCCCGGGACAGCGCGCGGGCGAGGCGGAAGGGCAGCTCCAACTCCAGCCGGTCCACCGCCACCAGATCCGCCAGCCCCGCCTCCAGCAGGGACTGGATGAAGCCGGGATCGGCCGAGTCCACCAGGGCCACCGCCGCCTGGGGCCGGGTGTCATGCCCGGTCTTGAGCCGCTCCAGGGCGGCCCGGCCCCCCGGCGCGGTGAGGTCCAGCAGCCAGACCTCGGCGGCGTCCTGTTGGGAGGGGGCCAGCACCTCCGCTCCGGCCTGCTGGGCGATCCGGAGGATGTCCGCGCGGTGGGCGCCATCCGGCGGGACCAGCGCCAGGGTCATGTGGGAGGCGGGGGAGGGCAAGGCGAGGGCAGTCTACACGGGGAAGGGGCCCCGGCCTCAACGCCAGAGCCCCTCGTTCCGCATGGAAGGCGGGCAGGCGACCGCCAGGGGCCAAAGACAACGGGGGCCTGCTGCCAGGTGACGGGCCCCCGAGAGGGCCTCCACACCGGCCTACAGAAGGAGGCGGCTCAGTACGCCGACGCCTCGGGGACGAAGACGGTGGTGAGGGTGGCCAGCGGCATCTTCTTCTCCGGGCCGCGCTCTCCCTTCGGGTTCACCTGGCGGTAGATCACCGACGGGCCCTCGGTGCGGTCGATCTGGATCCGCAGCCGCCACCCGGGGCCGTGGGGAGAAAAAGTCGCCCGGAAGTCCTCCGCCTTGAGCAGGCGGGTGGCGCCGTAGGGGTGCCCGTCGATGTCGGCGCATACGTAGCGGATCTCTCCTTCCACCTCGCGCTCCACCAGCACCATCATCACCCACACCTCGCCTTGCTGTGGGGCCAGCGAGCCGGCGGAGGGGGAGGCGGTTGCGGACGGCTGCGGTTGCTCGGAGCGCGGCTCCAGCTTCGGCTGGGGCTTGAGGCCCAGGCAGACCCGGACCAGCTCTTCCACCCCGGGGAAGCGGGCCAGGTCGAAGCGGTCCGCCCACTTCTCGCTCACCCCGGTCACCAGCCGGCCCTGGAAGGTGGTGCCGCCCAGGTGCACGGCCTGGAAGCGGAACAGGTCCCCGCCCACCCGCAGCTCCTGGATCAGCTCCAGCTTGCCGGCGTTGGCGTGGAGGATGACGTCCGGGCCCAGCCGCTGCAGCAGCTGCACGGAAAGGACATTGGCCGGCGCGGGGGCCAGCTCCAGCTGGGCCGGCGGGGCGGGCGCGGCCGGCTGCTTCTGGGTGAGCTGACCGCGCTGGGTGACCGAGGAGAGGTAGACCTCCAGGTCGGAGCGGGTGGGGTACTCCTCCAGGTTCAGCGGGAAGTTGACCTGGGTGGCGGGGTGCTGGCCCATCCGGGGGCGCAGCCCGGTGATCCGGATCCCGTTCGGGTCGCCCTCCAGCTCGAACAGGTGGTCGGTGGTCTCCACCTCCGCGCGTAAGACCAGCCGGGCGGCGTCCAGCTTGGTGGGCAGCTTGCGGGCGGCCAGCTGCCCGGCGATGGACTGCAGGTAGCCGAGGCGGACGGTCAGCGCGCGGGCCACCCGGACCTCGAAGGCCTCCGGGGTCTCGGCGTCGTAGAAGGAGAGGGGCTCCAGCGCGCCCAGCGGGGGATCCAGGAACTTGAGGTGGTCGTGCCCCTCCACCCGGAAGCGGCAGGAGGCGATCCGCACCTGGGTCCCGGGCGCCACCACCTTCCCGGAGCGGAAGCGCCACTCGCCCCGCAGCTCCTGGCTGGTGGCGTCCAGCTGGACGGGGATCGCCAGGGCCTGCAGCTTGCGCAGGGCGATCTGATTGAGACGCTCTCGGGAGATTCGCTGTTCGGGCTGGGAACTCATCGCGGAAGAGGGCCGATCATAACCCGCACAGTGGTATGCGAGGCCACCGGAGGTTGAACGCCCTGATCCGTCTCGTCGTCGCCGACATGGACAACACGCTGTACTCCTGGATCGACTACATCGTCCCCGCGGTGGAGGCGATGGTGGAGCAGGTCTGCCGTGCCACCGGCTTCCCCCGGATCAAGGTGATCCAGGCGCTCAAGGCGGTGTACGAGAAGTACGAGTCCAACGAGTACCCGTTCTCGCTGCAGGAGTCGTCGCTGTACGAAGAGTTCCCGGAGTTCGACAGCTTCGACAAGCTGGTGATCTACCCGGCCAAGACCGCCTTCGCCGAGGCCCGGCGCCGCTATCTGCGGCTGCACCGGGGGGTGCTGGAGACCCTGCAGACGCTGCAGGCGCGGAAGATCCCGGTGGTGGCCCTGACCGACGCTCCTCGGAACCCGGCCGAATACCGGGCCCGGATGCTGAAGATCGACACCCTGCTGGCCGGCATCTACACCCTGCCCGGCTTCCAGTTCCCCCAGACCGTGCATGGCCGCCCGTTGGTGGCCTCGCGGATCCTGGAGAAGGACGAGCGGGGCGACTACCGCGCCGCCTGTCCGGTGGTGGAGCTGCCGCGCGAGTTCGAGAAGCCCAACCCGGAGGGCCTGCTGCGGATTTGCCGCGAGCACCGGGTGGATCCCCGGGAGGTGCTGGTGATCGGCGACTCACTCAAGAAGGACGTGGGGGCGGCGCGGGCGGTGGGCGCGGTGGACTGCTGGGCGGAGTACGGGACCTACGTCTCCGCCGAGTACCGCGAGCGGCTGGATGTGATCTCCGCGGGCGTGGTCACCCGCCGCCACGCCGCCTCGGTGCTGGAGTCCCACGAGCACGTGGAGGCCACCCACGTGTTGTCCAACTTCGCGCAGGTGCTCAAGGTGATCGACTCGCTGGCCGGGCCGGCGAGCTAGGAGCAGGACCGTGGCGGATCTGGGCGGAGTCCAACGGGCGCTGCGGCGCGGGCTGGCGGCCCTTCCGCCGGTGGAGAGCTGGGAGGAGGTCCAGGTCCGCAACCTGGCCGTCCGGCTGACCGACCGCATCGTGCGGGATCTGCTGCCCCGCCTCTCCGCCGACGGGCCGCTGCTGCTGGTGGGCATCGCCGGGCCGAACAACGTGGGGAAGTCCTCGCTGTTCAACGCCCTGGTGGGGCAGGTGCTGTCCCCCTCGCGCGCCGAGGCCGGGCTGACCAAGCAGTGTCTGGCGGCGGCCAACCCGGCGCTGTGGTCCGGCGAGGTGCGCGCCCTGGTCCAGCGCCGCTACGAGGTGCAGCAGGTCCCCCCGGGGACCGAGGCGCCGGTGGATCAGCCCGGTCCCCCCGGACGGCTGTACCTCTCCTTGCTGCCGCAGCTGCCGCCCGGGCTGCTGGTGATGGACACCCCCGACTTCGACAGCGTCCACCTGGCCAACCGCGCCAACGCCGAGGCGCTGCTGGTGACGGTGGACCTGATCGTATTCGTGGTCTCCCGGCAGACGTACCAGAACGCCGCCCTGGTGGACTTCCTGCGCGGGGTGGTGGGCCGGGGCCGGCCGTATCTGCTGGTGTACAACGAGGCCTCCCGCGCGGAGCTGGCCTTGTCCCATCTGGAGAAGCTGGCCGCGGACGTGGGGCATCCCCCGGAGGGAATGTACTTCGCCTGGCACCAGCCGGAGGTGGAGTCCGGTCTCGCGCCGCTGCAGACCAAGCCGCTGGGTCCCCAGCCACCGCTGGACGCGCTGCTCTCCCAGCCGGAGTATGCCGGTCCGCTCAAGGCCCGGGCCCTGGCCGCCTCGCTCTCCGATGCGGCGGAGGAGCTGGGCCAGCTGGCCCAGGCGCTGACCGAGGGTGCCGCCGACCCAGAGCGGCTGCGGCAGCGGCTCCGCCACGAGCTGGTGGAGATCGGCGCCCGCGCGGCGGTGAAGGGGGTGCCGGCGGACGTGCTGATCCACGCCTTCCGCGAGGAGCTGGACGCGCGCTCGCGCTACCACAAGTGGGTGCGGATGCCGTTCCGCGCGGTGGCCACCGCGCTGGGCTACGTGGGACGCAAGGTCCGGGACGTGGTCGCCGGTCCTCCGGTGCCCAACGCGGACATCGAGCATGCCACCGAGCAGAGCCTCAAGGATGGCGTGCGCCGCATGGTGGACGTGCTGGGCCCGGAGATCTCCGCCTGGCGGGGAGACGATCGCGCGCGGCGGTTGCTCCAGGACGCGCTGGGTCCGCAGACCCTGGAGCGCCTGGACGCGCCGCTGCACCTGCCGGAGATCCGCGAGGACGAAGAGGACCGGCGGAAGCTGCACGCCTTCTGCCGGGAGCTGATCTCCCACGAGCTGCAGCAGGGCGGCGATCTGGAGTTCGCGATGCAGGCGATGACCACGCTGCTCTACTCGGCGCCGGCCAGCGCGGCGGCGGTGATCACCGTGGCCACCGGCGGGATGGGGCACGACGCGGTGGTGTGGGCCGCCTCGGCGCTGTCCACCCCGCTGTTCGAGAAGCTGGTGGACCTGCTGGGCTCGCAGGTGCGGACCCGGGTCACCAAGCGCTGGGCGGAGGCGCACGGGGCGACCCTGGCCGGCGCGTTGGAGCGTGAGTTCTTCGCCCCGCTGCTGGCACACCTGGACCGCCACGTGGAGGAGGCGCTGCGGAGGCGCGAAGAGCTGGATGCCGCGCGGAGGGAGCTGCTGGAGGCCCGGTGAGGGTGCACGAGTGGACTCCAGGCATTACGATGGACAAGGAAGTTGGCCAGCTGTGGAGAGACTGCGATGGCGAACAAGGATGAAATCCTGAGCAGCGCGTTGAGGCTCTCCTCACCCGACCGAGCCGAACTCGCCCAAGAGTTGCTGCGAAGTCTGGATGCCGATCAAGACTCAGGGGTCGAGGCTGCCTGGGACATCGAACTGGAGCGAAGGGCTCGAGAGGTGAGCGAGGGGTCCGCTTCCACCCACGATGCCCGGGACGTCTTGAAGGAACTGTCGGCCCGACTCAAGGCCCGGACCGGCGGCTAGAACCGAGTGCAACTCAGACTGCATGACGCCGCGAAGCGGGAGCTTGCGTTCGCAGTGGAGTGGTACGAGGACCAGCGCGCCGGGCTCGGTCAGGACCTCCTCGCAGCAATCAAGAGTCGCTTGGACGCGATCGAACTCAATCCGCGAGCCTTCCCGCTGTACCCAGGGGCGCCGGTCCCGGGTTTTCGAAGTCCGAGTCTCCGTGGTCGTCGGCTTTCCGTTCACGCTGCCGTTCACCGTGCACGAAGAGCTGATCACGGTTCTGGCGGTGGCTCATCAACGGCGCCGTCCTGGTTACTGGCAACGCCGGTCGAAGTAGCGTCTGGAGCTACCGGCCGACCGCCACCAGCACCTCGTTGCGTTTGAGCAGTGGGAGCGGTGAACCCTGGTACTCGGCCAGCATCGGGTCGGTGCCGGTGACCCGCCAGGTGCTGCGCCCGATGGCCTTCAGCAGCTGGTGCTTCTTTTCCTCCAGGCGGGCTTCGGTGATCGGGCCGGAGAAGGGCATCGCCCCGTAGGTGTGGATCCCCAGCGGGACCAGCTCGACCCGGGGATCGAGTGGGCGGGGCATCTTGTCGAAGGGCAGGTGCTCCTTGAGGGTGAAGGCCAGCCGCCAGCAGGTCTTTGATCCCCGCGGGATCCGCTCCTCCAGGATGGGGGGGATGATCGAGAACTTGCCGCCGGTCTCGTTCTCACCGTTGAGGTACTTGAGCAGGCGCTTCTGCGCCGAGGCCTTCGCCTCGTCGAAGCTGGAGGTGACGTCGGTACACACCACCACCGAGGGGCGGTAGGTCCGCACCTCGAAGCCCTCCTCCTTGGCGACCACCGTGTAGGGCGACGTCTTCGGACGGGTCGCCCACAGCGTCCAGCCGAGTGCCGCGGCGCCCGTCACCCCTGCTGCTGCCACCGATTTGCGGATCTGGGGTCTCATGCCTTGAAGTTGTGATCGCCTCTCGACGGTTGCAGCCCGGATGCACGGCTTGAACGGTCCCTTGCCGCGCGCCTTGATCGCGTCCCGGGGGCGAACTACTCCCTGTGGGGTGAACGCGCTCCCCGACCCGGATGACGTGCAGGCGCTGATGGCCCAGGCCCAGCTGTTGCCGGGCCTTTCCACCCGGAAGGGGGCGCTGGAGCGCCTGGTTGCCGACTACCGGCGCGGCTTTTCCAGCGAGGAGCGCGCCTTGGTGGTGGCCTTCATCGGCGCCACCGGCGCAGGCAAGTCCACGCTCATCAACGCGCTGGCGGGTTCGGACGTTGCCGAGGAGGGCGTGGACCGCCCCACCTCCCGCTTCCCGGTGATCTACGCCCCCGAAGACGCGCTGCTGGAGGCGCTGGCCGGGGTGAACGCCAAGGTGGCCCGCTACCAGGTCCGCCCCGGAGCGCCCTGGAGCGGCCAGGTGTTCGTGGACACCCCGGACCTGAACAGCGTGGTGCGCGAACACCGCGAGCTGGCGCGCGCCATCGCCGACCGCGCGGACGTGGTGGTGGTGGTGATGCACCGCGGGTCGGTGGCGGAGAGCTCGCAGGCGGAGTTCCTGGACGAGTTCGCCCAGCGGCGCCGGGTGGTGTTCGTCCTCAACTTCGCCGATCAGCTGGGGGCAGAGGCGCGCACCCAGCTCAAGCAGCAGATCCGCGCCCTGGCCGCCAGCCGCCACGGGATTGGGGAGGAGGACGCGCCGGTGTTCGCGATCAGCGCCACCGAGGCCCGGCGGGGAAATGATCCCACCGGCGAGCTGTCGGAGCTGGTCCGCACCCTGGAGGAGCTGGGCTCGCGCAGCGCCATCGAGCGGGTGCGACGCAGCAACGCGCTGGCGGTGCTGAGGCAACTGCAGGCCCAGGTGGCGCCGGCGCGCGCCCAGGCGGACCAGGCGGTGGGCGAGGTGGGCGCCGCCCTGGAGAAGGGACTGGCCGAGGCGCGAAGTGCCCTGGAGGAGGACTTCCAGCGGCGGCTGGCCGCGGCGCACGGTCACCTGGCCAACGAGGTGCGCCGCCAGGCCTCCGGCCGGTGGTGGGGCCCGGCCGCTTGGTGGATGAGGCTGTCGATGTTGGGCGCCGGCGGGCTGGGCACCGCGGCGCTGGTCGCCCGGAGGAAC
>JALYOC010000083.1 GCA_030857095.1 Myxococcota bacterium | reverse complement strand
CCGCGGGGCCGGGAGCCGCGGGGCCGGGAGCCGCGGGGCCGGGAGCCGCGGACCGAGAGGAGCTTCCGGTGGAGGCGGTGTCCCCCGCCCGGGGCCTGCGGTTGTGGCTGGGACTTGCCGTGGGCCTCACGGTGGGGTTCGCGCTGGTCCGCCATCTGGTGCTGCTGCCGTCTGAATCCTCCGCCTTCGCGCGGACCCAGCAGGTGCTCTCCGACTGGCTGGTGCCGCTGGTGATGCTGGGGATCGTCCTGCTCGGGTTGGGCCGCCGGGTGAAGGTCTACGAGGTGGCGGTGGCCGGGGCCAAGGAGGCCTTGCAGGTGGCGGTGATGGTCGTCCCCTTCCTGGTGCTGCTGCTGGTGGCGATCGGCATCTTCCGGGCGTCCGGCGCCCTGGAGGCGCTCGTCACCCTGCTGGCCCCGCTGACCGGTCCACTCGGCCTTCCCGCCGAGGCGGTCCCGATGGCGCTGATGCGCTCCTTCTCCGGCAGCGGGTCGCTGGCGGTGATGACCGAGACGATGCAGACCCACGGCGCCGACTCGTTCCTCGGCTATCTGGTGTCCACCATCTACGGCAGCTCCGAGACGACCTTCTTCGTGCTGGCGGTCTACTTCGGCAGCGTCCAGGTGCGCGCCACCCGCCACACCCTGCCGGCTTGCCTGGCCGCCGACGCCGCCGGGGTGGCCGCCTCGGTGGCGGTGTGCCGGCTGTTCTTCACCTGAGTCCTCGCCGTCCCAGGCCGCGGGGCAACGCGACCCGCGCTGCACTCTGCCCTAGGGAAGCGCGCCCGCCAGGATCCACGAACGCAGCCGGGTCAGCTGTCCGGGCAGGCGATCAAAGTACGCCAAATCAATGGGCGGCATCCGATCCCCGCAGCTGGTGCCCTCCAGCTTCTGCACCAGGGAGGAGAGGGTGGGATCAAACGGCTCGACGCGGTCGATGGCTCCGCACACCGAGAGCACGTCCACCAGCTGGGCGTAGGACGCGCTGGGGGAGAGGTCCAGCGTTCCCTTCGGGGTGGCTCCGCCATGACAGCCGGTGCAGGCCGCGTCGAAGAGGGGCTGGATGTGGGCCACGTAGGTGGGGACCTCTAGCTGCACAGTCGCCGTGCGCAGGATCGCCGGGTTCTCTCCGTCGCTGATCGAGACCTGGAATTGGAAGGCGGTCGAGCTGGCCAGGTCCGGCGAGCGCCAGCTGGGGGCCAGGGTCCCCGCCCCGGTGAACACCCCCGGGGTGGCCGGCGAGACCTGGGTCCAGCTGACGAGAAGCGGATCCCCATCCGGATCGCTGGCGGAGATTGAAAGCGGGATCGCGTCCCCGGCGATGGCCGAGGCCGGCGCGCTGATGCTCTCCGCCACCACCGGCGGGCGGTTCACCGTCGGGACGTCCACCACCGCCACCCGCACCTCGGCCTCCACCGGGCGCGTCTCGCCGTCGGTGATGGTCACCCGCAGGGTGAAGGTGGTGGTCTGGTCCACCGCCGGCGCGACCCACAGGGTGGTCCGCTCCTGGGGGGAGGAGAAGGTGCCGGCGGGGAACGGCGGTGACAGCTGCACCCATAGGTAGCGGGGATCGCGACCCTCGTCGGTGGCGGCCTCCACCGAGAGCTCGGAGACGCCCCGCTCGTCGATCACCTGGGGCGCGGCGGACGGGGCGTCGGTGATCACCGTGGGGGCGGGCTTGCCGCAGCCGGCCAGGGCCAGGACCGACGCCACCAGCAACGGCGCACGCAGAGCGGAGGGCGTGGGGTACATTCCGCCAATGTTCGCACGGAGCAGCCGTCCAGTGTCTTTCCAGGTGTGGTGGGCCCTGACGCTGGCCCTGGTCGCCTCCCCCGCCCTGGGCTTCGAACGGCTGGGGGTGGCGCTGGATGCACTGGCGGAGAACGGCCAGCTGAGCGGTGAGCAGTGGATCGACGCCTCTCGGATCGACGAGTCCTTCGAGTACACCGGCGCGGCGCTGTCCGGGTCCGCCTGGCTGCTGTTCAAGTCCGGGGATCGGCTGCGCTGGGGCCCGGGGGTGCGGATCCACGGCCGCTACGCCTACCCGAACGAGTTCGACTTCGGGTTCCTCTCCGACGCCTTCCTGCTCGCCGACTACTCGCTGCCGATCTTCGCCCAGTGGTTCCTGACCCTGGGCGGCCGGGCCGGGATGCAGGTGCTGATTCCCGGCGGCGACCTGGGACGGGAGATCTCCCGACTCCAGGCGGATGGGGTGGGGGTGTGGAGCGTCCCCCGTGTGGGGTGGCTGGCGGGGGTGTCGGTCGGCGTCCGACGTCAGCTGATCGGCCGGCTCCACCTGAAGTTCGACTTTACCGGGCAAGTTGGGCAACTCTTCCTCTTCGCCACCGACGAGCGGGTAGAGGAGCTGCGCTTCCGGAAGTACTGGAACACCTGGAGCCAGCGCCTGTCGGCCACGCTGGGATTGGAGCTGACCCTGTGAATCGTCGCGCGCACTGGTCGCTGCTGGCGCTGACCGCGCTGCTGGCGGGCGCCTGCCGGGACCGCCCGGGGTTCGATCCCCGGTCCCCGGCCCAGGGCCCGGGCGCGCTGGTGGGCAATGGCCGGCCGGTCACCTCCGGCCAGTTCGCCGGCGGGGACGATGTGCTCCCCGCCCCCCGCGCGGTGACCCCGCCGGATGGTGCCCGCCCTCCGGACTGTGACGCCGCCTGCGTGGCCTACTGTGACGGAGCCGGGCTCGAGAACCCGGTGAACCGCGGGCTGTGCAAGGGGCTCTGGGGCGTGGGGCTGGCCCCGGCACGGATCGACTTCGAAGAGGCCTGCCGCCGGATGGTGATCGATCTCAGCGGGGCCATTCCCTCCGCCGCCGAGACCCGGCTGCTCTGCGCTGGCTCCTGGGGGGAGACCGCCCGCCGCCTGATGGAGCGTGAGGGCTTCATCGAGGTCAACCAGCGCCGCGCCGCCGACCGCTACCTGTACAGCACCCTGGTGGTGAACGTGCAGAGCATCTACGACCTGGATGCGCTGGTGGGGAAGCTGTACCGCGGCCTGGTCCCCTACGACCTGTTCGCCGCGGTCCTCAGCGCCCATCCGGTGATCGTCCGCCGACAGGCCGATCCCCGGGACACCGCGGAGGCGGTGTTCGTGCTCCTGATGGGCCGGCCCCCCTTTGACGACGAGCGCGCCGACCTGGGCCGCCTCTACGCCACCTGGCAGCGCGGCTACTACGATCACCCCGCGCTGAACATGCGGGTGCCGGACTCCTTCGTGCGCTTCCCCTGCCTGGATGAGCAGGGCGAGGTGGATCCTCTGCGCCGGGGTCAGTGCACCAGCGTGCTGTGGGGGTTCAACGAGATCATCCTCCAGCCGGACCTGCGCGCCACCCGGGACCGGGAGTCGGGCGAGCTGGTCACCTGGAACGGGGTGCTGGAGGGCGAAGAGTGGGCCACCCTGCAGCTCCCCGGACGGGCGTTGGCCAGGGAGCGGGCGTTCTGGGAGTACGCGGTGGACCAGGTCCTCTTGCAGTACCTCGGCTACGACCTGGGCACCGACGTCCCCGCGGTCCGCGAGGAGCTGGTGAACTGGCTGCTGGCGCACGATGGCGACCTCCGCTCCGTCCACTACGCGGTGCTGACCTCGGCGGCGTATCTACAATCGGCGCGGCTGACCACCCCCGCGCCCTACCGCTGGGTCCATGGCCCGCTCAAGCAGGTGGAGGCGGAGACCTGGATCCAGTCGGTGGCCCGGCTGTCCGGCAAGAAGCTGGAGGGCGGCTGTGACTACCGGATCTCCCACCCCGAGGAGTTCCTGCAGTCCGGCAGCCTGTCCTCCTATCGGCTGCTCAAGAACTCCGATTGGACCTTCAACGAGGACGGGGAGCTGGACTTCCGCTACGCGGACCTGGCGCGCGACCTGGGCGGCTGTCAGCAGAACGTGGCCTCCGGCCGCTTCAAGGTGATCAGCATCCTCACCACCGCCCGCCAACTCAGCTTCGTGGACGAGGTGTGTGATCCCCGCGGCGACGCCTCCGGCGGCGGGGCGGCCATCCAGCGGCTGTTGCCGGGCGACCTGGCTCCCAGCCTGGCGATGACCGAGGCGCTGGCGGAGGACGTGGCCCGCCACCAGTACCGCACCTTCCTGGGACGTTCGCCCAGCGCGGAGGAGACCGCCGAGGCCCGCGCCGCCGGCGCCCAGTGCGCGCTGGGGCTGTGCACCGCGGAGAACTTCGCCCGGCCGCTGTGCTTTGCGCTGCTGTCCAGCGCGGAGGTCCTCTTCTACTGATGGCTCCTTCCAACAAGACCGATCTGGGCCGCAGGCTGCTGCTCAAGGCGCTGGGCGCGGGCGCTACCGCCCTGGCCGCGCCCATGCTGTGGATCCCCCGCCCCGCGCTGGCCCAGACCTCCGGGCGCGGCGCGGTGAAGCACCTGATCTACATCCGGCTCTCCGGCGGCTTCCGCTTCACCACCGCCTTCAACGCCGTGGAGGCCGACCAGTTCAATCCGTTCGGCCGCTCCGGCGCGGCCGCCGCCGGCACCGAGTGGGGCGTCAGCTCCCTGCTGGATCGGGCCACCTGGCTGGACGGGGACCAGGGACAGCTGCGCCGGGACCAGGGGATGCGGCCGCTCTCGGCGCTCTCCAACGAACTCCTTGTCCTCCCCTGCGTGGACCACGAACCCTACTCGGCCCGCGCGGACGGTAACCACGGCACCGGGCTGGAGCGCTTCCTCACCGGCTTCGTGGGCGGCGGCACCAGCGTGCTGACCTACGTGAACTACGGGCTGCGCGCCCAGGTGGACGCCGCCGCCGCGGAGGGGGTGACCCTGCTGCCGGCCTTCTCCCTGGGCGAGTCCGGGATGAGCGCCGGGGCCGGCAGCTACGCCGGATACCGGGCGCCGGTCCTGGAGGGCGAGGGGCTGGGCGGCTTCGTCTCCGCCGGGCAGACCGGGCTCCCTTCCTGGGCCAGCGGGATCGCCACCGCGGTGGACGCGCGGATGGCCGCCGCGCTGACCTCCCGGCACCGGCCGCAGGTGGAGAGCTACCAGCGGGCGCGGGAGGCGACCCGGGCCTACGGGCGGATCTTCCAGGATCCGATCCTCACCTCCCCCAGCACCTCCGCCACCCTGGTGGATGGGATCAGCAACGCGGATCTGGACCTGCTGCTGGGCACCGATCGCACCGCCCGCCGGCTGGCGCTGGCCCTGCGGCTGTTCCACTTCGGGTGCCCGGCGGTGTTCCTGAACCAGGGCGGCTACGATCTCCACTCCGGCGAGAACGCACAGCTGCCCGGGCAGATGGAGGCCCTCAACCGGTTGATCAGCGGGTTGAACGTGGCGCTCAAGCGGATGCAGCACCCGTCGGGCGGGACCTACTGGGATCACACCCTGGTGGTGCTGGGCAGCGAGTTCGGGCGCACCGCGTCCGGGTCCCGCTACAACTCCGCCGGGGGCAGCGACCACAGCAGCGACCGGGCCACCCGCTGGATGTCGATGCCGATGATGGGCGGGGTGATCTCCGCCGCCGGCAAGGGCGGGCGCCAGCTGGGCTCCACCCGGGCCAGCGACCTGGAGGCGACCGGCAAGGTCTACAGCTACCGCGCGGTGATGAAGACGCTGCTGGATCTGCTGGGGGCAGACCACCAGGGCGTCTTCCCGGCCGACGCGCCGATCGAGGATCTCTTCCTGTGAGTCGGCTCCTTCTCCTGGCCCTGTGCGGCGCGGTCCTGGTCCAGGGGTGCAACCTGGCGGACCCGCCCCGGCCCCGTCCGGACATCCCCTTCACCCCCGACCGGCCCCAGCTCCCCACCGGCGGGGTGGTGCCGGTCTACACCGGCAGCGATCCCTTCGTGCAGGAGGCGCAGACGCGGTTCCTCACCGGGTTGGACCTGCACCAGAAGGTGGTGGTGCGCTCGTGCGGCGGGACCAACGGGGTGTGCCACAACGCCAAGGAGTACCCGGACCTGCACACCGCGGCCAACTTCACCCAGATCATCGACGCGCCCTGCAACGTCCAGGCGGGCTCCTGGGAGACCATCTTTGACCGCTGCGAGCGGGTGGGGGACCGGATCACCCTGGATGCCAGCGGCTTCGCCGAGACCGAGATCGCCTGGCTGGAGCGGATCCCCGGTCCGGCCCCCACCGAGACCAGCGCGGCGGCCAGCGAGCTCACCCCCGGCCTGCACGTGTACCTGCAGGAGCCGCTTCCGGCGGGCGTGCAGGTCGACCGTCACCGGGCCTCGTTCCTGCGCTCCTTCCTGGAGGCGGACGGGACGGTGCGGGCCTTTAGCTACGGCAACTACAGCTCGCAGTGGTGGGTGCTGCCGGATCGCCGCCACCTGGTGGCGCGGGTGGACACCGAACAGCTGGAGCGGGTCCAGGCGCTGCTCACCGCCGGGGTGGTGCAGGGGGATCCCAACCGCAACGGCACCTTCGGCGCGCGGACCGGGCGGGCGGTGTCGCTGATCACCCCCGGCTGGCCGGAGCAGAGCTACCTGGTGGCCCGCCTGCGCGGACAGATGGAGGGGGAGCTGGTCCCCGGCACCCGGATGCCGCTGGCCAACCAGCCGCCGTCGATCATCGAGATGCTGGCCCTGATGTGCTTCATCGAGGGGCTGGATCCGGCGGCGGACACCTGGAACCTGGGGTGGGGAATCGACTACGTGAACTGCTCCTACAGCGCAGATCCGGCCAGCCTGAACCTGGTGGGCACCGGCGCCACCTGGAGCGGTCGGATCCGGCCGCTGCTGGAGGCCAGCTGCGGCGGCTGTCACGGTGGGGCCACCCCCTCCGGCGGCTTCGACGTGCTGGCGGACGGCCTCTACACACGGCTGTTCCAGCCCTCCTCGCAGCAGCCGGTCCGGAACCTGATCGTCGCCGGTCAGCCCGAGCAGAGCTACCTGTGGCTCAAGCTGGTGGGCGACGGCAGCATCACCGGGGACCGGATGCCGGTGGACCCGGTCACCGGCAACGGGGAGCTGCCGGCCGCGGACCTGGAGGCGATCCAGACCTGGATCACCGCCGGCGCCCTGGATGACGCCTGAACCTCAGGCGAGGTGGACGGTGACCCCGTCCGCGTCGTGGGTGGCGGTGAAGCGGCGCAGCGGCAGGGTGGCGGGCGGCCGGGTGGCCTCGCCGGTGAGGTTGAAGGTGCTGCCGTGGCAGGGGCAGCGCAGCTGGGTGATGGCCGGATCGAAGGCCACCGTGCAGGCCAGATGGGTGCAGGTGGCGTCCAGCGCCACGTAGCCGCCGTCGGCCGCGGCCACCACCACCAGCGGGCGGCCCAGCCCCTCCGGGGTGCCGGCCACCGAGTTGCCCACCGTCCGCAGCTCCGGGAACTGGGAGAAGGCGAAGAAGATCCGCCCCTCGTTCACCGCCGGGAACCCCTCGCTGCCCGCCCACAGATCGATCACCACCCGGTCCAGCTCCACGGTGACCGGGTACTTGCGCAGCCCCTGCACCGCCGGC
This sequence comes from Myxococcota bacterium, assembly GCA_030857095.1. Lineage (GTDB taxonomy): Bacteria > Myxococcota > Myxococcia > Myxococcales > Myxococcaceae > JALYOC01. The sequence continues at coordinate 17,712 of JALYOC010000083.1, read as the reverse complement.
GGACGCAGCACCTCGCCTTCGGCGCCGAAGCGGGCGCCGTGGCAGGGACATTCGATGGCGTTCTCGAAGAAGCCCAGCGGACAGCCGGCGTGGGTGCAGACGCTGTCCACCGCCACGTACTGGCCGTCGGTCCAGTGGGCCAGCAGCACCGGGGCGATGCCCGGCGCCCGGACGGTGATCGCGCTGCCCAGCGGCGCCAGCTCCGGCAAGCGGGACAGGTCCACCGCCAGCTTCCCGTTCACCGGCGGATCCACGTCGGCCACCGGGGCCGGGTCGATGAACCGGATGCAGCCGGTGGAGGGGAGGGTGGTCGCGGCCACCGCGGCCGCGCTGCCCTGCAGCGTCCGCTTCAGGAATAGCCGTCGGCTGCTCATGGCCTCTTCTCGAAGTGGAGCTCGGCGACCACAGTCATTGGATCGTTGATCTGGATGAACATCAGCGACGGCCGCTCCACCTTGTAGGCCTCCAGGCTGACGGTGAAAGTCGCGTTCACCACCACCCGCTTCGCGTCCTGGAAGGTGATGTCCAGCGCCACCGTCTCCTCGCGCTGGACCCCGTGGAAGCTGATCTGCGCCGGCACCTTCATCCTGGCCTTGGCCGGAAATTTGGGCGGCAGCCGGAAGTTGGGGAGGCGCGCGCGCAGCTCCACCGTCTTGAACCGCGCCGCCTCCACCGCCTCCAGCATGTGCCCGTCGCGGTTGGCGTTCCCGGAGTCGAAGGTCGCCACTGGCACCGAGGCCCGGACCTCCAGGGTCTTGTCGCGCAGCAGCTTCGCGGTCCCCCGGGCGGCCTGGGAGGTTCCGGTGACCTCATGCAGCTTGTGGATGATCTTGTAGGAGACGGTGCCGCGCTTGAGGGTGAAGGTCGGCTGGGGTGCCGCCTGCACCACCAGGGCGCTGCACAACGAGAGAAGAACCAGCGAGGTCATCAGCGAGGAGGGCCCGGTCAGAAGACGAGGACGGCCGCGGCGACCGTCAGCGCCCCCAGCGTACCGTACCCGATGATTTGGTGCGCCTGCGTCACCACCCGCTGATCCAGCGCACCCTCCAGCCGGTGGGCGTACAGCCCCAGCCCGACCTGGGCCAACATCCCGGCGGTGGCGATCCCCACCAGGATCCGGTGCAGGGTGCTGGTGCTGAACCCGGACCTCAGCTCATAGGGGCGGGGCGCCAGCAGGGCGAAGAGCCCGGTGGCCGCGAACAGCCCGGTGCTGCCCATGGCCAGTCCGAAGTGCAGCAGCTCGAAGCGATCCGGGGTGGGTGAACCCAGCCGGTACTTGTCGTTGAGCTCCAGCTGGCCCACCACCGCGGTGCCGGCCAGCGCCGCCCAGGTGGCGATCCCCAACGCCTGATGGGCGGTGAGCAGGGTGCGCCGCAGCTTCACCTGTTCGTCCAGCCGGGCCTGATCCAGCGCCGCCTGCTGTTGCTGCTTCTTCTTCGCTGGGATCAGCGCCGGGGAGGCGACCTTGGCCGGGGGCGCCTCGGGCGGCTCCTCGTCCACCGTCTCCCACTGGGGACCCTGGTCGTCGACCGGAGCGTCGGTGGGTGAGGCGGCGGGGGCCTCGACGGGCGCTGGAGGTGGGGGCGTGGGCTTCGGGGCGCGCTTCTTCTTCTTCTTCTTCTTCGGACGGGTGGCCGCCGGCCGGGAGGAGTCGGTCTGCGCGAAGGCCGTCGTGAGTGGCAGCAACGCCAGCAGCAGCGCGCACATCCAGGACAGCCTCCTCACCGCTCCTCCTTTGATCATCCGGGGTTCCACGCGTTCCAGCCCCCAGGGAGACTGGCATGGGGGCGCCGCGCCGTCACCCGTTCCATCGCCCCCACCCGGAGTAGAAGGGGGGATGAAGATTCTAGTCACCGGAGGTACCGGCCTCATCGGCAACGACCTGGCCCGGACGCTGGTCCAGCGCGGACACGAGGTCCGGGCCCTGGTCCGTTCCCCCCAGCGTGCCCGGCGGCTGCTCCCCAGCGAAGTGACCTTGATCGAAGGGGACGTCACCGTGCCGCAGAGCCTGGAGCCCGCCTGCCAGGGGGTGGAGCGGGTGTTCCACGCCGCGGGGATCCCCGAGCAGTGGCAGGCGGATGACTCGATCTTTGATCGGGTGAACCGGGGCGGGACGGTCAACGTCCTCAGCGCCGCGCTGCGCGCCGGGGTCAAGCGGGTGATCTACACCTCGACCATGGACGTGTTCGCCGCGCCCGCCGGCGGCACCCTGGTGGAGTCCAACCTGGATCCCCACCCCAAGCACACCGCCTACGAGCGTTCAAAGCAGGCCGCCGAGCAGGAGGCAGAGCGGATCCGCCTGCAGGGCCTGGAGGTGGTCTACGTGAACCCGGCCGCGGTGTACGGCCCCGGCCCGGTGCATGAGGGAACCAACTCCTTCTTCATCAAGCTGATGAACCGAAGCGTCCCGCTGCTTCCTCCCGGTGGGATGGCGCTGGCCTTCGTCCGGGGGGTGACCGCGGTCCACCTGGCCGCCGCCGACCGCGGCCAGAGCGGAGAACGCTTCCTGGTCGCCGACACCCACGCCACCAATCTGGAGCTGGCGCGGGCCATCGCCGCCCAGGTCCCGGGGCTGAAGGTGCCGCCGGTCGGTCCAGCCTTGGCCCTGCGCGCCCTGGCCGAAGTCAGCGCCCCCCTGGCCCGCACCTTCGGGTTCCGTCCGCTGATCGCCCGCGGGCAGCTGCAGTTCCTGCTCTGGAACGTGCGGGTGGACGCCTCCAAGGCCGTCCGGGAGCTGGGCTTCGTGCCCACCCTGCTGGAGGAGGGGGTTCGGGAGACGATCGCCGCCCTGCGCGAGCAAGGGTTGGTGCCGCGGGCCTGAGGTTCATCCCAGGGGAGCCGTCTCCAACGGCAAGAGCAGCACCCCCTTTACCCGGCTGGTGGCGCCCTTCGAGAATCCGGAAGGCTTCCACTTCTCGGTCGGCCGCGCGCACCTGTTCAGCCCGCTGGCCCGCTGGCTGGGGTTCCAGGACGTGACCATCGGCGATCCGGAGTTCGACGCCGCCTTCGTGATCAAGACCAACCAGGAGGCGAAGGTCCGGGCGCTCCTGGGCCATCCCCGGCTGCGGTCACTGCTGCTGCGTCAGCCGCACGTCACCTTCGAGATTCAGCGCGGGACTCCGGCCCTCTTCGGACAGGGCCTGCCTGAAGGGGTGGACCATCTGAGCTTCGTCAGCCCGGGGGTGATCAAGGACCTGGACCAGCTGAAGAGCCTGTTCTTGATGTTCTCGGTGGCGCTGCAGCAGTTGGACCGGATCGACTTTCCCGAGGCAGAACCGTTGGAGCAGCAGGATGGGCTGCCATCCCCGGTCCGCGGTCCGCCCGCCCGAAGCTAGCCGGCGGCCTTCTCTGTCGCTGCCACTTCCCGGCCCACCTTCGGCCACAGCCAGGCCATCACCACCAGGGTGGGGACCACCGAGACAGTGCTGAAGACGAAGAACCCGGTGTAGCCCCAGGCCTCGACCATGAAGCCGGAGAGCCCGCCGATCAGCCGGCCGGGGAGGTTGGCCAGCGAGCTGAGCAGCGCGTACTGGGTGGCGGTGTAGTGCTTGTTGGCCAGCCCGGACATGAAGGCCACCAGGGTGGTGCCGGCAAATCCCTGGGCCAGGTTGTCCCCGGAGATGGTGACCATGAACGCCCAACTCTGGCCGGGGAACACCGACATCACGATGAACAAGAGATTCGACAGCGAGACCGCCACCGCGGCGATCACCAGCGGGATCCGGATCCCCCAGCCGGCGATGGCCACCCCGCCCAGGAACGCTCCGGCGATGCCGATCCACACCCCGTACAGCTTGGAGACGGTGGCGATCTCTGCCTTGTTGAAGCCGCTGTCCAGGTAGAAGGGCCCGGCGATCACCCCCAGCATCTGGTCCGGCAGCTTGAACAGGCCCACGAAGGCCAAGAGCGCCAGCGCCAGCACCCAGCCGTTTCGCCGGAAGAACTCCAGGAAGGGGCCGGTAAACGTCGCGGTCAGGCTGGAGGTGCGGTCCACCTCCACCTGGGGTTCACGGGCCAGCAGGGTGGCGCCTATCGGTGCCAGCATCAGCGCCGCCATCGACAGGTACGCCACCTTCCAGCCGGAGAACTCCGCCAGGTACAGGACCCCCGCGCCGCTGGCCAACAGCGACAGCCGGTAGCCCAGGGTGTAGGTGGCGGCCAGGGCCCCTTGCAGTTCCACCGGGGCGATCTCGATCCGGTAGGCGTCCACCACCGTGTCCTGGGTGGCGCCGGCCAGGGCGGCCAGGCCGATCAGGGACACAAACAGCGAGAGGTCTCCCTGCGGTCCGGTCAGCGCCATCGCCGCCACCGCGCCCGCCACCAGCAGCTGCGAGAGCAGCAGCCAGCCGCGCCGCCGGCCCAGTCGGCCCACCAGCGGCGCCGGGAGGCGATCCAGCAGCGGGGCCCACAGGAACTTGAGGGTGTAGAAGAGCGCCGCGTAGCTGATCAGCCCGATGTAGCGAAGAGGGGTGCCCTCGTCGCGCAGCCAGGTGGAGACCGAGTAGCCCACCAGCAGGAAGGGCAGCCCGGAGCCGAACCCGAAGAAGAACATCGTCGCGGCCGCCGGCTTCCCGAAGGCCGCCACCGCCGCGCGCCACCGCGGCGCGCGCTTCTTGTCCACTCCGCCCTCGGCTGGGTCACCCATGGCGGGCTAAAGCCCGAACAGCGAGCCGCCCATCGCCAGCCAGCCGGTGACCGGACCGGGGAGGATCCCCAGCACCACCACCGCCGCGGTGGACAGCACCAGGGCGGTCTCGGTGGACCAGTGGGAGGTGTGGGCCACCGCGCCCTCCGCCGAGGGGCGCATGTACATGTACACCACCACCCGCAGGTAGAAGTACACGCTGGCCGCGGAGGTGAGCACGCCCACCACCACCAGCCCGGTCATGCCCGCGTCGATCGCGGCGCGGAAGATGTACAGCTTGCCGAAGAAGCCGATGGTGGGGGGGATGCCGCCCAAAGACAGCATGAACACCGCCATCGCCAGCGCCCAGCCCGGCTTGCGCTGGGCCAGCCCGGCGAAGCGCTCCAGGTCCCAGGCGGTGCCCCGGTCCTCGTCCTCGCGGCGTTCCAGGGCGGCGATCAACCCGAACGCGCCCACCCCGGTCACGGTGTAGGCCAGCAGGTAGAAGAGGATGCCCTTGAGCGCGTCGCTGCGAACCGCCGCCTGCGCCGCGTTGTGCATCTCCATGGTGCCGATCACCCGGAACCCGGCCTCGCCGGCCCCGGTGACGAACAACGCGGCCACGCCCGCCAGCACGTAGCCGGCGTGGGCGATGGAGGAGTAGGCCAGCATCCGCTTCACGTTGCGCTGCGGGATCGCCAGCAGGTTGCCGACGATCATCGTCAGCAGCGAGAGGGTGGCGAACAGCTCCAGCAGCGGCGCGTCCGGCATCCCGGGGGAGAAGGAGAGGAACACCCGCACCAGGGCGGCGAAGGCCGCGGCCTTCACCCCGGCGCTCATGAAGGCGGTCACCGGGGTGGGGGCGCCCTCGTATACGTCCGGGGTCCACATGTGGAAGGGGACCGCGGCCACCTTGAAGGCCAGCCCGGCGCCGACCAGGAACACCCCGGCGTAGACCAGGGCGCGGCTGCTCTGGAAGGCGTCGGCCAGCGGGCCGGCCATCTCCGAGAGGTGGGTGGTGCCGGTGGCGCCGTAGAGCAGGGCGGCGCCGTAGAGCAGGATCGCCGAGGAGAAGGCCCCGAGGATGAAGTACTTGAACCCCGCCTCGGTGGAGCGGGCCCCCCGCCGCAGGTACGCGGTCAACGCGTAGGTGGCGATGCTCAGCACCTCCAGGTTGATGAACAGGGTGATCAGCTCATTGGAGATGGACAGCAGGCTCATCCCCGCCGCTCCGAACATCATCAGCGCGTAGAACTCACCGCGCTCGGAGTGCCGGTCGTGGAGGTAGCCGCGGGCCACCAGCGCCGCCAGCACCAGCCCCACGCAGATCACCGCGGTGATCAGGCTGGAGAAGGAGTCGCTGACCGCGAAGCCCATGAACACCTTGCGGGGGGCCTCGCCCACCGCGCCCACCGCGATCACCGCCCCGGCCGTGCCGAAGAGGGCAGTGAGCACCGACTGGTAGGAGCGGGAGGCGGTGGAGAGGAACACTTCCGACAGCAGCACGATGATCGCGCCCACCAGCAACAAGATGGCGGGGATCAACGGTCCGAAGTCTGCAGCCGTGATGCTGGGAATGGTGAACATGGTGGGCGTCAGCTCGAAAAAGAAAGGCTCAGTGGTTGTGGCCGGCGTGGGGATCCGCCACCGGGGCCGAAGGGGCAGGGGCCGCCGGACGCAGCGGCGCGGAGAGGGGGACCGGCTGGACGTTTCCCAGCCCCAGCGGGCGCTGCGCCCCGGGGACCGGCTGCGCGGCGCGGGGAGGCAGCTGCGCCACCACCATCCGCACCTCGGCGTCGGTGATCCGGCTGTCCCGGGCGCCGACGTTGAAGCGGTCCACGAAGCGGTCCGCCGCGGGGTTGAGGCGATCCAGGAACGGCTGGGGCATCAGGCCCATCACCAGCACCAGGACCACGAAGGGGGCCACGGTGGCCAGCTCCCGCCAGTTCATGTCGGTGAGGTGCGCGTTCTCCCGGTGGGTCAGCTGCCCGAAGAACACCCGCTGCACCATCCACAGCATGTAGGCAGCGCCCAGGATCACGCCGGTGGTGGCCAGCACCCCGAAGCCCATCCACAGCGAGCTCTTGAAGGTGCCCAGCAGCACCAGGAACTCTCCGATGAAGCCGTTGGTCCCGGGGACGGCGATCGAGGAGAAGGTGATCACCACGAAGGCCACCGCGAACACCGGCATCACCGAGGCAATCCCGCCGTAGTCGGACATCAGCCGGGTGTGGCGGCGCTCGTAGAGCATGCCGAAGAGGAGGAAGAGGGCGCCGGTGGACACCCCGTGGTTCAGCATCTGGTAGGCGGAGCCGGACGCGCCCTCCAGGGTCATGGCCATGATCCCCAGCATGCAGTAGCCGAGGTGGGAGACCGAGGAGTAGGCGATCAGCTTCTTGATGTCCCGCTGGGCCAGACACATCAGTGCCCCGTAGACGATCCCGATCACCGAGAGCGCGGCCAGCAGCGGCCTGGCCTCGCGGGCCACCGAGGGGAAGAGGGGGATGGCGAAGCGCCAGAAGCCGAAGGTGCCCATCTTCAGCATCACCCCGGCCAGGATGATCGACCCGGCCACCGGGGCCTGGACGTGGGCGTCCGGCAGCCAGGTGTGCACCGGGAACATCGGGACCTTGATCGCGAACGCCAGCGCGAAGGCGGCGAACATCCACGGACCCCAGCTCTTGAGGGTCAGCGCCATCGGCGAGAGGTTGGTGCAGAGCGGGGAGCTGGCGCCGGCGGCCATGCAGGCGGACAGCTCGCGGTTCGCGCCCACCAGGGCGTTGTAGATGGTGGCGTAGTCGAAGGACCGGGAACCCGAAGGCTGGGCGATCAGGTACAGCGCGATGATCGCCACCAGCATCAGCAGCGAACCGGCCAGGGTGTAGAGGAAGAACTTCATCGCGGCCATCTGCCGCTCCTCCGAACCCCAGACGCCGATCAGCAGGTACATCGGGATCAGCATCGCCTCCCAGAAGACGTAGAACAGCACCACGTCCAGCGAGGACAGCGCCCCCAGCATCGCCACCTGCAGCACCAGCAGGGCGATGTGGAACTCCTTGGTCCGCTCCTGCACGAAGCTCCAGGAGGCCATCACCACCAGCGGCCCCAGCACCGCGGTGAGCAGGATCAGGCTGACCGCCAGCCCGTCCACGCCCACGTGGTAGCTGATCCCGAAGTCGTCCAGCCAGCGGACCCGGTACTCGTGCTGGAACTCGGCGCCCGCCGGTTCGAACTTCAGGTACATCCAGGCGGCGAAGACCAGATCCAGCAACATCCCGATCAGGGTCACCGCGCGCAGCTGCCCGCGCTCGGCGTTTGGCAGGAAGGCCAGCAGCGCCGCGAACAGCAGCGGCAGGAAGATGACCAGCGAGGTCAGGTGGGAATCAAAGAAGTTCATCGGCCGAGGCCCCACACGGCGTAGGCGACACCGGCCAGGAGCGCCACCACCATCACCGCGGCGTAGCCCTGCGCGTCACCTGTCTGGAAGTAACGGAGCACCGCGCCGGTCTGGTAGGTCACCCAGGCCACGCCGCGCACCATGAGCGTGTCGATCAACAAGGAGTCGACCACGCGGTAGAGGAGCTTGGCGCTCCACTTGATGGGATTGATGATCACCAGCTCGTAGAGTTCGTCCACCTTGAACTTGGCGACAGCGAACCCGCGCGCCATGGAGGCGAACGCCGGCGCCGGCTTGCCGGCCGCGCGCCAGGCGGGGAAGAAGCGGAAGTACATCACCGCCGCCAGCCCCGCGCCGGCCCAGGCGATCAGGATCGCCACCACATACGCGGTCAGCAGCGGGCTGTCGTGCCGGACCAGGTTGCCGGTGCCTTGGATGATCCGGTCCGCGTTGACGAAGATCGGCGCCAGGAAGTTCTCGAAGACCGCCTGGGCCTTCCCGGTGGAGGGGGAGGTCATCAGGTGCAGGCCCCAGATCAGGGCGAACACCGAGAAGAAGGCCAGCACCCCCAGCGGGATCACCATCGCCGCGCTGCTCTCGTGGGCGTGGGGGATCTTCGCCTCCGGGGACCGCTTGCCCTCGAAGGTGAGGATGTACAGCCGCCACATGTAGAAGGCGGTGCAGAACGCGGTCACCAGGCCGATGATCCACACGAAGTTGGTGACCCACTCCAGCCCGTGCAGGTGGGTGCCGTGGACGCCGTGGAGGATGGCGTCCTTGGAGAAGAAGCCGGACAGCGGCAGCACCCCGGTGATCGCCACCGTGGCGATGGCGAAGGTCAGCCAGGTCCAGGGCATCTCCTTGCGGACCCCGCCCAGCTTCTTGATGTCCGTCTCCTCGGCGTTGCCGTGCATCACCGACCCGGCGCCCAGGAACAGGCAGGCCTTGAAGAAGGCGTGGGTGACCAGGTGGAACATCGCCGCCCAGAACACGCCCATCCCCACGCCCATGAACATGAAGCCCAGCTGGGAGACGGTGGAGTAGGCCAGCACCTTCTTGATGTCGTCCTGCGCAAAGGCGATCAGCGCGGCGATCAGCGCGGTCAGCGCGCCGATGATCGCCACCGTGGCCATCGCCGGAGGCGAGAGCACCAGCAGGGAGGCCATCCGGCAGAACAGGTACACCCCGGCGGTCACCATGGTGGCGGCGTGGATCAGCGCCGAGACCGGGGTGGGACCGGCCATGGCGTCCGGCAGCCAGACGTACAGCGGCAGCTGCGCGCTCTTGCCCGCCGCGCCCAGCAGGAACAGCAGCAGGATGGCGGTCACCACCCCCTGCACCGCGCGGCCCTTGAGCGGTCCCTCCTGGATCACAGTGTCCAGGGACATCTTGGGGCCGTTGCCCAGGGTGGTGCCCAGGCCCCGGGCCATGTTGTCGATGGCCTTGAAGTTCAGCGGCCCGGTGGTGACCACCACGCCCAGCCGGTGACGATCAATCCGCCCGCCGGCCGCGTTGGCCTCGGTGGCCTGGCGGGAGTAGGCGTCGGAGAGCAGCACCAGCAAAAAGGCGGCGATCAGGAAGGCGAAGTCGCCGATCCGGTTGGTGATGAACGCCTTGCGGCCCGCCCAGGCCTTGGCCGGGTCGGTGTACCAGAAGCCGATCAGCAGGTAGCTGCAGAAGCCGACGCCCTCCCAGCCCACGAACAGCAGGACCAGGTTGTCCGCCAGCACCAGCACCAGCATCATCGCCACGAACAGGTTCAGGTAGGCGAAGTAGCGCCAGTACCCGGCGTCGTGGCTCATGTAGCTGGTGGAGTAGATGTGGATCAGCAGCCCCACCCCGGTGATCACCAGCAGCATCGGGCCGTTGAGGTGGTCCACCCACAGGCCGAAGCGGACCTGGAAGCTGCCCACCTGGAACCAGGTGCCGTAGTCGTGGCCAAACGCGTAGCGGAAGTTTTCGAACGCGTGCTGGGAGCCGGTCACCGTGTTGGGGTCGTTGACCGCCCAGTAGGAGAGGATGCTCAGCAGCAGCGAGGCCCCCACCGCACAGCAGGCGATCAGGCCGGTGTTGGCGCGGCCCAGCCACTTGCCGAACACGCCGCAGATCAGCGCGCCCAGCAGGGGGAAGCCGATGATCAACCACACCGACGGCGCCAGGGTCTGCAGCGGCGCCGGCGAGGTCATAAAGAACTGGCGAAGGGAGTCTTCCATGGGCAGGGGGGCCTAGTGCTTCAGGGTCCGGATTTCGTCGATGTTGAGGGTGCCGCGGTTGCGGAAGACGGCAATCACGATGGCCAGGCCAATCGCCGCCTCGGCCGCCGCCACTGCGATGACGAAGAACGCCGAGATGTGACCGACGTCACTGGCCCGCTGCCGGGCGTAGGCCAGGAAGGTCAGGTTGGCGGCGTTGAGCATCAATTCGATGCTCATGAACACCACCAGGGCGTTGCGGCGCACCAGCACGCCGAACATCCCCATCGAGAACAGCACCGCGGCCAGGTACAGGTAGTAGTTGATCGGAACGCCGTTCATGGTCTCGCTCCTAGATCCTGGACTTCGCGACGACCACCGCGCCCACGATGGCCACCAGCAGCAGCACGGACACCGCCTCGAAGGGCAGCAGCCACTGCGTGTAGACCACCTTGCCCACCTGGGCCAGGGTGCCGAAGGTGGACTGGCGGAGCACGTCGAACGGCGCCGCGGGGAGGCTGGACTGCGCCACCGCGTACAACAGCACCACCAGCAGCCCCACCGCGGCCACCCCGCCGGCGATCTTCCCCAGGGTGATCCGCCCCCCGCCCAGCCCCACGTCGTGGAGGTTGAGGAGCATGATCACGAACAGGAACAGCACCATGATCGCGCCGGCGTAGACCAGCACCTGGAGCACCGCGATGGTGTGGGCCCACAGCAGCACGTAGATGCCGGCCAGGAAGAAGAAGGTCGCCACCAGCGACATCGCCGAGTTGATCGGGCTGCGCGAGCCCAGCACCAGCCCGGCGGAGATCACCGTGCACAGCGCGAACACCAAGAACAGCACCAGCTCTACGTTCACGACCGACCCCCGCCGAAGTGACCCCAGGGATGGTCGCCGTAGGGACAGCGCTTCTGATCGATGTGGGCGTCGAACTCGGCCCGGAACTTGGTGACGAAGGAGTGCACCGGCAGCGCCGCCGCGTCTCCCAGGGCGCAGATGGTGTTGCCCAGGCCGATCGGCGGGTAGGGGGCGATGGAGGAGGCCACCTTCAGCAGCAGCTCTACGTCCCCCTTCACGCCCCGGCCCTCTTCGATCTTGCGCAAGATGCGGGTCTGCCAGGGGGTCCCCTCCCGGCAGGGGGTGCACTGGCCGCAGGACTCCTCGGCGTAGAACCGCGCCACCCGCCACAGCGACCGCACCAGGCAGGTCCGATCGTCCATCACGATCACCCCGCCCGAACCCGCCATGTTCTGCTTGGCCTTGAGGGCCTCGAACTCCATCGCGGTGTCCAACTCGTCGATGGTCATCACCGGCGCCGAGGAGCCGCCCGGGATCACCGCCTTGGGCGTGCGGCCCGCCGGCATCCCCTGGCCCAGGGTCTCGTCGTAGATCAGCTGGTTGAAGGTGCAGTGCATCGGCACCTCGTACACCCCGGGGCGGTTCACCGTGCCGGAGAGGCAGATCAGCCGGGTGCCGCCTGACTTGTCGGTGCCCATCTTGGAGAACCACTCCGCGCCGTTGGCGATGATCGCCGGGACGTTGGCCAGGGTCTCCACGTTGTTCACCACCGTGGGGGCCCCGAACAGCCCCACCACCGCCGGGAAGGGCGGCTTGAGGCGGGGCCAGCCCTTCTTCCCCTCCAGCGATTCGATCAGCGCGGTCTCTTCACCGCAGATGTAGGCGCCGGCGCCGCGGACCAGGTACACGTCCAGCTGGAAGTCGGTGCCCAGGACCTTCTTGCCGAAGATCCCCGCCCGGTACGCCTCCTGGATGGCGGCCTCGGTGACCTCCGCCTGCTTCTTGAACTCCCCCCGCAGGTACACGTAGCACTGGTGGGCATCCAGCGCGTAACAGGCGATGGCGATCCCCTCCAGCATCATGTGGGGGTCGTTCTCCAGGATGTAGCGGTCCTTGAAGGTGCCCGGCTCGGACTCGTCGCCGTTGACCGCCAGGTACTTGGGCTTGGGGCTGTCCTTGGGGACGAAGCTCCACTTGAGCCCGGTGGGGAAGCCGGCGCCGCCGCGGCCGCGCAGGTTGCTGCGCTTGACCTCGTCGGTCACCTGGGCCGGCGTCATCTTCAACGCCTTCTCCAAAGCGCCGTAGCCACCGCCCCGCTTGTACTCCGCGAGGGTGTGGGAGTTGGGCTTGCCCCAGTTCTTGGTGATGACCTTCTCGACCTGGATCATGGGCGGGGTGTCTCTCAGCTCAGCCGGGAGAAGATCTCGTCGACCTTCGCGAGGCTGAGGTTCTCGTGGTGCTCCTCATTGACCTGAAGGCACGGGGCGGTGCCGCAGGAGGCGAGACACTCGGTCTCACGGAGGAGGAACTTGCTGTTGCGCTCGCCGGCCTTGAGGCCCAGCTTCTTCTCCAGATGGGAGAGGACCTTCTCCGCTCCCCAGAGTGAGCAGGAGAGGTTGGTGCACACATCCACCGTGTACCTCCCCGGCTTCTCGGTGTGGAACATCACGTAGAAGGTCGCAACCTCGTACGCGCGTTCCTTGGTCACTTCCAGCTTCGAAGCCACCGACTCCATGCCTTCCGGCGGGAGCCATCCCTTGATCGACTGGAGGAGACGCAGAGCCGGCAACATGGCGGCGCTCTTCCGATCAACAGGGTAGTGGGTGAGGATCTCGGCGATCCCCGCGTCGAAGCGCTTCTGCTCTTCGGGGGTGAACAGCGCCATGGCGGGCGCGGTTCGTAGGTGCTACCCGGTTCGTTGTCAATGAAAACCCACGAAGCTATCCTCGCGAGGGAGCTAGGGTTTTTGGAGGGAGGACCCCACGGACGAGCGTCGGCAGTACCCGCGGGTGAAGCTCATCCTGCGGGTGGACTATGGCGATGGGGTGCGGGGAGGGGACGCCACCGAGAACCTCTGCGCCACCGGATTGTTCGTGCAGACGGACCGGACTTTCGACCCCGGATCGCAGGTAGCGTTGCGGCTTTCTTTTCCCGGGCTTCTGGATCCGCTAGAAATCGTCGGGCGCGTCAGTTGGTTGCGAAGCCAAAGGGGCGATGATCGTGGCGGGATTGGGTTTCGTGTCGAGCGTGACGCGGACAAGCAGAAGCTGGATCGCATCTTGAATTCTGGAACCGAGAGCCGGACGGTGGACCTCGCGGCGTTGCCGCCAGAGGGTTTCCGCGTCCTGATCGTGGAGGACAACCCCCACATCATCGAGATGTACAGCTACGTGCTCAAGAAGCTGGCCACCGGGACCCTGGGCGGGAAGGTCCCGCTGGAGGTCCACTTCGCGCCGGATGGGCACAACGCGCTCAAGCAGCTGCTGGAGAAGCGCTTCAACCTGGTGATGACCGACCTCTACATGCCGGTGATGGACGGGTTCGCGCTGGTGGAGAAGATCCGCCGGGAGGACTCGCTGAAGGCGATCCCGGTGATCGCCATCTCCGCCGGAGGCAAGGAAGCGCAGGAGCGCGCCCTGGAGCTGGGGGTGGACATCTACCTGCGCAAGCCGGTCCGCTTCGTGGAAGTGCTGGAGACGGTCAAGCAGCTGCTGCGGATCAAGTAGGTCGGCCGGGCCCCCGGCAAGGGGGGCATCGACCTGGGGGGCCACTCCCGCCTATAACTTCGCACTGCAAATGCCCCCGGCCATCAAACGAGACACCGTCAGCGGCGAGGCGCTGTTCATCCTCAAGAACCTCCGCGAGAACATCAAGAACGGACGCTCCAACAAGCTCGCCGAAGTGAAGGCAGCCCTGGAACCTTCGGTCTCGCTGGAGTTCGACCGCTACTTCTTCTTCCTCCGCAAGTTCCACTACATCGCCATGGATCGGGAGGCACAGCTCAAGCTGACCGACAACGGCGAGCGGGTGGTGGAGGGGGACTTCACCGACAAGTTCGACAGCGAGGTGGGGGAGTTCTTCGAGGAGCAGCTGTTGCCCCAGGAGAACACCGACAGCACCTCCCTGGCCCGGATGGGCTTCGCGGACGAGGAGCCCCTGGCGCCGCCGCCACCCCCTGAGGACGAGGCGGAGGAGCACACCCCGCCTCCCGAGGAGGGGCTGCACACCGACCACGAGCTGTCCCCGCCCCGCGTACCCGGGAGCGACGAGCCAATCGACTCCGGCTTGCCGCTCAGCCCCGCCCTCAACCCCTCCAACACCTCGCAGTTCGGACAGCCCATGCCTCCCTCCCCCCGCTCCAACACCTCTGCTGCTCCCGCAGTCTCGCCGGTCGGCTCGGCGGGCAACGCCACCGCCGACGACGGTCGCTACGTGCGCTTCGACGCGGTGGGGTCGGGGCCGCTGGGCACGGCCTTCAAGGGCCGGCAGAACGCGCTGGGCCTGGAGGTGTGCCTCAAGGAGCTCAAGGACATCTTCGGGTACTTCTCCTTCCTGCAGAAGACGGAGGTGCTCAAGCGGCTGAAGAAGGAGCTGTGCGCGCAGGCCGCGGTCCGTCACCCGGGCGTGGTCTCGGTGCTGGACCAGAGCCTGGACGGCAGCCGCCCCTACTTCGTGATGGAGCTGTGCAAAGGTTCGCTGCGGGAGCGGCTGGATCAGGCGGACGGCAAGGGGCTGGCGGTGCCCCAGACCCTGCGCTGGTTCCTGCAGTTGGCCTACGGGCTGCGCGCCGCCCATCAGCAGGGGCTGGTGCACCAGAACCTCAAGCCGGAGAACGTGCTCTTCGACGCCTTTGGGAACGCCAAGGTGGCGGACTTCGGGCTGGCCCGGGTGATCGAGGTGGACCAGACCAAGGGGATGCCCCAGGTGTTCGTGGGCACCGGCGGGATGGCCTACGCGGCGCCGGAGGTGATGAACCGAACCAAGGTCCCCGGCCCCTCAGCGGACGTATACGCCCTGGGAATCCTCCTCTACGAGATGCTCACCGGGCAGCTCCCCGGGCGGCGCTCGCCGATGCCCTCGGAGGTGAACCACGACATCCCCTCCAAGCTGGATCCGATCTTCGACAAGATGACCCAGGATCGCAACGAGCTGCGCTACCAGGACTTCGACGCGGTGCTCACCGACTTCTACGGCGCCTTCTCCGACGGGGAATACCTGCACCGCGGAGATCTGGTGCTGTGGTCCGAGGCCCCCAAGGCGTAGCGGTCAGGGACTGAGCGGTGCGCCGGGATCCGGCGCCGGGGCGGGGGTGAACCCGTTGCGGCGCCGGGCGATCAGGTCCGCGCGCAGTGAGTTGGCGGTCTGGAGGTCGGCTGCCCGGTGGCGCAGCCGCTCCAGGGCGAACACCACCTCCTGCAGGGTGGTCAGCCCAGGCTGGTCGGGATCGGCCACCAGCTGGAGCAGCCGGTACTCCTGCTCCTCAATCTCCTCGCACAACGGCCGCGGGCTGGACATCGCGCCTTCCTTTGTGTCGGCCGCGCCGTCTGGAGCGGATCGCGACACGGGACCTCGGCTACATCGCCCGGTTGGGGCATCCCACAAGCTGGTCATGCGCGGCGGTGGGGGCGATTGCCCTGGAGTCGGCGGGGGCCGCGCGTGCCGCCTCGGGGTGGCGCCGCCCGGGCGAACCTGGGATCGACTCCCCGAATCGGGAGGAGGCTACCGTCGGCCAGACCGCAGGCCTGGCCCAGGATTGCAGCAGCCCCGGGGTCGTAGACCGTTGCAAACCGCCTCGAACACCCTCGGCTTCGCTACCCGGCCTTGCGCTCGAAGTACTGCAGATCAACAAAGATGGCGGCCGCGAGAATCAGGGTCCGCTCCGCAGCAGTGAGCCTGCCCTGGAAGCGGACGCGGAAGTTGTCCTTGTCGGTGAACAGCTCGCCCAGGGCCCCGCCCCACTTCTTTTCGATCACCGCGCGCTGCTCCTCGCCCCGGAAGAAGGGGAAGGTCCACAGCTTGAATAGTCCGGACCGCATCTCCAGCAACACCTCTCCTCCTGGCCCCAGCACGTCGAAGCGCTTGGTGAGCAGGGCAAAGCGCTGCTGGATCGCGCCCAGGGCGCGGCCCCCGGCGTCGAACACCTCCAGCCGCTGGAAGAGGAACCGGAAGGGGTGCACCGCCCGGAACAGCGGCCGACGATCGGGGCACATGAAGTGGATCTCGAACGGGCGCCAGTGGCCCAGGAACTGCCGCAGCAGAAAGCCCAGGATCCCTCTTTGCTGCTCGGCGGCGAAGGCCACCTGGGTCCGATCCGGGGTGGTGATCGCGTACTTGTTCCGGGTCTCGAAGCCGAACAGCTCGGCCAATTCGTGGCTCTGGCGGACGTAGAGCTCGGAGGCGCCCTCGAGGGCGGAAGGGTTGGGATTCATGTCCCCAGGCTATCGCTAGAGCTTGAGGCGCGTCGCCACATCCTTGGCGGTGGCGTAGCCCTTCTCCACCAGCAGGGCGGCCAGGGCGCGGACGATCACCCCGCTCTTCTCCTGGTTGACCCGCAGCGACTCCAGCCGGGTGCGCTCCTCGGCGGTGAGGGCGGCGGAGGCGGCGGGGGCCATCATCTCGTCCAGCAAGTCCGAGGTGCGGGAGGAGGGGACCGGAGGTCCGGGCCGGGCGGCCAGGGGAGGCATTCCCGCCGGATCGGTGGGACCTCCCTCCAGCTCCGCCAGGTGCTTGATCATCGTCTTGCCGCTCATGTCGACGATCTTGAACTCCTCCCCGTCGTCGGCTCCGGCCGGCTCCACCTCCTGGGTGGCGCGGCGGATCGCCTGGCGGGCGCGGGGCGCGGCGCCGGCTGCAGGATCCTGGTTGCGGTAGTAGCGGAGGATGGCGTGTTCGATCTCCGTCTCTCCCGCCACCACCGGTGAGATGCGGGTCCGGGCCCGGGAGGCCACCGCGTCCATCAGCTCCAGGTCGGTGGGGTCGGCCATCGCCAGCACCAGCGTCTTGCCGTTGTCCTTGAGCGCCATCGGGAACACCGCGTGCTCTTCGGCGAAGCGTACGTCGAGGCGGGCAAGGGCAGTGGGGTCCCGGGGCAGGTGCCCCAGCTGGACCTGCTGCAGGCCCATGGCCTTGGCGATGGTGGCGGTGATGGTGTCCTCGTCCGCCAGGCCCATGTCGGTGATCACCTTGCCGATCCGTCCGCCCCACTGATCCAGCCGGGCGCGCGCCGACCTCAGCTGCAGCTCGTCAATCACCCTGGCCTTGAGCAGCAGCTCTCCGACTCGCGACTTGGACGCCATGGGCCCGGACTGTAGCAGCCTCCCGGTGGGGACCGGTGATCGCGAACCCCAGCCCCGCCAGCAGGATGGCCACGCCTCCGGCCAACGCCAGCCACAGGGAGAGGATCATCCAGCCCGCAGTCGGCAACATCCCCATCGCCACCAGGCTGGTCAGGCCCAACCCCAGGACCATCACCGCCAACCCCAGGTGGTGGCTCCAGTGGAACGCGGAGCTCCTCTTGCCCCGGGCGGAGGTCACCAGCAGCAGTCCGCCGGTGACGAAGCCCACCAGCTCCACGTGCAGATAGAGGATCGCCGGGTGGCGGGCGGACGCGGCCAGGCTGGCCAGGCCCAGCACCCCGGCCACCTCCAGCAGCGCCTTGGTGGCGGCCCAGCCGGCGATCCAGCGCAGGGGCCAGGAG
>JALYOC010000076.1 GCA_030857095.1 Myxococcota bacterium | reverse complement strand
GCCCACCGCGGCGCCGGTGCCCGCACCGAGCAGCGCGCCGGTGCCACTGCGCGTCGCGCAGCCAGTCGCCATCGCAACCATCGCCAGTGCCACCACAATCTGCTTCTTCATGAAGAGCTCCATCTTGAAAGGTGAATGCTGCTGCTGGGCCCGACTGACGCCCCGATTGCGCGGACCTTCACCCCACCCACGCCTTCGTCGCAAGCGAGAAGGACAATGCCCGAGGCGCGGAAATTTCCAGCCGCGCCCGCGGGCGGTTTCTTTCATCCTTTCGGAAGGTTGAGCCACCTCAGCAGCTCGTTCGTGCGCCTAGCAACCAGCAGTGCAGGGGCTCTGCGCCCTGGGGGCGGGGCACGCGGATGCTAGGGTGCGCGCCCCATGCGTCTGGCACTGACCCTGTGGCTGCTGACCTGGACCCTGCCCGCCTGGGGCCAGGTCCGGCACGAGCTCTCCACCTCTTACAGTTCGTTGACCTACGGCGGCTTCTTCCGCGCCGGCCCCGGGGTGCATGCCCTGGAGCTGGCCTACCACCGCGGCCTTGGCGCGGAGCAGGGAGACGAGGCGCCGCTGCGGGTGGGGGTGGGCTTCCGCGCCGGAATCCCGAACTCGGCGGGGCCGATTGGCGGGGTGTTCGTGGCGGGCGAGATCTTCGGGCAGGTGCAGCTGCGCACCCGGATCGGGTTCTGGGAACCGGTGGTGGGACCGGAAGTGGGCCTCAGCGGGCTGACCGCCATCGGCTGGGACCGGGCCCAGATGCCGGAGGACGTCTATCTGCTCGAACAGCAGCGGGTGGGCGGCCTCTATGTAGGCTTCACCGCCGCCCCGCTGCGCTTTCGCTGGGCGGCCTTCACCGTCTCGGTGGCGGAGCTAAGCGTGGGCACCACCCTCTCGCCCCCCGGCGCCACCAGCCGGGTGCGGCTGGGTCTGGTCTCGCTGGGGGTGGTGCTGTGAGGCGGCTGCTGCTGGCGCTGTTGCCGCTGTGGGGTTGCGCGGCGCCCACCCTGGTGGACGCGGACCTGGTGGCCCTGACCGCCCTGGCGAACGAGGTGGACGGGGATTCGCTGATGGCCACCGTGACCGCCTTCTCCAACGCCCATCTGGCGGACACCCCAATCGACTGCGCGCAATTGGGGAACGTGACCGAGCGCTTCTGCCACCTGACCCGCGAGACCTCCCGGGACCTGATGCGATCCCGCTTCGAGGCGCTGGGCTACACGGTGACCACCCAGGTCACCGAGGACGGGCTGTTGAGCACCACCAACCTGATCGCGGAGAAGACGGGGACCACCCGGCCCGACGAGATCATCCTCATCGGCGCCCACTTCGACGCCTTCTATGGCGGCGCGGACGACAACAGCTCCGGGGTGGCGGCGGTGCTGGAGTTGGCGCGGCTGTTCTCCACCCGCAGCTTCGATCGCACGGTGCGCTTCGTGGGCTTCGACCTGGAGGAGATGGGTCTGGTGGGGAGCACCCGCTACGTGGGATCGGTGGCCTCCAACGAGCCGATCGTGGCCTCGATCGCCTTTGACTGCATCGGCTTTACCCACCCCACCCAGTCCTCGCTGCCCGGACTCCCCTCTCCCAAGGAGGGCAACTTCCTGGCGGTGATCGCCAATGGCCTCTCCGAGCCCAGGGCCCAGCAGACCCGGCTGCTCAACGATGCGCTGGGCGGCCTGGTCCCGTTGGTGGGGATCATCGCCCCCGCGGACGGGGCCTCGCCGATCGCCGGCAACCTGATGCGCAGCGACCACGCCCCCTTCTGGCTGGCCGGGCGGGAGGCGCTGTTCTTCACCGACACCGCCAACTTCCGGAACCCGAACTACCACCAGCAAAGCGATCTGCCAGAGACGCTGGACCCCGAGTTCCTGCGCAGCAACGTCCGCCTGGCCGCGGCCACCGCCGCCTACTTCGCCGGAGGCCCCCGGTGAGCCGCCTCCTCCCCGGCCTGCTGCTGTTGGCCGCCCTGCTGGCCACCCCCTCGCTGGCCTCCGACCCCGAGCACCGGCTGCACCTCTCGTTGGGGGGCGGGGCCCAGGCCTACCTCTCCGACACCCGGACCATGGGCGGGGTGGGCGCCAGCGTGGGCCTCAAGGACGTGTACCGCGACTTCCTGTTGCTGGAGGCGGACGCCTCCTACCTGTTCCTGATCGGCAACGTGTTCGCGCTGCGCGGTGGGGTGGGGGTGCAGTGGCCAGGGCTGTACTCGCCGGCGGTCTCGGTGAACCTGGGCCTGCTGATGGGAGACCGGTTCAGCTTCCTGCAGCCGGGGCTGGGCAGCGCGGGGCCCACCCCCAGCCTCACCTTCGGGCTGGTGGTCTCGCCGATCCGCTTCTTTACCTCGCGGGGGATCGTCTCGGTGCTGCAGCTGGGCGCGGGGCTGGGCACCGAGTTCCCCGGCCTGGGCCGGTCGATCTACCTGGGGCTGCTGGAGATCTCCGTCCCGCTGCGGTGAAGCGGCGGGACTAGAACCTGGACTCCGGGTGGGCCACGCCCTGCGCCCCCTCCAGCCGCTTGGGCAGCACGTCCACCTTCACCAGGTAGTCCGCCTCCGAGTCCGACTTCACCTCGATCAGGTGATCCCCCTCGGCGATCAGATCCGCCCGGCGCAGGAAGTAGCCCACCCGCTGGGCCTCGCCCACGAAGGCCTCCCCGTCCACCGACTCGCGGATGAAGGCCCGGCAGCGATCCTCGTACCAGTCGATGGTGGTGTTCTCCCCGGCGGCCGACGGATTGTCGATGTACACGCTGACCCAGACGATCGAGGGCTCGGCCACGTTGACGATGAAGCGCGCCTTCCCCGGGAAGCGACCCTCCACGTAGCTCTGCGAGCCGATCACACACCCGGCCACCGAGCCGCAGATCGGCCACGCCTCGCTGCAGGAGTCCAGGGCCCGGCTGCCCAGGAACTCCGCCCGCCGGTCGGTGCAGCCGCCCAGCGCCCAAAGCGCTCCCCCCAGCAGGAGGAGGTGTCGGAACCGTCCGGCACTTGTTAGAAACGCGGCAGTCGGGATCTTCATCGTGGAGGGAAGCATGTTCCGTCGAGCGTTCCTTGGTGCCGCCATCATCCTCGCCTTCTCCGCCTGTGAGAAGGAGCCAGCGGCCCTGGCGCAGTTGATCACCGACCGCGACTCCCTGGGCTTCGGCGGCGAGTTCGGCAGCGGAGCCTACGTGGGGACCAGCATCGCCAACACGCTGATCGTCACCAACGAGGGGCTGGAGACTCTGACCATCTCCTCGGTGACCGTGACCGGCCGCCCCCCCTTCGCCCTGGGCGACGTCAGCACCCAGACCCTGGAGACCTACGACCGGGCCTTCATCCAGGTGCTGTTCGAGCCGACGGCGCCCGGCGACTTCCAGGGGATGCTGACCTTGGAGTCCAACGCGGAGAACTTCCCCATCAAGGAGATTCCGCTCAGCGGCCGGGGCGTCGCCGCGCCCTGATGTTAATTGCCTCACCGTTCGGGAAGCGCCCAGCCCAGTGGCTTCGGGCAGCCGGCGATGGGGCGGTGAATTTTGGAGCAGCTTCACCCTGGGTAGGGTTTTACTCAGGGTGAGCGCCCCATGACCCCACTGCCGAAGATGATCGCCCGTTGGCCGGCCGCCTACGGTTCGGGGCTGGCCCTGGTCCTGCTGGCCTCCACCACCTTGGCCCTGGGTCTTGGCGCTCGAAGCGGGGTGCAACGCTCGCTGAACTCCCAGAACACCCTGTTGGCAGAGCAGCTGGGGGAGCGGCTGGAGAGCTGCTTTGTCACCCGGGTGGCGATGGTCGTCGCGATAAAGCGCGAGTGGGAGTTGGGCGGGCTGCGCTCCGAGGGCGCCTACGCCGCCCGGGCCGCATCCCTGATCGAAGGCTTCCCAGGATTTCTGGCCATCAACCGGGTGGACGAGCACGGAGTGATCGACTTCGTCTATCCGCCTGAGGCCAACCAGCAGGCCCTGGGCCGCCGGGTGACCGACAAGCCCCACTCCTCGCAGACCTTCCAGGACGCGCTGCAGGCAGGGACTGCGCAGCTGACCCCTCCCGGAGAGCTGTTCCAGGGAGGAACCGGGGTGGCGATCTACGTGCCCTACTCCGAACCGGACGGCTCCCACGGCGCCATCAACGGGGTGTTCCGGGCGGACACGCTGATCCCCGCGTGCCTGGGGAAGATCGGTGTGAAGGACCGCTCGCTGGAGCTGCTGGACGGGACGGCGGTCCTCTACTCGCGCCAGAGGGAGGCGGATCCCGGCCTCATGCGCGAGGAGGCGGTGCCGGTTTTGAACCGGACCTGGACCCTGCGGCTGACTCCCTCCTCCTCGGTGGTCAGCGCCGCCCACCGTCCGGTGCGGCTGCTGCTGAGCGGGGGACTGACCCTCTCGGTGCTGCTCTCCTCGCTGCTGTTCGGCTTCCTGCGCGGGCGCCAGCGGGCGCTGCTGCGCGAGCAGAAGTCGCTGGACGAGCGCCGCAAGCTGGAGTCGCAGCTGCAACAGGCCCAGAAGATGGAGGCCCTGGGGCGGCTGGCCGGCGGGGTGGCCCATGACTTCAACAACCTGCTGACTGTGATCCAGACCGGCGCCTCGCTGCTGCACCGCGATCCCGATTGTCCGGACCGGGATCAGCTGATCGCCGAGATCGAAGAGGCCGGCCAGCGCGCCGCGGGGCTGACCCGCGAGCTGCTCACCCTGGGCCGTGGCCGTACCGAATTGGCCCCCATCGATCTCACCGAGGTGGTCTCCGGCCTCAAGGGGCTGCTGACCCGGATGGTGCGGTCCAACATCATCTCCGAGATCCACACCCCCCATCAGCCCACCCCCATCTTGGGGAATCAGGTGCAGCTGGAGCAGATCCTGGTGAACCTGGTGATGAATGCGGTGGACGCCATGCCCCAGGGAGGAAACCTCCAGGTGGAGCTGGGCGAAGAGGGCGACCAGGCCCTGCTCACGGTCCAGGACACGGGCACCGGGATCTCCACCGAGCTGGGCCCCCGCATCTTCGAACCCTTCTTCACCACCAAGGAGCTGGGACACGGCACCGGCCTGGGCCTGGCCACCGTCTACGGCCACGTGCAGCGGATGAAGGGGGAGATCCAGGTGGAGTCGGAGGTAGGCCGGGGCACCACCTTCAAGGTCCGCCTGCCGCTGCACACCGAGGAGCAGCCGGCGGCCGCGGAGGTGGTGGCGCCCGCGGCCTCGGAGCTGACCGCGCCCCGCACCGTGCTGCTGGTGGAGAACGATCCCCCGGTGCGGGTGGCCCTCTCCCGGCTGCTGCGGCAGTCCGGCTTCCAGGTCCAGGAGGCGGAGAGCGGACAGCAGGCGGTGCAGCGGCTCTCGGATCCGTCTCAGGCCCAGCCGGAGGTGGTGCTCAGCGACGTGGTGATGCCCCAGATGGGCGGGGTGGAGCTGTGGAAGTGGGTGCGGGCCAACCGCCCCGAGCTGCCGATCTTGCTGATGTCCGGCTATCCGGGAGAGGCGCTAGATGACCTGGACCTCTCCGGGCTGGGGATCACCCTGCTGCAAAAGCCGGTGGAGGAGGCCACCTTGGTCCACGCGCTGCGGACCGCCCTGGGGCAGCCACCCCCGCACCCGGCCGGCGGCGGCACTACCGGGTGAAGCGGCACCCGCCGGTGGGGCCTCCGTCCACGCCCCCGTCCAGCGGCGGGGGACAGGACATGCTGCCTCCCTCGACCGGGTAGCTTTGGGGGTATGAGGTCAGCGCGGTGCGCAGGGTGTAGTTCACCGGCTGGTGGGCCACCCGGTCGTGGGCGGTCACCGCCACGTACAGCTTGCCGCCCTTGACGAAGCGCGGCTCGAAGCAAAAGCAGCCGTAGGCCGCGGCGGCGGTGGTGGTGGAGGAGCTGCCCACCTGCCGCAGCCAGGCTGGCTGCAGCGCGCCGGGGTTGCTGTGCCAGGAGGTGACGTTCTCGTCGCTGAACGCCAGCACCAGCGGGCCCGCCGTTTCGGTCGGCACCAGGGTGCACTCTCCTCCGTCCAGCCGGTCCCCGTCGCAGAAGGTCACCTCCACCCCCAGCTCGAACGGCATCCCGCCGTCGAAGTGGTCCACCGTCCACTCCAGTTCCCAGGTCCGGTCCAGCGGCCCTTGGCCAGGGTCCTGCGGCGGCAGGTCGAACAGGTAGAGGTCCACATCCGAGGGCACCGCGTCGTAGTCGCCGATTCCCCGCACCCCCAGGCCGTCCACCACCAGGTCTGGATTGACGATCCGTCCGTGCCCGTAGGAGAGGGTGCCGGAGACACTGCTGGCCCCGGCTGGCGGGCTGGGGAAGCTGGCGCTGGTGGGAACATCCTCGGTCATCGCCAGGGTGGTCCGCTGCTCCACCGCGCCGGTGAAACGGCCCGCCTCGTCGGCATCCGAACGCCAGCGGACCTCCAGCTGGTAGTCCCGGTCGTCCGCCCAGTCATTGCCCAGATCCTGCACCATCAGGTACCAGCTGCGCCCAGCGGCGGAGGGCGGGACGAACACCCTCCCCTCGAAGTTCTTCAGCCCTGGGTGTTCCGGCCCCTCCGCCCGCAGCGACTGCAGACAGCGCGGCGGGTCGTAGTTGTTGCACAGCGACTCCACCAACTCGGTGAAGGACCCGCTCTCCGGGGTCAGGTAGCCGGCGGGACAGACCCCGGCGGAAGGAGTGCGGCAGGCCACCGCCGCCTCTGGCGCGGTGGCAAACCCTGTGATCTCGGAGAACAGCTGCACCTGGCGATCCGGGATCTCCGATAGCGGGGGGAACCGGCCGCCGGTGGAGAGCGGGCTGACCCGGTAGGTGAGCACGGTGGGCGCGGCCTGGGCCGGCAGGTCGATCCGGAACCACTCCGGGTCCGGCACGTGGTCCAGCCGCCCGGTACGGGTGACCGCCGCCGCCTCTGGAGCGCTGAGGGTGATCACCCGCGCGTCGGTCCGGGTGTCGTTGGGTTCGTTGGGATCCACCTCGTCCAGCAGCCGCAGGTCCAGCCGGTACTGGTAGGTCAGATCGCCGGGCACCGGGTTGGGATCGTCGATCCGCTTGTAGCCCTTCACCGCCACCGTCCACAGCCCGGGCGGCGCCAGCCGGGCGGTGGCCAGGTCCAGCGCGGAGAACTCGCCGCCGGCGCGGACCAGGTTCTCCGAGATCGGGGTGCCGTCCGGGGCGCTGAGCACGAACATCAGCCGGTAGGGCGGCGGGGGGCTGCGCAAGGGCGCGGTGAGCCGGACGTGGAGGATCTTCCGCGGACCGGTAGGGGCGGGGATGTTCACCGAGTACAGGTCCACGTCGTTGGCCACCGTCAGCAGCCCGGTCTGGAAGCCGGCGCCGGTGCCGTCCAGGGGGATCGCGGTGGCGGTCTGGTCGTTGGGCTCGTTGGCGTCGGCGTCAACCAGCCGCTCCACGGTCAGGGTGTAGGGCTGGCGGTTGTCGAAGTTGGGGCGGGAGGGGTTGGCCCGCTCGTCGGAGACCTGGACCAGCAGCACGGTGGGCTGGGTGGTGGGGAACGGGAAGGTCAGCTCCACCGCCCGGGGGGCGCCCTGGCCGTGCTGATCGATCACCCGGCCAATCGCCTGGCCGGGGGTGCCGTCGTCATTCATCCGCAGCACGTTGAGGGTCAGGTTCACCGCGGTCTGGGGCACGTTGTAGATGCCGCGCACCTTCACCAGGTCGCGCACCGTCAGCCCGGCGGGCAGCTCGATCCGGAACCAGTCGATGTCGTCGGCGGTGCCCACGTAGTCGGTGACCGCGGCCCCGGTGGTGGGCAGGTTGCACTCCGCCTTGTTCCGCGCGTCGTCCACCGTGTTGCAGGGATCAGGCAGCGGGACCCCGGAGTCTGGATTGGGGGTGGGGTCCGGACAGCCGGTCAGCGCCAGCAGGGCGCAGCCCAGCAGGGTGGAGGTGCGAAGGTTCAAGGCAGTGTCCTCTTCTAGAGTCCGCCGTCGGGACCGCAGCGATCCTGCAGCTGGTCGGGTTCGACGTAGATCACCCCGTCCACCGGCCACTTGATGCCGCCCACCGGGTAGCGGGGCTCAAAGGTTCGAAAGCCGCGCACCTGGGTCCGGGCGCCGGGATCGTCGGCGGGGACCATGGCCACGGTCAGATACAATTCGTTGTGGCCGCGTCCCTGCACCAGCCCCCCGTCGGGGCGGACCCCGGCGTCGGTGCCGGGCACGCCCGCATCCCAGGGGATGGGCAGGGTGTCGGCGAGCAGGACGTTGTCCACCGCGAACAGGTAGCACTGGCGCCCGGCGGGATCGATTGGCCCGTCCGCCTGCACCCAGTAGCGGTAGGCGCGCTGGGTAAGCAGCTCGGAGTCGGTGACCGAGGGGTCCATGTGCATCCGGGCCTCGCCGCGGTTGAGCACCCCGTCGGTGTCCGGATCCTCCTCCAGGTCCCGGCTGGCGCCCTGCAGGCCGATCAGCCACTCGATGGAGTCGGCGATCCCGTCCCGGTCGCTGTCGGTGAGCCGGGCGTTGGTGCCCACCAGCTGCTCGTCGCAGTCCAGCAGTCCATCGCAGTCGCTGTCGGCGGCGCGCAGCGGCAGCGGGCAGCCGGGGTCCAGCCCGCCGCCGTCCGCGTCGGCTACCTGGGTGGGGTTGAAGTCGGCGCCCAGGGCCGCGAAGTGGACCTCCACCCCGTCGGAGAAGCCGTCCCCGTCGGTGTCCTTGCGCAGCGGATCGGTGCCCAGCGCCGCCTCCTCCAGGTCGGTCAGCCGGTCCCCGTCGCTGTCCGCCTGATCCAGCGGCGAGCCGGCGGGGGCGGACATGTTGCTGGCCACCACGTCCTTGACCACCCAGGTGCGCCGGACCTGGCCGAAGTCGAAGTTGAGGAAGTTGATCGGCTCGTTGTTGCGGAAGTCGCGGAAGTCACCGCCGCCCAGCTCGGCCATCTTCTCCAGGCGCTCGGCGTCCTGGTTGATGATCAGCATCGGGCAGCCGGTGCCGGCGTCGCTGTACAGGTCGCACACGCTGCTCACCGGCTGGACCGGGTTGAAGACATGGACGGTGTTCAGCCGCACGTCGTCCGCCTGCAGCCGCAGCTGCCGGATGCGGGTCACCGCGTCGCCGAACAGCAGCTCGTTGTCCTGGTTGTTGGTGGGGTGCCCGTCGGAGAGGAAGATCACGTTGTAGCGGGAGCGGGCCACCCCGGAGAGGTCCCGCGCGCCGATGGAGATGTCGTCGCTGATCAGCGCGTAGATGTCGGACAGCGCCTTGACGAAGTCGGTGGCGTCCCGGTTGCTGGTGGGGTTCCGGAAGTTGAGGATCTGCGAGTACAGCCGCTGGCGGGCCGCATCATCCAGGGTGGTCACCGGGACAAAGCCGTCCCGCAGGCCCCCGTCGGCGGAGGGGGCCTGGGTCAGGTACGCGGTGGTGCTGCCGGCGAACAGCATCACCGCGATCGAGATGTCCGGCTCCTGCGGCATGTTGCGCAGCAGCTCCACCACCGCCGCCCCGCGCATCCCGTCCGGGTCGCTGACCCGCATCGACTGGGAGGCGTCCATGGCGATCAGGATCTTGATCGGCCGGATCACCTCGTTGGTGGCCAGGGTGCAGAAGCGACCCTCAATCGACACCGCCCGGTCGATGGGCAGGTCATCCAGCCGGCGGTCGTCGTGCAGGTACACGTCGGTGCAGGCCAGGACCAGCAGTGCGCCGGTGAGCACCGCCAGCGGAACACGCAAGAGACGGGTCATGGGCTCTCGCATCCGGTGCGGTAATCGTCTTCGTTGGCCAGGCGATCCGCGGTAACGAAGTTGTTCAGATCCAGGTCCGGCCCCAACGGCGAGCGGATCCCGGGCGGGGCATAGCGGCCCCAGGCGCAGCCCACCGTCCACTCCCCGTAGTCGGAGGTGACCCCGGAGGCGGGCGCGGAGGAGAACCACACCTTGAAGAGGTTCTCTCCTGCCAGGGCGCCGACGTGCGAGGGGGGGGTGACCATCCGCACGTTGCTGACCGCGTAGTCGTAGCAGGTGGGGTCGGTCTCGCTGCCGCGGGGCTGGGCCACGATCTCGTACTTGTATCCATCCCGGTCGAACAGGTCTGCGTCCGGGCGGGTGGGGTCGGTCTGGGCCAGCAGCTCCAAGGCGTCGGAGATCCCATCCCCGTCGGTGTCCAGCGCATTGGAGTTCCCCTCCAGCAGATTCAGCCGGTAGCGGGCCTCCACCCCGTCGGGGATGCCGTCGGTGTCGGTGTCCACCAGGCCGGTGTGGCTCTTCAGCAGCGCCTCCTCGTACTCGTTGAGCCCGTCCCCGTCGTTGTCGTTGCAGGTGCACAGCCCGGTGGAGAGGTCGCAGCCGCGGATGTCGACGCTGTTCCCGGCCACGAAGCCGCGATCGCCGTGCAGCTGCTCGAAGCGGTCGGAGAAGCAGTCCCGGTCCGAGTCGGACTCGTAGGGGCTGGTGTCCTGGGTGAAGCTGTTGTCCAGCTCATCCGCCAGTCCATCCCCGTCGCTGTCCGGGACGCGCTTGTCCCCCAACGGCACCGCGCGCAGGTTCTGCAACAGCAGCCGCTTGAGCACGTTGGGCGAGCGCAGGGACGAGTAGTCCAGCGCGCCCAGCCCCAGGTTCTGGATGTCCCCGTCCACGAACTCCTGGAACACCCCGTTGCCCATCTGGGCCATCTGCTCCAGCGTCCAACGGGCGATCTCGTGGGCCGCCGCCGGGTAGTCCCCCTGGGCGACGTTGGGATAGGTGCCGTAGACGTCCTGGCAAATCGGCCCGCAGTTGCGCACCGCCGCCTCGTTGAACAGCAGCACGGTGTGCAGCCGGATGTCCCCCACGTTGTACTTCTCCTCCAGCTCCATCAGCCGCTCCACGTAGGAGAACAGCTGGTAGTTCTGGTTGCGGTCGGTGCCGGCGGTGAACCCGGTGATCTGGTCGGGGGAGTCCGGGTCCAGCAGGTTGCAGAAGTCTCGGGCGCTGGAGGAGTCCTCCCAGGTCAGCTGGGGGCGGAGGTGGTCCGCGTAGCCGTTGAGGTTGTCGTTGGCCGAGCAGCGCGGATAGGGGGTGCCGTCAGTGAGGAACACCACCACGTAGCGGGTGCGGGGGAGGACCGCCGGGCGGGTGGCCACCGTGGCCTCGATGTCGGAGGCGATCATCGCGTAGGCGTAGGACAGCGCCCCCTGATAGTCGGTGCCCTTCCCCAGCTGGGACTGCAGCAGGCTGACGTAGGTGTCCAGCGACGGATCGCTGGCGGGGCCGAAGCGGTTCTGGTTGGTGACCGGGGGCCAGACGTTCTTCACGTTGGTCTCGAACGGCAGGATCGCCAGCTCCACGTTGGGCAGCGGCGCGAACTGGGCGATCAGCCGCTGCAGGGCGCGGACCCGCGCCGGCTCGGTGAGCCCGGGGGGGACGATCCCGTCGGTGACCAGCTGCTCACAGAAGCCTGGACTCTCCTGGGCGCCGGGGGGATCGGAGATGCACATCGATCCGGACTGATCGACGACCACCACCACCTTGACTGGAAAGCCGTCCGCGTCCGGCGGCGGGGTGCACACCGTCCCCCGCACCGTCACCAGGGCGTTGGCGTTGGAGTCCACGCTGGGTTGTGGTTCCAGGGAGGCCTGGGTGCAGGCGCCCAGCAACAGCCCCGCAAAACCAACGGCGAGCAGTCTGCTCGCCGTGGTCCCGAGTTGCTTCGGGTCAGCGTTCAAGTGTCTCTCCCCAGGGGGAAGCAGCTACTGCCGCCGGCGGCGAAGCTGGAGCAGCGCCAGGACTCCGAAGGCCAGCGCGGAGATCGGGCCGCCGGCCGCGGCGCCACAGGCGAACAGCGAGTTGGGCTGCACGTCCAGCTTGAGCACCGAGACCGACTGGACCTGGTCCGGGTAGACGCGATCCGCGAACACCAGCTTGCTGGTGAGCTGCAGCTCGTACTCGCCGTCCACATCCGGGGTGAAGTTGGGGACGCTCTGGTCAAGGTAGGCGTACTGCCAGTGACGGCTCAGCGCGACGGCGCCCACCGGGTTCTGGATGGTGGCGCGAGACCCTTCCGGCCGGCGGGTCACGGTCCAAGTGTACTCGATGCCCTGGTCGTTGCGGTTGGCGAACAGCGGGGGCCGGACCTTCTCGCCCACCCGGACCGCCAGCTGACCACCCGCATGCACGGTGAAGGGCAGCAGCGGGTCCAGACAGTCGTCCGGGTTGGCGCCATTGACCACGAAGCAGTAGCGGGCGTCGCAGACGTCGCCGCGCAGGTCGGAGTCGTCGTCCGCCTGGTCCGGGTTGGGCTTGGTGGGGCAGTTGTCCTGCTCGTTGAAGACGCCGTCGTTGTCCATGTCGGCGTCGCAGGCGTCACCGATCAGGTCCGCCTCGGGGGCATCCCGGTCCGAGTTCTCCTGCCCGCTGTTGAAGACCTCCGGGCAGTTGTCGTAGGCGTTGGCGATGCCGTCCCCGTCGCTGTCCTGCTTGCAGCGGGAGGGATCGGGGATCACCGACTGGTCGGCGTTGGCGATCTCCGGGCAGCTGTCCACCGAGTCCTCGTAGCCATCACCGTCGTCGTCGGTGTCGCAGGCGTCACCCAACCCGTCGCCGTCGGTGTCCTGCTGGGAGGCGTTGGGCATCCGCTCGCAGTTGTCGGTGCTGTCGGGGGTGCCGTCGTTGTCGTCGTCGGTGTCGCAGACGTCGCCCTGACGGTCACCGTCGGTGTCCAGCTGGGTCTGGTTGGAGGCCGCCGCGCAGTTGTCGCAGGCGTCGCCCACCCCGTCGCCGTCTCCGTCGGTCTGCTCACGGTTGGAGACGAACGGGCAGTTGTCCCGGTCATCCGCCCGACCGTCGGCGTCCGCGTCGTCGGTATAGGAGAGGGTGGTGCCGTCGTCGGTATACGCCACCCACACCGAGCAACCGCAGCCACAACCGCAGCCGCCGCCCTCCTCCTTGGGCCGGCCACAGGAGTCACCCAGACACTCCGGGTTGTCCCCGCTGTTGGTCTGCGCCTGCACGGGCACGGGAACCACAAAGGTCAGGGCTGCCAGCAGGGCGGCGAAGGTCGCGGCGGAACGGTATTGGGTCATCACTGAATGTCTCCTCGGGGTGCAGTCCCTAGCAAGGGACGATCCCACCCGTGGATGGGGACTTCGCTGAATGGATTCAGCAGCTTGAGATCAGCAGCGGGGTAGGACCGAGCCAAGTGTGGTGTGGACCCCACTCCCCGCAGTGGGGGGTGCGCCCCACAGTGGAGCGCTGGATCAGAGCCCCAGCACAAACTGGTCGTTCTCCATCGGGATCAGCCCCGAGGGTTCCCGGGTGGGCGGGGTGAAGAGGATCTGCTGGACCTTCAGCGAGCTGACCCCGGCGCCGCGCGGGTCATTGGCCCGGCCGCTCTGGAAGTACAGGTAGACGTCGTTGGTGCCCGCGGGCACGTCGGCATAGGGCGGGTTGATCCGACCCTGGGTCTGACGCAGTCCCACGTTGCTGACCCGCAGCGAGTAGCAGACCCGGCCATCCACGGTGGGCTCGGCGTCCTCGCGGTCGTAGCCGTAGCCGTGCTCGGAGCGGAAGGCGCCGTCGGCGGAGAGTGGATCGGAGTGCAGCTCCACCTCCGCCATGTTGCTGGCGCCGTCGCCATCGGTGTCCGCCAGATCCTCGGGGACCAGCGGGTTGGTGCCCAGCAGCGCCTCCACCAGGTCCGGCACCGTGTCCGCGTCGGTGTCTCCCATGCAGGCGTTGGTGCCCAGCACCCGCTCTTCACAGTCGTTGAGCCGATCCCCGTCGGTGTCCTGGAACGGATTGCAGCCGGTGAGGGTGTTGGGCGTCAGCGGATCCATCCCCATCCGCCGCTCGATCCCGTCCATCAGCTGATCCCCGTCGGTGTCCGGGTTGCGGGGATCCAGCCCGTCCACCTCGTCGACGTCGGCCAGCCCGTCCCCGTCGGAGTCGGTCAGCTCCTCCCCGGCCCGGGAGATGGCGTTGCGGTTGAAGGCGATCAGCCGCTTGAGGATCAGCTGCCGCTGCAGGGAGGCGTAGTTGAGGCTGGAGAGCACCGCCGCCAGGTTGTCCGGGCTGACCACCCGGGGGGTGGTGCCGCCCACCCGGGAGATCGCCTCCAGCTGATCCATCACCAGCGGGTCGGCGGCGCTGCCGGTCTGCACGTAGATCGGCTGGAGGGTGACCTCGCCGGCGGCGCGGCTCTGCACCAGGTCGGTGAGGGTGGAGGCCACCTCGGTCAGCTCGCAGACGCTGCAGGCCTCGGTGGTGGCCATGGCGTCACAGCGGGGATCAATGTCCGCGTTGAACACCGGGTTGGCGCAGCTGGTGTCCGGCTGAAGCACCACCAGCACGACCACGTACCGGGTGCGCCCCACCGTGCCCTTGCAGGAGGACTGCATGTCCCCGGAGAGGATGCTGCGCGAGAGCCGCAGCGGCGCGCGGACCGAGATCGGCCCCTGCTCCTGATAGCTGGCGTACCGCTGGATGCCGGTGGCGAACGCGGTCCCATCCTCGAAGCTTCCCACCAGCCCGGTGGCCACCGAGTGGTAGGCCACCAGGCCGAACTTCAGGTGCGGCAGCGAGTACTGCGCGGCCACCGCGTTGAGCGCCTCGGTGATCCGCCCAACCACGTCGGAGGGCACGCCCTCCCCGCCCTGGATGGCGAACATCACCTTGGTGGGGAACACCTCGCCGGCCGCCTGGGGGACGCACACCTGGCCCAGGAAGCTGGCGCGATCCGGGCGGCCGGGGCCCTTGTCGTCCAGCGCGTAGAGCCCCGCGTCGGTGCACGACGCGGTGGCCGTCGCCAGGGCGACGAGGACCGGCAGGGCCAGGGAGCGGGAGGTGCGCACGGGAAGGAAGCCTACGTCCGGGGGGCTAGAATCAAGAAGCCTTCACGGTGAAGGACTTCAGCTCCTGCCCCGCGCGCAGCAGCCGCAGGGTCCAGGTCCCGGCCGTGGGGATGCGCACCGTGGTCCAGTTCCGGGTGCGGATGCTGTCCCCGCGCAGCTTGATGTCCTTGGTCTCCCGCACCGTGTCGCCCTGTAGGACCTGGACGGAGAGGTCCTCCACCACCTCACCGCTGGGAAGCAGGTAGGCCTGCCAGAGGATCACCGAGGTGCCGGCCTTGATCCCCCCCGAGGGCACCAGGGTCTGGCAGTCGTGCCTGTGCTCTCCGTCCCGGGCCACCTCCAGGCACAGCTTGGCGTCGGCCAGGGCGGGACCACTGCCCTGCCCCTTGAAGTAGTAGCTCCAGAAGGAGCGGATCGCCTCCGGGGTGGGCTTCTCCAGTGCCGCCGGCGCCGCCTGCGTGGGTGGGGCCTGCTGGGCAAACGCGGCCTGCGAAAACGAGAGCACGGCCACCAGCGTCGCGATCCTGGACATCATCTTCCTCCCCCAAGGTTTGAACGGCCGCCCATGGTAGGCCCGAAGCGCCGCCGGAGATCAACGCGCATCTGGTGGAAGGGGGTCCTGACCGTGGGGAAGGGCCCGCGAGCCCAGCACGCACAGCAGGGCCCAGGCCGCGCCCAGGGCCCAGCCGGCCAGCACGTCGCTGGGCCAGTGCACGCCCAGGTAGACGCGGCTGATCCCCACCAACACCATCAGCGAGACCGCCGCGGCGAACAGATACGCCTTCACCCGGCGCCGCCGCTGAACCGAGGAGAGCAGCGCGGCGATCGACAGCAAGGTCACCGACCCGGCCCCGGCGCCCGCGCCCGCCAGGCTGGGCTGGAGCGCCGAGTAGCCAATCATTCAGTCCTGCTCCTCGCCGCCGCCGCCCACGCCCTGGGCGGACTCCACCACGATCTCCACCCGGCGGTTGGTGGCCCGTCCCTCGGAGGAGGTGTTGGAGGCGATCGGCTTCTGCTCACCGAAGCCCTCCGCCTCCACCCGATCCGGGGCCAGCCCGCGGCTGACCAGATAGTCGCGCACCGCCAGCGCCCGGAGATAGGAGAGCTGCTGGTTGTAGTCGTCCGCGCCCAGCGCGTCGGAGTGGCCTTCGATCTTCAGCTTCTGCCCCTCCGCCTGCTTCAGCGCGTCGGCCACCTTGTTCAGCCGGCGCATCGCCTCCTGCCCCAGGTTGGCCTTCCCGGAGGCGAACAGCAGGCTCCCCGGCAAGGTGATCACCGTGCCCCGCGCCTCCTGCTTCACGTCGGCGATCTGCTCCAGGCTTGCCAGCGCCTCCTGCGCGCGGGCCTCCGCCTCCTCCCGGGCGATCCGCTCCGCCTCCCGGGCCTGGCGCTCCTGCTCCAGCTCCTGCTCGCGGGCGGCCAGCTCCTCGGTCCGGCGGCGCAGCTCCTCCTGCGCGGTGGCCAGTTGCTGTTCCTGGGCCACTCGTTCGGCCGCCAGCCGATCCTTCTCCGCCTGGGTCTGCGCCTCCTGTTCCTGACGGGCGCGCTCCGCCGCCTGCTGCTGCCGTTCGGCCAACTGAGCCTCGTGCTCTGCCAACTTGGCGCGGACCTGGGCCAGCTCCTCCACCGAGCGGTTCTGGTACGCGCTCAGCCGGGTACGGGCCTCCCCCGCCTCCCGGGTGGCGATCTGCTGACGGGCGCGGCTCTCGGCGATCTCCACCCGCCGCTTGGCCACGTAGGCCAGGTCCCGCGCCGCCTCGGAGCCGGGATTGGACTGGTAGGCCTGATCCGCCCGCTGCAGGGCACGTTCGGCCTCCAGCAGGTACTGCGAGGCCTCCTCCCGGGCGGGCCCGGCGGAGGCGCGTTGATACGCCAACCGGGCGTCGATCAGCTCGGGAGGAACGGCGGTGGCGCAGCCCCACACCAGAGCGGTGGCGGCGGCGCCCAACAGGAGCTTCTTGGGAATCTTCATGGGGTCTCCGATTCGGTCTGAAGGGTCCGGACCTGATCCAGCAGCCGCTGGGCCTCGATCCGGACCGGCTCCTCACGCGCCAGCGACAGCGCCAACTCCGCGTCCGCGGTGGCCCGCTCCAGCAGGAACGCCGCGCGGTTCTCCTCCCCCTCATCAAGCAGCCGGGTCGCGCGCTCGGTCTGCTGCTTGGCGAGCTGCAGGTGGTGCGCAGCCGACGGGACCTGCTCCGCGCCCATCTCCTCCGCGGCGCGGATCGCGGCCCGTGAGTCGGTCATCTGCTCGACCGGGATCTTCTGTGTGCCGGCGCATCCCAGCGGGATGGCGATCAGTGCTGCCAGTGTCCAGACCCGATGCATGTGCTGCCTCCTGGACGTACGAAGTGGGCACTTCCCGCCAGGGGAACAACCAATGCCCGCCAGGCCGCTGGGCGGGGGATTGGCAAACGTCGAGCGGCTTCGCAGCCAGGCGTACGTCAAAGACAGCGCCGCGAAGGACTTCCGCGAGATCGCCAAATTTCGCGGCCACATCAGCCTCATCCAACAGGGCCGCTACATCCGGCGAGGAACCCTATGAGCCAAGAGACCACGGCGTCGGATCGCGTCCGAGTTGCGGAGCTCGCTGCTGCGATGGTGAAAAGGGGCCTCCCGGTGAAGTTCATCGACGCGGCGATGTCGCTCGCGCTTGAGGAACTCGGCGCGCTGCAGTTGATGGAACTCTGGGCGGAGGCTGAGTCGGATCAGGACGCAGAGGAGGCCATCGCGGATCTTCAGGACCTTGTCGACGACTTCGCGGAGGCGCCGCGGGAGGTGCTGGAGAAGCCGAGAATCAGCTACGAGCATCTGAAGTGACGTCGCGAACAGTGTGCAGGCATTCAAGGCGAGGCTACGGCTACTCATCGACAAGAACGGCGGGGTGGTCGAGGTTGCGCGGCGCGCCGGCATCCCTCAACCCTCGCTGAGCCGGATGCTCAATTCATCCTCGATGCCGCGTCGCTCGACCCTCTTCAAGATCGCGAACGCCCTCAACCTCGAAGAGCGGGACATCGTAACCGAGTGGATGCGGTAGCGCGGGGGGCGCGACCGCAATCCACCTACAGCGTCATCAGGTACGCCAGCAGATCCTCCCGCTCCTGGTCGGTGAAGCTGCCTACCGCGCCGTGCTTGCCGCCGAAGTCGTCGGTCACCATCCGCCGCAGCGGGGAGATCTCCGACCGCAGCAGCACCCCGTCCTTCACCTCCAGCCCAGCGGCCCCGGAGGTCAGCATCGGGAACACGTCCCAGCTGCCGGCCAGCGCGGGCGGGGGGAAGCCCTGGTTCGTTCCGTCCTGCAGCGCCTCCCGCAGCGGCAACATCACCGGGGTGCCCACGTCCAGGAAGCGGCCGCGGGTGCCGGGATCCTGATCGGTGGTGAAGAGCGGCGGAGGGTGGCAGCCGACGCACCCACCCTTGCCTTCGAACAGCCCCTGTCCGCGGCGGGGACTGCCGGTGCGCTCTCCCTCGGTGTGCAGCGTCTCCGGCGGCGCGCCGTCCGGGCCCACGAACGGGTTGGGCTGCAGGGTGATGCCCCCGGAGAACAGCGCCAGGGCCTCGATCTCCCGGGGGGTCAGGCTGGGATTTCCGAAGCGGTTGCGGGTGCCCACGTCCTGGGCGGTCTCCGCCAGCGAGCGGGTGCTCTCCGGGATGAAGAACGGCGGGGTGTCGTGGCTGCCGCGCACGGTGGGCGAGCGGTAGATCCGCAGCGGCCGCGTCTTCTCGAAGAACACCCCCTCGGTGTGACCCTCCAGGTGGCAGGCGTCGCAGCTCATCGCGGTGCGGCCCAGGTCCGCGTAGTACAGCACCTGGCCCAGGCGCCGCTTCGGCTGCCCCAGGGTGTCCACCACCTCCAGTTGCCGGACCACCCGGGCCTGGCCGCGGGTGGAGACGTCCACCACCGCCAGCCGGCCGGTGAAGCGGGCCAGCACATAGAGGGTCCGCCCATCCGCGGAGAGGGCCAGCGCCCGGGGGCCGGAGTGGACCTCCACCCCCGCCCGCCCGGCAGTGCCAAAGTCCGCCTCGGCGCGGAAGCGGGGAAAGTCCTCCGGGGGCAGGATGGCCAGCTGCTGCAGCTGCGCGCGGGCCGCGTCCTCATCGCCGCGCAGCAGCAGCGCTGCGTCGATCACCCTCACCTGCCCGACACCGATGTCCGCCGCGTACAGCAGGCCCCGGCCGTCATCCAACGCCAGCCCCTCGGTGATCCCCGCCCCGAACCCCAGGTGGCGCGCGAACCGGGGCGCGGCGCCGCCGGTGTAGACCGACACCCCGCCGTTCATGCTCACCTCCATCCGCTCCGGGTTGGGGCCAATGTTGGGGCCGATCCCGGAGACGAACAGCGCCCCCAGCTTTCCGGACCAGGCGAACGCGCGCGGGGCCTTGCCCCCCATCACCACCGACTCGAAGCCGTCGGTCCGGCCACCGACGATGGAAGCTCCCGGGCCCGGGGCCAGCACCACCCGCCTCCCGGACTCCGGCTCCAGCCGCTCCACCGTGCCGCCCTGCAGACTGCCCACCCACAGCCGGTCGCCCTCCAGCGCCAGCGGGCCCGGGTTGGGCTCCACCGCGAAGGTCCGGCTGGCCCCCTCTCCCCGCAGGGCCACGGTGACCACCGTGTCCCGCGCGTGCTCGGCCAGATAGGCGGTGCCGTCGGAGGTCACCCGCAGGGCGCGGGCAGGGGTGGGCGTGGGCGCGTCCCGGGTGGTGGGGGCGCCGGAGAAGAGCGCCTCCCCGTGCGCGCCGTCGGTGCGCCACAACCGCAACAGCGGCGCGTAGGCGTGGGCGGCCACCACCCACTGCCCGTCGGCCTCCAGGGTGTCCAGGGCGATGGGCCCGTCCCCCGCCGGCAAGGCGCCCACCCGCCCGCTGGTCAGCTCCACCACATGCACGGTGTCGGTGGAGGGCGAGGCCACGAAGGCGAACCGTCCATCCCGCGAGAGGATCAGCGCCTGCGGATCGGGGAAGGCGGCGTCATTGATCAGG
The DNA here is from genome assembly GCA_030857095.1 of Myxococcota bacterium. Taxonomy (GTDB): domain Bacteria; phylum Myxococcota; class Myxococcia; order Myxococcales; family Myxococcaceae; genus JALYOC01. The sequence continues at coordinate 2,846 of JALYOC010000076.1, read as the reverse complement.
GTCAGCTGCGGTTGACCGGGAACCGGCTTCCCGACCACGCTGATCAGGCTCACCAGGACCTTGGCCTCCACCTGACCGGGCGGAAGGTCCACCGCGGGAAGGCGGGCATAGGCGTGGCCCGGGTCCACCACAGTCACTGGCAAGGTGCGCGAAACCGGCGCGCCGACCTTCAGCTGCATCCCGGGAAGAAAGCCGCTCCCGTACAAGGCCAGCGGCTGCGAGGTCTGGTTGCTGGCCCGCGTCGGCCCCACCCGGGAGAGGTGGGCGGAGGCGACCGGCGCCGGGGGCGGTCGCGAGAACCACCACGCCCCGACTGCTGTCAGGACGGCAATGAGACAAATCACCCATGCAGCTCGACGGCGCATGCAAGCATCCAAGCACGCGAGATTCGTCCCGGCACAAGGCATTGCGTTGACAGTCCTGAACACCGCCAGCTTGAATCCCCACCCAATGCCCAAGTCGGCCCGCCGTTTGAGCTTCCTCCTCGCGCTGTTGGTGTGCGCGATGGTCTCCGCGCCCGCGGTCGCCGCCGAGCGCGGCAAGAGCAAGCGCGCCCCGGCGCGGAGGTCCGCTCCCAAGAAGGCCCCCCCGGTGGTGAAGGTGAAGCCCACCTCCACCGTGGACAGCAGCGAGCCGGGCGAGGGGGCCCAGACCTCCGCCTCGCCTCCTTCACGCGGACCCACCCGGATCGACTTCGACGACCGGCTGATCCAGGGCCAGACCAACAAGTCGGGGGCCGTGTACCTCTATGACCGCAAGGAGCTCAAGCAGCGGTCGATGGTCAAGGTGCGCGAGACCTTCCGCGAGGAAATCGTCGACACGGTCTACGACCGGTGAATGGACCCGCATCCGTGATCGCGCAGCCTTCCGTTCTTCAAGTCGTCATCCTGCGGGATGGCCTGCTGGTGGGCACCGAGGTCTTCGTGCCCGGCTCCTACACCCTCGGCTCGGCCCGGGGCGTGGATCTGCGCCTGGAGGACCCCTCCATCGGCGCCCACCACGCGACGCTGTACTTCCAGAACGGGAAGGCGGCGATCCAGGACGCGGGCGGTTCGCCCCGCGGCGTCTACGTCAACGGCCACCGGGTGAAGGCCTGCGAGGTGCGCCCGGTGGACGAGGTGCTGTGCGGACCGTTCATCCTCAAGGCGCGGGTGCTGCAGCAGCGGCAGCAGAAGCAGGCGCTGCCTCCGGAGGTGGCGCACCTGCTCCAGGCCACCCCGGCCAGCGGGAGCGTGGCCGCGGCGGCCAGACCCCAGGTGGCGTATCCGCCCCAGCCGCTGGTGCTCAAGCCGGTCCCGGCGGTGCCGGGCACCGCGCCCTCCGCCCGCCGGATGGCCGAACAGCAGGCGCGGCCCGCGGCCCGTCCGCTGCCCACCGCGGATGATCGCTCGGCGAAGGAGGTGGAGGCCTTCTTCCACGGCGAAGAGCACCCCACCGGTCCCAGCGACGCCGCCACCGCCAACCACCGGGGGCTCCAGGCGCCGGCCTCCGGTGGCTTCGTGGCCGCCCGCGCGCTGTCCGCCAGCGGCGAGCTGGTCAACCAGGGACGCCGCGCCCCCCATCCCTCCGAGGCCCCCACCCTGGGGGTCCAATTGCCCGAGGGCGGACTCTCCGCCGACTGGGAGCTGGCGGCGCCCGCACCGGACCCGGTGCTGGACGAGCGCGGCATCCCCACCTCCTCGGTGGTCGACTTCCAGTGGCCGGCGGCCGACCCGGAGCTGGAGGAGTCGCAGCCGGCCTATCGGATGGACGAGCCCCTGGCTCCGGTCCGCTCCGCCCCGCCGGTGCCCGCGCCTCCGGTCGCGCCTCCCGCCTCCGCGGCCCGCGCTGCTCAACCGGTCCCCGCCGCCCGGCCGGTCCCGGGGCCAGTGGCCCGAGCGGCGTCGGTTCCCGCTCCGCTGGCGGCCCCGGTGGCCAGACCCACCTCGGCGGCGCTGCCGGCCAAGAAGAAGCTGGCCCCTCCGGGGAAACGCGATCCCCGGCTGTACCTCGAGCTCTCGTGGGACGGCGCCCGCCACAAGGTGTGGAGCTTCACCCCTTCGCTGAAGAAGCCGGTGCGCGCCGGGGCCAGCGAGACCGCGGACGTCCAGCTGTACGGCTTCGGGCTGGAGCAGGACTTCGTGCTCGGGGAGCAGGCGGAAGAGGGCGGCTATCGGGTGTTCGTGCCCGCCGGCCTGAAGGTGGAGCGGGGGAACGTCGGCGGGAAGCTGACGCCGCTGGCGGCAAGCGCGCTGGAGACCGACGGGGATCGCCGCTTCCTGCGCCTGCAGAGCGGCGCCTCCCTGCGGCTGAGCGCCGGAAACTCTTCGCTGCTGGCGTACGTGGCTCCGCCGCCGGAGAAGATCAAGGTCCGCTACCTCCGCCAGTTCCCGCTGCTGCTGACGATCATCCTGCTGGGGCTGTCCTACGGCTTTGGCAGCTTCCTCTATTACGCGCCGGCGGCGGCGGAGCGGGAGTTCGCCGCCCGGGACATGCCCAGTGTGGCGATCCGGCTGATCGCCCCCGAGCCGAAGAAGAAGGAGCGGGTGAAGAAGGCCCTGGCCGAGATGGCCCAGCGCGCCGACAAGCGGGAGAAGAAGACCCCCAGGAAGAAGACCGCGCCCGCCCCGGGACCGAAGAGCAAGCCCACCACCGCGGTGGCCTCCAACAAGGCGCTCAACGCGATCAAGAAGCTGCAGGCGGCCGGGCCGGCCTCCGGGGACATCCTGTCGGCGATGGACAAGGTGGGCAGCGGCCCGGGGAACAAGAACGCCAAGGGCTACCAGCTGACCGGGCTGATCGGAAAGGGCGCGGCGGCCGCCGGCACCGGGACCTCCGGGCTGGGCGGCGGCGGGCTGGGCAAGGGC
>JALYOC010000025.1 GCA_030857095.1 Myxococcota bacterium | reverse complement strand
GGTGTCGGTCTTCTTCGCGCGCCGAGGGCCGGTGGGCAGCGTTCGGTGGTCTGCGGGGCGCGGCGGGGCGGAGCATCGAGCGCGACACGGATTGCTTCGTGGAAGCGACGCCCGGCGGTGCGGAATGCCGCGCGTCGGCGCGCTCTGCTTCGAGCGCCGCCCGGAGCGATTCGCGGAAAGCCTCCTGACCGAATTCGGCGACGTAACGCGCCTCCGCGACGCTGCGACGATTCTTCTCGGTGAGCGCGCCTCGGGGGCCCAAGCGGGCGGGACCGGCGTCGGGAGTGCACCCGGACCTACACCCGAGGGGAGGGCATGTCAGAGCCTCCCGCGACAATGGCCTCCTGATGACGCTCCTGGGACTGGTCCGATGTGTGCTGGGCGTTCACGTCCCGGCCTTGAAGGTGGATCGCCACCTCTCCAGCTTCTTCTGGTGCAGCCGGTGCCACGCGCTGGTGGGGCCCGGGTACTGACCGGCGCGTCGGCGCTCAGTGTTCGCTGATTCGGTCCTCCAGCTCGTCCATCGGAAGTGAGACCAGATCCTTGTTCATCGAGTCCACCACCCGGTCCTGGACCGGTTTGCTCAGCCCGGCGCGCAGCAGCCCCAGGAATTCGGGGGGCGAGACCAGGATCAGCCGTTCGAACTGGTTCTTCTCCAGCGACTCCTCCAGATATCCGGCCAGCTGGTGGGCAAAATCCTCCGCGGCCCGGCCCTGGGGGTGGCGGAAGGTCTTGAGCTCGAACCAGCCCTGCTGGCCGGGATAGCTGAGGAACACCCTGGCCTCCGCGCTGTCCGCGACCAGGATCCACGTCCGGATGATCGACTCGTCGTTGGTGCCCATGTGGGAAAGCTAAGGATCGCCCCGTCCCAGCGTCGGCCCCCGAACGCCTGATCGGACGCCGCCCGACCCCGTCACCCCGGCTGAAGAATCGCCAGGGCACTCCAATGCCCCATCGGTAACTGTTACGGGCTTTGGACCGGGGTCTGTTTTCAGTTCTGTGCAGTCAAAACTGAACCCTTTGGATTCTCAGGAGATTCGTCCCGGTCCCAAAATCCTTCCCGCGGTGCACGAGGGTTGCAATGGCGACACCCGCCCCCCGGCGCCCATGGTCTGCCACAGCTGCCACTCCGAACATGAAGTCGCCAAGCTCTGCCGGACCGTGGTCCGCGCCGGCACTGGCACCCAGTGGATGGGGCGCCCGGCTCCGGCCGCCCAGCCCGACGCGGATCCCCTGCTGGGACTGCAGTTGGGCAACTTCCGGCTGATCCGCCGGATCGGCGGCGGGGGAATGGGCAGCGTCTACCAGACCCCGGCGCACTCCGGTTCCACCTCCCACCGTTGACCCCCAAGCCCGTGTTCGCGATCTGGTTCACTCCCCAGGCACATCGTTCGCTGCAATCCCGGACCACCGACAGCCGGAAGCTGATCTCCCGTTTGCTGTCCGCGGTGGCCCAGATGGCGGAGCTGTATCCGGCCCACACCGGGGTCTGGGCGCGGCTGGGCCGGGTCACCGACCGCGGCCTGGAGATCGAGGTGGAGGGTCAGACCCTGCGGGTGCAGATCGACTACCCACGCAGCGAGGTGAAGGTGCTGGGGCTGAGCCCGGGGAGGATGGGAACCCGAAGGGTGCGCCGCACCGCGGCCGCGCCCCACCGGGCGGCGCTGCGACAGGCCCCGCTGCGCTCCTGAGAAACTTCAGCGGGCCGGCGCGCCGTCGACCACGATCCCACCCCGCTGGGTGGCGGCCAGGGTGCCGCACGCCGCATCAATTTCCTTGCCGCCCGAGTACCGGCGGGCGATCGGCGCCCCCAGGATCTGCAGGTGGTCGCGAAACGCGTTGTACTCCTCGGTGGTGGGCGGCAGGTACTTGCCGGTGGGATCGGTGACGTCGATCAGATCGATCTTCACCGGGATCCCGGCGAACGCGTCGCGCAGGGCCACCGCGTCCTCGTAGCCGGTGTTGAACCCGCGGATCACCACGTAGGCCAGCATCGCCCGCTCCTTGCGGCGCTCGGCGTACTCCCGCACCGCGGCGATCAGCTCCGGCAGCGGGTGGGTCTTCTCTATCGGCAGCACCTGGGCCCGCTTCTCCGGGATCGCGGAGGTGATCGAGAAGGCCAGCCGGTAGGGGTGATCCTCGCGGGTGAAGCGGCGGATTCCCGCCAGGTGTCCGGCGGTGGAGAAGGTGATCGCCCTCCCGGAGATGGCCAGCCCGGCGGGATGGCAGAAGATCTCCGCCGCGCGCAGGGTGTTGTTGTAGTTGAGCAGAGGTTCGCCCATCCCCATGAACACCGCGCCGCGCACCGGCAGATCCGCCTCGGCCCGGATCTGCAGCACCTGATCCACGATCTCCCAGGTGGCCAGGTTGCGCAAAAAGCCCATCTTCCCGGTCATGCAGAAGTCGCAGGCCAGGGCGCAGCCCACCTGCGAGGAGACGCAGACGATGTACTTGGTGTCGAAGAGCGGGATCCGCACCGCCTCGATCCGCCCGCCCAGCGGGGACTCGAACAGGTATTTGACGAACCCGTCCTCGGCGCGGCGGCGCTCCACCACCTTGAGCGACGGCAGCTCCCCCAGCCGCTGCACCTGGTTGAGGATCGGCCGCGGCACCTGGCGGGTGTCCTTCAGATCCTCCAAGGTCCGCGCGTGGTGGGCGAACACCCCCGCGAACAGCTTGAGCACCGCGGTCTTCGAAGGCGAGAACGGCGCCAGCGCCGCCTCCAGCCCGGACAGCGAGAGGTCCTTGAGGTTGAAGCGGGCGGCGTCGGGGACCTGGGCCTCCAGCATCGAATCGTCAGGCATCACGGAGAGATCTTCTTGGCCTTGCTGCGCAAGAACTCGGTCAGCTTCTGACCCAGCTCCTCCGGCATCTTCGCCGCCAGCGCGCGCTTGCAAAGGCTGGGAGTGGCCTTGTAGGTGCGCAGGAAGTCCACGCAGGGAGGGCACGCCGAGAGGTGCTCTTGCAGGTGCTTCTCCTCTTCGGCGGACATCTGGCCGTCGAGGTAGTCCAGCAAGGCGTCCACTGATTTCTTACACGAGAACATCCGGGCCCTTCCGGCGGTGGACTCCGGCCGCAGGGCAAAGATGCCCGGCTCGCGGGGTGGTTTCAGCGATCATTTCTTGTAGAACTCGTCGATGGCTTCCCTGAGCGCCAGGCGGGCGCGGTGGAGCCTGCTCTTGATTGCCGGAACTGAATCCCCAGTGATCCCGGCGATTTCCTCGTAGGACAAGCCCTCCACATCCTTGAGCAGGAACACCTGGCGGTAGTCCTCCGACAGCCGATCAGAGGCGCGGCGGATGGCCTCTCCCAGCTCCGCGTCCAGCGCCTTCTCATCCGCGCGGCGGCTCCAGTCGCCCTGGGGGTACTCCGCGTAGCTGCCCCGCTCGTTGAACTCCGGACCGGTCAGGTCCGCTTCGGCGGCCTTCACCACCCGGCGGTGACGCAGCCGCATCAACGCGTGGTTGGCGGCGATCCGGTGCACCCAGGATCCGAAGGCCGCCTCGCCCCGGAAGTCCGCCAGGTGCTGGTAGGCGGCCAGGAAGGTCTCCTGGGTGATCTCCGCCGCGTCCGCCTCCGAGCGGGTCATCCGCAGTGCCAGCCCGAACACACGGTCCCGGTGGCGCTCGACCAGCGCCTCGAAGGCCTCCATGGCGCCCGCCTGGGCCTGGGCGAGCAGCTCCAGATCGGAGGGCTCGGTCGGGGTTTCCACCTCGTGCATCGGGCGCGCAACCTCTCACATTTGAGTCACCGCCGGCCAGCCCTGCCTACTCCCGGGCTGCCCTGCACCCACAGCCGGTACGGCTTCTCGGCCCAGGCCCCCGCGTACTCCACGCCAATCCGCGGACCGCGCGCCACCCGGCGGGGCGGCACCGCCGGGGCGTCCTCCAAGAACAGCGTCTCCCCGGTCAGGTCGTAGCGGTTCTGCTCCAGGGTGATCTCCATCGCCCGGCACAGCTTGCCCGGGCCGTTGGTCTTGTGCCCCGGAGCGATCCCCTCCAGCGGCTCTACCCCCCGGACCAGCACCGCCGAGGCCACCCCGTCCACGTCGGTGACCACGTTGAAGCAGTGGTACATCCCGTAGATCAGGTACACATAGGCCCGCGCCGGCGGTCCGAACAGCACCTCCGTCCTGCGGGTGCGTCCGCGGCTGGCATGGCAGGCCAGGTCGTGCTGGCCGATGTAGGCCTCGGTCTCCACGATTCGACCCGCCACCCGCCGCCCGCCTGCCTGGTGGACCAGCACCTTGCCCAGCAGCTCGCGGGCCACCTTCAGGGCGGGGCGTGCGTAGAACGAGACAGGAAGCACGGAACTCAAGCTGAAATCCTCACCACGTCCTCCGGGACCTGAGAATAGATTGCCCCACCATGTTTGCGACCGGCCGGATCTCCGGCGTCCTGCTCCCGATCTTCTCCCTGCGCTCCTCCAAGGATTTCGGCATTGGAGACTTTGGCTGTACCGAGGGCTTCTTCCGCTGGATGAAGGAGGCGCGCCAGCGGATGTGGATGTTGTTGCCGCTGCTGCCCACCGCCCCCGGCGACCCCAGCCCCTACGCCACCCGCAGCGCCTTTGGCCTCAACCCGCTGTTCATCGACCTGCACCAGTTGCCGGAGTTCAACGACGCCGGCGGGGCCAATGCGCTGTCCGCCGCGGAGGTGAACCAGCTGGCCGAGGCCCGCGCCGCGCCCCGCATCCGCTACGACCTGGTGTTCGCGCTCAAGAACGCGGCGCTGCGCCGGGCCTTTGACCGCTTCTACGAGACCGAGTGGAAGCAGCAAGGTGAACGCGCCTTGCGGTTCGGGAAGTTCCGCACCCAGATGGCGGACTGGCTGGACGCCTTCTCGCTGTTCGCCGCCATCTCCGACCAGCAGGGCCAGAAGGGCTGGTGGGATTGGCCCCAGCAGCTGCGGCAGAGGGAACCGGCGGCGCTGGAGGAGGTCCGAGGGCGGCTGGAGCGGGAGATCCTGTTCCACGCCTGGCAGCAATGGGTGGCCCAGGAGCAGTGGCACCACGTCCGCGAGCAGGCCCGCGCCCACGGGGTGCTGATCTGCGGCGACGAACCCTTCATCATCGGCCAGAACAGCGCGGATGCCTGGTCCCACCCGGAGCTGTTGCGCCGCGACGCCCGGCTGGGCGTACCGCCGGACGCCTTCTCTGCCGACGGCCAGGACTGGGGCCTGCCCTACTTCGACTTCCAGGCCATCGCCCGCGAGGACTTCGCCTGGCTCAGGTTCCGCGCCCGAATGGCCGCGGACTACTTCGATCTGCGGCGGATCGATCACGCGGTGGGCTACTTCCGCCAGTGGATCCGCGACCAGGGCACCCCCAAGGGCCGCTTCATCCCGCCCGACGAGGCCTCCCACCGGGCGCTGGGGGAAAAAGTCTTCCGGCTGCTCTCCGAGGAGGAGTCGGGGATCGTGGCCGAGGACCTGGGGGTGATTCCCCCCTTCGTGCGCGAGATCCTCTCCCGGCTGCAGATCCCCGGCTACAAGGTCATGCGCTGGGAGCGGGACGACGGGGTGTACCGCAACCCGCACCAGTACCCGAAGGTCTCGCTGGCCACCACCGGCACCCACGACACCGACACCCTGCGCGAGTACTGGGAGACGGCGCCGGAGGAGGACCGGCTGGGGGTGGGCAAGGTGTACCCGGAGTTCGCCGGGCTGGCCCCCACCGCCGAGTTCACCCCCCAGATCCACCGGGCGCTGCTGGCCGCGGCGGAGAACGCCGCCAGCGATCTGTCCGTGCTCCCCTGGCAGGACGTGCTGGGGACCATGGACCGGATCAACCTCCCCGGTTCCATGGGCGACGCCAACTGGTCCTACCGGATCGCCCAGCGCTCAGAGGAACTGCTGACAGAGCCGCAGACCCGCCGGGCCGCCTCGTTCCTGGCCGAACTCACCGATGCGGCGCGCCGCTGAGGGGTTGCCCACATGTAGGCGTGGCAATTGAGGTCCATTGGGGCGAGAATTGTTGATCGATTCTCAATAATTTCCAGAGGTTGGGCCTGCCCATAGATCCACAACTCCTGGCAAAACCGACCGACAACTACACAGGCGCCTGAAGCAACGCCGCTTCCTCTGCCGGAGAACGCAATGATCAACATCAAGTGGGGCGATACCCTCAGCGCGATTGCCAAGCGGGTGGGCAGCACGGTCAGTGACCTGGCCCGGGCCAATGGAATCGCCGACCCGAACAAGATCTTCGCCGGGAGCACCCTGCAGACCCCGGGCTCCTCCGGCAGCTCGGGGGTGGGCCACACCGGAGCCAGCAACTTCGAGACGAACGGCCCCAGCGCGGCGCGGATGCCCGGGTCTTCCGGACCGGTGACCGGCGGCGTGTCGTTGGAGCAGCTGCGGCGGATCATGCCCAACCTCTCGGCGGCGAAGGCGGAGGCGTACCTGCCCCACCTGAACCGGGCGATGATGGAGGCGAAGATCAACACCCCGGAGCGCCAGTCGGCGTTCCTGGCCCAGCTGGCCCACGAGTCCGGGCAGCTGCAGTACATGGAGGAGATCGCCAGCGGCGCCGCCTACGAGGGCCGCAGCGACCTGGGCAACACCCAGCCCGGCGACGGCACCCGCTTCAAGGGCCGCGGGCCGATCCAGCTCACCGGCCGCGCCAACTACGCCGCCGCCAGCCGCGACCTGGGCATCGACCTGGTCAACAACCCCACCCGCGCCGCCGAGCCGGACGTCGCCTTCCGGGTCGCCACCTGGTACTGGGACAGCCGCAACCTCAACCAGTACGCCGACGCTGGGAACTTCAGCCAGATCACCTACCGGATCAACGGCGGGTACAACGGCGCCGCGGATCGGAACCAGTACTACAACACCGCGCAGGGCGTGCTCAGCTAGTCCTCGCTCCACTGCCGCAGTCAGCGCGCGCCGCTCCTTCCACTCCGGAATGAGCGGCGTTGTCGTGTCCGGTCGGCGGGAGCGCGTTCATCCTCCGTTCATCTGCCCCTCCGTAGGGTGTGCCTCGCAGTAGCGGAATTGCGAACGCGGGAGGCCACGTGGTGCAGCGAAAAGTGAAGGTCTGGGACCTGGCCGTGCGGCTGGGCCACTGGGCGATGGGCGGGCTGGTGCTGGGTGCGTTCTTGACCTCGGAGGAGGACGACTGGATCCCGGTGCATGCCCGGATTGGGCTCGCCCTGTTGGGGATCGTGATCTTCCGGGGGGTATGGGGATTCGTCGGCACGCGGCACGCCCGCTTCCGTGACTTCGTACGCTCTCCGGCGGAGGTGCTGGCATACGCCCGGGAGTACGCGCGGGGGGAGGTCCGCGCGCACCTCGGCCACAACCCGCTCGGCGGCGCGATGGTGGTCGCGATGCTGGTGGCCCTGCTGACCGTGACGGCGACCGGCATCGCCGTCTACCTCGGCCCGGAATGGGGTGGCCCGCTGTCAGCGGTGTTCACCCGGCGGACCGCGCACGGGATCAAGGAGGTGCACGAGGCGGCGGCGTGGGTGTTGCCCTGGCTCGTCGCCTTCCATGTCGCGGGGGTGCTGCTCTCGTCCTTCCTCGAGAAGCAGAACCTCGTGTGGGGGATGGTGACCGGGTTCAAGCGCGCGCCGGACGGGCGGCCGCCCACTGAGCCACCGCTGTCCGCGCGGATCGCCGGCCTCATCGCGGCGGTGGCGATGTCGGTGGGGGTGATCGTGGCGCTCGCGAAGCTGTTCCCGATCCCCGAAGCGGAGGCGGCGCCGCGACCCGCCCTGCTCGAGGACTACCAGCGGGAGGCTCAGGCGGAGACGCCGTCCTTCTCCGCGGATCCACAGCGGGGAAGGGCGCTGTACTTCATCGAGCACGACAAGAACGGGAAGCCGACCTCCTGCGCCACCTGCCACACCGACGACGCGCGCCGGCCGGGAAAGTCGCCCGTCGGGAAGCTGATCGAGCCCCTGGCTCCCTCGGCCAATCCTGACCGCTTCACCGACCGCAAGCAGGCGGACCGCTGGTACGACCGGAACTGCAAGCAGGTCCTCGGCCGGGTCTGCACTCCCGGGGAGAAGGCAGACTTCCTCTCGTACCTGCTGACGCTTTCGTCGGAGGGCCGGCGATGAAGGGGCGCTGGGTGGTTCTGGGGGTTCTCGCCGCCGCGGCGCTCGCGGTCCTCCCGCTGACGTCGCGCGCGGATGATGACGACGAGGAGCGATCACCACACCGCCGCCGCGGGGGCGAGGCCGCAGCGCGCGATTCACCTGTGTGGAAGACCTACGAAGCCGAGTGCGGCGGATGTCACCTCGCGTACCCGCCGCGCATGCTGCCCGGCGCCTCGTGGGCCAAGCTGCTCGGCGGACTGGAAGACCACTTCGGACAGAACGCCGAGCTGGACGCGCAAACGCGCGAAGTGCTGCGCACCTACCTCGAGGCGAACGCCGGCCCCGACCGCGGCGAGACGCCGCTGCGGATCACGGAGCTGCGCTTCTGGCGCCGCGAGCACCGCAAGCTTCCCGCGGAGGTCTGGCGACGCAAGGCGGTGGGGACCCGGGCCAACTGCCAGGCGTGTCACCGCTCCGCGGATCAAGGCAGCTTCGACGAGGACGGGGTAAGGATCCCCAAAGGATGAGGCTCCTGCTCGCTGAAGACGCGGTGGCGCTGGCGCGCAGCATCGCCAAGGGGCTGACTGAGGAGGGCTTCACGGTTGACGTGGCCCACGACGGCGAGGACGCGCTCCACCTGGCGACCGAGGTGCCGTTCGACGGGATCATCCTCGACCGGATGATGCCTTCGCTGGATGGGATCTCGGTGCTGCGCGGGCTCCGGGCCAAGGGGGTGAAGGCCCCGGTGCTGCTGTTGACCGCGCTCGGCGAGGTCCACGACCGGGTGACCGGGCTGGAGGCGGGCGCCGACGACTATTTGGTGAAGCCGTTCGCCTTCGAGGAGCTGCTGGCGCGGGTGCGCGCGCTGTTGCGGCGCGGGTACGGGCAACCCTCACGGGCGCTGGTGCTCGGGCGGCTGGCGCTGGATCTCTCGGCGCGCACGGCCACCGTGGACGGCGCGCCGCTGGATCTCACCGCGCGGGAGTTCGCGGTCCTGGAACTGTTCGCGCTCAAGCCAGGCGCCACGTGGTCGCGCTCCCAGCTCGCCGAGCGCCTCTACAACGAGGAGACGGAGCGCGACAGCAACGTGATCGACGTCTTCGTCGCGCGCCTGCGGCGAAAGCTGGACGCGGCCGGGCTGCCGGGCGCGGAGATGATCCGGACCCAGCGCGGCGCCGGCTATCGCTTCGTGCTCGAGGCGGCGGAGCGCCTCGGATGAGCCTGCGGGCGAAGTTGATTGTGCTGGTGCTCGCGCTGACCACGGCGCTGCTCGGTGGGCTGTGGCTGTACCTGTCGTCGGCGCTGGCCGGCTGGTCCGGCGAGGTGCTGGACGAGGAGCTAGGGCGGCGCGCGGAGGCGATCACGCGCGAGGTGAAGTGGGAGCATGGCGAGCTGGAGCTGGACGAGGACGATCTCGGCGAGGTCGGTCGGGGCTGGCCGTATCGGCTCGAGACGCTCTCGGGCGAGGTCCTGCATTCGACCCGGTTCCCATGGCCGGAAATGCGGGACGCAAACGACGGTCTGGAGACCTACCGGGTCGGCGGCAAGTCGGTGCGGATCGCGACCCGGAGCTTCCGTCCTGAGCACGGGCGTCGCGGGGAGGTGCTCGTCCTCCGGGTGGCGGCTCCGGAGTTGGCGTTCGCGCCGGTGGCGGAGCGGTTCCGCGGCGGGATGCTGGTGGCGCTGGCGCTGGCGGCGGTGCTCAGCGCGCTGGGCGCCGCGGTGATCGCGCAGCTCTTCTTACGACCGGTGCGCAGGCTCGCCGGCGAGGCCGCGGAGATCGAAGCGCGGACCGTGGAACGGCGGCTGACCACGACCGGGCTGGATCCGGAGCTGAAGCGGTTGGCCGGCGCGTTCAACGGGGTGCTGGCGCGGCTGGAGAGCGCGCTCGAGAGGCAGCGGGCGCTGGTCGGCCGAACCAGCCACGCGCTGCGGACTCCGGTGGCGAGCATCCTGTCCGAGGCCGAGGTCGCGTTGAGGCGCGATCGGACACCTGATGAGTACCGCGAGGCGCTCCGGCAGATCGCGTCCTCAGCCGGAGAGTCGGCGCGGCTCACTGAGGGATTACTGGCGCTGACCCGGGCGGAGGCCGCGGACGCGCCGCGGAACCCGGAGGCGATCTCTGGCCGCGGGCTGGCCGAGGAGATCCGGCGGCTGTTCGGCGCGAGGGCTGAGGAGGCCGGACTCAAGCTGGCCACGGAAGCAGACGACGTGACCTGGGTCGCCGACCGCGGCCGTGTCCGCGAGATGCTGGACGCGCTGCTCGACAACGCCTTGCGCTACACGCCGCGCGGCGGACAGGTCCTCTTCCAGGTGCGCACCGCCGGCCCGAATCTGTGGCTCGAGGTCGAGGACTCCGGCCCCGGGTTCCGCGAAGACGAACGCGCCAAGGTCACTGACCGGTTCTTCCGCGGCGCGGCGGCGGCGAACACATCGCAGCCAGGCAGCGGCCTGGGGCTTTCGGTGGTGGAGATGCTGGCCCGTGCGGAAGGCGCGGAGCTGGAGGTCGGCGCCTCCAAGCTTGGCGGTGCGCGGGTGGAGCTGAGATGGCCTCGGCGCTGAGCGCATGCCGGTGTCTCTGGAACTCCGGTTGGGTGCTCACCGAGAAGGCCGTCCGGGTTCCCTCGTTGCTTGCCGCAGTCGGTCCGCGCGGGTCCCGCCGTTTGCACCCGTCGACTTGCCTGGAGCTGTGCCGATCACCTGACCAACCCCTTCGACAGGAGACGTGAACATGGACGTCTGACGTGCCGGATCGCAGCAGACTGCACGCGGAGACAGTCTGCTGCGAGGTTCCGCGTTCTTCGTCGCAGGAGACTGTTCCCGGCGGCATTCTGCTGCGAGGGCACCAACGATCACGAGTGGGGCCAGCGACTATCCTGATCCGGCAAACTCAAGGACTGCGCCCTGGGCGGAGGCGCTGCCGGAACCCGCGGAATCCGCCGCCCGCTTCACGGGACGTCTAGGTGACCGTCTCCCCCTTGAGCTTCGAGGCCTTCCAGATGGCGAAGATCGCCGGGTACACGGTCAGCTCCATAAGGAACGAGGTCGCCAGCCCACCGACCAGCGGCGCGGCGATCCGCTTCATCACGTCCGCGCCGGTGCCGGTGGCCCACAGCACCGGAATCAAACCGATGGCGTCGGTGAGCACGGTCATCAGCTTGGGGCGGATCCGCTTGGCGGCGCCCTCCACGATGGTGTCGGTGAGCTGGGAGAAGTTGTTCAGCTTCCCCGCCGCCTCCGCCCGCTTGTGGGAGAGGGTCAGGTACAGCAGCATCACCACCCCGGTCTCGGCGTCCAGGCCGGCCAGGGCGATCAGCCCCACCCACACCGCGATGCTCATGTTGTAGTCCAACAGGTACAGCAGCCACACCGCGCCGATCAGCGAGAAGGGCACTGCCAGCAGGACAATCCCGGTCTCCACCATCGAGCGGGTGTTGAGGAACAACAGCAGGACGATCAGCGCCAGGGTCACCGGCACCACCACCGCCAGCTTGGAGCGGGCGCGCTCCAGGTACTGGAACTGGCCGGTCCAGCCCAGCCGCACCCCGTCCGGCAGCTTCACCTGCGCGGCCACCGCCGCCTTGGCCTCGGTCACGTAGTCGCCGATCGGCCGGTCGGTGTCCACGAACACGTACCCCACCAGCTTGCCCTGCTCGCTGCGGATCATCGGCGGGCCATGGGTGAACTTCACCGTGGCCACCTGCTCCAGCGGGATCTGCGCGCCGGCTGGGGTCTGCACCAGCACCTTCCCTAGTTGCTCGGGATCCTCGCGGAACTCGCGCGCGTAGCGGACGTTGATCGGGTAGCGCTCGCGCCCCTCCACGGTGACCGCCACGTTGGTCCCGCCGATGGCGCCCATCACCACCTCGTTGATGTCCTTCACCCGCAGGCCATAGCGCGCCGCCTCCCGCCGCTTGACCTCGATGTCCACGTAGAAGCCGCCGGTGGCGCGCTCGGCGAATGCGCTGCGGGTGCCGGGCACGGTGGCCACCGCCCGCTCGATCTCGATCGCAGCCCGCTCGATGGTCTCCAGGTCCCCCCCGAACACCTGGATCCCCAGCGGGCTGCGGATCCCGGTGGAGAGCATCTCGGTCCGGGTCTGGATCGGCATCCAGAACAGGTTGGGCATCCCGGGGAACTGCAGCTTCTCGTCCATCTCCTTGAGCAGCAATTCCCAGGTCATCCCCTCCCGCCACTCCTCCTTGGGCTTGAGGATCACCGTGGTCTCCGCCATCCCCATTGGCGCCGGATCGGTGGCGGTCTCGGCGCGGCCCATCTTCCCGAACACCGACACCACCTCCGGGATCTTCTTCAGCTCCGCGTCCATCGCCTGCAGCACGTGCGAGGCCTCGGTGGCGGACATCCCCGGGGGGGCGGTGGGCATGTACAGCACCGCGCCCTCGTTGAGCGGGGGCATGAACTCGCTCTCCAGGGCCAGCCAGGCGGGGATGGTCAGCAACATCGCCACTACCGAGCCGGCGATCACCGCGTAGCGGTGGCGCACCACCCACCGGACCACCGGCGCGTAGAACCGGTACAGCCAGCGGTTGAAGACCTGATCGTCCTCGCGGCGGATCTTCCCGCGGATCAGCAGCACCGCCAGCGCCGGGGTGGCGGTCACCGCCAGGATGGAGGCGAAGCCCAGCGAGTAGGTCTTGGTGAAGGCCAGCGGCTTGAACATCCGGCCCTCGGTGCCCTCCAGGGTGAACACCGGCAGGAAGGCCACGGTCATCACCAGCAGCGAGTAGAAGATGGAAGGACCCACCTCCTGCATGGCCGAGATCAGCACCGCCTGCCGGCTGCCGGGCCGGCCCTGCTCCTCCCAGTCCTCCAGCCGCTTGTGGATGTTCTCCACGATGACGATCGACGCATCCACCATCGCGCCAATCGCCACCACGATCCCGCCCAGGGACATGATGTTGGCGGTCAGCCCCTGGTAGGCCATGGGGATGAAGGCCAGCAGCACCGCGATCGGCAGGGTCAGCACCGGGACCAGCGCGCTGCGCACGTGCATCAGGAAGGCGAAGATCACCAGGCTGACCACCAGCATCTCTTCGATCAACGAGTTGCGGACGGTGTTGATCGAGGCGCGGATCAGCTCCGAGCGGTCGTAGGTGATCTGCACCCGGACCCCCTCCGGCAGCGACGACTGCACCTCCGCCAACCGGGCCTTGACCGCGTCGATCACCTCCAGCGCGTTCTCCCCGTAGCGCATCACCACGATGCCGCCTGTCACCTCCCCCTCCCCGTTGAGCTCCGCCAGCCCCCGCCGCGGCTCCGGCCCCAGGGCCACGGTGGCCACGTCCCCCAGCAGGACCGGGGTCCCGTCCTTGCCCAGGTGCAGGGGGATGGTCTCCAGATCGGAGAGCTGCTGGATGTAGCCCCGGCCGCGGATCACATGCTCGTGCCCGGCGATCTCCAGGGTCTGCCCGCCCACGTCCTCGTTGGAGTCGCGGACCGCCTGGATCACCTCCCCCAGGCCCACCCCGTGCGCGCGCAGCCGGGTGGGGTCCACCAGCACCTGGTACTGCTTGACGTACCCGCCAATGGAGGCGACCTCCGCCACCCCCTCCACGCTCTGCAGCGCGAAGCGCAGGTTCCAGTCCTGGAGGCTGCGCAGCTGGGCCAACGACAGCCTCCCAGAGTCGTCCACCAGCGCGTACTCGAAGACCCAGCCCACCCCGGTGGCGTCCGGCCCCAGCACCGGCGCCACGTCCTCCGGCAGGGTCTCTCTCGCCGAGCTGAGGTACTCCAGCACCCGGCTGCGTGCCCAGTAGAGGTCGGTGCCGTCCTCGAAGATCACGTACACGAAGGACATCCCGAACATCGACTGCCCACGCACCGCCTTCACCTTTGGCGCGCCCAGCAGCGCGGAGGTGATGGGGTAGGTGATCTGCTGCTCCACCAGGTCCGGGCTGCGGCCGCTCCACTCGGTGAAGATGATCACCTGCGCGTCGCTGAGGTCCGGCAGCGCGTCCAGCTTGGTCCGCCCCACCGACCACAGGCCCCAGGCGGTCATCGCCCCCACCATCAGCAGGGTGAAGATCGGGTGCTGGGCGGTGACGGCGATCAGCCTCCCCAGCACGCCCTGGCGCGGCTCAGTGTCCGACATGACCCGTTCCTTCCTGGCCCTGGGTCCCGCCCCAGTAGTCGGCGGCGGAGCGCAGCCGGCTCTCGGCGGCGATCAGGAAGTTGCCGGCAGTCACCACCCGCTCGCCCTCGGTCAGGCCCTCCAGCACCTCCCAGCGATCCTTGGCCCTCACCCCCAGCTTCACCTCCCGGGGGGCCAGCCTCCCCTCGCCCAGGTCCACGAACACCAACCGCCGCGGCCCGGTGTAGATCACCGCCGAGGCGGGGATCTGCAGCGCCTCTCCCCGCTCCAGCTGCAGCGTCAACTCGGCGTACATCTCCGCCCGCAGCGCCCCCTGGGGGTTGGGCAGCACCACCCGGACCAGCGCGGCGCGGGTGGCAGAATCCAGCGACGGGGAGATGAAGGACACCTTGCTCTGGAGCGTCTGGCCGGGCAGCGCCGGGAGGGTCACCTCCACCGGGTGGCCCACCTTCACGTGGCGCAGATCGCTCTCGAAGATCTGCGCCTCCAGCCACATCGGGTCCATTGAGGCCAGCCGGTAGGTGCGCATCCCCGGCTGGACCGCCGCGCCCTCCACCACGTCCTTCTCCAGCACGAACCCGGAGACCGGAGAGCGGATCGGCAAGGCATCGGAGGCCTGCCCCTTCTTCACCACCGCGTCGATGTCCGCCTCGGCGATGTCCCACAGCCGAAGCCGGCGACGGGCCAGGTGCGCCATGTGGTCCCCCACCCCGGGCGCACGCAGCGAGCCCAACAGCTCCTGCTGGGCGGTGAGCAGCTCCGGGCTGTAGAGGGTGAACAGCACCTGGCCCTTGCGCACCGCCTCTCCGGTGGCGTTGACCCTCAGCTGGCGCACCCAGCCGCCTACCTTGAGGCTGACGTCCTGCAGCTGAGTCTCGTCGTACTTCACCGTGCCAACCGCCCGGATGGAGACGTTGAGCGGCGCGCGGGTCACCTGCTCCACCCGCACCCCGATCCGCTGGCGACGGCCCTCGTCCACCACCACCTCCCCGCTCTGCAGCGAGCCCTGGGTCACCGGGATCAGGTCCATCCCGCAGATCGGACAGACGCCCGGGTCGGCGCTGCGCACCGAGGGGTGCATCGGGCAGGTGTGGTAGGCGATCGAGTCCGGGTCGTGGGCGGGGGGTGCCGGCTCCGCGGTCACCGCCGTGCCGCACTTGAGCATCCTGGTGCCCATGTACGGGTTGGCCATCTGGTCGTCCGGCTGCATCCAGCGGTCAAAGCCGGTGGCCATCGGACACTGGAAGGTGCTCCAGCCCTGGGCGATCCGCGGGTCGGCGCCGGACAGGGGGAGCATCGCCCGGCTCAGCTCGCCAAAGGCGGTCCGGGCAGTGGCCAGGTCCTTGGCCGCGCCCAGGTGGTCGGCGGCGGTCCGCGCCCCCTGCAGCAGGGTCAGCGTCCCCGGGGTTCCAGTGAGCGGGGCCTGGGCCTCGGCCAGCGCGGCGGCCAGCGCCTGGGCGGGCGCGGCCACCTGGGAGAAGTCATCTGAGGCCAACGCCAGCCGGACCTGTTCGTAGCCGCTAAAGGCCAGTTGCAGCGGAGGAAGCGCAGCGTCAGGGAGGGAGGAGACTGCCGGAGTGGGCGGAGCGGGAGGTGGGCTCCGGCGGAGCAAGAGGAAGCCAGCGACTGCGAGGACCAACAGCGCGGCGGCGACGGCCAATGCGCGCGAAGCAAGACGGGACATGGGAACGACTCCAGAAGAGAGGTGAGACGCCAGGGCCGTGCCCG
>JALYOC010000184.1 GCA_030857095.1 Myxococcota bacterium | reverse complement strand
GTCAGGGGCAGGGCGCGGCAGTGGGCGCGGGCGTGGGCGGCGTGGTGGGCGCGGGCGCAGGCGCGCTGATCGGCAAGTACATGGACGACCAGGAGGAGAAGCTCAAGAAGCTCAAGTCCGCCAAGGTCGCGCGCGAGGGCGACAAGCTGGTCGTGGAGTTCAAGTCCGCCATCCTCTTCGACGTGAACAAGGCCGACCTCAAGACCGCGGCGCAGACCGACCTCAAGGAGTTCGCCAACGTCCTCTCCGAGTTCAAGGAGACCAACCTGGTGATCGAGGGCCACACCGACAGCACCGGCGACGACGCGTACAACAAGGACCTCTCCCTCAAGCGCGCCAAGAGCGTGATCGCCGCGCTGACCGCCTCGGGCGTGGACACCTCCCGGCTGACCCCGATGGGCTACGGCGAGGAGAAGCCGTCCGCGGACAACGCCACCGCCGAGGGCCGCGCCACCAACCGCCGGGTGGAGATCCAGATCAAGGCCAACGAGAAGCTGAAGGAGCGGGACGCCAAGGCGGCCGCCGCGCAGCCCACCACCTAGCCGCCCCCTTCAGGGTTTGAAGGTTCGGGGCCGTGCCACCCTCCGGTGGTTCGGCCCCGTTTCAGCGTCTTGGCCAGGTGCGCCCCCACCCGGAAGGCGTTGGCGGCGATGGTGAGGGTGGTGGGGACCGCGCCGGAGCTGGGCATGAAGCTGCCGTCCACCACGTACAGGTTGTCCACCTCGTGGGACCGGCAGTGCTTGTCCAGCACCGAGCTGGCCGGGTCGTTGCCAAAGCGGCAGGTCCCGTGCTGGAGGATGGTGGTCTCTCCCGCCTCGCCCACCCGCTCCATCCCCTCGGGTTGCAGCGCGCGCAGGATCTCCTCTCCCCGGTCCACCAGGTAGCGGGTGGCCACGTAGTCCAGCGGGTGGCGATCCAGGGTGATCGCCGCCACCGGGATCCCGTACTTGTCGGTGACCGAGGGCTCCACCGAGACGTAGGTGCCGCGGGTGGGGAGGAACTCGCCGTACACCTCGAACTCCAGGATCTTTGAGTCGCGGTACTCGCGCAGCTTGTCCTTGAGCGCCTTGCCGAAGATCCCACCCTTCCCCGCCCCGGCCAGGTTCACCGCCGCGTAGATCGGGTTGGGGTGGGACCACATGAAGCCCAGGGTCCCGCCCTTGCGGAAGCCGTGCGCGTTCCCCTTGGGCAATAGGTAGAAGTCCTGCACGCTGCGCTGGACGAACGGCTGCGCGTCCGCCAGCCAGGGCCACTGCTGCTTGCGCTGCGCCACCCGGAAGAAGGCCCGGGCCTGGCCAAAGGAGCTGAACATCAAATTTCGGCCCACCAGCCCGCCGTTGTTCCCCAGCCCCTGGGGGAACCTCCCGGAGCGGGAGTTGAGCAGCAGGCGGGCGCTCTCCACCGAGGTGCAGGAGACCACCACCACCTTCGCCGGCTGCTCCTGGGCCACCCCGTCCGCGTCCAGGTAGACCACGCTCCTGGCGCGGCCCTTGGGATCCACGGTGATCTCCCTGGCCATGCACTGGGTGCGCAGCTCCAGATTTCCGGTGGCCAGCGCGGCGGGGATCAGCGCGGCCAGGGTGCTGGACTTGGCGTCGGTCTCGCAGCCGTAGCTGCCGCACAAGGCGCAGTACACGCAGGCCCCGCGGCCCTTGTAGGGCTGGCTGACGATCCCGCGCGCGGTGGGAATGGAGTGGTAGCCCAGCGCCTTGCAGGCCGCGTCTATCTCGTTGGCGATCGGGTGGGCCTGCAGCGGCGGGGTGGGGTAGGGCTTGGCGCGGGGTTCGGCGAAGGGGTGGGGCACCGCCTGCCCGGACACGCCCAGCTCCTCCTCCGCCACGTCGTACCAGGGGGAGAACTCCTCGTAGTTCAACGGCCAGTCGGCGACGTTGGCCCCCTCCACCGGCCCCAGCTCGGTGCGCAGCCGGAAGTCCACCGGCTTGAGCCGGTAGAAGTACCCGCTCATGTGCACCGTCCCGCCGCCCACGCAGTTGGCGGTCCAGGCCTCGTTGGTGCGCGAATACTTCCCGCCCTCCCCGCGCCGCACCAGGTGGGGTTCGTCCCACGGCAGCGGCATGAAGAAGTTGCGGCGGGAGTTGAGGATCTCGTCGTGGACGAACTGGTCCTTGCGGTAGTGGCGCCCCTTCTCCAGCACCACGACTTTCAGGCCGGCCCGGGCCAGCTGCAGCGCCACCGGCGAACCGCCCGCCCCGCTGCCCACGATGCACACGTCCACCTCGGGCAGGGCCATCAGTGGCACCCTCCGCCGCCGCCACCGGCGGACGGATCGTGCAGGTGCTTGAGCCCGTCATAGCCGGGGCCGGGGGAGCTGGTGTTGAACCCCACCAGCTGCCAGCCGACCTTGCCGGTGTTGCCGCCGTAGGAGGGATCTCCCAAGAAGCCCTCCAGGGTCAGGGCCATCAACAGCTCGTAGAAGTGGGCCTCCCCGCTGGCCGACGGGCTGTCCTTGAAGGCGGTGAGCAGCGCGTCCTGGTCAGCGACCGGCAGCTCGTGGAAGCCCTTCCGGTGGGCGCGGGCGGCGCGGCGGTCCAGCGCCGCCAAGCCGGCCAGGAACTCCTCCTTCATCTTCCGCAGCTCCGGGGCGGCCAGCGCCCGATCGATGTAGCGGGGGACGTTGGCCTCCACCGCGCCCGGGTCCTGATCCTGGGGGATCAGCCGCTCGCAGGCCGCGGAGAGGACAGAGAACTCCTCGTTGGTGAAGCTGCGGTGGGAGGTGGTGAGCGGGGCGCGGACCCGCGGTGGCGCGTCCTCAGACTTCTTGCAGCCGGGGCCGCCCAGCAGGACCACCCCGCCACCCATGAAGCTTAGCCGGTACAGGAACACCCGCCGGGTATGTGGCCGCCGCGGCTGCATGGCCCTCAGAGCGACCGGAACAGCGCGTCGTCGATCTTCGCCGGATCCCCCAGCACCACCATCTGGAGCCGGGAGAGGTACTGCTGGGCAAAGGACTGGATGTCCGCGGGGGTGACCGCCTTGAGCTGGTCCGGCAGCGACCGCGACACCCGCCAGTCCCCGCCATACAACTGCGAGCGCATCAGCAGCCCGGCCTGGCCATCGGTGGTCTCGGTGCCCATCAGGAAGCGGGTCCGGTACTGGGCCTTGGAACCCTCCAGCTCCGGCGCCGGGACCTGCTGGGCGGCCAGCTTGCGGGCCTCGTCCAGCATCACCTTCACCGTGGTGTTGGGATCCACCGCGGTCACGTAGATGCTGCCGCGGGGAACGAAGGAGTTCATCGTCACCCCGGCGGAGGGGGCGTAGGACAGGTTCCGCTTGGTGCGGACCTCGTCCCACAGCCGGTTGCGCAGCACGTCGATCGCCACCATCGCCGCGGCGAACTGGGGCTCCTTCCAGCTGGGAGCGCCGAACACCCCGGTGATGTAGGTGGTGGGCAGCTGCTCGGCCAGCACCTGGACCGAGGGATGCTCGAACTTCAGCTGGGGGATCTCCTGCTGATGGAAGTCGCCCGCGGGCAGCCCACCGAACACAGCCTTTGCCCGTTCGACCACCAACTGGGGATCCACGTTGCCCACCACCACCAGCACCAGCCGCCGGGTCTCCCGCAGCTTGGCCAGCTGCGCTAGCAGCTGCTCGCGGGTCAGCGCCGCCACCGTCTCCGGGGTGCCAATGGAGCGGTGCTGGTACGGATGGCCGGCGAACAGCCGCTGGTGGGTGGCCAGCCCCAGCCGGCTGTCCGGGAACTCCAGCTCGCGCTTGAGCGCCTGCAGCTGCCGGGTGCGCTTGAGCTCAATCTCGTCGGCGGGCATCGCCGGGGTCAAGAACGTCTCCGCCATCATCCCGAAGGTCTCGTCCCAGAACCTCAGGAGCGACTTGAAGCCGAACATCGAATAGTCGCCGCCGGCGCCCGCCCACACATCACTGCCCATGGAGGCCAGGCGCCGGGCAAAGGCGTCCTTGTCCAGCCGCTGGGTGCCGCCGGACTGGGCCACCGTCAGCGCCAGCTGCTCCACCCCGGCGTTGGTGCCGTCCCAGTTGAACACCCCGCCCAGGACCGCCAGCTGGCCGGAGACCAGCTCCGCCTCGGGGTTGCGCTTGACCAGGATCTGCATCCCGTTGACCCAGGCCTCGGTCACGTCGCCGTCGGTGACCGGGGCGCGATTCAACGCCGCCGCCGCCGGAGCCGGTCCCTGTTCCACCGGAGGCGGAGGCGGCGCGGTCTCCACCTGCGCCCCGCCGGTGGTCGCGCACGAGGAGGCGAACAGCACCGCCAGACACCCCATCCAGATCCGCTTGCTCATCGCTTGCCTCCCTTCACCTTCACCGGCTTCTTCCCGATTCCCAGCAGCTCTTCGAAGTGAGCCTGGTCCAGCCCCAGTTTTGTCGCCTCCGGAGAGACAATGGCGCCGAACACGTAGGGCTGGTTCTCCACGTAGGTGGAGAGGTACCGCCCGATGTCCGAAGGCGTCACCTTGCGCATGTTCTCCACGTAGGACGCGTAGTAGTCCAGCCCGGCCGCGGTCCACCAGAAGGTCACGGTGTGCGCGTAGTCAGACGGCTTCTCCCGCGACTGGATCTGCGAGACCTCCTCGCGGAACACCGCGTTCGCCATCTCCTGCGGGGAGAGGTAGTCGGGGGCCTTCATCCGGACCAGCTCCTCCTGCATCGCCTGGACGCACTCATCCGCCTTCTCCGGCAGGGCCTCCGCGGAGAAGTTGATCGGCCCCACTTGGGCCTGGGTCTGCCAGGAGAAGCCGGCGCGCACGCACTTGCCGGAGTCCACCAGCGCCTTCTGGAACCGGGAGGAGGGCTCGCTGACCGCGTAGCCCAGCACGTCCGCCGCGTAGGTCAGCTCTTTGCCCGGGCCGACGGTGGAGGGGCCGTGCCAGGTGAAGCCCAGGTTCACGGTCTTCACCGCCGGCTTCTCCATCACCACCGCCGCGGTCCGCTGGATGGGCGGGTGCTTGGGCACCGGGTACTTCACGAACGGATCCGGCGCGCGCTTCCAGTCCGCGTACAGCTTCCCGGCCAGCGCGTAGACCTCCTGTGGCTTCACGTCCCCGGAGACGACCAGCAGCGAGTTGTTGGGGACGTAGTACCGCTCCTTGATGGTCCGCATCTGGGCCACGGTGGCGGAGAGCACCGTCTGGCGATCCCCCAGCGGCTGCTTGCGGCTAAAGTGCTTCCACCAGACCTTGCGGTCGATGGCCCGGTAGAACTCGTAGAAGGGGTTGGCCTCGGCGCGGTCCATCTCGCCGGTGACCACCACCCGCTCCCGCTCCAGCTCCCCAGGATCGAAGCGCAGGGTGAGCAGCGCGTCGCGCATGAACACCATCACCCCCTCGAAGTTGTCAGAAGTCGAGGTGAAGAAGTAGTTCACCCGCTCGGTGCTGGTGGTGCCGTTGAAGCTGATCCCCAGCTCCCGCAACCGCGCCATGTACGCCTCCTGGGTGGGGAGGGCGGCGTTGGCCTTGAAGAACATGTGTTCGTAGAGGTGGGAGAGCCCGTTGTACTCGGGGGACTCGGTGTAGCTGCCGTTCTTGACGGCGATCTCCACCGTCACCAGCGGCTGGGCGTGGTCCTCGATCACCAGGACCTGCAATCCATTGGGGAGGGTGTGAGGTTGGGGAACCTCCACCGCCAGCGCCAGCGCCGGGAAGAGCGCCGCGCAGCACAAGAGCCTTCGCATGGAATCTCCTTCGAGAAGGAGCGCACTCTAACGGTCGAGGTTGCTGTTGCAACCCAAGGTGTAGAGTGCGCCCAGGCCGGAGCACGGGGACTTTCAATGACGAAGCTGCGTTTGCTGGTGGGCCTGGTTGCCTCGACGTTGTTCCTGACCGCGTGTCCGCCGCCCGGCAACGGGCTGGACGGCGGAGGCGATGGCGGGGCGGACGCCGGGACCGGGGACGGCGGCTGCGGCGGCCAGTTCTGCGTCCAGGAGGTGGAGGGGGCGACGGGCGCGGAGGCCAAGCCGCTGGAGGCGGTGCTGCTGCCGGGGGACCGGATTGCAATCGCCTACTACCACCAGGGACCCGCGGCCACCGACGGCGGCTTCGAGTTGCGCTACCGGGAGTGGAACGCGGGCGTGGTCAGCGCCCCGACCACGGTGGACACAGTGCACCGGGTGGTGGGGCTAGGCATGGGCGTGACCCCGGGCGGAGAGCCGGCGGTCAGCTACCTGGGCGGCAACTACCCTTCCACCGAGCATGCCTTCTGGTTCCAGAACGATCAGTACCTTGCCTACCGGCAGGGCGGCGGCTGGCAGACCACGGTGGTCGCGGAGGAGAGCGGGGAGGCGGCCACTGGAGTGCCCGTCAGCGACCTGGGTTTCCTGGTCGGGCTGCACTCGGACGTGGCCTTCAACGGCAGTGACGTCTTCGTGGTCTGGCGCGACTGCCACAACGGCCAGTTCCCGCAGCAGGACTGGCAGGGCTCGGACCTGGAGGTGGCGCGGGGAACGCTGACCGGCCTTGCCGACAAGCGGGTGATCGTCGCCTCCGACGGAGACACCATCGGCAAGCAGGGCTTCGCCGGACACAACCGGATGATCATCGCCGACGGGCAGCCGGTGGTGGTGGGGGACAAGATGGGCGGGGGCGCGGACACCATCGGCAGCGGCACTGCGGTGTTCCGGCGCAACGCGGACGGCAGCTGGACCCCTCCGGAGGAGCCGTTCGGGGCGGTGGCCAACACCCAGTCCGGACCGGTGATCGCCTGGGACTCCACCCTGGGATATGCGGTGGCGGTGGTGGACACCAACACCAACCTCCTGCGCTACGTCCGCTCCACCTCTCCTACCAGCATCGACACCTGGGCCACCCCGGAGAACGTGGTCCAGTCCGGGACCAGCGGCTGGTACCCGTCAATCGCCATCGACCCTTTGTTCCACGAGCCGCACATCGCCTACTACCACTGCGACAACCGGACCTCGATCGCCGCCCACCAGTGCCGGGAGTCGGACGACGAGCTGCGGATCATTGCCCGCATCGGTTCCAATTGGCGGGACACGGTGGTGGACCGCGCCGGCGGCTACCAGCCGAAGCTGCTGTTCCTCTCCACCGGTAAGCGGGCGGTGGTGTACCGGGATCCGCGCACCTACGCGGTGAAGCTGGCGCTGGAGCCGTGAAGATGAACGTCCTGGGAACACGTCAGGGGTGGGTGGCCGCGCTCGCCGTCGCGGTGGGGCTGATCGTGGCCTGCCGCGGGGACAACGAGCTCTCCGGCAGCGTCGATCAGCTCTTCCCGCTGGCGGTCTCGCGGGTGGACCTGCTGCGCAACGAGCAGGCCTTCCAGGTCAGCTACTACGCCAACCGCGGCGCGGCCATCGACCTGGTGGCCCGGGTGACCCTCTTCGTGGGGGACGCCGGCTTCGCGCCGGGTGAGACCCTGGATCTGGCCGGGGAGTACACCCCGGGCCATCCCCGGACCACGGTGATCCACCTGGCCTCCGGCGAGCCGACCCGCGTCTTCCCCCGGGTGGAGCGCGGGGACCTGATCCTGGAGCAGGGGGGCGGCATCGATCAGCCCACCCGCGGCAACTTCTCCATGCTCTTCGAGCGGGGAGACGCCTTTGGCGCCGGGCGAACGCTCGAGGGCACGTTCGCCGGGCTGCCCAGGGACGCCGGCTACGACTGGTACCTTCCGGAGACGGGTGGCACCGGGTCGCCTTGAACTGGGGCCCGGTTTGTGGCCGAGTCTCGACACCGGAGGAGGATGTCGTGAAGCGCGCTCACCTGTTGGTGCTGTCCCTGTGCCTGACGGCCTCCACCGGATGTATTCGATGGGAGGACGCGGACGCCTCCTGGTGTAACGATGCCGTGCTGGAGCGGCGGCATGATGTGTGCGGGAGGGCGGACACCTCCATCGCCGGTCCGGTCCCGGGGATCGAGGCCAGCCAGCGCTTCGGCGGAGAGGGCCTGGACACGGTCGCCGCGCTGGCCTCGCTGCCATCTGGGATGTGGTTCGGCGGCAGCTTCGACGCCCCGATGAAGCTGGGGACCACCTCCCTGGTGTCCTCCGGCGACGCCGACGCCTATTTGGCGCGGATGGACGCGGAGGGTCGGTTCGTCTCCGCGGTGTCCTTCGGTGGCTTCGGCGCCGACCGGGTGGTGGATGTGCAGGCCGGCCCCGCGGATTCGTTGTACGTGGCCGCCCAGTTCCAGTCCCACACCACCCTCCCGGGCGGGGGCAACCTCTCCAGCGAAGGTGAGCTGGACTCGCTGCTGTTGCGCCTGGACTCCACCCTGCAGCCGCTGGCCAGCGTCTCCTTCGCAGCCGAGCCAGGCGCGCGGGTGGAGGTCCGGGACCTGGCCTACGACCGCGGCCGGGTGGTGGTCGCCGGACGGCTGGTCGGCTACATGAACCTGGGTGGGGTGCGGGTCGGCAACGGGGGCCCCGCGGCCTTCCTGGCGGTGCTGGATGAGGACCTGCGTCCGCTGGGTCAGGTGGCGACCGGAAGCTGCACCGACGCCATCGGTGACTCGGCCGCGGTGGGCGAGCAAGGAGTGTTCTTCACCTTCCGGATCCACGTGGATCCGTTGGGGCCCGGCTGCGTCCTGCTGAACCAGCCGCTGGACCCGGGCTTCTCCGCCTGGCGCGACGTGCTGGTCCGGATTGACGACGCGGAGACCAGCGCTCCCTTCATCCCCCCTGACTGGGCCTTCCAGTTCCCGGACTCGGTGCGCAACCCCTACCAGCTATTGACCGGCAGCAACCCGGTGTTGGTCACCTCCAAGCCCGGCTACGAGGCGCCCAACTCGGTGGCGGTGCTGGGGGAGGAGCTGGTCTTCATGCGCCACACGCCCGACTCCAGCCAGCAGCGCCGGCCGTGGGCGGAGGTGAGCTTCCGCAGCGCCGGCAGCGCGCTGCCCACCCGCGGTCCGAACACCATCGGACGCGCCAACAGCACCCAGGTGGGCCTGGGGCAGGATCTCCACGCCAAGATGCAGGTGGGCGAAGACGGGGCGCTCTGGGTGTTTGGCGAGTTCAAGGACGACCGGATGCTGCTGGGCTCCCTGGTGAACGGACCGTTCGTGAACGCCCGCCATGGCTTTGTCCGGGTGTACCACGACACCGATCCCACCCAGGACTGGGCGCGCGTGCTGGTGGGCAGGAGCCCCAGCGTGGGCGCGATGGTGACCGCAGTGGCGGTGGATCCGTCCGGTCGGGCGTGGATCGCAGGGAACTTCGAGGGCGACGTGGTCGCCTCCCACCAGTGGCTGGACGCCAAGGGCTCCGACGGCTTCCTGTTCATCACCGAACCGGCGCTCTAGCGGCTACTGGCTCTCGCCCTCGCCGCCCTGCACCAGCCCGTGCTTGTGCAGCAGCGAGTAGAGGTGCTTGCGGTCCAGCCCCGCCTCGCGTGAGGCCCGGGCGATGTTCCCCCGGGTCCGGGCGATCAGCCGCGAGAGGTACTCGCGCTCGTAGCCCTTCACCAAGGCCTCCTTCCCGTCCTTGAACGGGGCGGCGTAGTCCACCGGGAGGTAGTCCCCGCTGGGGGCCTGGGGACCGCCGGCGTACTCGCGCAACAGCGAGTCGGCGGTCAGCCCCGGTAGATCCGACATGTGGCGGGCCCGCTCGATGGCGTTGCGCAGCTCACGCACGTTGCCGGGCCAGGTGTGGGCCAGGAACTGTTCGCGCACCGCCGGCGGCAGCCGGGTCCACAGGCCCTCGCCGCCGAAGGAGTCCACCAGCAGCGGCAGATCCTCCATCCGGTCCCGCAGCGGCGGCAGGGCCACGGTGAACACCGAGAGACGGAAGTAGAGATCCTCGCGGAAGCGGCCGGCCTGGGTCTCCGCCCACAGGTCCTTCTTGGAGGCGGCGATGATCCGCGCGTCGAAGCCGACCACCGAAGAGGAGCCCAGCCGCCGCAGCTCGCGGTCTTCAATCGCCCGCAGCAGCTTGGGCTGCAGGTCCAGCGAGAGGTCGTCGATCTCGTCCAGGAACAGCGTCCCGTGGTTGGCCCGCTCCAGGCAGCCAATCCGCTGCCCGGTGGCGCCGGTGAAGGCCCCCTTCTCGTGGCCGAACAGCTCGCTTTCGATCAACGAGTCGGAGACCGAGGCGCAGTCGAACACCACCAGTGGACCCTCGGCGCGGTGGGAGAGCTTGTGCAGGGTCTTGGAGGCTGCTCCTTTGCCGGCGCCGGTCTCCCCGAACAGCAGCACGGTGGACTCGGTCTTGGCGATCCGCTCCAGCACCGCGAAGATCTGCCGCATCGGCAGGCTCTTGCCCCACAGATCTCCCAGCCGGTGGCTCTGGGCGGGTTCCACCACGACCGCCGCCACCTCCGGCTGGAAGCGCAGCTGGACATCCCCCACCTCCAGCAGCGAGCCGGGCTTGAGGTACGCCTCGCGGATCTGCGCCCCGTCCACCAGGGTGCCGTTGGTGGACTCAAGGTCCTGCACCAGGAAGCGGTCTCCCTGGCGGCGCACCACCAGGTGGTTGCGGCTGACGGTGGGGTGGTCCAGCACCACGTCGTTGTCGGGTGCCTTGCCGATCTTCAGCTCGGCGCTCAGCGGGTACGACCGGCCGGCCTCCGCGGTGTTCTGCAGGACCAGGTGGAAGCGCTGCACGCCCAGGCGCTCCGCGCCCTGGGCGCGTGCTCCGACCACGGTGTGGGAGGGGATGGCCCCGTTCATCGCCCGGCGATTGTAGACGGGCGTGGCTCCATCCCAGGGGGAAAAGACGAAGGCGCCCCCGACCTCAAGCCGGAGACGCCACCGTCCAGGTCCAATCGTCTGCGCGCGGATCAGTTGCCGCTGTAGACCCCCACCGCGCCTGGAACCACGGTGCCGTCGCGCCGGGTGTAGCCCTTGAAGGCCACCATCACGAACCGGCGGGACACCGAGGAGGTCGGGGTCCGGACCTGCACATCCGGCACCGGGCTGCCGAAGAGCTCGGGGCTGACCTCTTCGCCCAGGAAGTCCTGGGCGGAGCCGCCGCGGATGCGGGTCACGCCCCCCAGCCAGTTGTAGCCGACCCACAGGCTGCCATCGCTGTTGTCCCCGGCCAGCGAGCCCACCGTCTCAAACTGCAGGGTGGGGGTGCCCAGGTAGCGGATCGGCGCGCCGGTGTCCTTGTCCAGCTGGGAGAGGCCATAGGCAAACGAGCTCACCCAGACGTTGCCGTTGACCACGGCCATCCCGGAGACCAGGTCATCCACCCGCTGGGCGCTGGTGGCGTATTCGGGAAGCTCGTCCGCCCAGACGTCCAGCTTGTTGTAGTCCTCGCCGGGGCCGAAGCCCTCGGTGTCCGCCTGGGCTGCCCAGAAGTCGCCCAGGGAGACGTACTTGAACCTGGTGGAGCGGTTGGCGCCGCCCGCCCACAGGTCGCCAAGCGAGTCGGTGGCCAGCCCGTAGTAGGCGTCGGTCAGCAGC
Organism: Myxococcota bacterium; assembly: GCA_030857095.1. Lineage (GTDB taxonomy): Bacteria > Myxococcota > Myxococcia > Myxococcales > Myxococcaceae > JALYOC01. The sequence goes on along the minus strand of JALYOC010000184.1, from coordinate 9,414 downwards.
TGCTCCTTGTAGTCACCGCCGTTGACCATCGGATGGGCGTGCTCCTGCACCCCGGAGCAGTGCAGCTGGCCGTTGCAGGTGGGGTTGCCGGCGAACAAGGCATCGCCCCGAGCGAAACCATGGTTGCCGCCGAACCACACCGACTGGGTGGTGCGGTCGTAGAGGATCCGGAGGATGTGGCACAGCTTCTCGCGGCCCTGCGGATAGTGGGCCATGTTCACGCCCGGTCCCATCGAGATGTCGTAGTGCACCACCTGGATCCCGGTGCCGGTCAGGGTGACCCGGTCCGCGTCGCCGCTCTTGTAGACGGACGGATCTCTGGGGGTCTTGTCGAAGTTGCTCTCGCAGTCCCGCTGACCGGCGGGCGGCTTCTTGCCGCGGTAGCCCACGAACACCGTGCCCGCCGGCCCTCCTGAGACCGAGATCACCTCCAGGTAGGGGTCGCCCGGAGGCGCGCTGCCATCGGCCATGTAGCCAAAGGGCCGCAGGCCGTCGGCCATGGTGAACTTTTCGTAGGTGTCGCTGCCGGCGCGGATCAGGAACAGCCCCTCGGTGCCGCCCGCCACCCAGAGGTTGCCCCCCTCGTCGGCGCTGACGCCCATCACCGTCCTGGGGCCGCCATTCTGGGTGCCATAGAACTTCCAGCCGTCCTGCTGCGGAAACTGGACGGTGATCGGCTCCTGCACGGTGCCGCCGTCGGTCCCCCCGTCTTCGCCACCCGTGCCGCCGTCGCCGCCGTCCGTCCCGCCGCCGTCACCACCGCCGCCGTCACCACCGCCGTCACCACCGCCGTCGTCACCACCGCCGTCGTCACCGCCGCCGTCGTCACCGCCGCCGTCGTCACCGCCGTCTTGGCCCGCGTCCTGGCCCGACCCACCGTCCGCCTGCGGCGGTACCGGAGGCGGATTCACGTTGTCGTCCCCACACCCCGCGGCCCCCAGCATGGTCGCCAGGACCAGTGCCCTCAGTAATCTCACCTTCACGCCGTGCCTCCCTGTCCGTAGGACGGCCCCTCGCAAGCGGGATGCCAAATGGATCCGGGCCTCGGGGCGTTGGCTGCCCGACAAGTGGAGGCGGGGGAGGGGCCCAGGGTGGGAAGGAAAGTTCCCAGTGCGCGCCCCAGGCGGTGGCCATGATAGGGGAGGCCTTCGCATGGCCACGGATCCTCCCAGCCGGCCGACCCTCAGCCTGGTCCCCCGGGACGCCCGCACCTTCTTCTACGCGGGGCGTGCCGGCCAGGCTGCGGGACCGCTGCTGGTCCTGGGCAGCGCCACCGGGCACCTGGTGTGCGAGTTGGCCCAGGCGGGCTTCACAGTCACCGGGGTAGAGCCCTCCGAGCTGTTGATGGGCCAGGCGGTCGCCGCCCGGGCATCCCGTCCGCATGAGGTCGCCTCCCGCATCACCTGGGTCCAGGCCGACCTGCGCTCGGTGCGGTTGGGGGCCACCTTCCCGCTGGTGCTGGCGCCCCAGAGCGCCTTTGGCGCGCTGGGCAGCCCGGAAGATCTGGACGACCTGCTGGCCACGGTGGGGTCGCACCTGGCCCCGGAGGGGGCCTTCGTGTTCGACGTGGCGCTGCCGCCCCGCGGTCCGGCGCTGCACGATCCTGAGCCCACCTCCGCCGGGCGTCCGGCGCCGCTGCCCTCGCCGGGGCGGGCGCACTTCGTCCCCCACCTGCGGGAGCGGCGCCGCGGGGTGGAGAAGCGGGACCTGTCCGGGCTGCACCGCCTGCGGCTGCGGCAGTTCACCCCCGACGAGCTGGAGCAGGCGCTGGGCGGCGCCGGGCTGCAGGCGCTGGAACGCTACGGCAACTTCGACGGCAAGCCCTTCGACTCCGGGGATCCGCTGATGGTGGTGGTCGCTTCCCCGGTTTGAGGGTTCAGCTGTCAATCACGTTCAGCTTGAACCGGGAGGCGTCCGGCGGCTGGCCCTCCGACTCCAGCCCAAACGCCAGCTCCAGCAGATCCAACAGCTGGGTGCGGCCTTCGGCGGTGTCCGGCCCCAACACCACCACCTCCACCGGTAGCCGCTCTTCCGGGGGCACCGGCTCGGGATCGACAGGCTTGCCCGAGGGGTCCAGCTCTTCGACCAGCAGGTCGCCATCGCGGTGGATCGTGTAGCGGCGGTACATGCGGCCCAACCTAGCGCGAATGGCTTTAGGGGTCGAAGCGGTAGCCCAACCCGCGGACGGTGACGAAGTGCCGGGGGGCCTCGGCGTCCACCTCGAACTTGATCCGCAGCTGGCGGATGAAGTTGTCCACGGTGCGAGCGGTGCCCTGGTAGTCGTAGCCCCAGGCGGCGGAGAGCAGCTCATCGCGGCTGAAGGTCCGCCCCGGGTGGCTGACGAACTGCTCCAGCAGCTTCAGCTCCTGGGCGGTCATCTCCACCGGCGCCCCGTTGCGGCGGGCGATCTTGCTGCGCAGGTCCACCTCGGTGTCGCCGAAGCTGAGGCTCTCCCCCTTGGCGTAGTGGCGGCGCATCACCGCCTTGATCCGGGCCAGCAGTTCGTTGACCCCGAACGGCTTGACCACGTAGTCGTCCGCGCCCAGGTCCAGCCCCAAAATCTTGTCCGGCTCGCGCCCGCGCGCAGACAGCATCACCACCGGGGTGTCCCGTCCGCGGGTGCGCAGCTCCTTGAGCACCTCGTAGCCGTTGAGCTCCGGCAGCATCACGTCCAGCACCAGGAGGTCGGGCCGCTCGTCGATGGCCTTGGCCAATCCGCCGGCCCCGTCCTGGGCCTGCAGCACCTCGTAGCCCTCCTGGCGCAGCATCATCGAGACGCCGGTGAGGATGGACAGGTCGTCCTCCACCACCAGGATCCGGGGCTTGTCGGTGCTCACGCGTCCCCCTCGTCGGTGAACGCGTGCCGCCCCACCGGCAGGTGGAGGGTAAAGCAGCTGCCCTTGCCCACCTCGCTGCGCAGGCTGATGGTGCCCCCGTGGGCCTCGATGATCCGCTTGGTGATCGCCAGGCCCAGGCCGCTGCCCTCCGACTTGCGGGTCAGCAGGTTGTCGATCCGGTAGAACCGATCGAACACCCGCTTGCGCTCCCGCGCCGGGATCCCCACGCCGTTGTCCTCCACGTCGATCGACACGCCCCGACCGTCCCTTCGCGCCCGCAGCTGGATGCGCCTCTCTTCTCCGCTGTACTTGTAGGCGTTCTGGAGCAGGTTCAACAGCGCCCCGGCGATCGCCTCCCGATCCACCTCCAGCACCGGCAGGTCTTCCTCCAGCTGGACCTGGAGTTCCAGCGGCTCGCCCATCCGCTGCACCCGCAGCGCGGCCAGGGTGTAGTCCACCAGCGCCGGCACCGTGACCTGCTCGCGGTGGTACTGCTTGCGACCGCTCTCGATCCGCGACCAGTCCAGCACCCGGTCGATCATCGAGGAGAGCCGGGCCGACTCCTTGGCCAGCAGATCCAAGACTTGTTGTTGTTCGGCCGGATCCTTGACCCGGCCCTGGGCCATCATCTCGATGAACATCCGGATCGAGGTCAACGGGGTGCGCAGCTCGTGGGTCACCAGGGAGACGAAGTCGGTCTTTAGCCGGGACAGCTTCGCCTCCCGGTACATGGTGCGGGCGGTGTAGATCACCCCGATGGTCAAGGTGGCGTAAAGCAAGACCAGCAGCACCACGTACAAGGTCCGATTCCGGGTGGACGCCCTGCCCACCGGATCCTGGCTCAGCGGCAGCGCCACCAGGGTGAAGGCCTGCAGCGGTTCGGGCAGCGGACGGGAGGCCAGGCCGGGGGGACTGCCCAGCGCGGCCTCGCGTGCCTCCTGGACCCCGCCCACCACCTTGCTCAGCAGTCCCTCCCGGAGCTCCCGCCGCGGCGCCCGCAGCTCGAAGTGGACCCGCTCCCCGGGGAGTTGGAGATCCGCGCCCAACCGCTCCACCTCCTCGCCCAGCACCTCCAGATCCAGGGTGGCCCCCAGCACCCGGCCGCCGCGGCGTTCCACCAGGGCCACGAACGGGGTCTCCGAGGTGACCAGGGACACCGCGGTCACCTCCTGCACCTCCCGGAGGCTCTCCGCCCCCTCCTGCAGCGCGGTCCGCACCCGCTCATCGTCGGCGGAGATCCGGCCCCCCTCCACCGCGAACGGGTGCTTGGAGAGGGTCCTCCCGCTGGGCAGCTCCACGTGCAGCCCTCCGGGCAGCGCGTACCGGCGGGTGGTCTCCAGGGCCACCATCAGCCGCCCGGCCAGGGCATCCAGCCGTCCGGCCCAGGTCGCCTCCAGACGCTTCTCCACCGCCGCGCGCTCGTTGACGATCGCCAGCACCCCGAAGGTGGACAGCCCCGCCGAGGGGCCCACCACCATCAGCATCAGCAACAAGAAGCCCTTGCGGAACTGCCGCTGCGCAGGTTGGACCTTGGCCGCCACGCAGGGGGTCATAACAGCTGACCGGCGGCCGGAGGCTGTGCGCGCTTCTGCACACCGTGCATCGGGGTGCACATTCACTCCCGGTCCAGGTCCGTCTAGGCTTCCTTGTTCGAGGGGCCAGGAGGGCGGTCGCCCGCAGGCGGCACGGCGACTGCACCAGCCCAGTCGCCTCTGGGGTGGGGGGGACGGGTGGGGCTCAAGAAATCGAAGGTTTGCGGCGGGGGCGGGGACTCGGGGCACTGAGGAACCGGACACGCCTGTCATGGCAGTGGGGAGAGCGACATGAAGATCAGCAAGGTGACGCTGGCGGCGGTGCTGGCAGTGGCCGTCGGATGCGGTCAGCGGACGGCGGCGACCTACACCGGTTCCTCCGGCTCGCTGGCGCTCTCCCGGGACGACGCCTTCCTGTACGCGGTGGACTCGGACAACGACCTGCTGGTGGTGCTGGAGACCGAGACCGACTCGGTGGTGGCCAAGGTGACCGTGGGCCGCGCTCCGGAGCGGGTGGCGGTGGGCCCGGACGACACGATCTATGTCTCCAACCGTGGCAACCGCAGCGTCTCGGTGATCCGGCGCGGCGTCTGGTCCGAGCACGCGCGCATCCCGGTGGGGGTGGAGCCGGTGGGACTGGCGGTCTCCGCCGACAACCGCCGCCTCTACGTGGTCAACAGCACCTCGCTGACCAACTCCGAGGTGGGGACGCTGACCGCGATCGACACCCAGACCCTGCAGCCGGTGTGGGACGTGGACGTGGGCCAGGAACCCCGCGGGATCTCGCTGCTGGACGGGGAGCGGGCGGTGATCAGCCTCTACAAGCGGGGGGACCTGATGACTGTGGACCTGACCAACGGCGCCATCCTCCAGCGGGGGACCGGGCTGCACCGCAAGCTGGACTCCAACGCCCTCCGCCCCGACGGCGAGTTCTTCGGAGGATCCGCTTCTTTTTTCAGCCCGCGCCGGCAGCACCCCCGCGGGTTCAGTGACGTCGTCCTCGCGCCGGCCGGGGATCGCCTCTTTGGGACCATGCAGTTCAACCGGGAGGACCCGGTGGACGGCGACTCCGGCGGCACCTCCTACGGAGACGAGGGCGGCGGCGGGGAGGGCGACCCTTGTGATCGCGGCTCGGTGGCCAATCCGGCGCTGGTCGCGTTCGAGGTCGGGCTCTCGCGCTTCTCCTCGGACCTGGATGACGAATGCCAGGAGGACAACGACGACGACGATGATCAGCCCCCCGGTGGGGGCGAGCCGGCCTTCGACGCCGGAACGCCGGTGGAGGAGTCCGACGCCGGCAGCGGTGGCGAATCGGACGCCGGGAGCGGCACGGAGCCCGGTGAGCCGGACGCAGGTTCTGGCGGCGGCGGCGGCGGCGGTCATGACGATGACGACGACGGTCATGACGACGACGACGACGGCCATGACGACGACGACGACGGGCGGGACAACGACGACGACGACGATCACCCCCGGACCGTGCTGCGCTCGCCCATCCCCTCCACTCCGGTCCAGGGACCGGTGGCGGCGGCCGTGGATCCGACCGGCTCCTGGGTCTACGTGGTGAACCACGCCACCGGGAACGTGGCGGTGATGCCCGCCTACCGGAAGAGCGGGCCGGACCTGGATCCAATGGGCCAAAGTTCGATCCGGGAGGTGGTGATGGTGGGCAAGGGCCCCAACGGCATCGCGCTGACCCGGGATGGCAAGAAGGCCTACGTCTACAATTCCTTCGATCACACCGTCTCCCGGCTGACCCGCGGCGCCTCGGGGCACGTGGAGGAGTCGCTGACGGTGAAGGTGGCCGAGGACGTGCTGCCCCCGGACGTGGTGATGGGGCGCAAGCTGTTCTTCGACGCCATGGACTCCCGGATGACCTCCGCCGGCACCGGCATCGCCTGCGGGACCTGCCACCTGGAGGGCCGCGATGATGGCCACCGGTGGAGCCTCACCGGCGGGGTCCGCGAGACCCCGTCCCTGGCCGGACGGAAGATGATCCCCACCGCGCCGTACCACTACGACGGTGAGTTCTCGAACATCCAGAGCTTCCTCCACGACACGGTGCAGATGCGGATGGGGGGCTCCGGCGTCTCCGACCTGGTGGCCGCGCAGGTGCTGCAGTTCATCGACGCGCAGCCGGCGGCGGACAACCCGCACCGGGGGCCGATCCTCTCCGACGCCGCCTTGCGCGGGGCGGAGCTGTTCGAGACCCAGGGCTGCAGCCAGTGCCACAGCGGCGAGCTGTTCACCGACAATACCTTCGCAGACGTGGGCACCCTGCGGCTGGAGGGCGAGAACCCGGATCTCCCCTCCCGGCTGCCCAACGGGTTCAACATCCCCTCGCTGTTGGGGGTGGCGCGTACCGCTCCCTACCTGCACGACGGCAGCGCCCGGACCCTTCGGCACCGGCTGGAGCGTGACGTGGGCACCACCCGCCACGGTGACCTGGTGGGAGTGACCCCGGCCCAGCTGGACGACCTGGTCGCCTACCTCAAGACCCTCTGATCCGGCGATACTCATCCTCCCGATGAGGTCCCCGCTCTCCATCGCCCTGGCGGTGCTGTTCGCCTCGCCAGGCCCGGGGTGGGCCCAGGAGGATTGGGCGCTGCCGGCGGTCCAGGTGGAGGAGCCACCCAAGCCGCGGCCCAGCGCTCCGGACTCCACTGGAGAGCCGCAGGAGGGTTGGGAGCAGCCGGGCTTTCCGGATCGCAGCCAGCTGCCCTCTTCGCTGCCCGATCCGGCCGACCTTCCGCCGCCGCCGTTGGGGCTGCCGCCCGAACCGGAGGAGGAGCCGTGGACGCCGCCCCCTCCGCCTCCGCCGCTCAAGAGCTTCACCCTTCTGGGCGGAAGGACGCTGGGCGCGGGACGCTCGGCGGTGGCGCTGACCGCCGGCTTCCCCTACGCCCAGCTGCGCTATGCGCGTGGGTTCCTTCCCCGGCTGGATGCCGGCGTCTCGGTGCGGACCTTCTACGGGCAGATGACCGAGGGCAGCCTGGAGGTCCGCTGGGAGGCGCTGCGGTGGGGCCCGGTCAGCCTGGCGCTCAACGGCGCCGCCGGCGGGGCCTTCTTTCTGCGCCCGGCACGCTCCGACGGCCTGTGGGGCGCGCGCTGGGTGACCGGCCGCCGACACCTCAACGCCGAGGCGGGGGGGGCAGTCTCGTTCGTGCCTCCCGACGGGCGCGGGCTGCACCCCTTCCTGGAGGTGCGCTACCTGATGGCGCTGGACCTGGAGCCGATCCAGACCGACCCGCTGGGTGGGACGCCCCCGCCGGTCCAGCTGGGGAACAACACCCTGTTCAAGCTGGGGGCGGAGGTCCCCCTGGGAGAGCGCTGGAGCCTGCTCCTGGCGTTCGGGATGGACCTCCACGGACGACGAGAAGACTCGAGGGTGTTCTTCAACTTTGCCCTGGGCATGGCAGGCTCCTTCTAGGTTGTCGGTTCTAGAGGAGAAGCCCCCATGCGTAGCGCCTGCGTCATCGGCTCCGGTTCGTTCGGCACCGCCCTCACCAGCGTCCTCTCCTCCACCTCCGAGCGGGTGATGATCTGGGGCCGGGACGCGGAGCTGATCGCCGCGATCAACGAGCGGCACGAGAACCCCTCCTACCTGCCCGGGATCCCGCTGGCCGCCAACGTGCGGGGGACCACCTCCCTGGAGGAGGCGCTGGAGCACGCGGAGCTGGTGGTCTCCGCCACCCCCTCCCACGCCACCCGGGAGGTGATGCGCCGGGCGGTCCCCCACCTGCCCAAGCACGTCCCGATCATCACCGTCTCCAAGGGGATCGAGAACGAGACCCTGCTGACGATGACCGAGCTGCTGGAGGACTGCCTCCCGGAGGAGTTCCATCCCTACCTGGCGGTGCTCTCCGGGCCGTCCTTCGCCAAGGAGCTGGCGGCCCGGCAGCCCACGGTGGTCACCATCGCCTCCCACTGGGAGAAGGTCGCGCTGCGCTGCCAGCAGGCGTTCCGGACCGAGACCTTCCGTTCCTACACCTCCCGGGACGTGATCGGGGTCCAGGCGGGCGGGGCATTGAAGAACGTGATCGCCATCGCCTCCGGGATCTCGGATGGGATCGGCTTTGGCCACAACGCCCGGGCGGCGCTGATCACCCGAGGCCTGGCGGAGATCAGCCGGATGGCGCTGCGGATGGGCGGCAACCCGCTGACCCTCTCCGGCCTCTCCGGGATGGGCGACCTGGTCCTCACCTGCACCGGCGAACTCTCCCGCAACCGGCGGGTGGGGATTGAGGTGGGGAAGGGCAAGCCGCTTGCCGAGATCCTGGGCGACATGAAGCAGGTGGCCGAAGGGGTGAAGACCGCCCGCAGCGCCCGCGACCTTGCCCAGAAGTACGGGGTGGAGCTGCCGATCTGCGAACAGGTGTACTGCATGCTCTACGAGGGCAAGAACCCCAAGCTGGCCACGGTGGAGCTGATGACCCGACAGCCGAAGGCAGAGCTGTAGGCCACGGGGCGGTGGCCGATCGCTGCTCGGCGGGGTCCCTCCTCCAGGAGGCCTCACCCCCCGATGATCCACACCGCCCGCCCGCTGCTCTCTGCCGTCCTGATGCTGGTCCTCTCCGCCTGCGGCTCTGGACTCTCCGGCTGGTCCCAGGCCAACGGCTGTTCGGAGAACAACGACAGCTGCTCGCTGCAGTGCCCGGCGGACGGGTCCTGTGGTGGCACCTGCGGGGAGTCCTGCAGCGCCAGCTGCACCGAGGGGAGCACCTGTTCGCTCACCGTCGGCCCCAGCAGCAGCGTCAGCTGCTCCAACGCCACCTGCCACATCATCTGCACCGGCTCCTGCTCGGTCAGCTGCACCAACAGCACCTGCGATCTGACCTGCCCCTCGGACACCCAGCCCCGGACCATCACCGCCAGCGGCTCCTGCAGCTGAGCGGAGCCAGGCTGCGCTCAACTCCCGCGCGAGTGTGGCCTTCCGGACAGTCGCCGGGATCCAGATGACAGGGCCGGCAGAGAGGGTGAAACCGCATGACTCGGGGTCTGCTTCGAGGTGGTGCGCTGTGGTTGTGCCTGGCCATGCTCAGTCC
>JALYOC010000167.1 GCA_030857095.1 Myxococcota bacterium | reverse complement strand
CCAGGTCTTCGGACCTGGGGGCCCTTTTCTTTTCCCCCTTCCCGAGTCCTCAGGGAGTGGTGGGTACCGGCGCCGTTCCCCCCGCGGGGACGGTGGTGCCGCCGGTGTTCACGGTGGTGCCACCGGTAACCACGCCGGTGTTGATCGTGGTCCCCCCGACGACCGGCACACCCTCGGGGACGGTGATCGTGGCCGGGAGGGTGCCTCCGGAGGCCGCGGTGACGGCGGCGGCGGCCGCAGTAGCCTCGGTCGCTCCGGTGGCCGCAGGAACGGTGCTGGCCTGGGGAACCGGAGCGGAGGGAATCTCCCCGCCGGACCGCGGGGCGATGTCCGAACCGATGGGCGAGGGGGCCGAGGCGCCGGCCGAGGCCAGGCCATTGCCGAAATTCGCTCCCACCAGCACCCGCCAGGCGGGGGTTCCAGGAGCGTTCTGCTGGCCCAGGCCGGGGCCGGCCAGCACCCAAAGGTCCATCAGGCCAATCGGGTAGCGGGCGCCGGCAAGCAGCTCCACTGCTCCCACCTCGCCGCGGAAGCCCAGGAAGCTGCGGGCGCTCAGCTCACCGCGCAGCCCATCCGGAGCGCCAGTGGAGACCACCCCGGCCAACAACACCTCGCCATCCAGCCCGGGAGCGCCGCCCGGCCGCCAGCGCACCCCGGCCTCCAGGCCGCCGCGAAGCCACTCGAAGTTGCGGCCAATCATCACCTTGGGGGCCAGCCCAATCCGCCCGTCGGAGGCGTAGGCGCCGTCGGTGCCCACCGGCACCCGCACTCCCAACTGCACCGCCACGTCCGCCAGCGAGCCCTTCCTCTGGGAGAGCAGGCCCATCCGGATCGTCCCGGTGGGGCTGCCGATGCCGTTGCGCTGCAGTTGGAAGGTGCCGGCCGCCAGGTCGCTGAACTGGGCGGCGATCAACGGAACGTCGGCGGCGATCTCCAACCAGTCGACCGGCGACCAACCGGCCACCATGTGGATGGTGTAGCGGTCGGAGACGACCGCCCCTTCGTAGGTGCCCGACTCGGTCTGGAACAGCAGCGGGTTGTTCTCGTAGTTGCCCGCCAACGAGAAGCGAAGCGCGCCGGCCGGCGACAGCTCTCCGGTGCCCACCACCAGCGACCCGGACTCGCTGGAGTTCACCTCCAGCCGCTCCAGGTCGAAGTCGGAGAGCGACGGCACCTGCTGCGCCCTGGCCGTCAAACCGAATGCCGCCACACCCAACGCGATCGCAATTTTCATTTGGTCGTGCCCGCGCCGGCCCTTCCTGCGGCGGGAGCGATGATCCAAGCCCGGTTGGCCGGCGGGTGTCTACCTCCCTGTCCCCGGGAAACGCGCCCACACCGCCCCACCCCGCTGCGACCGCGGCCTCAGCGATCAGGCGCCGGGGAGGCGATGCGCGGGCTGGAGCGGCCGCGCTGCAACGCCGGCCGCCCTCCTTCCACCACCGGATCGTCTACCCGCAGCTCGATGGGATCGATCGGCCGGAACGTGGAGGGCGGGGGAAGGGGGAAGGGGAGCTGCCTGACCTCCAGCTGTCCGCGGCTGGGGTTCGCCAGCCGCTCCGGGGGAGCGGGCGGAGGGAGCCCGACCGGCGGACCCGGGGCCACTACCGCCGACGGAGGAATCGCCAGGGTCGGCGGGGAAGCCATGGGGGCCGGCTCCACCTCGGAGAGCGGCGGGAGGGAGTCGTCCTGTGCGTCGCTGAGCGCCACCATCCCGTAGAGCACCAACGCGCCCAGCACCGCGGCCAGCGGTCCCCACCAGAGCCTCTTGCGGGAGCCCTGGCCGTTCATCCGGCGATCGCCTCCAGCCTCACCGGCTTCTCCACCGGGGCCGGAAGCCGCAGCAGGCGGGCGGCGTCTTCCATTGCCGAAAGCCGGAGTCCGCCCCGGCCCCGGGCCCAGGGCGCCGAGAGGGTCCCGCCCATCCGCAGGGTGGCGTTGTCCGGTCCTCCCGCATTCCGATTGAGGCGGCGACAGGCCAGCAGCCGCAGGTCCACGCAGGGGCGGTGCACATCCCCGGACAGCTGCAGCAGCTCCTGCACGAAGCCGCCCCAGATCAGCAGCGGACCGCCGGCCACAAACGCGTCGAACCGCTGCAGCGCGGAGGACAGCGGCTCACCCGCCAGCAGCACCTCCACCGGCACGTCGATGTGGTACGGAATTCCGTTGGAGAGCGGCTTTTGGGGCCGGACCAGCGCCTCGAACCGGTCCCCGGTGGCCGGCTTGACCGCCACCAGGTGGATCAGCTCCGGCTGGAAGCGCTGGTCGGCCTGGAACGAGGGGGCGTTGGCCTCCGCGTAGACCACCACCGCGCGGTCCCAGGAGTTCTCCAGTTCGGCGTGGAACCAGAAGCGGTTGGGCGAGGTCTTCTTGCGCTTGTTGGCGTGGCGGGAGGGGCCGGTCCGGGTGGTCTCGTGGCCGATCTGCAGGTCCACCATCCGGTCGAAGGCGCGCAGCATCGGCTCGAAGCGGGTGGAGTCACCCTCCAGCGCGGAGAGGACCTCCGCCACCGCCTCCACCGTGGCCAGACAGTGTTCGGCGGGCTCCTTGCGGATCCGGTAGTTCCCCGGGCGCTTGGGGGCCAGCCGGATGCGGGGCAGCGCCGCTAGGGGCGGGTTCTTCTCGAACAGCTTCTTGGCGGTGCTCCAGGTCCCGTCCACCACGATCAGTGTGTCCAGGTTGCCCCGGAACTCCTCCACCGGCAGCGCGTCCGGGGTGGGGTACAAGATCGCCACCCTCCCCGCCCCGCCGCTGGCGACAGCGTTGACCCGCGCGTTCCGGGAGAAGTCCACCCCCACATGGAGCTCGGAGTTGGCCAACCCCAGGTGCGCGATCCGCGCGGTCCCGATCGCCACCCGGCGCTCCCGGGGATGTTGCAGCAACACCACGCGGGTCTGCGTGCTGGCCGGGCGCAGGTCGACGCAGTAGCAGACTCGTTGGGGACGACGGCACCGGGCGCACAGCTCGCGCATGCAGCACCCTATATCCCAGCCTCCGGTTAGAACCTTGCCCCGTCCGCTTGCACACCTGCTCTCCAGACGGGTTGGCCGCTGCTCCGGTTGGAGATAGGGATCCGGAGGTGAGGGTCGAGGCTTGAACCTGCTGCTGGTGGAACCGGACGAAGTCTCGTCGGATGGCACAGCGCTCTTGCGGGGCCGGAGGGTGAAGCACGCCCGGGAGGTGCTGGCGGCCTCTGCCGGGGACTCGCTTCGGGTGGGGCTTCGCGACGGGCGGCTGGGGACGGCCACCGTGCTCTCCCTCTCCCCCGAGGCCCTGCACCTGGCGATCACCCTGGGGGAGGCGCCGCCTCCGCGAGCGGAGATCGATCTGCTGCTGGCCATCCCCCGCCCCAAGGCACTTAAAAAGGTCCTCCCGGCGGTGGCCTCCCTGGGCGTGGACCGGATCTTCCTGGTCAACGCGGCGCGGGTGGAGAAGAGCTACTTCGACTCCAAGGTCCTCGCCGGGGAGTTCGTCCAGGAGCTGCTCTCGCAAGGGCTGGAGCAGGCCCGGGACACTGTGGCGCCCCGGGTGGAGCTGCGCGAGCGCTTCCGTCCCTTCGTGGAGGACGAGGTCCGGGCCCTGGCGCCTGGCGCCACCTGCCTGCTGGCACACCCCACCTCGGCTGCCCGCCTGCAGGACGTGGCGCCCAAGACCGGGCGCACCCTGCTGGCGATTGGCCCCGAGGGTGGCTGGGTGCCGTTCGAGGTGGAGCTGCTGGAGAAGGCCGGCTTTCAAGGCTTCTCCCTGGGGCCACGCATCTTGCGGGTGGAGGTGGCTGTCCCCTTCCTCCTTGGCAGCCTGGCGGCACTCCGTGGGTCCCAGGCTTGAACCGCCCAGGACCGTGTGTTGAGAAAGCACGCCATGAGCACCACTCCCGATGCCGCCAAGAACGTTGTGACCTCCGAGCCGCAGGCCCCGGTCGCCAAGCCGGCCGGCCATGACACCCAGCCGCCCAAGGCGCTGTTGGAGTTCATGCTCAAGGATTGGAAGCCGGGCTCCAACCGGCCGATCAAGCCGCTGAAGAACGCCGCCTCCTTCCATGCCCGCCGGCGCGCGCTCTCCAAGCTGTTCCCGGGGGAGACCCTGGTCATCCCCACCGGCCACGAGAAGGTCCGGTCCAATGACACCCACTACCGGTTCCGCCCCGGCACCGACTTCTTCTATCTGACCGGGAACCAGGAGCCGGACTGCGTGCTGGTCCTGCAGCCCCAGGAGGGCGGCGGGCACCGGGATCTATTGTTCGTGGAGCCGAACCCCGGACGCAGCGATGCGACCTTCTACACCGACCGGGTCAAGGGCGAGCTGTGGGTTGGGCCGCGGCTGGGGGTGGAGCAGAGCCGGCAGCGCTTCGGGGTGGACGAGGCCCGCGGGCTGCCGGAGCTCAAGGGCTTCGTCAAATCGCTCCACCAGGGCGCCACCCGTCCCTGGCGGGTGCTGCGGGGGCTCTCCGAGAAGGTGGACCCTCTGCCCGCGCAGTCGGAGCGGGACAAGCAGTTCGGCGCCGCCCTCTCCGAGCTGCGGTTGATCAAGGACCGGCTGGAGATCCAGGAGCTGCAGGCGGTGGTCGACTCCACCCAGCGTGGCTTCGAGGACGTGATCGCCACCCTCCCCGGTGCGCGCAGCGAGCGCGAGGTGGAGGGGGTGTTCAACCTCCGCGCCCGGGTGGAGGGCAACGACGTGGGCTACGGCACCATCGCCGCCGCCGGCGCCAACGCCTGCATCCTCCACTGGACCCGCAACGACGGGGCGGTGAAGGAGGGTGAACTCTTGCTGCTGGACGCCGGGGTGGAGGGCAACTCGCTGTACACCGCGGACATCACCCGCACCCTGCCGATCAGCGGGAAGTTCACCCGCGAGCAGAAGGAGATCTACGACCTGGTCCACGCCGCCCAGGCGGCGGCGTTCAAGAAGTGCAGGCCGGGCGAGGACTTCCTGGCTCCCAACAAGGCGGCCATGGAGGTGCTGGCCCAGGGCCTGGAGCGGCTGGGGATCCTCAAGACCACCGCCGAGGAGGCGCTTTCGGACGAGCACCAGTTCTACAAGCGCTATTCGCTGCACAACGTCAGCCACATGCTGGGGCTGGACGTGCACGACTGCGCCCAGGCGCGGCAGGAGGCCTACAAGTTCGGCAAGCAGCAGCCGGGGATGGTGTTCACGGTGGAGCCCGGCCTCTACTTCCAGCTGGATGACCTCACCGTCCCCGCCCGCTACCGGGGGATCGGGGTCCGGATCGAGGACGACGTGGTGATCACCGCCAAGGGGATGAAGAACCTCTCCGGCCGCATCCCCAGCCAGTCCTCCGAGGTGGAGGCCTGGATCGCCTCGGTGTGGCAGTCGGTCCGGGGAGAGAAGGCCCCGAAGAAGAAGAAGAAGGGCGCGGCCAAGAAGCGGTAGCCCAGGCTCAGTAGGTGTCCACCCCGAACACCCGGGGTGGATACGGCTGGCCCTCGGGCATCGCCGGAGCCTCCTCCACCGTCAGCTGGATCGACCCCACCGTGCGGCCGTCGTCGGTCTCGATCTCCGCCCGGTACTCCCCGGCGGTGTAGTTCTTCTTGTAGGTGGTGGCCCGGTAACCCTCGGAGCGGGCGCCGGTGACCACGATCGGGATCGCATCCTGCTGGATCCAGTGTCCCTGCTCCTTCCGGGACCAGCGCACGAACAGCCGATCCTTGAAGGTGGTGGGGGCGAAGATCTGGGCGAACGCGTACAGCGTGTCTCCCGGCCGCTTGATGAACAGCTGATCCCCGTTGTGCCACACCCGCCACCAGGGACGCTGGTGGAGCAGCAGCCGCTTGCCCTCCGCGGACTCCACCCGGTGGTAGATGCCCAGGTAGGTCAAGGACAGCGGGACCGGGGGGATGGCCTTGAGGAAGAACAGGCCCAGCAGCACCGCCTGGACCAAGAGCCCCGGCAGCACCGCCCGCTGGAGGATGACCAGCCGGTCCTGTCCCCAACGCCGCATCGTCAAATACCCCAGGGCCAGGAACAGCCCGGCGATCAGGGTGGCGGCGAAGAACAGCCAGGGGCTGAGGAAGCCCAGCAGCACCGGCAGCAGGTAGGCGAAGTAGGAGGTGATGGCGAAGCTGAAGATCGCCAGGCGGATGATCGGCCCCAGCTTGCGGAACCGGGGCAGCTCGTTGGCCACCAGCAGGCCGAACACCAGCACCACGAACACCAGCGCGGTCAGCCCCGAGGCGCTCTTGAAATAGAAGAGCGCGAACGAGCTGAGCAGGCTTCCGAACAGGAAGTGGATGGCGTCCTCGCCGAAGTGGAGGACCCGGGTCAGCCAGGGGGAGAGGTCGTCGCGCAGCACCTGCCGCTGCTCCAGCGCCAGCAGGCCTCCCAGCAGCGCCAGGTACACCCCCTGCTGGATCAGGGTCACCCCATCGTCGATCCGGGAGAGGGTGAAGACGTCGAACAGGAAGCCGGCGGAAAAGAAGGCCGCCATCTCCTGCAGCGCGTGGGTCTGACGGTACTGCTGGACCCGGCTCCAGGTCTTGAGCAGCCGGCCCTTGAGGGTCCCGGTCTCCAGCGAGACCTCCACCGACTTGAGCTCCGGGCCTCCAGTGTTCATGGGGCGCACCGTATCCCAGCGCGCCCCCGAACCTCGACTTTGGGTGCGGCTAGCCGGCCTTGATCAGCGGCTCGAGTTCGCCCCGCTCTTCCAGCTCCCGGAGGATGTCCGAGCCGCCCACGAACTTCCCGTGGACGTAGATCTGCGGAATGGTGGGCCAGGAGGAGAACTCCTTGATCCCGTCCCGGACCGCGGGGTCGGTGAGCACGTCCACGGTGTGCACCTTTCCGTAGCGCTTGAGGATCTCCAGCGCGGCGGCGGAGAAGCCGCAGCGGGGGAAGAGCGCGTTGCCCTTCATGTACAGCACCACCGGGTGGGACGAGATTTCCTGCTCGAAGCGCGACTTCAATGAAGCATCCATGGGGCCCTTCTACCTCCGCCCGGCCTTCGCCCACTGGTCGGGAGAGAAGGTTTTTAGCGCCAGGGCGTGCAGTTCGCCCGTCTTGAGCACGTCATCCAGGGCGCCGTAGACCAGCTTGTGCTGTTCGATCATCGCCCTTCCGGCAAACGACTCGCTGACCACCCGTGCCTCGTAGTGGTCGCCGGTGCCGGTGATGTCTCGCACCTCCACCTCCGCGCCCGGCAGCGCCCCGAGGATTCGTGCCTGGATCTCTTCTCCGGTCATCTAGTTGATGCCTCCGCTGGTGACCAGCATCGCCGGGTCCACCCCCATTGACCGCAAGGTGGCTTCCCAGAGTTTGTCGGGATCCGAGTCCAGCACCGGCTTCTTGCTGGCCTCGGTGAACAACCACGAGCCCTGCTTGATCTCCCCCTCCAACTGCTGGGGGCCCCAGCCAGAGTAGCCCAGACAGAAGCGCAGCCGCGTCGCGGGATTCTCCAGCAGCGGCTGCAGGGCATCCAGCGTCATGGAGAGGAACAGCCCGGGCACCACCTCATGCTTCTCCGGGACCGCCTCGCTGTCATGGAGGACAAAGCCCCGCTGGGGCTCTACCGGCCCACCCACCAGGACGTTCTGGACCGCGTGCGCCCGGGCCAGCTGGAAGTCGTGGCCCTGGGCCACGTCCTCCAGGGTCAGGGGCGCGGTGCGGTTGATCACCAGCCCCATCGCGCCGTTGGCGCTGTGCTCGATCATCAGGATCACCGAGCGTTGGAAGTTGGGATCCCCCAGCTGGGGCATGGAGATCAGGAAGCCTGGCGCGAGCGTATGCAAAGCGGTGCAAGCATCCCGTTCGCGGCGGCGGTCCGCAACTGCTCTCGTGGCTTCAGTGCCAGGTGGAGTGGGGCGCCTTGAGGACCTCTGCCAGCTCCTCGGAGATCACCGGCTTGGCGATGAAGAAGTCCGCGCCCACCCCCTTGAGCCGGCGGGCCATCGCCGCGTCGCCCAAAGCGCTCATCCCGATCATGGTGGCGTCGGGGAAGCGCTCGCGCAGCTTGGGGAGCAGGGTCTCGCCGTTCTTGCCCGGCAGGAACACATCCACCAGCGCCGCCTGGATTGGATGGCGGCGGATCGCCCACTCCGCCTCCTCCGCGCTGCCCACCGCGATCGGGTCATAGCCCCACAGCGAGAGCAGCTCGACCAGCAGCTCGCGGTTGGCTGGATCGTCTTCCACCACCAGCACCGCCCCGCGGGCCGGCGCGACCGCCGTCCGATCCGACTCCTGCTCCTTGCGCCGCTCGGCTTGCACCGGGGTGACTTCAATCTGGATTCCGCTCATGGACCCGGACCTCCGTTCTGTAGGTCTCAACCCCCCTGTCCTTGGGCCTCATTCCGGGGAGTTGCTCCCGGGAGTGGAACTGCCCGGCAGACGTGACGCCTGCCTGTCCGGTTGCTAGAGGATTGCCCATGAAAGTCCTGGTCACCGGCGCGACGGGCTACGTGGGCGGCGCGCTGGCCAACGCCTTCCTCAATGGGTCCAATCAGGTCACCGGCACCGGCCGCTCCGAGGACCGGGCCCGGTCATTGATCGCCAAGGGGATGAGCTTCGCCCCGACGGCGCTGGAGGAGCCAGACGCGCTGCGAGCGCTGGCCGCGGCGCACGAGGTGGTGATCCACGCCGCCATCTCCGAGGGACCTCGCCGCGGTGAGCTAGATGAACAGGCCACCTTGGCGCTGATTGCCGGAGCCCAGGCCGGCCGGGGCCGGGTGTTCATCTACACCAGCTCCTGTTGGGCGCTGGGTACCACCCAGGGCCCGGCCGACGAGACCTTCCCGGCCAATCCCCTCCCCGCCGGCGCCTGGCGCAAGACCCTGGAGCCCCGGGTACTGCAATCCTCCACCGAGCGGCTGCGCACCCACGTGGTCCGTCCCGGCCGGATCTACGGCGGGCGGGGCGGCGCCTTTGCACCCTGGTTCGAGGCGGCCCTGGCCGCAGAGAAGGTCCGGTACCTGGGCAACGGGAACACCCGCTGGGCGCTGGTGCACCGCGAAGACCTGGCCGAGCTGTACCGCCGGGTGGTGGAGGCCGGAGCTGCCGGCGCGCTGTACCACGGCACCGACGACACCGCGCACCCCGAGGCAACCTTGGCCAAGGTGATGGCCGCCGCCTCCGGAGCCCCGGGGGTGACCGACTGGCCAGTCGAGAAGGCCCGCAAGGAATTGGGGGCCTTCGTGGACTCGCTGACCCTGGATCAACACGTGATCAGCCCGGCGGCCAGGCGGCTGGGCTGGCTGCCGCGGATCACCGACGTGCTGACTGTGGCGGACCGGGTCTACGACGAGTACGTGGCCAGCCCGCCAGAGTCGTAACGGGCAGACGGTCAGCGCCCGGGGAGGGAGTCGGGGCCAAGCTCAGTGAGGCTCGCCCTTGGCCTGCTGGGCGGCAGCGGCGGGATCGATGGTGGGCGGCGCGACCTTGCCGTCCCCCGGGAGCCCGGTGGGCTTGCGGAAGAACTCCTCCGGCTTCTCCAGCAGCAGCGCTTCGCGCAAGACTTCGTCCACGTACTCCACCGGGACGATCCGCAGCTGATCGCGGATCTTCTTGGGGATGTCGCGGATGTCCTTCTTGTTCTCCTTGGGGATCAGCACCGTCTTGATCCCCGCCCGGTGCGCCGCCAGGATCTTCTCCTTGAGCCCGCCGATGGGGAGCACCCGTCCCCGCAAGGTGATCTCCCCGGTCATCGCCACGTCCCGGCGGACCGGGATGCGCGAGAGCGCGGAGACCAGCGCGGTGGCCATGGTCACCCCCGCCGAGGGGCCATCCTTGGGGATGGCGCCTTCCGGGAGGTGGATGTGGATGTCGTTGTTCTCGGAGAAGCGCTTGTCGATCCCCAGCCGCTCGGCGCGGGCGCGCACGTAGGAGAGCGCCGCCTGGGCGGACTCCTGCATCACCTCACCCAGCTTGCCGGTGATGATCAGCTTGCCCTTGCCCGGCATCACCGTGGCCTCGGTGAGCAGGATCTCCCCGCCCATCTCGGTCCAGGCCAGCCCGGTGACGATCCCCACCTGGTCCTCCAGCTCCGCGGAGCCGAAGCGGTACTTGGCGGGGCCCAGGTACTTCATCGCCAGCTTGCGGTTGACCACGATGTCCCGCTTGCCGTTCTTGAGCACGTCCCGGGCGATCTTCCGGAACACCGCCGCCAGCTCGCGCTCCAGGCTGCGGACGCCGGACTCACGGGTGTAGCGGTTGACCACCGTGCGGACCGCCTTGTCGGTGAACTTGATGTTCACGTCGGCCAGGCCGTTGGCCTCCTGCTCCTTGGGGAGCAGGTAGCGCCGGGCGATCGACATCTTCTCCTGCTCGGTGTAGCCGGCGATCCGGATCACCTCCATCCGGTCCTGCAGCGGGCCAGGGATGCCGTGGAGGGTGTTGGCCGTGCAGATGAACATCACCTTGGAGAGGTCGTAGTCCAGATCCAGGTAGTGGTCGTTGAAGGTGGAGTTCTGCTCCGGATCCAGGACCTCCAGCAGCGCCGCCGAGGGGTCGCCGCGGAAGTCGGTGGACATCTTGTCGACCTCGTCCAGCAGGAAGACCGGGTTGTTGGAGCCGGCCTTCTTCAGCGACTGGATCAGCTTGCCGGGCATCGCGCCGATGTAGGTCCGACGGTGGCCGCGGATCTCCGCCTCGTCACGCACGCCGCCCAACGAGAGGCGCACGAACTTGCGGCCGGTGGACCGGGAGATGGACCGCGCCAGTGAGGTCTTGCCCACACCGGGAGGGCCCACGAAGCAGAGGATGGGGCCGCGGAGCTTCTGTACCAGCGACTGCACCGCCAGGTACTCGAGGATCCGCTCCTTGGCCTTGCGCAGGCCGTAGTGGTCCTCGTTGAGGACCTTCTCCGCCTCCACCACGTCCAGGCGGTCCTTGGTCTCCTCGTACCAGGGGAGGGAGATAATCCAGTCCATGTAGTTGCGGACCACGGTGGCTTCCGCGGACATCGGGCTCATCATCCGCAGCTTCTTGAGCTCCTTTTTGACCTTGAGGGTCGCCTCCTTGCTCATCCGCTTGGACTTGAGCTTCTCCTCGATCTCCTGGATCTCGTTCTTGAACTCGTCCCGCTCGCCCAGCTCCTTCTGAATGGCCTGCATCTGCTCATTCAGGTAGTACTCCTTCTGGGTCTTCTCCATCTGCTTCTTGACCCGGGTCCGGATCTTCTTCTCCACCTGGAGAATCTCGATCTCACCCTGCATCAGCTCGTAGAGCTTCTCCAGGCGCTTGGCGGGGGACTCGGTCTCCAGCAGCTGCTGCTTGTCGTTCAGCTTCAGCGACAGGTGGGCGACAATGGTGTCCGCCAGCCGCGCCGGATCGTCGATGCTGGCCACCTGCATCAGCATCTCGGGCGGGATGCGCTTGTTGAGTTTGACGAACGCCTCGAACACCGAGTGGACCGAGCGCACCAGCGCCTCCAGCTCCACCGACTTCTCCTCCAGCTCCTCGACCTCCTCCACCTCCACCATGAAGAAGGGATCGTTGGGCAGGAACTTCTTGATCTTGGCCCGGCGCACGCCCTCCACCAGGACCTTCACCGTGCCGTCCGGCAGCGGCAGCAGTTGGATCACATGCCCCAGGGTGCCGAACTGGAAGATGTCCTCCGCGCCGGGGTCGTTGGTCTTGGCCTTCTTCTGCGCGGCCAGGAGGATGATCGCCTTCTCGTCGGGGCCCTTGTGGGCCATCGCGTCCTTGAGCGCGGCGATGGACTTCTCCCGTCCCACGAACAGTGGGACGACCATGTGGGGGAAGACGATGATGTCGCGCAAGGGCAGAAGCGGCACCGTGTGGGCGCGCTTCTTGTCATCCTTCTTGTCGTCTCTTCCGAAGAACATTGCTCGCCGTCCCCACCCCAGGCGCCCCGTCTTGGACGCCAGTTCGAGTTGATGCTCCCGCCAACTTCTTTGAAGCGAATCTATAACACGGTCACTTCTGGCACAGTTCCGGGCTTACGGCCCGTTACCGGCCAACGGGGCTACGAGCAAGCAGGGAGGTAGTAGTTGCATCCGCCCGCCCCCGGACGGGTCGGCCGCTGAACGAAGAGAGCGACCGGCAAGCCTGGCCCGGTCGCTCCCTGGACACCCTGACAGCCACCCGCTGCTAAGCCGATTCCTTCTTGGGCTCCAGGTCTTTCTCGGAGGAGTGGAGCACCACCGGCTCGGTCTTCTTGAGGATGGTGTCCTCGGAGACCACCACCTCCCGGGCGGTCTTGCGGGACGGGATCTCGTACATCACCTCCAGCATCGCCGACTCTACGATCGAGCGCAGGCCGCGGGCCCCCGCCTTGCGGCGGATGGCTTCACTGGCGATCGCCTTGAGCGCACCGTCGGTGAACTTCAGCTGTACCCCGTCCAGCTCCAGCAGCTTCTTGTACTGCTTGACCAGGGCGTTGCGGGGGCGGCTGAGGATGTCCACCAGCGACGGTTCGTCCAGCTCCTCCAGCGCGGTGACCACCGGCAACCGGCCGATGAACTCGGGGATCATCCCGAACTTGAGCAGGTCCTCCGGCTCGACGTGCTTGAGCAGCTCCGAGAGGTTGCGCTCCTTCTTGGAGGTGATCTCCGCCCCGAAGCCCAGCGAGCGCCCACCCATCCGCCGGTCGATGATCTGCTCCAGCCCGGAGAAGGCGCCGCCGCAGATGAAGAGGATGTTGGTGGTGTCCACCTGCAGGAACTCCTGCTGGGGATGCTTGCGGCCGCCCTTGGGGGGGACGTTGGCCACCGTGCCTTCGATGATCTTCAGCAGCGCCTGCTGCACGCCCTCGCCGGAGACGTCCCGGGTGATGGAGGGGTTCTCGCTCTTGCGGGCGATCTTGTCGATCTCGTCGATGTAGACGATGCCCCGCTGGGCCCGCTCGATGTCGTGATCGGCGGCCTGCAGCAGGTTGACGATGATGTTCTCCACGTCCTCGCCCACGTAGCCGGCCTCGGTGAGACAGGTGGCGTCGGCGATGGTGAAGGGGACATTGAGGATGCGGGCCAGGGTCTGGGCCAGCAGGGTCTTGCCCGAGCCGGTGGGGCCCAGCAGAAGGATGTTGCTCTTCTGCAGCTCCACATCGTCGATGGTGACCTTGGTCTCGATCCGCTTGTAGTGGTTGTGCACCGCCACCGCGAGGACCTTCTTGGCCCGCTCCTGGCCAATCACGTACTCGTCGAGGATGTTCTTGATCTCGGACGGCCGCGGGATGCGCAGCTTGGTGTCCTTGGTCTCCTCGCGGTCAATCTCCTCCGCGATGATGTCGTTGCACAGCCCGATGCACTCGTCACAGATGTAGACGGTGGGCCCGGCGATCAGCTTCTTGACCTCCTTCTGCGACTTTCCGCAGAAGGAACAGCACAGGGTCTGATTGTCCCGTTTCTCCATGTTGCCTTTGCCAGCCATTCATCCCTCGAGAGTAAAGACCCCTGCCTGCCCGCCCACCCTGCGCCACGAACCAATCTAGTCAGCGCCCATTCGAAGCGTCCATCCGCGTTCCATACTTAACGGGCCGCGTGTGAGACCGCAGACGCCCCAACAGTTGGAGGGCGGCGGTTGATTCAAAAAAGAGCGCCGCCCGCGGTTGATGCGGTGCGGCGCGAAGGGCGACGGGTGCCCGGGGGGGCTGCCCGGCTGCCTACTTGTCCTTCTTGTCGTCCTTGGACTCGCGGTCCTTGGCGTCCTTGCCGTCCTTGGAGGCGGCGGTGATCGCCCCCTTCTTGTAGGCGAACACCTCGTCGATGACCCCGTAGGCCTTGGACTCGGAGGCGCCCATGAAGTAGTCGCGGTCGGTGTCCTTCTCCACCCGCTCCATGGTCTGGCCGGTGTGCTTGACGATGATCTCGTTGAGCCGGACCTTGAGCCGCAGGATCTCCCGGGCCTGGATCTCGATGTCGGTGGCCTGACCGCGGGCACCACCCATCG
This sequence comes from Myxococcota bacterium, assembly GCA_030857095.1. Taxonomy (GTDB): domain Bacteria; phylum Myxococcota; class Myxococcia; order Myxococcales; family Myxococcaceae; genus JALYOC01. Next base: position 15,566 of record JALYOC010000167.1, on the reverse strand, counting down.
GCTGGTGGATCATGATCCGGGCGTTGGGGGTGGCAAATCGCTTCCCCTTGGCACCGGCCAGCAGCAGCACCGCGCCCATCGAGGCGGCCTGTCCCACGCAGATGGTGGCCACCGGCGGCTTGACGTACTGCATGGTGTCGTAGATGGCCAACCCGGCGGTGACCGACCCGCCGGGGGAGTTGATGTAGATGTTGATGTCCTTGTCCGGATCCTCCGACTCAAGGAACAGCATCTGGGCCACGATGACGTTGGCCACGTCATCGTCGATCTCGGTGCCCAACATGATGATCCGGTCCTTCAGCAGCCGGCTGTAGATGTCGTAGGACCGCTCGCCGCGGTGCGTCTGCTCAATGACGTAGGGGACAGGCATGTAGGGCATGAAGGCTCCGTGGCTATTTTACGAATACTTCGCCCGCGACCTGAGGAATTCAACGGTCTTTTCCTCACGAAGTCGCAGAGTCAGCGACCGGCGCTCGGCCGGGGTCCGGAAGTGCTTCTGGACCGCGGACAGCGCCTGGTTGCTCTCGGAGGCCAGCTCCGCGATCTTCTTCTCGATCTCCTCCTCGGAGACCTCGATCTTCTCCTGGTCGGCGATGGCCTCGAAGATCAGCGCCCCGCGGACTTCGCTCTCCGCCCGCTCGCGCAGATCCTCGCGCAGCTTGTTGAAGTCCAGATCCAGACTGCGGGGGTCCAGACCGGAGCGCATCATCTGCCGCAGCGCGCCCTCCAGCATGGAGTCGATGGCCCGCTCGGTCATCGCCTTGGGGAGATCGAAGGCGTTCTTCTCCACCAGGGCCTTGATCAGCTCCTCGCGCTCCTTGGTCTCCGCCTGCAGCTTCTGGCTCTTCTCCAGATCGCCGCGGATCTTGGTGCGCATCTCCTCCAGGGTGTTCCCGCCGCCGATCTCCTTGGCGAACTCGTCGTCCAGCTCGGGGACGATCTCCTCCTTGAGCCCCTTGAGGTGGACGGTGAAGTGGGCGGTCTTCCCCTTCGCCTCCTCCAGCGGGTAGTCGGCGGGGAAGGTGTAGTCCAGCTCCTTGGAGTCACCGACCTTCACCCCCTCCAGCTGGGGGATGTTGCCCTGGACCAGCTCGCCGGGAGCCAGCTGCACGGTGGCGTTCTCCGCCTTGCCACCGGGAATCTCCTTGCCGTCCACGGTGCCGGTGTAGTCCACCACCGCGTAGTCGCCGGCCTTGGCCACCTCCCGGCCGTTGACCGGGTCCAGGCGGGCAAAGCGCTTGCGCATCTGCTCCATCCGCTCGGTGATCTGCGCGTCCTCCACCTTGACCTCGGTGCGGGTCAGCGACACCAAGGTGTAGTCCTTGGCCTCCACGCGGGGGCGGACCTCCACCCGGGCCTCGTAGACGAAGGGCTGGCTGGCGGCGAAGGTCTTCTGGGTGACCATCGGGTCGGAGACCGCCTCCACCTTGTGGTCGCGGATCGCCTCCAGGTACGTGCGCTGCACCAGCCGCTGGATCACGTCCCCCTCCACCTCCTGCTTGAACTTCTGCTCCAGGATCCGGCGCGGGATCTTCCCGGGGCGGAAGCCGGGGATCTTCACCTGGCGGCCCAGCTGGGTGTAGGCGCGGGACAGCTCGGAGTCGACTTCGGCGCCCTCCACCTCAATCGAGAGCTTGCGCTCGATCGGGGAGAGCTCCTCCACTTGGACTTTCATTGACCGTTCCTTGCTGCGCGAAGAGTTACGAGACGATGGGCGAGGCGGGACTCGAACCCGCACACCTTGCGGTACCAGATCCTAAGTCTGGCGCGTCTACCAGTTTCGCCACCCGCCCGGGACGGCAAATCAAAAAGGCCGGTCCGAGAGCTTCGGACCGGCCTTCCTGATCTACTTCAGCAGATGAGAGCGGAGGGAATCGAACCCACAACCTATGGATTAAGAGTCCATTGCTCTGCCAATTGAGCTACGCTCCCGTCGACCTCTGGCAAAATCGGCGCGCCATTTATCTGACGCGTTTGGGGGTGTCAATCACTGACTGCCCCACTTCTATTTCCAGCCCTACTTTCCTGCCCCCCCCGTCCAGTACGCCCGGAGGGAGTCGAACCCCCGACCTTCGGATTCGAAGTCCGACGCTCTATCCAGTTGAGCTACGGGCGCAGCGATGAACCTGGGCGACCAACCGGGCTTGAACCGGTAACCCCCGCAGTCACAGTGCGGTGCTCTGCCAGTTGAGCTATGATCGCCATACATCTTTCCCTGCGAACAACAACCGCGGGCGGGTGAGTACTCAAAATCCCCCGCGGGTTCAAGTGTGCATCCGACTTAAAGAGCGCGCCTGGCGGGACTCGAACCCACGACCCTCGGCTTAGAAGGCCGATGCTCTATCCAGCTGAGCTACAGGCACCCGGGGCCCAGAATGCTCGGACTCCACCGGGGGATGCAACAACTCCGGTGGTCCAACCGGACGGAAGCCGGAGCCTCCGCCTGACCTACTTGCGGACAGGCTTCTCCACCACCTCATCCACGATGCCGTACTGACGGGCCTGCTCGGCGGTCATGAAGTTGTCCCGGTCGGTGTCCTTCTCGATCCGATCCAGGGTGTGCCCGGTGTGGGTGCACATGATGTCGTTGAGCATCCGCTTGAGGCGCAGCGCCTCCCGGGCCTGGATCTCGATGTCCGAGGCCTGACCCTGGGCGCCACCGTGCAGCTGGTGGATCATGATCCGGGCGTTGGGGAGGGCGAACCGCTTGCCCTTGGCGCCTGCCAGCAGCAGCAGGGCGCCCATGCTGGCCGCCTGGCCGATGCAGATGGTGGACACCGGGGCCTTCACGTACTGCATGGCGTCGTAGATCCCCAGCCCGGCGGTGACCGAGCCGCCCGGGGAGTTGATGTACATGGAGATCGACTTGTCCGGGTCCTCGCTCTCCAGGAACAGCAGCTGGGCGATGATGATGTTGGCGACGTTGTCGTCCACCGGCGTGCCGAGGACGATGATCCGGTCCTTGAGCAGGCGGGAGTAGAGATCGTAGACCCGCTCCCCACGGTGGCTCTGCTCGATGACGAGAGGGACGTTCATGCGGGCACTGTAACGATGGGCGGCCCCCGCCGCCATCGCTGAAAAGGCGGGGCGTTGGACGGTGGTAACGACGCCGGGGGCTCCTATGTTGGGGATCTGATGCTGCGAAAGCTCCTCTTCGGCGCCATCCTGATCTGTCTTTCCGCCGCCTGCGCCCACCCGGGACGGACCCCCTCGCCTCCGTCCTGGGAGCCGCTGTCCCAAAGCGAGCAGTTCGCCCTGCGCGAGGACTGGCTGGCGCAGAAGCACGCCCTGTTGTTGCCGATGATGCGCAAGCACGGGGTGGGAATGTGGATCGTGGTCCACGAGGAGTTCAGCGCCGATCCGGTGACTGAGTTCGTGGCCGGGCCGCGGCCCTTCGCCGGCAACCGGGACCTGTTCTTGTTCGTGGACGCCCAGGAGGCGGGGCTGGCGGCCTACGCGATCCCCGCCTACACCGAAGAGCACCTGCTGCGCTTCTTCCAGGTCCCCCATGCGCCGGGGGAGAAGGACTGGCAGCAGAAGGCGGTGGCCGCGCTGGTGGCCCGGCACGCCCCGGCCAAGATTGCCCTGGCCATCGGCGGTGACCGCGGTGCCCAGCGGAGCCTGACCCACGAGAGCTACAAGTTCCTGGTCCAGGCGCTGGGCCCAGGGGCCGAGGAGCGGTTCGTCTCGGCGGGGCCGTTGATCGAGGAGTACCTCGACACCCGGCTGCCGGCGGAGTTTCCGCACTATCAACGGCTGGTCCAGCTGACGGCGGACCTGGTGGCCCGCGCCTTCTCGTCGGAGGTGATCACCCCCGGGACGACCACCATCGGAGAGGTGCGTCGCTTCCTCTACGACCAGGTCGGCCGTCACGGGCTGAGCACCTGGTTCCAGCCAGACCTGCGGCTGCAGCGGGCCGGCACCCCCAATCCCCTCCCCCGTGGCTTCCTGGCGGTGGCGCCGGCGGCGATGGTGATCCAGCCCGGCGACCTGCTCCACGTGGACTTCGGCCTCACCTACCTGGGGCTGAACAGCGACTACCAGCGGATGGCCTACGTGCTGCGCCAGGGAGAGACCCAGCCCCCTCCCGGACTGACCGCCGCCTTGCGGAACACCATTGCCCTGCAGGACGCGGTGATGTCCTCCGCCCGCCCCGGGAAGAGCGCGGCGGCGGTCTACGAGGAGGCGATGGCGCAGATGAAGGCCCGGGGAATCGACGCGCAGATCTACTCCCATCCGCTGGGACACCACGGCCATGCGCTGGGACCGTCGATCGACTTTCGCAGCACCCAGCAGCCAGCCTCACAACCGCTGCGCCCCGGCTCCTATCTGGCGGTGGAGCTAAACACCCGGACGGCGGTCCCGGAGTGGAACGGGCAGCAGGTGTTCATGATGGAGGAGGACCCTGCGCACCTCACCGGGGAGGGCTACCGTTTCTTCGTCCAGCGGCAGCAGGCGCTGTTGCTGATTGGTGGAGACTAGAACGCCGCGGACCTCAGGGAGACTTCTCCCTGGAAGGCCGCGGCGTTCCGCTTGTCGGGGCGAGAGGATTCGAACCTCCGACCCCCTGCTCCCAAAGCAGGTGCGCTACCAGACTGCGCTACGCCCCGAAAAAGGCCGCGCATTCTTGAACCATCCCTCAACGGGGTGCAAGGACCGCTGCGAGTGGGCACGCCCAATCCGCCTCGCCACCCGCTCGCCGAGCGGGCCGGTCCGGACCGGAGCCGGCTACCGGGCTTCCGTCGGATAGCGCAGCCGCAGCCATTCCACGATCAGCCGCTTCTCCTCCTCGCTGAGCAGCTCCCGGTAGGCGGGCATCCGGCTGGGACCCTCGTCGATCTCCTCGATGATCTCCTGGTCGGTGTAGCGCCGCACCACCTCTAGGTTGGGACCGGTCAGTCCACCCTGGGCATTTCCGCCGTGGCAGCGGTAGCAGTCCGCCTTCGGGTTCAGATAGCCGTTGAAGAGCGCGTGGCCCCGGCCCTGGATCTCCGACTGAGCGACCCGGGAGATCAGACAGCCGGACAGCAGCAGGCCTGCGATCAGCACCAACGTGGCTCGCATCATCAGATCTCCTTCCCCGAGGGCCAGCGGCCCTGGGTGTAGGCCAGCAGCACCGGCCGAAGCTTCACGAACGCGGCGCCCCGATGCGAGATCGCCGACTTCTCCTCCTTGGGCAGCTCCGCCATGGTCCGCCGGCCATCCGGCAGCAGGAACACCGGGTCGTAGCCAAAGCCGTGGGAGCCCCGGGGCTCCCGGCCGATGGTGCCCGGACAGGCGCCCACCTCCACCGCGTCCGCGCCCTCGGGGGTCGCCAGGCAGAGCGCACATTGGAAGGCAGCGCCGCGCTGTGAATCCGGCACCCCGGCGAGGACCTCCAGCAACTTCAGGTAGCGGGCCCGGTCCGACCCTTCGGCGTAGCGGGCCGAGTGGACCCCGGGGGCTCCCCCCAGCGCGTCCACGCAGAGCCCGGAGTCGTCCGCCAGTGCCACCACCCCGGTGGCGACAGCGTAGTGGTGGGCCTTCTTGCGGGCGTTCTCCTCGAACGTCGCCCCGTCCTCCACCGCCTCGGAGACCTGGGGGAAGTCCTTCAGCGAGAGGACCTGCGCCGCTTCACCCATCAGCGCGCGCAGCTCGCCCAGCTTGCCCGGGTTGGTGGTGGCGAACAGCAACCGGGGCTTCAAGCCGCCAGGACCTTCTTCTGCAGCTCCACCAGCTGGGCAATCGAGGCCAGGCCGGCGTCCAGCATCGCGTCCAGCTGCTTGCGGTCGAAGCTCTTGTTCTCCGCGGTGCCCTGGACCTCGACCAGCCGGCCCCCTTCGGTGGCCACGATGTTCATGTCCACCTCTGCCTTGGAGTCCTCTTCGTAGTCCAGGTCCACGCACAGCTCGCCCTTGACGATCCCCACCGAGATCGCCGCCACCGGGACCAGCTCCGGCAGCTGCTTCATGGTGCGATCCTTGTGCAGCTTGCGGATCGCCTGGGAGAGCGCCACGTAGGCGCCGGTGACCGCCGCGGTGCGGGTGCCACCGTCTGCCTGGATCACATCGCAGTCCAGGGTGAAGGTGCGCTGGCCCAGCACCGCCGGGTTCACCGCGGCGCGCAGGGAGCGGCCGATCAGCCGCTGGATCTCCTGGGTCCGGCCGCTCTGCTTCCCCTTGGCCGCCTCGCGCGCCGAGCGGGTGTGGGTAGAGCGCGGCAGCATCCCGTACTCGGCGGTGATCCAGCCACCACCGGTCCCGTAGACGTGCGGAGGCACCTTCTCCTCTACCGAGCAGGTGACCAGCACCTTGGTGTTCCCGAACTCGATCATCGCCGAGCCCTCCGCATGGAGGTTCACGCCGGTGGTGAGGAGGGTGGGACGGGCTTCCAGGAAAGAGCGATTGAACGAGCGCGGCATGGCCGGCCCTCTATCACGACCTCGCCAACCCGGCGCCGCGCAAAAACAGGACCGGGCCTCCTTACCGCGCGGAAGACCCGCCCTCCATCTGCTGCTCGGCGCGCAGGTTCTCCACGTCTCGTCCCACGGTCACCACCGCCAGGGTCCGCCCCGCCAGCTGGTACCGGACGGTGGCCTGACGACCGTCCAGGCTGCCGTCGATCTGGATCGCGTCCCAGGCCTCGGCGTGGCCGACGTAGTTGAAGGTCACACCGTAGTGGACGCTCCAGAAGAAGGGAGCCACTGCGAACTTCTCCTTCTTCCCCAGGATGTTCCGGGCGGCGGTCTGCCCCTGTCGCTGGGCCACCACCCAGTGTTCGACCCGGATCTCCTGGCCGGTGTGGGGGTCCGGCCAACGGGCAATGTCTCCCGCGGCCCAGATCCCGGGGACGCTGGTCTCCAGGTAGGCGTTGACCTTCACCCCCCGGTCCAGCGTCAGCCCGGCCGACTCCGCCAGTCCCAGCGCCGGTCGGACCCCGATGCCGGCGACCACCAGGTCGGCTGGGAGCACCTCTCCGTTCTGCAGGGTCACCGAGGAGGCTTCGATGGATCGGGCGGTCTGGCCAAGGCGGAACTCCACCCCCTGCGCCTGGTGGAGGGACCGGATGAAGGCGCCCAGCTCCGGACCCAGGACCCGGGCCAGCGGCACCGCCTCCGGCGCCACCACCGTCACCTCCAGCCCGCGGGCGCGCAGCGCGGCCGCCACCTCCAGCCCGATGAAGCTGGCCCCCAGCACCACCGCCCGTTTGGCTGTCTTGGCCCGGGCGATGATCTTCCTGCTGTCGCCCAGGGTCCGCAGCACGTGGACGTGGGGGAGCTCCGCGCCGGGGAGGGTCAGCCGGATCGGCTCGGCGCCGGTGGCCAGCAGCAGCGCGTCATAGGGAAGCCGCGAGCCGTCGGAGAGCACCACTTGCCGGGCGGCGACCTCCACCGCGGTGGCCCTGGTTCCGGTGCGCAGCTCAATCCGATGCTCCGGATAGAAGTCGGCGCCCCGGAGGGGAATCCACTCCTCGGGGGCGGTCCCGGCCAGGTAGTCCTTGGAGAGGTTGGGACGGTCGTAGGGGCCCGCCTCATCCGCGCCGATCAGGTGGATGGCGCCTAGGTGCCCCTCCCTCCGCAGGGTCTCCGCGGCGAAGTGCCCGGCAGCGCCGGCGCCGACGATCACCACCTGCGCCGGCCCCTCCGCCTGGCGCGGCGGTGAAGCCGTGCGCTTGCCGGTCACCCGGACGGTGTTCCCCTCGCGCACCACCGAGTAGCAGCCCAAGGGGTTGAGCGCCGGAGGGCCGGCCACCTCTCCGGTCCGCAGGTCGAAGCGGGCATGGTGCCAGGGGCAGCGGAGGGTGTTCCCCACCTGCAGCCCCTCCGCCAGGGGGCCGCTGTAGTGGGTGCAGGTGGCGCTGACCGCGAAGTACTCCTCGCCCACCCGGGCCAGGAGGACGCCCTCCCCCTCCAACTGCCCCAGCAGCGGTTTGCCCTCCACCACCGAGTCGGCGGGGACGCCCATGGAGAGTTCGGGACCGGAGACGGGTGCGCTGCTGCCCATGGGTGACCTCGACCGACGAAGGGGGCACTCCTGGATGCAGGGCCCCGGGGAAGGTGACAGGGGAGATCGGACCCCGGCGCCTTGGGCGCAGTCTTGTGTCCCCCGGTCGCAGAGGCCGCGCCGAGGCCGCGGAAGAGAGCTTGGAATCCCCGCGGGCTGCACTGTCCGTTCTCGGGCACCACGCAGCCGGTGCTCAGCGGGCGGCGTTTCGCACGTCGGACTCGCGCGCGCGCTGCTCGACCTGGGCGACGTAGGCCTTCACCCCATCCACAATCGCCTGGGCCAGCTTGTCCTGGTACCTGGAGTCGCGCAGCCGCTGGCTCTCTTCGGGGTGGGAGATGAAGCCCAGCTCCAGGAGGATCGCCGGCGACTGGACGCCATTGAGGACGAAGAAGGGCGCCTGCTGCACGCCCCGGTCCTCGGCGCCGGTGGCGCCAATCACCTTCTGGTGGACCGCGTAGGCCAGGCGGGACGAGTCGGCATGGGCCTCGGTCTTCACCAGGTCTGAGAGGATCAGCTGCAACGGGTCGATCGCGGTCTGCTGTTCGACGTGCCCGACTTCAGCGTTCTCGCGGTCGGCGGTGCGACGCGCCAGGTCGCCAGAGGCGCTGACCGAAAGGAAGAAGGTCTCGATCCCCTGGGCCTTGGAGCGCAGCCGGCGGGTGGGCATCGAGTTGGCGTGCAGCGAGATGAAGAGGTCCACCTTGGCGGCGTTGGCGCGGCGGACCCGCTCGGAGAGGCTGAGGTCCACATCGGCGGTGCGGGTCATCAGCACCTCGATCCCCGCCTTCTCCAGCGCCAGCGATACCCGCTTGGCCACCTGGAGGCAGATCTGCGCCTCGCTCAGCCCGTTGGGACCGGATGCGCCCTCCACTTTCCCGCCATGACCCGGATCGACCGCTACCCGCAAGGTCGCCGCCGCCAGGACCGGAGAGGTCACCAAAAGGCTCAGGACCAGCAGGAGGCAGCGCAGCACGGAGGGATGCTACCGGAGGTCGACGGGGAGGGAAAAACCTGGGCCTGCTCGCCTGCTGTCCGAAGGCTGCCCCCGGGCAAGGACCCGCGGCAGGTTTCTTCCGAGCCTGCTCTTCGCGGGCGACCGGGTTCTCCCGATGACGTCCATGGCGGGCGGTCCCACCATCTGTCCTGACGTCAATCCCGGGCGACCGGAACACTCACCCGATGACTTCAATCCCCGGCTTGCCGCGAGCGACCTCGCCGATCACCGCCGCGTCCACGCCCGCCCGCTCCAGCGCCCTGAGCGCCTTGGGCGCGTCCTTGATCGGGATGCTGGCCAACAATCCACCGTTGGTCTGCGCGTCGGCCAGCACCCACTGGATCTCCTGGGGGAGCCCGTCGGGGAAGCGGACCTTGGGCGCCACGTGCTCCAGGTTGGCCTTGGTTCCGCCGGGCACCACCCCGTCGGCGGCCAGCGCCGGCACTCCGGCCATGAGCGGGATCCGCTCCAGGTCCAGCAGCGCCCGGGTCTTGGCCGCGGTCATCATCTCCAGCAGATGCCCCAACAGGCCAAAGCCGGTGACGTCGGTCAGAGCGTTCACCTTGAACTTGCCGGAGGCGAACACCTCGCCCGCCTTCTTGTTCAGCCGGGACATCAGCTCGATCACCCGGGCGGTCAGCTCTTCGTCCGCCAGGCCCCGCTTGATCGCGGTGGTGGCGATCCCCGAGCCGATCGGCTTGGTCAGCACCAGCAGATCCTTGGGCCTGGCCCCGGCGTTGGTCAGCACCTTCTTGGGATGCACCAACCCGGTCACCGCCATCCCGTACTTGGGCTCCGGGTCCTGGATGGAGTGCCCGCCCAGAATCGGGATGCCTGCCTCCTCCGCCTTGTCCTGACCACCGGCCAGGATCAGGGAGAGCACCTCGAAGCCCAGCTCCTTGGGGAACCCCACCAGGTTCAGGGCGAAGATCGGCTTGGCGCCCATCGCCCAGATGTCGCTCATCGCGTTGGCGGCGGCGATCTGCCCGAAGGCGAAGGGGTCGTCGACGACTGGCGGGAAGAAGTCCACCGTCTCCACCACCGCCTGGGTGGGCGAGATTCGATACACGGCGGCGTCGTCGTTGGTGGAGAAGCCCACCACCGCCTTACGATCCGTTGACTGCTTCAAGTGGCGCAGGACCTGCGCCAGATCCGCGGGGCGGAGCTTCGCGGCTCAGCCTGCGCAGTGGCTCATCTCCGTGAGCCGCTTGGGGGGGGTGGTCATGCCGCGCGGTGTAGCGCGACGGCTTCCCGACGTAAACGACTGACCGCGCGGTACCGGTACTCCGGTTGGCGCCTCCTATTCTGCGACAAGCGACAGGTTGTCGGTCTGTAGCTCGTGGCGACCGACAACTGCCGGCGAGTCGCAGAATGGGCAGGGGCGCCGGAGGCGGCGCTTGTCTCTACGGACACTGCTGGCCAACGCTCTCCGCATCCAGCCCCCCGATTCGGAGGAGCTCCAGGGCCGCAGCGCGAAGCCGCTCGCCCTTCACGGTCTCGACCGGTGCATAGGCCACGGCGAACGAATAGCGCCCCTGTTGGATCCCTTCGATCAGCCACACGCAGGGATGGAGCTCCTGTGGCAACTCCTCCTTGAATCCGCCTGCCCAGAAGCCGGCGGCGTCCAGCTCAGTCCGGACGCCGAGAAGCTCCCCATCAAGAACCGAGTGGGTCCGGCGGACAGCATCCGGCCGCGAGCCCCGGCTCTCTGCGGCGACCACATCCCATCCGACCGAAGAGCGAATCGCTCTCGTCAAGAAGGGGACCCGCATCGGCTGGACGACCAGGACCCGGAGGGCATCCCGCGCTCCGACCTCTACCGGCCAGAGCGGAGGCTCCTTCAAGAGCCGCAGATCATCGGACGCGCACCCAAGCAGGACTGCTTGGGCGTGCCGCATCACCCTCCCCGGATGTATTCCTTTTTCACCAGGTAGAGGACCCCCTCGGCGGCCTGGACGTCGTCCTTGTCGGAGTGGTCCTGGACGCCCTGGAGGCTGCCGTAGTTGAGCACCAGCTGGAGGATGTCCAGTTGATCCGGGGAGAGATCGCGCAGCGGCGCGGTCACCGGGATGTTCAGCGACAGCTCGGCGGTGTTGGAGGGCAGCTGGGACTGGATCCGCTTGTACTCGTCCAGCAGCCGCAGCCCGTCCATCAGCAGGGCCTCGGTGGAGGTGTCCAGCTCCACCATGAACTCCTGGGTGTCGGCCGGCCGCAGCTCGAAGTCCCCCTGCTCCCAGGTGATGATCCGGTTGAAGCTCTTCTGCGGACCCAGCTCGTGGTTGTCGTCGATCACCGCGTAGTACACGCGGCCCTGGCGCAGGTAGATCTTGCCCTCCTGGTCGCCCTTCACAACCAGGACACCGTTCTTCTTGGAGGTGTGGAACAGCTGCAGCAGGTCCGGGAGCGGGATCTCCTCGATCTTCCCGGTCATCGACGAGGTCTTGGTGACCTTGGCCGCCTGGACCGCCGCCTCCTCCAGCTTGGCCTTCACCGCGGTCTCGTCCAGCTCCTCGGCGCCGCTGCCCTGCTGGACCAGCTTGAGGATCGAGGTCCCGATCAGGATCCGGTCCCCTTCCTTGAGCCGGGACTGCTTGACCTTCTCGCCGTTGACGAAGGTCCCGTTGGTGGACCCCAGATCCTCAATGGTGATCTTCCCCGGCGAGACTGTGATCTTCGCGTGTTTGCGCGAGACCATGTCCTCCACCAGCACCATGTCGAGCTCACTCGACCGGCCGATGACGATCTGCTTGTCGGCCTTGAGGGGAAATTCTCCCCCCTGGTACTTGCCGGAGATGAACTTGAGCGCGAACCCCTTGGCGGGCGCTCCGGCGGGCTGACTCACGGCCTGACCTCACAGAGAAAAGATTGGAAGCTCAACTCGCCTCTCCTGACTTGGACTCGGGGGAGACGGCCTGCGCTGGCTCCCGGACGAGGTTGAGGTACATCTCGGCACTCTTGTGGCCCGGGCTTCGCTGCAGGATGTCCTGCCACGCCCGGGCCGCCTCTTCCTTGCGCCCTGCCGAGTACAGCGCGATCCCGTAATGAACCCGGGCCGGAAGAAAGGCTTCGTTCTCTTCGATGATCCGCTCGTACTCGCGGATCGCCTCCGACAGCCTACCGTCGTCGCGAAGCGCGTCTCCATACTTGAGCCGGATGTCCACGAACTGGGGGCACAGGGCCAACGCCCGCTGGTACTCGCCGGCGGCCAGGGCCCACATCGCCGAGGAGCCGTACACGTCTCCAACCTCCGCGTACATGTTGGCGATCTTCCCCTTCACGAAGGGGTCCAGCCCACCGGCGGAGCTGCGCTGGCGGGCCAGGGCTGCCTGGTAGACCTCCTTGGCCTCCGCGTACTTCCCCATGTCGTTGTAGATCACCGACAGGTTGAGCGCGGCCTCGGTGTACGCCGGGTTGATCTTCAGCGAGGCCTCGAAGGCCCGCTGCGCCCGGGAGAACTGACCCTGCTCGTGGTAGACGAGTCCCAGCATGTTGTAGACGTCGGCGAACGACTGGTTCTGCTCGACGAATTGCGAGAAGTACTTCTCGGCCTGCGCGTACTGCTTCTGCTCGAAGTACCCCCGGCCCAGGGTGAGCAGCTGCTTGAGCGCCTCGTCCATTGTGCCGGCCAAACCTCGTCCCGGAAGGTACGTCAGCCTACATGATGCCCGGCGAAAAGAAGAACTCCCCGCCGGATCGTTTGAGCGTCAGTCGTCTCGAACCCTGATGATCCACCGGCCGGTCAGGGAGATCCCCGGTCAGCCGGTAGTCTTCGGTGACGATCGCCTCGTCGGGTTCGGCCCGGATGTACCAGGCCTTGACGTTGTAGCTTCGATTCCGTAACTGCGCGAGAAACTGAAGCTCCTGTCCGTCCAGGGCCGGCGCCGGCCTGGTGCCCGCCTCCAGCCGCAGCGCGTCCAGCCGGCGCAGATCCAGCTGCTCCACCGCAGCGCGCCGGGCCTGCAGCGCCTTGACCACGGCGGTCAGTGACGGGGCGTAGCCCTCCACCGGTTCCCAGTCCCCGTCCACCTGCCGGAAGACCAGCTTCTCGGAGGTGAACCCGCCCACCTCCACCTGGCCCAGCCTCCCGGAGAACTCCAGGGTGGTGTCCATCATCAGCGCGCCCGAGCCCGGATCCAGCCAGGGGGTGAACCGGTCATAGCGGTGGCTGCGCGCCACCAGCGGATCCTTGGCCCCCGGAATCGGCAGGGTCAGCCCGCTCTTCTCCGACTGCTTGAGGCGGGTGATCAGCTCGGCGTCCGCCCCCACAGCCGCGCCGAACAGCTTCTGGGCGCCCAGGGCCAGCAACACCCCCACCGCGACCACCGAGAGCAGGACCGCGATGAAGCGCGTGGCAGCCAGGGACACCTCAAGAGCCCAGAAGCTTGTTGGCCCTCTGGGCGGCGGGCGTACCCGGCAGGCGGGTGATGATCTGCTTGAGCGCGTCGGTGGCGGCTTGGCTGTCGTTCATCGCCTTGTAGGCGGCGTGCAACCGGAACAGCGCGTCCGCCTCGTAGCCCAGGTTGCCGTACTGCTCGACCACCGTCTTGAGCCGGTTCACCACCGCCGGCCACTGCTTCCGCTTCTCGTAGAACTCGGCCACGTACAGCTCGTGCTGCGCCAGCCGGCGCCGCGCCTGATCCAGGACCTTCTGCGCCTCCTCTTTGTGATTGGAGGTGGGGTAGTCCCGCTGGAAGGCCTGCAGCGCGTTCACCGCCTGCTTGACCAGGGTCAGATCCTTCTCAAAGGCCGGGGGGAAGGCGAAGAACTCGTCCGGCGCCTCCATCCAGTAGCTCTCCGCCGCCTTGAAGGCCGCGTAGTCCACGTCCGCGTGGGTGGGGTGCATCTTCACGAATTGCAAAAAGCGCTCCCGCCCCTCGATGTGGGCCTCGGCCGCCAGCTGGGCGTCGCCTATCCGCAGGTCGGCCAGCTTGGCCTCGTCCAGGAACGGGTACTTGGACTTCACGTAGTCGAAGTAGCGACTGGCGGTGGCGTAGTCGCCGCTCTCCATCGCCTCGTTGCCCTTGCGGAGGTTCTCCTGGGCGTCGGTGGCGAAGGTGGGCTCTTCGGGGTCTCCCCCGGGGAGCGACTTACAGGCGAGGACGGCGGCGGCGAGGGCCAGGGATAGGAGACGTCGCATGGGAATGGGCGGCGGACCCTACCCGTCCTCTGGCAGCGGATCCACCATCGCTCCACCCAGCAGCGCGTCCACCACCTCTTCGGAGAACCCGCGGGACGCCAGCAGCCGCGCCGCCCGTGCCCTCCCCTTGGGGTCCAGCCCCTCCGGCGACAGCTTGCGTCGGACCAGCAGCTCCCGAGCCGCCCGCGCCGGGTCGAAATCCTGGTCGCTGGCCGCCCCGAGAATCGCCGCCTCCACCGCCGCCGACTCCAGTCCATGCGCCAGCAGCTTCTGCCGGATCGCGTCCGGGCCCATCCGGCCCCTCATCAGGGCCGCGGCCCGGGCCCGGGCAAACGCCACCTCGTCCAGGTAGCCCAGGCGGCACAGCCGCTCCACCACCTCCCGGACCAGCTCCGGGGGATGGCCCCGCCGCTCCAGGGTCCGGGCCACCTCCAGCCGGCTCCGCCCGCGGGCGCGAAGCAGCCCCAGCGCGGTGGCGAGGGCGGCCTCGAACGGGGTCTTGGGTGGGGGCATGGGAAACCCTGGGGTCTACTCCCGGCGGAAGCCGGGTGCCAAGGCGTCCCGGAGGCCCGTATGCTATCAGCCGCCGAATGCACCCGCTGGTCTCGAAGTTCCTCTCTCCGCAGGCGGCGCTGGACGTGCTGGACCGCCGCGCCCGGGAAGAATCCCTGGATCCCGACGAGTCCGCCTTCCTGGGCGCGGCCGAACGCTTCCCCGACTACCGCGAGGCGCTGGTGGCCAGCCGGGGCCGGAAGACCGCGCCCCCCGAAGTCCAGCAGCTGCTGCTGGTGGTGGCCGCCTCGGCGGTGACCTCCACCCTGGAGGAGGATCCCCGGTTGGGGGCCGCCACCCGCGCCGCCCGCCTGGCCCTGGGTGGACAGGGGGCCACCCGGGAGGAGGTGGACGCGCTGCTGACCACCGCGGTGCTGGAGGAGGCGCTGACCTCCGAGGACTCACCCGACATCTTCGAGATCGACTTCTTCCAGGAGACGCTTGAGAGCCTGGCCCATTTGGCGGAGGTGAACGAGGCGCGGGTCACCCGACTGCTGGATCGGGTGGACCCCACCGCGGGGACGCCGCGGCGGGCCGCAGCCGGGATGCTGCTGGAGACCGCCTGGGGGGATGGGCCGCAGCCGATCACCGTGGAGCACCTGCAGGACGTCCGCGCCGCGCTCCAGGAGCTCCAGGGGGCTCCGCTGAAGGACGCGCTGGGCGGAGTGGAGGCGATGATCGCCGAGCTGGCCGCGGACGGGCTGGTAGGGCCGGTCCGCCGGGAACGACTGGAGAAGGCGCTGCGGCTGGGTTGAGCGCAGCGGCCGTCGACCAGAGCCTCTAGAACCGCTCGATCTCGAAGTCGTCCCCGCCGGCACCACCGCCCCCACCGCCGGGCGGCTTGGCCGGAGGCCGGGGGACGCCGGGGGTGGCGGCCCGGGCCGGAGCGGCGGGGGGC
>JALYOC010000166.1 GCA_030857095.1 Myxococcota bacterium | reverse complement strand
GGCTTGGCCGGGGCGGCGGCGGCCACCGGCTCCGGCTTGGCCGGCTGGGTCAGCGGTTCGGGGGCGACCTCACCCGACTTCTCCACCATCCCCGCCGGGGGAGGCGGCATCGGCACGCTGGCCGCGGCCACCTGGGTGGGCGCCACGGTCGGAGGGGTGACCGGAGCGGCGGGCGCGGCCTCCACCACCTCGGCCGGCGGGGTCACCGGTGCCTCCGGAGAGCGGGCCAGCAGGAACACCACTGCCCCACCCAACAGCAACACCAGCGCGGCGGCGATCCCGATTCCGGCCTTCAGCGTCCCGGACATCCCGCCGGAGGGCGGAGGAGACGCATAGGACGAATAGGAAGCCCCCCCGTACACCGACGGGCCCGTGTAGGGCTGGTTGGGAGACTGGGTCAGGGCCACGCCCGCGGGCCCCTCGGAGAGCGCCTGCTTTCCGTGCGACTGCGAAGAGAGGATCTCGTGGGGCGCCGAGGGGATGTCGAACATCCCCACCGGGCGGGCCGCGGACTGCGCCGAGGGTGCGGAGAGGTTGGGCCGATCCGAGGGACCGCTCTCCAACAGCGAGCGCGCCCTGGGCTTGTTGGAGAGTGCGGACATCTCCTCGCTCACCAGCGCCGCCAGGGCGGAGGCCGCCGACGGCTTCCAGCCGCCGGTGTCCGCGGCGGGCTCGGAGGAGGCGGGGCTGCCTACCGACTCGCTGCGGGCGGCCCGGGAGGCCCCGCCCAGGGCGAAGCTGGACTCCCCCTGTGCGCCGACCACCGTCCCCACCTGCGAGGTGGCAGAAGCGGCCACCACCGGCTTGCTGGGCTTGGGCGCCAGCTCTGAGGCCAGCTCGGTGATCTCTGAGAGCGGAACCCAGTCCGCCATCCCGGCACGCCAGGCCAGCGAGTCCGGACCGATCTCCCCCTGGTTCCACAGGTCCCGCACCCGGTCCACGGTCAGCGGGCCCTGCTGGGCGTCGTCAATGGCCACGAACCAGTCGTTGGGGAGGGAGGTGGCGTTCTTGGGGCCGGAGCCACCGGTGGCCTGGGCCTCCGCCTCCGCCACCAGCTTCCTGAGCGCGTCGGTGCTCACCGCGCGGGTGCTGGCCAGATCGTCGTCCATCCCCAGGCTGAGGTCTTCGTCGTCCGGGGGAGGCGCCAACGAGTTGATGGAGGGCTTCTCTTCGATCTTGTGCGGCCCGGACTTGAGGACCTGGTCGAAGACCGCGCCGATCTCGTCGTCCTGGATCCCACTCAGTGCGCTCTGCGCGGTCCCGGCGGCGGGCGCGCTGGGCGCCTCCCCCCCGGAGGAGTCTCGGGCGGAGGCGGAATCCGGAGCACCGTCCGATCCAGCGCCCTCCTCGGAGTCAAAGGGAAGTGGGGAGGAGGCGGAGGCCCCCGGGGAATCAGCGGACGACGAGGCCTCGGCGGCGTTGGCCGCCGCGCGACGGACGAGGATCACGTACCCGCACTTCTTGCAGCGGACCTTGACGCCCTTCACGCCGACCTTGTCGTCGCTGATCATGTACTGCGCGCGGCAGCTGTCGCACACGAAGCGCATCGAGGACCTTGAACTCCTGAGACGTGGAAAACGAGCGGTGATCGTAGGGGTCTAGCAAGGCGGGATCAAGGTTCGATCCCCCGGTGTTCTCTTGCTCGGACGCTCTACGTCCTTGCATTGGTTCCGCTACTTACGGGAAGGAACCTGGACCTCCACGCTGATTCCGACCGCCGAGCGCAGAGCGTGGAGGTCTTCGGAGAGGGCGAAGGTCATCAGCTCCCGCAGCTTGACCTTGGAGCTGACCCGGTAGGCGGCGCCCGACTCGGCCACCACCATCTTCTTCACCGGCTCCAGATCCGAGGCCACCAGCAGGCCGCAGCGGGTGGCGGTCAGCTCCGCGCCCTCCAGGTAGGCCTTGAAGTCCCCCGGGGTGGCGCGGCGCAGGTATTCGGCCACGGCCCGGGCCAGCTGCGCCCGCATCGGCTCCGGCACTGCCTTGAGCAGCTGCTGCCGCTCTCCGTCCAGCGCCTGCGGATGGACGGTGGGCCGGAAGGAGGGCACCGAGAGGGTGATCGCCGCCTGCAGCACCGCCTCCAGCCGCTCCGGTGACAGCCGCTGGGTCAGCACCAGCTCCGGACGCAGCAAGGCCATGGTCCGGGCCAACAGGTACTGGACCTCCTTCTGACCTGGCTCGCCGAAGTACTTGCCACCCACCCGCAGCGCCGGGGGATGGGTCTGGAGGATGTCCGCGGCGATCAGCGGATCCGGCGCTGGTTCATTGGACCGCTTGGCCATCCGCTCCCGGGTGGCCACCAGATACGGCGAGTACAGCTCGACGGACTCCATCCCCAGCAGCTTGGCCACGTAGCGGTAGTGGTGGATCTGGTACTCCTGTGCCGCGGCCACGTCGATCCGGTGCTTCTTGGGGTTGACCTGGTACTGGCTGGGCGCAACCGAGTACAGGTGCCCGGCCTGGTTGAACAGCAGGCCCATCACCTCCGCCAGCGGACGCACCGAGGGGTGGAACAGCTGGGTCTGCCACTGACGGTCGGTCAGCGGCTTCTGCGCCACCTCCCGCCGCTTGGCGTACGGGGTGAGCTTGGCCAGGATCTCTCGCTCGGCGTCCCCCAGCTGCCCCACCAGTGACTGCGCCACCTGGGCCGCCAGGTACGCGGTGTCATAGTCCTTCTGCCGCGCTCCCAGCTCCGCCAGCGCGGAGACGATCCGGGCCGGCTCCTGGCTCCTGGTCAGCGCCCGGCGGTAGGCGCCAATCGCCTTCTCCTCCTGCCCCGGGGTCTGCGCGGCCAGGGACGCGTAGGTCTCCTGGACTGCCGCGTCGTCCGGCATGCCGGCGGAGACCACCTGGTAGGCCATCAGGGCGCCCTCGGGGTGCTTGAGCACCTTGAGGTACAGCTCGCCCAGCGCGCGCCACAGGGTCATCCGGGCGGCGTGCGTCTCCTCCGTCTTGGGGAGCCGCTGGATCATCCGCGCGTAGTTCTCCTCCAGCAGCTTCCACTCCTTCTGTCCGCCCAGCATCGCCTCCAGGGCGGAGAAGGCGTCCAGGAAGCGGGGATCCAGATCCAGCGCGGCGTTGAAGGCGTCGATCGCCCGCTGCAGATCCCGGGTCTCATCCCGGGAGATCTCTCCCAGGGCGAAGTACACCCGCTTGGCCTTGACTGGCTGCTTGGTCAGATCCGGTTGGGCCAGCATCTTCTCCAGGATCTCCGCGGCCAGCTTCCCCTGCTTGGTCTCGCGGTACATCCCGTAGAGGGCGTCCAGCACGTCCAGCGACTCGGGGTGCATCCGCCACGCCCCGACGTAGGCGTCGATGGCCATGTACGGATCCTTCAACATGTCCCGGGCCAGCATCCCCAGCTCCACATACATGGCGAACCTGGCGTCCCCCTCCAGGCACTGGACCAGCGCCTGGCGGTACTCGGCCGCCTTGTCGTAGCGGCCGGCGGCGTCCGCCAGCTGCACCAGCGCCCGCAGCGACGGGTCGTGGCCGGGATCGATGGCCAGCGCCTTCTCGAAGTGGTTCTGGGCGCGGTCGTACTGCTGCTGCTGGCTGTGGATGTCGCCGATCTGCCAGTAGACCTCCACCACCTCCAGATCGGTCAGATCGTCGCGGTGGTGGATCAGGATCGACTGGTAGATCTTCAGCGCCTCCTCGAAGCGCTTGACCTGCACCAGCAGATTTCCCAGGCCCTCCAGGGCCGGCAGGTAGGTGGCGTCCAGCTGATAGGCGCGCTCGTACGCGCCCAGCGCCTTCTCCTTGTTGGCCAGCTTCTCGGAGACGTAGCCCAGCCGGTACAGCTGCCGGCACAGCTCGCGGGCCACCCCGCCGTCTGAGTCCTGCTGCGCGTCTTGCCCCAACCGGCGGGCCACCACGTCCAACATCCGCTCGGCGTTGGTCCAATCCTCCCGGGAGACGTAGACGTCCGCCAACGGGCGGGCCGCCTCGGCCAGGTCCGGGATCAGCCCCATCGCCGCCTCGAACCAGGGGGTGGCCGCCTCGCGATCATCGCGGGTCTCCGCGTGGTAGCGGGCCACCTCCAGGTACGCCTTGCCCTTGCTCTCCGGGTCCTCGGTCTTCTCCGCCTCGTTGACCAGGGTCTGTTCGTAGGCCTGCCAGTCCTGGCTCTGCTGGTGGATCCCCTTGAGGGCCCGGATCGCCGGCAGGTATCCGGCGTCGATTCCCAGGGCCTGCTCGTAGCAGGCGCGCGCGGCGGCGCCGTCCTGCAGCATGTCCTCGTTGATCTTGCCCATCCGGTGGAACAGCTCCACCGCCTCCGGAGCGCCGTTGGCCGCCTGCGCCTCCCGGGACAGCATCTCGATCGCGAACGGCCAGTTGCCGCTGCGCTCGTAGAGGTTGCCCAGCGCGTGCATCGCCGGGCGGCAGACCGCATCCACCGCCAGGGCCTGCGAGTAGCTGTCCACCGCGCGGTCCACCTGGCGCAGCTGCTGGTGCCAGACGTCGCCCAGCTCCACCAGCAGCGCCGCCTTCTCCTCCGCGGTGTCCGCCAGCTCGGCGTGCCGCTCCAGCACCAGCACCAGGTGGTCCCACTTCTCCTCGGTGCGGCGCAGCCGCTCCAGGGTGCGGACCGCATCCAGGTTGCTGGACTCCAGCCCCAGGATCGACTCCACGCAGGAGGCCGCGTTCTCCAGGTTCTGGTACTTCTCCTCCCAGATCGCCGCGCTCTTGAAGAGGATCTTCACCCGCTCGCGCCAATCCGGGGTCAGCTCCAGCTGCCGCTCGTAGACGCCCAGCAGCTCCGCCGGGCGGTCCAGCTTGGTGTACAGCCGCTCCAGCGCGTCCAGGGCCTCGCCCTGCCCGGGATCGAACTCCAGCACCTGGGCATAGGCTCCGATGGCGCTCTCGTCGTCGGCGACCTCCCGCTCGTAGAGGTGGCCCACCTCCAGCTGGATCCGGCCCCGCTCCTCCGGGGTCCCGGCCAGATCGCGCAGCCGCAGCAGCGCGTTGGCGGCCTCCATCCACTTCTTCTCCCGCCGGTACAGCGAGACCAGCGCGCCCAGGGTGTCCGCGTCCGGATCCAGCTCCAGCGCGCGCAGCAGCGCCCCGGCCGCCTCCTCCGGATCCTTGGCCTGCAGATCCTGGACGGAGGCGATCTCCCGCAGGATCGCCTTGCGCTGCTCCACCGAGCCCGCGGTCTCCAGCTTCTGCTCCAGCGCCATCACGTACTCGCCGAAGCGGCCCCGGCGGCCGAAGATGTCCGCCAGCCGATCCAGCGCGATCCCGTTGGTGGGATCGAACTCCAGGATCTTGCGCAGCGAGGCCTCCGCCGCCTCCGGCTCATCCAGCTTCTGGTCCTGCACCTGGGCCAGCTTGAGGTACAGCTGTTCGGCCAACGGACCACGGGGGAGGCTGTCCGCCACGTCCTCGTAGACGGTGGCCAGCTCGTCGTGGGACCCGGTGTCGTCTGCCAGCCGCTCCACCTCGTCGCGGATGGTGGGGTCCGCCGCGTTCAGTTGCAGGGCGCGGCAGGCGGCCATGAAGGCCATGTCCTTCTGGTTGAGCTTCTGCTCCTGGACCTTGGCCAGCTCCCGCAAGGCGGCGATCTTCTCCTCCTCGGTGACCAGGTTGGGCAGGTACCCGTCCACCACCCGGGCGTAGGACCGCCAGTCGTTGACCGAGGAGAACAGGTCCACCGCCAGCTCGTAGGCCCGGCGGTTGGCCGGATCCAGCTCCAGGATCTTCTCCAGCGCCGGCCCGGCGGACTCCGCCCGGTTGCCCGGCCCCCGCCACAGATCGACCACCTGGAACAGGGTCTGCGCCGCGTCCTGGGGCAGCTCCAGCGCCAGCTGGGCCTGGGACTTCAGCTCCAGCGCACGGCCGGCGTCGTTGTACGCGCGCAGGGCCATGAAGATCCCCTGCACCCGCTCCAGCTCCTCGGGCTGGTGCGGCTCCACCTCCAGGGCGCGGCGGGCCGCGTCCAGCGCCTCCTCCCGCCGTCCCAGCTCGGAGAGCACCTCCGCCAGCCGGATCCGGATCGCCTTGACCCCGTCTGGCTTCTCCTGCAGCGCCACCAGCCGCCGCAGCACGGTGACCAGGTCGTCCTTTCGCGCCAGCCCGTCGTAGATCTCGCGCAGCGAGTCCAGCGCCCCCTTGTGGCGGGCGTCGCGGTCCAGGGCGGCCTTGAAGAAGGGGATCGCCTCCTCCGGCTTCTCCTGCAGCCGGAACACCACCCGGCCCACGCGGTCGTTGAGCTTGACCAGCTCGCGCGGGTCCAGGGTCTGGGCCAGCTTGCGGGTCAACAGCTCGCGCAGCTCGTCGAAGCGCTTGGCCCGCTCCAGCAGGCTCTCCAGGCTGCCAAAGGCCTGGTCGTTGCGCGGATTTTTGGAGAGCAGCTCGCGGTACAGCTCGATGGAGTGCCCCACGTCGGAGAGCCCCTCCGCCGAGACCTGGGCCATCTTGGACAGCACCCGGTCGCGCTCGGCGCCGGTGGCCTGTCCCTGCTGGTGCTTGAGGATCGCGTACAGCTTGTCGGTGGCCGCGGCCGCCTCGTAGATCTGCTCCAGCGCCCGCGCCGCGGTCAGCTGGGTCTTGTCCGCGGCGATCACTTTTTCGTACGCCAGCGCCGCCCGCTCGGAGGACTGAAGCTTCTCCTGGGCCAGCTGCCCCAGGCGGGAGAACAGCTTCACCTTCTCCGGCGCGGTGGCGGCCGCCTCGGCCAGGGCCTCCAGGGCGGCGGCGTGGTCCTCGTGCCGCTCCAGCTTGCCGTACAACCGCTCCAGGGCCGGCAGCACCCGGGGCGCCTGCTCCGGATCCTGGGCGCGGGCCTTCTCGTAGAAGGTGATCGCCCGCTCCGGATCGTCCAGGTGCTGATCCACCACCTGGCCCAGCTTGAGGTTCATCGCCGCGGCGTCCTTGGCCTCGGCGATCACCGGCAGCTCCTCCTCGTAGGCGCCCACCAGCTCGTCCCAGGCCTCGGCGGCGTCGGCGACCTTCTCCAGGCCGGCGCGCAGCAGCCCGTCGTTGGGGTCCTCCTTGAAGGCGCGGAACAGCGCCAAGAACGCCATCTCCAGCTCGCCTTCCTGCTCGCGCAGCCCGCCCAGCTCCACCAGGAGGTCCTTGCGCTCGTAGGCGTCGCCGGAGACGTTGATCCGGGCCTCCAGTGCCGCGGCCAGCTTGTCCTTGGACTCGTTGGTCCGGTAGGCGTGCATCAACGCCTCGGAGAGGTCCCGGTTGGAGGCGTCCTTCTCCAACAGGGCCTCCAGGCGGGTCAGCGCCCCCAGGCTGGCGGGATCCGAGGCCAGGATCTCGGTGTACAGCGCCACCGCGCCCGGCTTGTCGTGCAGCTTCTCCTCGCGGGTGACCGCCAGACGCAGTTTCAGCTCCTGGGCCTCCTCTCCGGAGAGCAGCGCGATCCGGCGGGAGAGCACGTCCGCCAGCTCCGGCCAGCGCTGCTGCGACTCGCAGGCCTCCTCCATCCGGCTCAAGGCCGCCGGGTCGGAGGGGGTCAGCTCCACCAGCTGCCGGTAGGTGGCCAGGGCGCCGGCGGGATCCGCCAGCGGCCCGGACTGTAGATCACCGACCTGCAGCAGCAGCCGGGCGCGGGCCTCGGGATCCTCGGTCAGGTTCAGCCGGCGGTTCAGCACCTCCAGCAGCTCGCCGGGGTTCCCCCTGGCGAACAGGGTGGAGAGGCGGTCCAGCGCCTCCGGATCCTGCGGCTGCAGCTCCATCACCCGGCGCCAGGAGTCCTGGGCGCCGGCCTCGTCACCGGACGCGGACTTGGTGCGGGCCAGGGCCCGGTACAGGGTCAGCCGGGCGGCGTCGTCCGCCGCCTTCTCCGCGGCCTCCTCCAGCAGGGCCTCCAGCTCCTCGGTGGCCTCCGCCGGTCCGGCCAGGGCCAGACACAGATCCAGGGAGACCGCGTCGTCGGGGGCCTCGCGCAGGGCGCGGGTGGCGGCCAGGAACCCCATCTCCGGGTTCTCCATCTGCCCCGCGTACAGGTCCGCCATCCGCCGCAGCAGCGCGGCGCGCTCCTGGGGGACGGTCTCCGCCGAGACCCGCTGCTCCAGCATCTGCACCAGCTTGAGGTGCTCGCCGCCGCTTTGGAACACCGGCTCCAGCGCGGTCGCCGCCTCGCCCCGCAGCGGGCTCTCCGAGCGGGCCATCTCCTCCAGCGCGCCCACCGCTCCGGCGTGGCCGCTCTTGCGGCCCAGCACCTCCTGGAAGATCTCCAGGGCGCCGCGCGGATCGTTGAGCCGGGCCAGCCGCAGCCGGCCCAGCCGCACCTTGAGCTCCAGCGCCTCCTCCTGGGCCCCCTGGGTCTCCGCCAGCTGGATCTCCCGGGCGATCAGGGTGGCCAGCTCGGGGTGACGGTCGGTCTCCGCCAACACCCGGCCCAGGAACTTGATCGCGTTCCGGTCGTCCGGTTTGCGGACCATGATCGCCTGGTAGCACTGGGCGGCCAGCGGCTTGTCGGAGAGGGTCTCCTCCGCCAGCCGGGCCAGCTCGAACAACAGCTGCACCTGGGCGGCGGGGTTCTTCTCCAGCGCCACCTGGCGCTTCATCACCTGGGCCAGCTCCTTGTAGGCGCCCCCCTTGCGGTAGATGGCGGACAGGGCCTCCAGCGCCCGGGCGTCCTGCTGATCGCGGCGGGCAACCTCGGTCCAGGCCTTGGCGGCCAGGTCCGGGCGGTTGAGCCGCTCTCCATACAAGGCGGCCAGCCGGCGCCACAGCTCCAGGGTCAGCGCGTCCGGCAGCCCCCGCTCCAGGTGGTCCTCATAGGCCGCGGCCAGCTCCTCGAAGGAGCCGGTCTCCGCCGCCAGGCGCTCCAGCGCCTCTCGCACATCCGGGGATCCGGGGTTCTCGGCGAAGGCCCGCAGCCGTCCGGCGAAGGCCAGCGCCTTGTCCCCCAGCGCCTCGCGCAGGGTGGCGATCTCCTCGATCAGCTCCAGCCGCCTTGGACCGGAGGTGGTGGGCAGACGGATCTCCAGCAGGTCCACCAGCTTGCGGCCGTCGTTGACCGACCGGTAGGTGGGCTCCAATAGACGCGCCGCCTCCTGGCGGACGTTTTCGTCCGGCAGCAGCCGCTCCAGACCACCGATGGCGGCCACGTCCTGGGGAGCGATGGCCAACACCCGCGCGAAAGCGTTGAGCGCCTCGCCCGGGGTGCCCTCCTTCTCCAGCAGCATCGCCCGGCGCAGCAGGTACTGCCGCTTCTCCCCCGGCTCGGTGGCCAGGGTGGCCAGCTGGTCCACCACGTCCGCGTGCTCCTCCACCCGGTGCAGCTTCCCGTACAGCCGGTCCAGCGCGGAGAGGCCCTCCACGGTGACCTTGATCGACAGCGCCGCCTTGAAGGCATCCACCGCCGGCTCGTCGTCGCCGGCGCCCTCGAAGGCCTGGCCCGCCTTGAGCAACAGGTCCAGCCGCTCCGCCGGATCCTCGCTCAGCTGCGCTTGACGGGCGTAGACCTGCGAGAGGCTGCGCGCGTTCTGCGAGCGTTCAAACAGCTTGCCCAGCGAGTCCAGCGCCTGGCGGTCCTGCGGGGCCCGGACCTGGATCTCCTGCCACAGCTTGATCGCCCCCTCCACCTGGCCCAGCTGTTCGCGGACCTCGGCGGCCCGGCGCAACATCGGGACCCCGGCCTCGCCCACCCGCTCGGTGCCCGCCTCCTCGTAGATCTCCGCCAGCTCCTCGAAGGAGCCGGTCTGCTGCGCCAACCGCTCCAGGTCGGCGCCCACGTTCTCCCGGTCGATCCCCTCGCCGAAGGCCCGCAGCGCGGAGAGGAACGCCCGCTCCGGCTGGTTGAGATCGCGCTCGTAGATGGCGCGGATCTCCGCCGACAGCCGGGCCTTCTCCGCCGGCAGGGCGCCGTTCATCCGCGCCTCCCGCAAGGAGATCCGGCGGGCGTGATCCGCCAGCTGCACCAGCGCCGGGTCCAGGATCTCCAGCGCCGCGGCGCTCTCGTCCCCGCCCTGCCCCTTGGCCCAACCCTCCAGTGCGTCCCGGGTGCCGGCGTGGGACGGATCCTCGGCCATGATCTGCCGGTACAGCTGCAGGGCGCCGGGGCCATCCGCCAGCCGGGACTGCCGCACCCCCGCCAGCCGGAAGGCCAGCTCGCGGCCCTGGGGGGACTGCCCCTCCTGGGCGCGGCGCAGCTCCAGCGCGAAGGCCAGCTCCCGCGGCTTGTCCAACTGGGTGTACAGCCGGTCCAGGGCGCTGGCCGCCTCGCGGTCCAACGGATCGCGCTCGGCGATCAGCCGCCAGCAGGCGGCGGCGCGCTCGGCGTCCTCCAGCTTCTGCTCGTGCAGGGCGGCGGCCTCCCTCCACAGGGCCAGCTTCTCGCCCGGCTCGGGGACCGCGGTGGCCAGATCCTCCAGGGCCCGGGCCAGCTCCGCCCACTGCTCATCGGCGCGGTGCAGCCGCTGCAGCGCGCGCAGGACCTCGATCCCCTTGGGATCCAGCTGGTGCGCCGCGCGCAGGTTCTTCACCGCCTCCACCCGCTCGCCCAGCTTCTCGAACAGCTCCGCCAGCTCGCGGTGCAGCCCCACCCGGACCTGGGGCGGCTGCGCCTCCACCAGCTCGGAGAGGACCTCCGCGTAGGCGTCCAGGGTGTCCGCCTGCTCCGCCGCCGCCCGCGCCGCCTGGCGCAGGTTGGAGTCGGTGGGCGCCAGCCGCACCGCGCGGGCCAGGGCGGCGAAGGCCAGCTCCGGCTGCCGCAGGTGGTTGAGGTGCACATAGGCGGCCTGCTTGAGGGCCAGCATCCCCTCCAGCGGATCCTGCGCGGCCGAGGCGATCACCTCCAGCGCCGCCACCAGCTTGCGGTGCTCCTTGATCGACTCGTAGGCCGGCACCAGCACCCGGGCCGCCTCCTCGCGGACCGAGGGGTCGTTGAGCAGGACCTCCAGCGCCGCCAGGGCGTCCGGATCCGAGGGGCGCTTCTCCAGGATCGCCGAGTAGTTCTTCAGCGCCTCGGCGCGATCCCCCAAGGAGGCCTCCAGCACCCGGGCCCGCCGCAAGGAGAGCTGGGAGGGGAGATCCTTGTCGCCGGCCTGCTCAGCCAAGGCAATCCAGCGGCCCAGCGCGGAGGACAGCTCCACCATCCGGCCGGAGGACTCCAGCAGGTCGCACAGCTGGGGCAGGTGCGAAAGTTCGTCCGCGCCAGACTTGATCGCCTCCTGCAGGGCCTGGGAGGCCTCGCGCGGACGCTTGAGCGCGGCGCTGATCTCCGCCAGCCGCAGGTAGAGGTTGGCCTTCTCCGCCGCCCCTTCGGCGACCAGGATCCGCCGGCGCAGCACCAGGTCACAGTCGGAGAAGCGATCCGCCTTGAGGTACAGCTGGACCAGCCGGGCCAGGATCTCCGGTTCGTCGGGGGTCTTCTCCAGCGCCGCCTTGAGCGCGTTGGCCGCGTCGTCCACTGCCCCCGCCTCGTCCGCCACCTCCGCGGCCTCCTGCAACAGCGCGGTGGCCAGGGCCGGGTCCGGGACTTTGCTGGCCACGTCGGAGAGCGACCGGGCCAGGTCCACGTGCGCGTTCAGGTCGCGCGCCAGCCGGACCGCCTCGGTGCGAAAGTGTTCGTCCGCCGGCTCCACCGACAGCCCGCGCAGACAGAACTCGAACGCCGCCCGCGGGTCGGCCAAATGCTCCTCGTGGGTGCGGGCCAGCAGGGTCAACAGCTGCTTCTTCTCCCCACGGTCCTGCGCGGTGGACAGCTGCACCAGCAGCGAGGCCACCTGCCGCTGGTAGTCACCGGACTTGGCGTAGTGCGGGGCCAGCGCCTGGGAGATCGCCGCCTGCTGGACCCCGGAGGAGGCCAGGCGCTCCAGCCCACCCACCACCGCGGCCGAGGCCTCGCCGCCTTGCAGCAGCGACAGGTACAGCCGTGCCGCCTCGTCCTTGCGGTTGAGCCGCTCGGCGTACAGCTGGGCCAACCGGGCGTGCCACTCGTTCTTGTCCGCCGGCGCCAGGGAGAGGGAGGCCAGCCGCTGGGCGACCTGGGCCACCTCCTCCCAGCGGGTCATCGCCGCGGCCGCGGCGCCCAGCCGCTTCAGGGCACTGATGTCGTCCGGGTCGATGGCCAGGATCTTCCGGTAGACCTCCGCGGTGGCCTGGGGATCGGCGGCCGACCCTTCCAGGCGGCGGGCCTCGATCTCTAGCTGAACCTTGGGGTCGGTCATCTGCTGGGTGGTCACGGGATCCGGTACGGCGGAAGGGGAACCCTCGCTCCGCGCCGGGGCGGAGGACGGCTGGCTAAGCTGCGAGATGGCGGACTGGGCGCCGGCGTCGGAGGGCGCGCGCTTGAGCACCTCCTCCCAGGCGGACAACGCTTCCTGCGGACGGGACAGCGGGCTTTGCAGCAGCTGCGCCAGGTGCCGCCAGATCTCCACCGCGGCGCTGTCCGGCGCCACCTGGGCGGTGCGGCGCAAAGCGTCGACCAGCTCGCCCTCCACCGAGGCGCGGCGGCCCTGCTCCACCACCGAGGAGAGCAGCATCGGCCGGGTGGGCTGCAGCTGCAGCCCTCGGGAGAGCGCGCGGAAGGCCTCGTCGTGCTGCCCGGCCTCCTCCAGCGCGATCCCCACCGCCTCGCAGAGGCTGACCCGTTCGGTCACCGAGCGCGGCGCGCACAGCGCCAGGTCCAACAGCGGGACCACCCCCTCCACCACCTCGTCCTGGGCCAGCAGCTGCGCCAGCTGGAAGGCGGCCATCGCGTTGGAGGGCTCCAGCTTCAAGGCCGCCTCCAGATGCGCGCGGGCGCCAGCGCCGTCCTTGAGCTCTTGCTGGCACAGGTCCGCCAGCCGCAGCTGCAGGGCCACCTGTTGGCCGCGATCCTTGACCGTGCCCAGGTGCTTCTCCAGGGCGGCCACCGCCTCGGCCACCCCGCCCTCCTCCAGCAGCTGTTCGGAGTAGAGCCCGGCGGAGTCCGCCCGGGCAGGATCGATCTGGAAGGCGCGTTCGAAGGCGTTGAGCGCGCCTGAGCGGTCGTCCATCCGGGTCAGCCGCAGGGTGCCCACCCGCAGCCACAGGTCCACCTGGGCGGTCTTGTCCTTGGCCTCCTGGGCCATCTTCTCCAGCTGCACCACCGCGGAGGGGAAGTCCTGGTTCCGCTCGGCGATCCGGCCGATCAGCTCCAGGGCCTCCGGCATCGCCGGCCAGAGCAAAAAGCAGCGTTCCAGCGCCTCCTTCAGCTTGGCGGTCGAGCCGCTGTCGTACCAGGCGAACAGCCGGGCCACCGACAGCGAGTGCCGGGCCGCGCTCTTGCGATCCCGCTCCTCCAACGACTGGGTGCGCAGCGCCTGGGCCTTGTTCCGCCAGGAGTGCTCGAACTTCTGCAGCGCCTTCTGGGTCAGCGGGGCGCGCGCGTTCTGGGGATCGAACTCCAGCGCGGCGCCCACCGCCCGGAGGGCCAGCCCGTGGGAGGTCGGATCGTCCACCAGCCGTTCGGCCAGGGAGACCAGCTCGTCGGCGATCCCCGAGTCGCCCAGGGCGGCGCGCTCGTGGAGGATCGCCTCCAGCGCGGACTCGTAGCGGTGCTCGGAGAGGAACAGCAGCCGAAGCCGGCGGAACAGCTGCCGGTCCTTGGGGTCCGAACGGGTGGCCTGCTGCAGGGCCAGGATCGCCCGATCCTTGCGGCCCAGCTTCTGCTCGTGGAGATCGGCGGCCCGCACGTAGAAGGCCGCGGCCTCCGCGCCGTCGTAGCCGGCGGCCAGCCGCTCCAGGATCTCCACCAGCCCCAGGTGATCCTGCCGCTGCTCGTACATCACCTTCAGCCCCAGCAGCGCCTTGCGGTAGGTGGGCGCGAACAGCAGCGCCCGCCGCAGCAGATCCTCGGCGCGCGCCAGGTTCTTGAGCCGATCCCGGGTCAGCTCACCGGCCTTGGTCAGCAAGGTGGCCGCGTCCTGGGCGGTGACGTCGCGGGCCCGACCCTCGTAGAGCTTGATCAGTTCCTCGACGCGACCGGCCTTCTCCAGGCTGGCCTCCAGTTCGAGAAACGGCTTGTCATCCGGCGATGCCGCGCGGCGGGGAGTCTGCGTATCCATCAGTCGGCTTTGCCCTTCGGAAAACGGCGGTCGAGTCTAGGCTCGACCGCCCTCCGGGGGAAATCACTGACTGCGCGGCAACCTTCGGAAACTTCTAGGTTTCCTGCTTAGCTTCCGAGGGTGCGGACCCTGCCCCGTCCGCTGCCTGGAGGGCGGCTGGGGGCTCGGCGCCTGCCTCGTCGTCGCCCTCGTCGGCGTCCGCCTCGGACCGGCGGGCGGGCTTCTCCCGCGGAGGCGGGGGCGGCAGCGCCTTGAGACGCTCGGCCTCGGCCGCATTGCCGGATTTTTCCGCCAGCGCAATGGCCTCTGCCCGGTGGCCGGAGGCCTCCGCCAGCTCCATCGCCTTGGGAAGGTTGCCCAGCTTCTCGAAGAGCGGGTAGGCCTTCTCCTTGCGTCCGGCCGCCTCGTAGCCCAGGGCCGCCTCTTCGGTCCGGCCCAGCAGCTCCAACCAGCGCGCGCGGGCGACGGTGCGGTTCTCCGCCTCCGCCTTCTGCAGCTCACTTTGCGCCAGCGCGGCAGCCTCGGTGTCCAGCTTCACCCGCTGCAGGAACCGGTAGGCCTTGGGGGGAGGCAGGGAGGCCAGAAGCTCCACGGCCTTGGCCTTCTCGCCCGCGGTCACCAGCAGGATCGCCGCGCCCAGGCGGTCTCCCCGGTCGACCAGCTGCTTGACCTCCAGGTCGCGCAGGCGGTTCACCGCCGGCATGTCCTTGGCGCGCTCGTAGGCCTTGCGGGCGTTGGACAGCTTGTTGGCGCGTTCCCAGGCCAGTCCCGCCTGATCGAACTGGCGGGCCCGCTCGTACAAGCGCGCCACGTTGGCGAAGTCCTTTTGACCGACGTAGTGCTCCATCAGCAGCTCGTAGGCCCCGGCCTTCTCCAGGATCGTCAGCGCCTCGTCGGGCTTCACCACGGTCAACAGCCGCTTGATGGCGTCGTTGTCCTTGGCGCCCAACGCCGAACGCAACGCGCCCTTGTGCTCGCCGCCGGCCTCGTAGAGGCGCAGCGCCTCCGCGTAGCTCTCGTTGCGCTCGTGGATGCGGGCCGCGTCGCGGGTGCGCCCCTGCTTCTCCAGGGCGGCCACCTGCTCCTTCCAGTCCCCCAGCGCGGCGATCTGCTGGTCCAGCTCCCGGCGCTTCTCCAGCCGGTTGTCCCGCTCCGGCTGATCGGCGCGGGGCGGACGCTCACCGCGGGGAGGACGCTCGCCCCGCTCGGGGCGACCCTCGCGGCCTTCGCGACCCGGACGGGCGTCACGGGCCGGACGCGCCTCGCGGCGCGGCATCTCCGGCATCGGCCCCGGCTCGCGGCCGCTGAGCTGGTAGGCGGCGTTGGCGCGCTCGGAGTCTCCGGCGGCGCGCCACACCGAGCCCAGCAGGGACATCACGTCCTCGTAGCTGGCCGGCTTGGGGGCGGGGCGTTCGGC
>JALYOC010000154.1 GCA_030857095.1 Myxococcota bacterium | reverse complement strand
AAGCGGACGTTGGTGATTGTGAAATCCCGCGCGATGGTGGGAGACAGATCCCCCGAGACGATCCCTGACTGGACAGAGCCGCCGTTGGACTTCTTGATGTAGAAGGCCACGTCGTTGAAGTCGCGATCTCCGCCGCCGGAGAGGTCCTCGAACCCCAGGATCCAGGCGAAGGGGTGGGTGGTGGGTGCGCCCACGATCGCATGCGGCATCCGATTGCTGCTGTGGCGCGGCACCTTGATCAGCTCATTCGGCATGGTGATGTTGTCGTACGGCAGGGACGCATTGGCGAGCATGTTCAAGGAGCTCTGGTCCAGCCAGCCCGACTCCCCACTGCAGGTGGTGGTGGTGCTGTACGGGCAGCCGATGTCCACCCGGGTGACCGGATCGTTGCTCTTTGGATTGAGATCCAGGTTCAGGAACGTCTTGCTGAAGAACGGAGTAATGGGACCGTTGACGTAGACGTCGCAGTCGGTGCTGCCCATCTTCAAACACGGGAAAACGCGGGCACCTGCTGCTGTCGGATCGTGTCTGGGGCTACCGTAGCCGATGATGAAGAAGACGATCTCCCGTCGTCCCTGGAGCATTCCCAGGTTCACTGTCCGGTCATTGGGCTGGTCCAGAATGGTGTCCGGAGCAGGAACGAGCGGCTTTCCCTCGTTGGAGTAGGCGCTGACGTTGTAGTTGGGAATGCCGTTGTCATTGATCGCCGCAGCAACTTCGGGCACCGGCGTGTACTGGGCGGTATTTCCGTTGTCGTCCTCGTTGTGCAAGAAGACCAGGTGTCCCAGCCCTCGATTGTCGTTGAGGGGATCCTTGGGCTCCAGCAGGTTCGGCACCCGCTTCCACAGACCGTTGTCGCTAAAATCGCTTGCGCCCGGAGCGGCCACCCAGCCCACGCCCACGGTGGTGACCAGCCGGAGGTTGTTCGGGGGAAGCGAGTCCCTTCGCGAGGCAGTGGTTGCGCCGCCGCTAGCGCAGGCCTGGATTGCCAACTCTGGCTTCCGGTAGGTCTTGCCATCATGCGTGAACGTGCTGTTGCAGCGCCGGGCGACCCCCACATACGGCCGGGAGTTCCCCACGTTGAACAGGTCCGCGTGGAAGTCGGCGATGCCGTCCGCGTCCGCGTCGAGGAGCCGATCATCCAGGGTGTTGTCCGGGGTCCCGTTGATATCGATATAGCTTCGGGTGACGAGCTCGTCGTAATAGAACCAACCCATCGTGTTTGAGTTGCCGGCGGACTCGTCCACAAAGGAGATCCGCAGCTCCTGGTCGAAGGGCAGGTAGATTCGCTCGGAGTCCAGCGCGGTGAGGTTGGTGTTCAACCGCAGGCCGTTGTCGGTGGTCAGCTCCAACGCCGAGAGGTTGATGCTGGGATCGGCGTCGAAGCTTGGCTGTCTGTCCTCCGCCAGGCTGTCCTGACAGAGCTTGTCTGGGGTGCTCTGTCCCAGCGCAACCAGCGGACCCGCGAAGAGCAGCACCAGCACCAGGTACCGAGAGTTCATTTTCACTTCCCCGCCTTCTCGTTGGCCGCATCCAGGGCCTTCTGGTACTTCGCCTTCTGAATCTTCTGGCCCTGGCGGTCCACCTTGGACTGTCTGGCCAGGCGTGAGCGGCTGACCACAAACGCGGTCAGATCGTCCCGCTCGTAGGTCTGCACCGACCCCACGTCACACACCGTGTGGGGATTGAGGGAGGTCGGATTCTCCAGCCAGGTGGTGAAGCGGGTCAGGCTGGTCTCCTTGAGCCGCTTGACCAGATCCGGGGTCTTGGTGGTGACCGGCTTCTCGCGCACGCGGTCCCGGGTGGGCTTGGCCTTCTCGCGCACCGGGCCCACCGCGCTGTGACAGCTGGAGCAGGAGCGCTGATAGATGATCTCACCCCGCTTCGCGTCGCCGGCGAAGACCAGGACGGGAGCGACGAGCGCGATCAGGACGACGAGCCTTCTCATGGGAGATCCTATCGGCTGGATGGCTAGAGCGACGTGGGAACGTTGGTCAGATCCGGAGGCGCCGAGTCACCACTGTTGGTGTTCGCGCCTGCGAAGCTGTAGGTGGAGGGTGTACCGGTGTCGGTGTTGTCGTTGCGGATCAGCGCCTGGACCACCTGCTGCGCAACCACCTGTCCACCGGCGCCGGTCACCTGCCCGATGGAAACCACCCACATCGACTTGTTCGAGTCGGTCATCCAGTTGGAATCGAGGTCTTCGTCGTCCCGGATGAAGACGCGGAAGCGGACGTTGGCCTGTTCCGGATAGCTTGTGAAGGCCGCCCCGTTTCGCCCCCTGAGTTCCTGGTCCTCGGTGGTCACCGACGTGTCGATGGCCACGTTGGAACCGGTCCCCTGGGTCAGGCGGTACTGAGTCCAATCGTAGACTTGGGCCCAGCTCTGCCCGGTGGGGGCGGGGTTGTCCGTTCCGGTGTAGGCGCCAAAGCCGGCCAGCACCGGGGTATACGTTGAGGTGGCGGTGCCGATCTGCTGGCGAATGAGATCGCTTGCCTGGGCCATTCCCGCCTGCGCGGCGGCAAAGGCCTCCGATCGGCGGCGATCCTGGCCCATGACCTCCGATTGGGCGGACACGAACTTCAGGCTGAACAGGACCGCTACTGTAAGGAAGGTGATCAGCCCCAACGCGATCAGGAGGGTGAACCCTCGCTCTCCTCTCCTGCGGCGCACTTGTCGTGTCATGGGAACACCCATCTTTGCAATCCTGTGACCAGTGAGACTTCACGTCCAACTCCCTGAAATCAGCGAAGGGATTGGAACGAGCCCCCCGGGAGACAGTCCCCCGGAGGTTGCAAGAGATTCGTACCGCAAACTTTGCAATGCTCGCAGGGAAGACCCTGACCTACCGTTCCCCCGAGGTAGGTGCTCCTCGCGAATGAAGGATGACATGAAAGCGCACGGCTCAGCACCCGTCCGGCGAGGACGGGTGGTGCTTGCCAGCTGGGCAAGCGCCGGAGCGTGGGGGCTCTGGGTGCTGTTCATGCTGTTCGAGGATGCCTCCCTCACCGTAGGGAATGCTCTATTGGGCCTTGGGGGAGCAGCCTTTGGCGCCTGGGGCGCCTGGGTGGGCTGGCCACCGCTCGCAAGCGGGGTAGGAGCCTCCCTGAGCGCGGAGCTGAGCCGGCTGCGCACCGCCGAGGCCAAGGAGCGGGAGGCCAACGCGGATTTGGGCAAGTGGATGGCCTCGGCGGTCCAGGAGCTGCGGGCGCTGTCCGAGCGGGTGGTGCAGATCCAGGAGGCCGAGCGGGGCCGGCTGGCCCGCGATCTCCACGACAGCGTCGGCCAGGCGTTGACCGCGCTGCAGCTGGACCTGGAGCTGCTGCGCCGCGAGCTGCCCGCCGCTAGCGCCCAGGAGCTGTTGGACCGCGCCCACGCCGCCTGCGGAGACGCGATGAGCGACCTGCGCCGGGTGGTCTACGACCTGCGTCCCCCCGAGCTGGTGGAGGGCGCGGAGGTGGCCGGCGTGCTGGGCTCCTACGCCGAGCGCTTCGAGCTGCGCACCGGGGTCCCGACCTCCTTCCGGGCCACCGGTGGGGCGATCCGCTCCACCGAGATCGCCACCTGCCTGCTGCGGGTGCTGCAGGAGGCGCTGACCAACGTCAGCCGCCATGCCGCGGCCAGCGAGGTGGGCATCTTGCTGCAGGTCCGTCCCCGCGAGGTGGTGCTGGAGGTCCACGACGACGGCCAGGGCTTTGAGCCCGCCGCGCCGCGCACCGGCACCGGCCTGCGCGGCATCCAGGAGCGTTGTGCCTTCCTAGGCGGTACGGTGTCCCTGCAAAGCAGGCCCACCGAGGGCACCCGCATCTCCATCCACCTTCCGGTTCCCGGCGAGCAGACATGATGACCGACAAGAAGATCCGCCTCGTCCTCCTCGACGACCACCAGGTGGTCCGCGAGGGGGTGCGCACCCTGCTGGCCCAGGAGCCGGATCTGGAGGTGCTGGGCGAGGCCTCCACCGCCCAGGAGATGGTGGCGCTGTGCGAGAGCGTCCAGCCGGACGTGGGCATCTTCGACATCAGCCTCAAGGGGCCAGATGGGCTGGAGGCGCTCAAGCAGCTGCGCCGGACCCGCCCGGACATCCGCCCGGTGGTGCTGACCATGCACGACGACGCGGCCACCCTGGATCGGGCGCTGCGGGCAGGCGCGCGGGGCTACGTGCTCAAGGGCGCCGGGGTGCGCGGGCTGTGCGAGGCGATCCGCCAGGTGATGCGCGACGAGGCGTACCTCAGCCCGCAGGTCTCCCACTTCGTGCTGCGCGGGTATCTCAAGGAGGAGGACAACGCCGACCCGCTCACCGACCGGGAGCGCCAGGTGCTGAACCTGATCTCCGAAGGCTTCACCGGCCGGGAGATCGCCGAACAGCTGGGGCTGCGGCCCAAGACGGTGGAGAACCACCGCGCCCACATCATGTCCAAGCTGGGCATCCACACCACCGCCGGCCTGGTCCGCTACGCGCTCTCCTCGCAGCCGCCGCTGAGCCGCTGAAGACCGGAGTGCTGCGCCCGGACCCTCCACTCCAAGCCCCGAGCTCACCGGGCCGCTCGAGAAGGCACCCCCGTCGGTAACTACTCCCCGGGCGTCGAAGAGGGCGCCATCTTCATCACCGCTTCGCAGACGGTGAGCACGTCCGAGACCTGGAACGGCTTGACCACGTACTCCTTGAGCCCGGCGTCCAGGGCCCGGGCCATGATCCCCTCCGAGGGGTAGCCGCTGATCAGGATCCCCTGCAGCTTGGGGAGCTGGGCGCGGGCCAGCCGGAAGAAGTCGATCCCGTCCATTCCCGGCAGCACCCGGTCCACGATCACCAGCTGAGGCTGCTGGGCCGCCAGCTCCGCCAGCGCCGACTCGGCGTTCTCGTAGGTGGAGACCACGTAACCGGCCCGGGAGAGGATGGAGGTCAACAGCACCCGCACCGAGAGCTCGTCGTCCACGACCAGGATTCTCGGCTTGTCGTCGGGGGGTGCGCTCATGGGGGTCGAACGAGGTGCAGGCAGGCGGAGCCTACCTCGACCGCGCCGCCAACCAGCCGGAGATCTCCTGTTGCAGGCGAACCTGCGACTCCTGACCGTCCAGGCTGCGGGCGGCCTCCTCGGCCAGCGTCCTGGCCCGGGGGCGGTCCCCGCCGGCCGTCCATAGGGCCCGGGCCAGCTGGAACTGGGCCTCCTCGGTGCGCCCCGGCAGCGGCTTTCTCCGCGCCAACTCCACCGCCCGCTCCAGCACCGGCACCGCCTCCCGGGGGGTCCCCAGGGCCAGCTTCGCCTTGCCGATCCCCAGCAGCGCCGGCGCCAGGTCGGGGTGGTCCGGTCCGTGGAGCTGTTCGGTCAGGGTCCGGGACCTCTGGAACTGCGCCAACGCCGCCTGGGGCCGTCCCTCCGCCAGGTCGATCTCCCCCAGATGGAGGTAGGGCCCAGAGCGCACCGCGCCGCAGCGCGCCTCCAGCCGGACGCACAGCGCCACCGTCCGCTGCAGATAGTCCCGCGCCTCCGGGAACCGGCCCAACCGCCGGAGCATGGCGCCAATGTTGTTCAGCTGCACCGCCACCTGGGGGCTGTCCTTGAACACCCGCTCCCGGATCGCCAGCGCGCGCAGGTAGAGGGCCAGTGCCTCCTCCACCCTGCCCTGCGCAGAGAGCACCGCGCCCAGGCTGTTGAGGCTGTTGGCCAGATCCGGATGGTCCGGTCCCAGCGTCGCCTCCCGCAGCTCCACGGCCCGTCGGCAGGCGGCCTGGGCTTCCTCCAGCCGTCCCACGCTGCGCGCGGTGGCGCACAGGTTGGTCAGGCTCACCGAGGTCAACGGATGCCCGGGGCCCAGGCTGCGCTCCCGCTGGGCCAGCGACTCCTGGTGCAGGGCCAGCGCCTCCCCATAGCGCCCCAGCTCTTCGTAGAGGGTGCCCGCCTCGTTCAGGCTGGCCGCCAGCAGCGGGTCGTCCGGGTGCAGCACCTGCCGGTGCAGCCGCACCGCCTCCAGCGCGTCCAAAAGGCCCTGCTGGCCCCGCCGCGCCACCCGGTGGATCCCGGCCCGGGTCATCAGC
Source organism: Myxococcota bacterium (assembly GCA_030857095.1). Taxonomy (GTDB): domain Bacteria; phylum Myxococcota; class Myxococcia; order Myxococcales; family Myxococcaceae; genus JALYOC01. The sequence goes on along the minus strand of JALYOC010000154.1, from coordinate 746 downwards.
AGCTGGGCGCGCAGCAGGTCGCTTTCTCCCACCCGGGTCAGCGCCGCCCCGGCCAGCCGCAGCCAGCGCTCGGCGCCCGCTGCGTCGGCGTTCCGGCGGGCCACGAAGGAGGCGGCGGTCAGCCAGGCCTGCAGGGCGGTCTCATCCTGGCCCAGCGAGTAGGCAAGGTAGCCGGCCTCGGCGGCGGTGGTCTCGGTCTGGGGGCTGGCCTCCACCAACTGCACCCGGCCCCGCATCAGCAACGCCTCGGCCTGAAGCGGCTCGAAGCCCAGCCGGCCGGCGCGCTGGAGCACCTGGTCGACCCGGGAGGAGGCCTCCTGATAGCGGCCCGCGTCCAGCAACGCCTCCACGTGGGCCAGCTCGGTGCGGATCGCCGCCGCCTCCCGCGCAGGCTCCTCTCCCGCTGGATTGGAGTGGGCCAAAGAGGCCCGGGCGCAGTCCTCCAGCGAGGGCAACCCGTAGGCGGAGGCGGCGGCGCGGTCCACCACCGTGGCGTCGGCGCCGCGGAACACCTGGGCCACCGCCGAGAGCCGGTCGTGCCGGCGCTCCAGACAAATCCGCCGCGCGGACAGCGTCTGATCGTCGGGGCCCGCCTCCAGCCTGCACAGCCGGTCGCGGTGCTGGCCCCACGCCGCGGCGTAGGAGGTGAGCTGCCGGTCCACCCGGGCGAAGGTCTCCTCTCCGTGAGCGCGCCCGGTGGCGGCGAACGCGGCCCGCGCCTGATCCCGCGCCCGGTCGTCCCAGAC
>JALYOC010000141.1 GCA_030857095.1 Myxococcota bacterium | reverse complement strand
CTCCAGTGAACAGGGCGCCTTCAATGGTTCCGGTTCCGGAGACCAGCTTGCTCTCCAGAGCCTCGATGTCAGCAGCCGCCCAGCTGGTCCGCTCGGAGATGTCGGTCACGAAGATCGACAGGTCGTTGCCGGAACTGACGATGGTACCCGCGGTGATGGTGGCGCGATCCAAGCCATCAGTGGTGATCACCGAGTCAACCGTCATGTTGATCAGGTCGCCCGGCTGGGGATCGAAGCCGCCCAGCGTCACCACGAACAGACCGAGGCCATCACGGGTGGCCTGGACGAAGAATCCTGCGGGCTCAGCGCCGGTCGCCGGACGGACGTTGGTGACCATCGCCCCGGTCACCGAGGCCGGGTAGCGAGCGGTGCCGGCCCGGATCTTTGCGATCTCGGTCAGCGCATTCCCAGACTCAGTGGCGGCGCAGGTGTTGGAGGCCTGGTGGCAGAACGGGGTCTCGGTCAGCGCGGTGCAGTGCTCGTTGGTGGTGCACTGCACGCAGGCGCCGGCGCCGCCCGCGCCGGTGGCGTAGCAGGCGGGGGTGGCGGAGGCGGAGTCGCAGCCGGTGTCGGCGGCAGCGGCCGCGCCGTCATCCACGCAGGCCTTGCAGGTAGAGGTCGCCGAATCACAAAGCGGAGCGGCGACATCGGAGCAGCCCAGGTCCGCAGTGGTCCCGGTCTGGTCGTCACGGCAAGCCACGCAAGCGCCAGCGGTGCACACTGGGGTCGCGCCAGAGCAATCGGAGTCACCCAGGCAACTCACGCACGCACCCGCGCCACCATTGGCGGCGATGTCACAGGTCTCGCCCTGACTGGCGCGGCACCCGATGGTGGCATTGCAGACGATGCAGGCGCCCAGGCCGCTGGCGGCGGCGGTGTCGCAAATCGGCGCGGTGCTTCCGCAGCCGGTGTTGTCGCTCAGACAGGTCTTGCAGACGCCCTCGCCGCTGTTCGCTGCGGTGTCGCAGATCGCGGTCCCGCCCGCGCAGCCGGCGGTGGCGGTGCAGGTCTTACAGGCGCCGTCGTTCTCGTCGCAGACCTCGGTGGTGGCGCAGGTCAGCAGGCCGTTGTCGCAGCGGACCGGACGGGGATCCGGCTCGCAGGTGCCGGCCGCGGAGCAGATGTCGGTGCCCTCGCAGTCGCCGTTGACTTCACACTCCGGGGGGGTGGGACAGGCGCTGAGCGTCAGCGCGAAGGCCACCGCGCCGAGCGCGGAAAGGGCTCGCTTCATGTTGATTTGCACTTTGAACTTCCTCCTGAGGGGGGCTACCGACCGGCCGGGCGCGTCTATAGGCCAGGCGCGGCCACGGCGTAAAGCTGCCCCCGTGTGAAAACCGGGTGACTTCCCCTGGGGAATCGCGCGCCTACAGGGTCTGGAGGCGAACGTTGACCGGGATCAACGTTCTCCCCAGCGCAGCTTCTGCCGGAGGATCTGGAAATACCCGATGTCCGGATTCCGGATCAGCAGCACCACGTTGGGGGACCGGACCACGTCCAGGCGGTCCCCGGCCTGCAGCGGGATCCCAGTCTGGCCGTCCACGGTCAGGAACACGTCCACCACCTCGGTGCGCAGGGCGATGGAGATGGCCCGGTCGCTGGGGACCACGATCGCCCGCTGGGTCAGGGCATGGGGACAGATCGGCGCCACGATCACCGCGTCGGTGGAGGGGTGGACGATCGGCCCGCCGGCGGAAAGCGCGTAGGCGGTGGACCCGGTGGGGGTGGAGACGATCACCCCGTCCGACTTGTAGCTGGTGACGAACTCCCCATCGATGGACATCTCGTGGTCGGCGATCCGGGCCAGCACCCCCTTGTTGATCACCACGTCGTTGAGGACCTCCTCCTCCAGGATCACCCTCCCCTCCCGCCACAGCTGGCAGCGCAGCTTCATCCGCCGGTCCACCTGGAACCTGCCCTCCAGGGCGGCCTCCAGGGCCGGGAACAGCTCCGGCTGGGGGATCTCGGTCATGAAGCCCAGGCTGCCCAGGTTCACTCCCAGGATCGGGACCGGCCGGCCGGCCAGCAGCCGCGAGGCGTAGATCAGGGTCCCATCCCCTCCCAGCACCACCACCAGGCTCAGCCGGGCCAGGGCGTCTGGGTCCGGGACCGGCCAGCCCACGACCTCGGCCAGCTTCTCGTCCGCCAGCAGCTCCAGCTCCGGATGGCGCTCGCGGATCTTGACCGCCAGCGAGGCCGCCTCGCTCTTGCCCTTCTTGGCTACCAACAGGACCGTCTTCACGGGTTGGAGGTTCTAGCCCGGATCGGACATAGATTGGCCCTTCGCTTCCAATGGACCTGTTCGACCACGCCGCCTCCCAGGACAAGAGCCGCGAACCCCTCGCCGAGCGGATGCGCCCGCGCACCCTGGAGGAGTTCGTGGGCCAGGAGCACCTCACCGGGCCCGGTCGCTTCCTGCGCCGGGCGATTGAGACCGACCAGGTCCCGTCCCTGATCCTGTGGGGGCCGCCGGGCACCGGGAAGACCACCCTGGCCCAGGTGATCGCCAGAAGCACCGGCGCTTCTTTCTCCGCGCTCTCCGCGGTCCTCTCCGGGGTCAAGGACATCCGGGAGGTGGTGGCCTTGGCCCAGGAGCGGTGGCGGCTGTCCCGTCAGCGCACCCTCCTGTTCGTGGACGAGATCCACCGCTTCAACAAGGCGCAGCAGGACGCGCTGTTGCCCCACGTGGAGAAGGGCACCCTGACCCTGATCGGCGCAACTACCGAGAACCCCTCCTTCGAGGTCAACTCGGCGCTGCTCTCCCGGTCCCGGGTGGTCACCCTCCGCTCGCTGGAGGACGAGGAGGTCCTCCAGGTCCTGCGCCAGGCGGTCTCCGATCCCCGGGGCCTGGCCGGCAAGGTGGAGCTGACCCAAGACGCGCTGGCCTTCCTGGTGGAGGTGGCGGGGGGAGACGCCCGCCGCGCGCTCACCGCCCTGGAGGTGGCCGCCCAGCACTCCGGCGCCCGGGTGGACAAGGCCAGCGCCGAGGAGGCGGTGCAGCAGCGCACCCTGCTCTACGACAAGGGAGGCGAGGAGCACTACAACGTGGTCTCCGCCTTCATCAAATCACTGCGCGGGTCGGACCCGGACGCGGCGGTGTATTGGATGACCCGGATGCTGGAGGCGGGCGAGGATCCCCGCTTCGTGATCCGCCGGATGGTGATCTTCGCCTCCGAAGACATCGGGAACGCGGATCCCCAGGCGCTGGGGGTGACTGTGGCCGCCCTGCAAGCCTTCGAGCTGATGGGCCTGCCGGAGGGGTCCCTGCCGCTGACCCAGGCGGTCACCTACCTGGCGATGGCCCCCAAGTCGAACACCGTGCTCACCACCTACGCCAACGCCCGGGCGGCGGTGACCGAGAAGGGCGCGCTGCCGGTGCCGCTGCACCTGCGCAACGCCCCCACCAAGCTGATGAAGTCGCTGGGCTACGGCGGCGGCTACAAGTACCCGCACAACTTCGAGGGCAACTACGTCCCCGAGCAATACCTCCCCGACGCGCTGCGCGGCTCGCAGTTCTACCGCCCCTCCCGCAACGGCTTCGAGGCTACGTTGGCCGACCGGCTGGAGGAGAACCGCAAGCTCCTGGAGGCGAAGGAGAAGCCGGAGTCGGAGCAGGGAGGAGGGCACGGATGATTCGTCCGATCTGGCTGCTGCTGCTGCTTCCCCTTCCCGCCGCCGCCGCCGAGCCTGGCTTCGGCCCGTTCTCCTCCCCCCGGCATCCGGTGACCCAGGATGCGGTGGCGAAGCGTCCCACGGCGTATCGGCCCTCCCCGGATCCGGCGCCCTCGACCTTCCTCTACCTGTCCTACGAGTTCTATCGCCGGGCGCTGAGCCCGATCGACGGGCCCCGCTGCGTGCACCGGCCCACTTGTTCGCGCTACGCGCTGATCGCCGTCCAACGCCACCCGGTGCTGGGGCTGATGCTGGCGGTGGACCGGCTGTGGCGGGGCAGCGACAACTCCGCCTTGCGCCTGCTTCCGTCCTGGCGGCAGGGCGAGCACTTCGGCCTGCTGGATCCGCTGGAGGAGAGCGACTTCTGGCTGCGGCCGCCCCGGCCCTGAATGCCGTCCTTGTTGTCTGTCCCCAGAGTAGGCGGGCGACCGGCTGTCCGTCCCCTTCGGCCCGGGGTCCTTTGGAGGTGAGTGCCTACCTTGAGGTGACCACACCCTTGAGGAGGCCGAATGAAAGACACACGCTGGATTCTCGTCGCGGATTCCGTCCAGGCCCGCATCTACGATTTCGTTGATGGCGAGCTGACCCTGCAGGAGACCCTGGAACGTCCACAGAGCCGCGAGCACAGCCGGGACCTGATGGGCAACCGGCCCAACAAGAACCAGCACCCGATGGAGAAGGACCTCAAGGGCGACGAGTCCCAGAGCCTGCGCGACGACGAGTCCCGGGTCTTCGCGCGGGAGGTTTGCCAGGTGCTGTCCAAGGCGCACGCCACCAACCGCTTCCGGGAGCTGGTGATGGTCGCGGATCCCCGCTTCCTGGGGCTGCTGCGGGCCCACCTCTCCCGCCCGGTGGCGGCGGTGGTGGCCGGGACCATCGACAAGCACGCGCTGCAGATGAAGGACCGCGAGCTGACCCAGCTGATCGAAACCCGCACTTGAGGAGGACAGACCGATGCTGATTCAACTCAACACCGACGACCACATCGCAGGGACCGAACAGCTGGCCTCGGAGGTGACCAGCACAGTGGAGGGCAGGCTGGGACGCTTCGAGGACCGGATTACCCGGGTCGAGGTCCACCTCCACGACGTGAACGCCGCCCGGGGCGGCAAGGACCAGCGCTGCCTGCTGGAGGTGCGGCTGGCCGGGAGGAGGCCGATCGCGGTCAGCCACCTGGCGCCCACCGTGGAAGAGGCGGTGGAGGGCGCCTCCCACAAGGCGCTGAGCGCGATCGAGAGCATGCTGGGAAGGTTGGAGTCCCACCACCCCTGATTTCGGCTAGATGTCACCCCCAAGGCCGCCGCCACCCGCGGCCGCCATCAGGGAAGGTGACACGTGATTGCGGGCTTCGGGCTGACCCTGTGCGCTGTGTTGTCCCAGGCGGCACCGCCGCTGCCTCCGCCGGCCGTTGCCGGAGAGGGAGCGGCGCAGGCCTTCGGGTTTGCCCAGTCGCTGCTGGCGGAAGGGGATCACTACCGCGCCATCGGCGAGTACAAGCGTTCGCTGTTCCTGGACCCGCAAGGGACGGACGCGGACGCCGCCCGGATGGCGATCGGCCTGGCCTACCTGCGGGGGGGCCAGGCGGAGGCGGCGGCGCTGCACTACCGGCAGGCCGCCCTTGAGGTCTCTGAATCGGTGCGCCCCGAAGCCCAGCTGCAGGAGGCCTACGCGCGCTACGTGGGCAGCCAACCGGTCTTGGCCTACGAGACCTTCAACCGGTGGTTGACCCGCTGGGAAGAGCGCGCCCCGCCCGCTTCCAGACACCGGGCCCGCTACCTGCTGGCCTGGACCGAGCTGGAGCTGGGACGGGACACCGAGGCCGCGGCCAACTTCGCCCGGGCCGAGTTCGACCGGAAGCCCCAGCTGCTTCAGGCGGTGCGGGGCTTCGGTTCGTTGCCCCAAAAGTCGCCGCTGCTGGCGGGGGTGTTGTCGATCATCCCCGGGGCCGGCCACGTGTACATCGAACAGCCGCTGATCGGCCTCACCGCGCTGTTGTGGAACGGGCTGTTCGCCTACGCCCTCTACGAGGCGATCTCCCAGCGGCAGCTGGGGATCGCCATCACGCTGGGGCTGTTCGAGAGTCTCTGGTACTCGGGCGCGATCTTCGGCGCGGTCAACGGGGCGATGAAGTTCAACCGCGACGCCCGCCGCAACGCGCTGGACGACCTGCGCCAGCGGTTCGACGACCGCCCCGAGTCCTGGCCTCCGGCGCCACCCCGGCCTGCGGAATAGCCCGGGCCACGCGGGGGGCGTTCGGGTGTGGCGGCTACGCCCGGGCGGCGATCTCCGGCTCGTCGTCGGTCAATTGGTGGCCCTTGCCCACCTCGTACTGCTTGAGCAGCCGGCGGAAGTTGGAGCGGTCCACCCCCGCGGCACGGGCGGCCGAGGAGATGTTGAACCCGCTCTTCTCCAGCAGCGAGGAGAGGTACCGGCGTTCGAAGGCGCGCATCGCCAGCCGCTTGGCCTGCGCGTACGGCAGGTGCGCCAGGCTGGCCATATCCACCTCCCCGCCGCCCTTGGGGCCTTCGCGGAAGCCAGGGGGGAGATCCTCCACGTCCAACAACTCGTTGGAGGTCAGCACCACCGCGCGCTCGATCACGTTCTCCAGCTCGCGCACGTTGCCCACCCAGCGGTTGCAGGTCAGCGCCTCCATCGCCCGGGCGGAGAACCCGGAGACCTTCTTCTGCATCTTCACCGCGTGCATCTTCAGGAAGTGCGAGGCCAGGAGCGGCACGTCGTCCGGCCGATCCCGCAGCGGGGGGAGCGCGATGTTGATCACGTTGAGCCGGTAGTAGAGGTCTTCTCGGAACCGGCCGGTGTCCTTGGCCTTGGCCAGGTCCACGTTGGAGGCGGCGATCACCCGGACGTCTACCTTGATGTTGTCGTTGGAGCCGACCCGCTTGACCTCCCCCTCCTGCAGCACCCGCAGCAGCCGCACCTGCGTGGCGGCGGGGATGTCCCCGATCTCGTCCAGGAAGATGGTCCCGCCGTCCGCGGCCTCGAACAGACCCTTCTTGTTCACGGTGGCGCCGGTGAAGGATCCCTTGAGGTGTCCGAACAGCTCGCTCTCCAGCAGGGTCTCGGTCAGCGCCGAGCAGTTCACCGCCACGAACGGCTTGTCCTTGCGCGGCGAGCGGAAGTGGATGGCCCGGGCCACCAGCTCCTTGCCGGTGCCGCTCTCACCCTGGATCAGCACCGTGGCGGTGGAGTAGCTGACCGTCTCCGCCAGCTTGAACACCGCCCGCATCTGCCCGGACTGGCCGATCAGCTCCTCGAACTGGTTGCGGACGGTCAGCTGCTCCTCCAGCACCCGGGCCCGGTCGCGCAGGAACTTGCGCTCCGCCGCCTTCTCCACGGTGAGGCTGACCTCGTCGATGTTCTCGAACGGCTTGGTCAGGTAGTCGTACGCGCCGGCCTTCACTGCCTCCACCGCGGTCTCCACGGTGGCAAAGGCGGTCATCATCACCACCTCCAGCTCCGGACGGACCTCCTTGATCGCCCGCAGCAGATCCATCCCGGAGAGGTTGGGCATATTGATGTCCAGCACCGCGACGTCGAACGAGGGATCCTTGGCCGCGGTCAGCCCCTCCACCGAATCGTCGATGGCCAGCACCTGGTGGCCAGCGCGGGAGAGGATCTCGGTGACTGCGCGAAGCACGATCTTGTCGTCGTCGACGACCAGCACCTTGGCGGGGCGGGAGTTGTTCACGGGGTATTCCTCTGCTCGGAGGCGGGAGGGGGGAGGGGAAGCTTGACGGTGAAGGTGGAGCCCTTGCCCACCTCGGTCTGCACGGCGAAGTGGCCGCGGTGGTCCTGGACGATGCCGTAGGCAATCGCCAGGCCCAGCCCGGTGCCCTCGCCCGGCGGCTTGGTGGTGAAGGAGGGTTCGAAGATCTTGGGCAGATGCTCGGCGGCGATCCCGCTCCCGGTGTCGGAGACGCGCAGGAAGACCTCGCTCTCCGAGCTGGACCCGGTCACCACCCGCAAGGTCCCCTCTTGCTTGGGCAGGGACTGCAACCCGTTCTGCAGCAGGTTGAGCACCACCTGGCCCAGCTGGGCGGGGTCGCCGTGGACCTCGGGGAGGCCGGAGGCCAGGTCCACCTCCAGCCGGGCCCGGGGCGCGCTCTTGAGCTGGGCGCGGAACAGGTACACCGCGTCGTCCACGCAGCGGCTGACGTCAAAGGGCCGGCGATCCTCGGCGCGGCTGCGGCGGGAGAAGCGCAGCAGGCTGTCCACGATCCGCTTGCAGCGAAGCGCGCTCTCCTCGATCAGGTCCAGCGCCTCCAGGTCCGCCGCGGAGCGACCCACATCCCGCTTCATCAGCTGCGCGAAGGCCAGCATCCCGCCCAGGGGGTTGTTGATCTCGTGGGCCACCCCGCCTGCCAGCTGCCCGACCGCGGCCATCTTCTCGGTCTCCAGCATCCGGCGGTTCATTTCGCGCTCCTCGGTCACGTCCCGGTACGCGCACACCGCCTGGCCCTCGCCCACCATCGGGTACACCGAGACCGAGTAGATGCGCCCCTGGTGGTGGTGCTCGGCGGTCTGCGGCTGCCCGGAGGTGAAGGCCTGGACCAGCAGCTGATCCAGATCCGGCTGGGGCCGGCCAAAGAGCCACTCGTGGCAGCGGGGCTGGGAGGCCAGCTCCTCCAACTGGCGCGAGGAGATCCGGGCCGAGGCGCGGTTGGCGCGGCGGGCCCGCAGATCCTCGCCCACCACCGCCAGCGGGGTTTCCAGCGAGTCGAAGGTCAGCTCCCACTCCCGCTTGGCCACCGCCAAGGCGTGGGTCCGGACGGCCACCCGGGCCTCCAGGTCCACGTTCAGCACGCGCAAGGACTCGTTCTGCAGCTGGGTCAGCTGGTGCAGCCGGGCGTTCTCCGCCAGCAGCGCGTACTGCTCGAAGGCGCTGGTGACAGTCAGCACCAACTGCTGGTCGTTCCAGGGCTTGGAGATGAAGCGGAAGATCTCCGAGCGGTTGATGGCCTCCTCGATCGCGTGCTGATCCGCATGCCCGGTGAGCATGATCCGCTGGGTCCGGGGCGCCAGCTCCTTGACCCGCGAGAGCAGATCCACCCCGTTCATTCCCGGCATCCGGAAGTCGGAGATCACCACCGCCGGTTGGAACTCCCGGAACAGGTCTAGGGCCTGCTGCCCATCGTTGGCTGTCTCCACCTGCCAGTTTCCGCGGCGCAGCACCCGTTTGATGGACCGCAGGATGTTCTCCTCGTCATCCACCAGGAGGAGCCTCTGCTGCGCGGGCGGGGTCGTGGGCTGGGTTTGCATGGTGGACCTGGGCAGGAGGTCTGCAAAGGCGCGACCAGCCCGGGTCTTTCAGAACCCACGAGAACCATGGGTGAATTGGACCCGGGGTCGCCGGAGGAGGTGGGGCAGGAACAACCCACCACGCCCAGAGGGGTCATCCCGGACCCATCAGCGGGTCCGCCTGCCTGGCTGCTCACCCGGGTATCCCCGGGGAGCGAACTGACAGCGGCCTAGCTGGCCTTGGCGGAGGAGGCTTCGGTGGGGACGTGGAGGCTGATCCGGTTCCGCCCCTCGGCCTTGGACCGGTAGAGCGCCTCGTCGGCGGTCCGCAATAACTGGTCGGCGGTGACCACCCCGCGTCCGGGGAACCCGGAGACACCGATGCTGGCGGTGACCCTCAGGCCGGGCCCCACCCGCGCGCCTCCCAGCTCCTTCCAGATCCGCTCGGCCACGGTGAGCGATCCCGCCAGGTGGGTCTGGGGGAGGATGGCGCAGAACTCCTCGCCTCCGTACCGGCAGACCAGGTCCGTCTCCCGCACGCTGCGGCGGAGGATGGCCGCCACGTCCCGAAGCACCTGATCACCCACCGGGTGGCCCCAGCTGTCGTTGACCGACTTGAAGTGGTCCAGGTCCAGCATCACCAGCGCCAGCGGGTCGTCGTAGCGTTGGGCGCGGCGGAACTCCTCGCGCAGGCGGTCCTGGAAGAAGCGGTGGTTGAACAGCTGGGTCAGCCCGTCGGTGACCGACAAGGTCTGGAGGCTGGCGGCCTCCGCGCTCAGCCCCCGGATGCCCTCCCTCAGCCGCAGCACCCGGAACAGCTGGGCGGCCAGCAGCTCCGGCTGATCCAGGGTGACCACCGCGTCCACCCCCAGGCGGAACAGCCCCGGAAGCCGGGCGGGGTCCTGCTCGCGCAGCACCACGATCACCGGGACGTAGCGGCGGGATTCCAGGCCGCGCAGCAGCCGCACCGCCTGATCCGCGCTCAGGCCCCGGGTGGGAACATCCAGCAAGATGGCGTCGGGAGGTTCACCCAGCGCCGCCTTCACCGCGTCCTGGGCCTCGATGCAGCGGGTGAGGACCGCCTGCTCCTGGGCGACCAGCGGGGACACCGCCGAGACGAAGGCCTCGTCGGGGCTGACCACCAGGACAGCTCTGGGCGATTCCGTGTCAGCCAAAACGAGCCCCCAATCGGGACGGATCCCTACCACAGACACATACGAAGGGGTACACCCCCGACCGTTGGCACCCCGACGTCCTGCTCCCGGACCGGTTGCCCGCCCCGGTCCCCGTGCCCATTTCGAGCAGCGGGGGGATGGGGCGATGGGGAAATGGGCGGCGATGGTGGTGGGGGTGTTGTGCTTGGTGGGTCCGGCGGCAGCGCACGAGAAGCGCGCCGACAAGTGCGGGTGCCATCACCAGTACGGGCTGAGGCACTGCCACCCCAAGTACAAGACCAAGACCTGTGAGGCCCCGGTCAAGGCCACCGGGA
>JALYOC010000138.1 GCA_030857095.1 Myxococcota bacterium | reverse complement strand
CCCACGCACCGATGCCCCGCGCGCGCCTCCTCCCGGCCCGGTCGGCGGCCCCGTGCTCGGCCTCTGGGCTCACACCGCTAACCCACCACCGACTCCTGCGGATCCGGGGGCGGGTACAGGATCGCCCCCACCAGCAGCAGCCCGGCCAGGGCCACTGCGAGGAGGAGAGAGGGAACACCGGCCGCGGTACCGAAGCCGGCGTTGAGGCCCAGGGTGCCCAGAATCATCAGCCCCCCCATCCCCAGGCTGCTCAGCGTCCCCAGGTGGTGGACCGCCCGGCGCAGGCCCGGGTCCCGAACCAGGGCCTCCACGCCGGCCTGATGCGCGGACTGCATCACCCGCTCGGCGCTCAGCGCCAACAACAGGACCGACAACAGGGCGGCGGTCGCGCCGAGACTCCCCCCCGACAACGCGTTCAGCGCGACCGCCAGAATCAATGTCGCCAGTGCGTTCAGCACCAGCGCGTACTTGAAGACCCGGGGACTCCCGGCGCTCCTTCGGCGCCCGAGCCCGATTTCAATCGCTCGGGCGGCTGCGATCACCGCGGCCGCGCCGATCACCAGCCCGGGCAACGGCGCCTCCGGGAACAGCAGTGGCCAGTACCAACCCAGCAGCAGCCAGGAGGCGAACCCCGCCCCACGCGCCAGGATCAGGCTGCCCAGACCCGGAACCCGCTTCACCTGATCCCAGCCCACCCCGACGCTGGCCCCCCCCAGGGCCTGCATCCGCCCGCCCACCAGCGTCAGCAATCCGATCACGATCGCCGAGCACCCCTCGGCGATCCCCCCCCGGCCCGCCGAGACTCCCGCCACCCCCAACTGAACCAACAGACCGCCCGCCAGGATCCCCACCACTCCCGGCGTGGCCACGCCCCACCCCGCCACCCTCAACGCCTGCTCCACCATCAGCGGTTGCGCCAACAGCAATCCGACCAGCCCCAGGTCCCGCCCCACCTGCAGCGCTCCTCTGCGCCATGAGATGGATGCGCTGCTGTGCATCGGCCGTCCTCATGGGTCCGCGAAAAGCCCTGAACAACGACCACTCCGCAAAGCACGGGGCGTGCCCTTTCCCTCCTCCAGTGGGGGCGCGGTCACCGGTGTCCACTCCGCTTGAATCCGCTGGGCCGGGATGTCCACCATGGTGGACAGGCGCGGGCGCGCGCTCACTCTGAGCGAATGGTGGCGCGGTAAATGCTCAGTCTGGCTGCGTGCGGTGGATCTCCGGCCCCGGTAGCATTTCCAGCATGTCCGTGAGTTCAGAGCTGCGGTGTGTCCGGGAGCGTGACCTCTATCTGGAGTTGTTGCGGCTGCTGGGAGGGAAGGGAGGCCCCCCGAAGCTGAGCGCGGTGCTGGCGGCGATGTCCCAGTTGGCCGACGCGCCGCGGGTGTACCTGGAGCTGTTCCGGGATGCGGGGGCGCGCGAGCGTTCTTTGTCCCGGGCGCACGGCTGCACCGACCAGGAGACGCAAGAGATCCAGTCCTTCACCTCCCGGGGGATCGTGGCCGCCACCATTGGCTCCGGGCAGACGCTGCACACCCCGATGGCGTTCCTGGACGCGCGCTTCCGCGAGTCGGAGAGCGTGCAGGGTCAGCGGCTGGAGGCGGTGCTGTGCATCCCGCTGCCTGGCAAGACCCCCGGGGTGCTGTATCTGGAGGGGCGCGCCGGCGCGGGGCCGTTCTCCCCGGAGGTGATCCTCACCCTGGAGACCGCGGCCCAGGTGCTGGGTCCGCTGGTGGAGTCGCTGGCGGAGGATCCCTCCTCGGTGGGCGCGGATCCCACCGCGCCGCTTCGGGCCCGGCTGCAGATCACCGGGCTGGCGGGGCGGAGCGCGGCGCTGGCCCATGTCTTCGAGCAGGTGGTGGTGGCGGCGCCCACCGACGTGGGGATGCTGATCACCGGGCCGTCTGGCACCGGCAAGACCCAGCTGGCGCGGGTGATCCACGCCAACAGCCGGCGTCGGGCGGGGCCATTCTTGGAGCTGAACTGCGCGGCGATCCCGGAGGGGCTGTTCGAGAGCGAGCTGTTCGGCACCATGCCCGGCGCCTTCCCCGGCGCCCGGCGCACCGAGGGGAAGGTGGAGCTGGCCGAGGGCGGCACCCTGTTCCTGGATGAGATCGCCGAGATCCCGCTGACCGCGCAGGGGAAGCTTCTGCAGCTGCTGCAGTCCCGGCAGTACTTCGCGCTGGCCGGCACCAAGCAGGCCACCGCCAACGTCCGGGTGATCGCCGCCACCAACGCGGACCTGGAGGAGCGGGTGTCTGCCCGCGCCTTCCGCGAGGATCTCTTCTACCGACTCAACGTGTTCACGGTGCGGATGCCCAGCCTGTCTGAACGGCGGGAGGACATCGGTCCGATTCTGGAGGAGCTGCTGCGCACCCTGGCCGCCGAGCACGAGCTGCCGCGGCTGCTCCCCTCTCCGCTGCTCCGGCGCAGCTGCGAGGCGCAGGACTGGCCGGGAAACATCCGGCAGCTGCGCAACCAGCTGGAGGGCGGGTTGATCCGCGCGTCGGCCGAGGGCGCCTCCCAGGTGGAGCCCCGGCACCTGCTGGGCGCCAAACCCTCCCCGGAGCGCGGTCCGCTCTCCTTCCACGACGCGACCCTGGTGTTCCAACGCGACCTGCTGCGCCGCGAACTCCTGGAGGCGGACTGGAACGTCTCAGAGGTGGCGCGCCGGCTAGATGTGACCCGGTCCCATGTCTACAACCTGATCAAGACCTTCGGACTTCAACGAGCTGTACCCACGTAGTCCAACAACCGGAGGAAGCATGAGCCAGTCGCAGCAGGTGAGTGATTACGGTAACGCCGACGTGGTGCCCAAGAGCTCCGCGGATGATCTCGCCCGCTGGTGGGGCCGCTGGGTGGACACCTACTTCCTGTTCAAGACCGAGGTGGTGGTCCCCAGCGATGGCCAGTTCCTCACCGTGAAGCTGGTGGGGGATGCGATCTCCTCTCTTCCTCCCTCCCACCCCGCCCGGCAGCCGTTGGAGATCAACCTCCGCAACGGCCGCCACTGCTGGTCGGATCTCCCCTCCACCGCGCAGATGGTGATCAACGCCCAGGCGCCCGACCGGTTCGGCTTCCTGCTGCTGACCCAGGAGTGGGCGGACGCCAACTCGCTGGGGATCTCGGTGGCCAACACCAACGACGATGGCGGAGGGGGAAAGTTTCCCAAGGGCTCCGGGGGCGAGCTGCGCGACCCTCCAAAGCAGACCGACCAGGGAGGCTAAACCGCGGCGTGCCATCACTCCCCCCCACCAGCTGTAGGCCGGCCAGGGCCCTCACTCCCATTCGGGCCCTGGTGGCCATTCGCCTCCAGAGCCGGCGCAGGCCTCGGGGACGGAGTTGAGGCGCGCCCACTTGCGGCTCAACAGCAGGACCCCGAACTCACCCGGCGCCGCTCGGGGGGCGGTGGAGGGGAGTTCCGGCCACACCAAGGTCGTCTGGAGATCGAGATCGACGGTGAAGCTGTTGGCGTTACCCTCGACCAATCGAAAATTCAGCAAGTTCCCCGCCCGCCCAAGCACTTGAACCTTGAACGCAAGGTAGCCGCCACCTCCTGCGGTATCGGGAGCCCACCAACGCTTGAGGTCCTCGGGCCGGTCCCGCGGAGTGAGGTTTGCCTCCTCCCGGACGCGGGTCGCTTCGAGTTCTGGCAACCTCAGCCCCACCTCGGCCAAACTAGGACCATGCTGCGCCGGGCTTGGCAGCTCTGTCCAACCTGTCGCAAGCAGCAGAAATCCGAACTGACCGTTCCTGGCCAGCTGCGCAGTGGAGGGGGGCTCCGGCCAGACCGATGCGGTGTCTTCCAGATCAACGGTCCAGACCTCCGCGTCCCCGACGAAAGCGAAGGTCAAGAGATCCTGATGCTCGCTGATCTTGCGCCCCAGAGCCTGCACGCGATGACAGTGATAACCCATTCCGGACCGGGTATCGGGGCGCCACCATGCTTTCACAGCGTCTGCCGTGACTTGGGGCAGAAGGACCGCCGGGTTCTTGCGGCGAGTAGCCTCCATCAATCGGCTCCTAGGTCATTCGACGGGGCTCTGGCGCTTGCCAACCGGATGCTCAACCGAGATCTCCCGAGCACTGCAACCAGCGGCTGGCAAAGCCGGCAGACAAGCCCCGCTCTTCAAAGTGCCGGGGCAGCAACTCCACCAGGGTGCCGTAGACAAGAAGGCCGCCCAACTCCGCTGAGGATCGGACCAGCAGTTCCCGGCCCTCTTCCCCCAAGGCGGTGTGGCATCCCAGCAGTCGCACCTTCGCGTCCGCAGCCAGATAGGGCCGCAAGGGAGTGAGGGTAGCCATTCCCCGCCAACGCCAGTCCACGAAGCGGTCGTCGCCGAGGTTCATGAAGCCAGGGCCGCCGTGGCCATGGAGATCGAGCAAGGTGATCGGCTGGCCGACGTTCGCCAGCTCATACAGAATCTGGTGCGGGCGCTGACAGCGGAGCACCTCGTGGGCGGAGTCCCCCTTCACCTTGAGGGCGGTGTGCTCAATCCCGTGATCCAATACCTTCGAATAGGAGATTACCGTGACTCGCAAGACCCAGGTCCCAACTCAGGAGGTGGAGGTTGACAGGTCAATCACATCTCCCAGCACTGAGCGCCCTAAGGGTTGTCACCCGGATCTGACCTGCCGAGACGAGACCCTGCCCGGGCTTCCGGGCAAGGCCTGCGAATACGTCGATTCAGCGAGGCGCCGGAGTCAGCGGCCACCTGCCACGGCCTTCGTCCGGCGTAGCACCCAGCGGCCGATCCTCACCCGCCACTCCGGCGCCCAGCGGCCACTTGCCACCGCCCCCATCGTTGTTGCCCGGCTTCGGTCGCGGCGGCCGGTCTCCACCCGCCACCCCCGCGCCTTTCGGCCACTTGCCACCGCCCCCATCGTCGTTGTTGTCCGGCTTCGGCCGCGGTGGCCGGTCACCATAGGCGACTTCCTGGTCATGGGTGTGAGACTGGGCGGGACTGAGTCTGCTGGACACCATCGGTCAGCTCCTTGGGTAACGGGGATCAACGGGGCTCATTGTAAACCATGAACTCTCCTCCCGCCCAGACGGCTTCACAGAAAGTGCGGCCCGGTTCCGTCTTCCGGGTTCGACCGGGTGGATGCACCGCGGAGACGTTCCCAATGGCTCCGGTGGTAGCTTGGGCCAGCCACCGCGGACATGGCTGGAGGGCCTCTCGGGGAGCTCTCAATGAAGCTGACCTTGATCTCGTATCTGACGGTGCTCAACGACGACTTCGAGGAGATCGCGCTGCGGGCACGTCCGACGCCGCTTCATCAGTTCCGACGTTGCCAGGGCCGAGCGGGTTTCTTCGATGCCATCGCGCAGGCAGCGGTTAGGCGGCAATCCATCACCCGCCTGGACATCCAGGGGCACGGCAGTCCGGGCGGGATGAACATCGGGGAGGAGTTGCTGGTCCGGTTGCCCCGAGCCGAGCACTGGGAGGAACTGCTCCTGCTGCTACCTTTTCTGGCGGAAGGCGCGGAGGTTCGATTGCTGGCCTGTCACGCCGGAGCCGGGCCGCCGGGGCGGGAGCTGGTGGATGGCCTCGCGGCGCTGTGGGCGGAGAGGCGGATCACGGTGCTTGCCGCCACTGGGCGGATCAGTTGTCAGCAGTTTGGTCCAGATGGGTTCCTGCCACTGCACGAGACCCTGCTGCGCCAATCTGATCCCAGCTCAGGGGTGAGACGGGGAGCGGTGTGAGAGCGACTCCATCTGGAGAACACAACGGATCCCGACCGCGAAGTCGAGCCGGCGAGTCAGCTGGTTGTTTACCCAGTTGATCCGCCAATGGTTCCTCCAGGGTGCTCCGTCCCAGCGGCCACCTGCCACCTGCCGAAGGCCGGCGAAGCGTTGGGTGGTGGCTTCACTTGAGGTCCATTCGGACACGTTGCCCGCCAGGTCCATGACGCCATAAGGGCTGCGATCCCGAGGGAAGGAGCCAACGGGGGCCGGTCCAGGAAACTCATCGGCGCCATCCAGATTGGCCGCCCCGACACCGTTCGCTTCGTCCCACAGCGCCACCCGCATCGGCTGTGGGTTGACCTGGGTGCGGTCCGCATCCAGGAACTCGCCTCCACGGAACGCCTTCCGCCACTGATCCAGAGTGGGCAGCGACTTTCCCAGGAAGGCGCAGTAGTCCTCCGCCGTGCGGGCGTCCACGCTGGTGACCGGGCTGCGCAAGGCACGCGCCAACCCGTATTCAGGGTCGGTGGGGGGCTCGACCCGTTCATGACCGGTGAGCTGCGCATGGGCATGGAAGAGCGAGAACTGCGCGTTGGTCACCTCGGTCCGGTCGATCCGGAAACCCGCCAGTTCCACCCGCTCGTCGACCACCCCGCCGTCCTTGAGCCGAGGCGCCCAGAAGGGCCCTCCCGGAATGGCGATGGTTTCCACCCAGGATGCCTGGCAGGTGGGTACCTCCACCCGGATAACGGGCAGCGGCTGGTCCCGTTCCCGGTATCCGGGAAGCCGCTTGAGCCGGAGCCGGCTGCGAGGGCAGTCACCGCGCTCCACCACCAACCAGGCTGCGCGTGAGGGCGCCTCCACCTTCCAACTCCAAGTGCCCGGTCCTTCGCTGGGCAGTGGCTGCAATGACAGCTCGGGCGCGGTGTAGTCCGGTCCCTGACCGTCCCGGTCCGCCGGCGCCAAGGTCCACCGCAGCGGGGCGGAGGTGGCGGCCGGCACCCACTCTCCCGTCTCTGGCTTGAAGTCCCGGGCTTCGAGAACCAGCTTCAGTCTCCCGATATCCGCGGCGGCCAGCCGGATTTCGTGCTGCTGGCGGACAGCGGCCTGTTCGCGACTGCGGAACTCCAGCGCCGCCGCCACCGAGCTGGCGGCGATCAGCCCCAGCAGCGTGACTGCCACCGCCCAGGTGATTCTCCGCCGCAGCGTACCGCGGGAGGCGCGCGCCCTGCCCGCCTCCAGGAAGCGGCGCGGCTCATCCGGCAACTGCAGCCCTCCGGCGCGCACCCGCTGCACCGCCTGGCCCAACGCGGTGCCGGACCAGGTCTCGTCGTCCCGGCAACCGCGGCGCTGCCAGAGGCGGGCGGCGGCCTCAAGCTCACCGAGCAGCGCGTGGTCCTCGCGGCTCTCCGCCAGCCAGCGCACCAGCTGCGGCCACTGCTGGCAAAGCGAGTCGTGGGCCAGCTCCAGGAGGTTCTGTTCGTCCTGGGGATTGCGGAACACCACCAGCAGCCGCTCGGCGATCAGGAAGTCGCGGACCTCCGCCGCCTCGGTCCCCAGCCCCTCCACCACCGCCTCGAACGGCCGGGGCTGGCGGGTGCCTTCGGAGGTGACCAGCCTCAGCAGCAGCGCCCGGGCCAGCCGCACCTGCTCGGGCGGGAGCCGCTGCAGCACCCGGTGGGCATGCGAGGCCAGGGCGCCCGCCACCCCGCCGATCGACTGGTAGACGGAGGCCAGCAGCCGCCGCTGGGTCACGTCCCGCTGCTCCCACAGGGCAAGGCAGGTGAACTGCACCATCGGCAGCGCGGCCGGATTGCCGGAGACCTCCTGGATGATCCGCTCCACCAGGGTGGGATCGTCGAGGGTAAAGCCGGTGCGGCGCAGCGGGCCTACGATCGCCGCTCGCAGCGCCGGCGCGGTCAGCGGCCCCAGCACCACCGAGGCGCCCAGGTGCCGGCGCAGTGGTTCCAGCCGGGCCAGCCGTCCCAGGTAGTCGTCGCGGACTCCCAGCACCAGCCGCCAGGGTTCGTCGGTGGCCGCGGCGGCGGCGGCGCCCAGGCACTCCGCCAGCTGCGCCGCCTCCTCTGGCGAGGCGAGGGTGAAGACCTCCTCGAAGGCGTCCAGGATCAGCAGCACCTTGGCGCCCTGGGTCCGGGCCCGCTCCCGCAGCGCCAGCACCAGGGCTCCGGGACGGGTGCGCAGCTCCTCGGCCAGGGTGGGCGAACCCAGCAGCGCGCCCAGCCGGGCCAGCGGCGCGTCCCCCGGGCGCAGCAACAGCGGGGTCCAGCGATCCAGCTCGCCCAGCCGGCGGGCCAGTCCGGCGAGCAGGAAGGAGCTCTTGCCGATCCCGGAGGGGCCAATCACCAGGCCCAGGCCGTGGTGACGCAGCAGCTCGGCCAACGCGTCGGTCTCCTGCTCGCGGCCGAAGTAGTCACCGGCGTCGGCCTCGGTGAACGGGAGCAGCCCGCGGTAGGGCGAGCGGTAGCTGCCGGCCGAGGTGGGCGCGTCGGGGGTGGACAGCGCCTGGACCACCGCCTCCGCCGAGGGGCGTTGGGCCGGATCCACCGCCAGGCAGGCGGCCAGCACCTCGGCTCCGGGAAGGGCGGTCAGCTCCGCGGGGACTGGCAGGGGATGGGGAGTGAAGGCGAAGGCGCCCAGCTGTGCGTCGGGGAGCGGCCGGCGGCCGGTGAGCAGCTCGTGGAGGATCACCCCCAGCGCCCAGAGGTCGAAGGCCGGATCGGGCGCGGCGCCGCGCCAGCGCTCGGGGGCCATGTACGCCGGGGTGCCGCTGGTGGCGGTGGGATCGCCGCCCACGTGGCGGGCCAGGCCGAAGTCCACCACCCGAACCCGGCCGTCCCGGGGGAGGAGCACGTTCTCCGGCTTGAGGTCCGCGTGGACCACCCCGCGGCGGTGGGCCTCGGCGATCGCCTCCGCGATGGCGCGGACGATCTGCAGTGACTCGGCCAGGGTCGGGCGCTGCCGCGTCATCCGCTGACGCAGCGACTCTCCGTCCAGGTACTCCAGCGCCAGGAATGGCCGGCCCTGGTACTCCCCCGCCGCGTGGACGGTCACGATGTGCGGATGGTTGAACTGGGCGGTGGTGCGCGCCTCCTCCACCAGCCGGGCCTCGCTGCCGGGCCGGAGGACGTTGGGGCGGATCAGCTTCAGCGCCACCAGCCGTCCCAACACCTCGTCCTGGGCCAGGTACACCTGCCCCATCGACCCCTCCCCCAGCAACCGCTTGATCCGGAAGCCATGGATCAGGGTCTCCGCGGAGAGCAGGGCGGGGTTGTCGGTGGTGACTGGCTGCGGCAAGTGCACGGGGCTTTCGGGACTGTGACCCGGCGGGCGGAGGGCTTCAACCGATAGCGCGCCGGCTTCACCCCGGGTGTGGCTGCTGGTGCCGGAACCCGGCCCGGCTAGGCTGCGCCGCCCCGCCATGTCCCCCACCCGCCGCGCGCTGTTCCAGATCCACTTCTGCGTCCTGCTGTGGGGCTTCACCGCGATCTTCGGGAAGCTGATCTCGCTGCGGGCGCTGACGCTGGTGTGGTGGCGGATGCTGCTGGTGACCGCGGTGCTGCTGCTGGTGCCGGAGGTGTGGCGCGGGCTGCGGCGGCTGACCGGGCGGCTGTGGCTGTCGTTTGCCGGGGTGGGGGTGATCGTCTCCTTGCACTGGCTGACCTTCTACGCGGCGATCAAGCTGTCCAACGCCTCGGTGGCCGCGACCTGCATGGCGCTGGGCCCGGTGTTCCTGGCGCTGGTGGAGCCGTTCATCGCCGGGAGGAGGTTCGCCTCCCGCGAGCTGCTGCTGGGGGTGGCGGTGATCCCCGGGGTGGCGCTGGTGGTGGGCGGGCTGTCCGCGGACATGCGGCTGGGCCTGGGGGTGGGCGCGCTGTCCGCGCTGCTGGTGGCGATCTTCAGCGCGCTGAACAAGCGGCTGGTGGAACAGGCGCCGCCGCTGGTGGTGACCTTCGTGGAGATGAGCACCGGGGCGCTGTTCTTGACGCTGCTCACCCCGCTGCTGCCGCAGGAAGGGGCGCTGTTCCCCTGGCCGGATGCGCGCGACTGGGGGCTGCTGCTGGCGCTGGCCATCGGCTGCACGGTGATTCCGTTCGCGCTCTCGCTGGTGGCGCTGCGGCACCTCAGCGCCTTCTCCGCCCAGCTGGTGGTCAACCTGGAGCCGGTCTACGCGGTGCTGCTGGCGATCCCGCTGCTGGGCGAACAACACGAGCTGCGGGCGTCCTTCTACCTGGGGGTGTCGATCCTGCTGGCGGCGGTGTTCGTCCACCCGCTGCTGGAGCGGAGGACGCTGAGGAGGAAGCCGGCGGTGGAGGAGCAGCCGGGGTTGCGGGAGTAGCTCAGCGAGCTCCGCGGAGGGTCAGCGGGGCGGAGATCGCTTCCGCGACTCGTTCGCTCGGACCCACGGGTCCCGGGGGTGAAGGCGGCTCCTCGGTGATCCTCAACAACCGAGGCGCTGGGCTCTACCGGGGACGCGGAGGCGGCGGGCGCGAGGGGCTGCGGGGAAAAGTGGACCAGATGAGCCACTTTTCCCGGCCACAGGCCCAGGTTCTCGGGAACAAGTGGCAGATCTGATCCACTTTTCCCGAGACGGCGGGGACCACGCCGCTTGAGCCTGTCCGCTTCCCCTGCACACCTCCTCACGGTCAGACTTCGAACCGTCGAAGAAGCCGCTCGCCCCACTGTCTGACGCTGTTGGCCCGGGCGCCGGGCTGAGGTCGTCCCCACGTGGTCATTCCCCCACGATCTCCAGGTCACTGCGATCGCCACAGTCGTACGTTTCGAGGGACATCACCGCTCCGGAGGAGTCCGCACAGGTCCACCTCAGCCTGGCAAAGTTCCTGTTGGTGGACGTGCATGGTGAAGCCAGATCCTCCCCGGAGCAGCGCAGCGGGGGCCAAACCTTCTCCACATTGCCCGGCCCAAGAAAGTAGCCTGACCCGGCTTCGATGCTCCCCACCCTCTCCTTGGCGATGCTGCTGTCGGTGATCGACGTCCGGGGGGATGGGCAGTGTCCCGCGCCTTCCGCGGTAGCCGCCGCGCAGGAGTCGCTGGGGACCTCTGCCGCCGGCGCCTCGCTGGGCCACGTCGCCGAGCTGACCGAGTTGCCCGAGGGGCTGCGGCTGAGCCTGCGCTCCCCTTCCGGCGAGCTGTTGGCCTCCCGCGAGGTGCAGACCCACGCGGACTGTTCGCAGCGGGCCACCGCGGTGGCGGTGGTGCTGGCGGCGTGGGAGGCAGAGCTGGCCAGCGCGCCGCAGCAGGCGCCGGTGTTGCCTCCCCTTCCCTCCTGGAACTGGCGGGTGGGCGCGGAGGCGGCGCTGGGGTTGACCGACCACGCCGGGCTGCGACTACTGCCCACCGGCGCGCTGGTGGGTCAGCTGTGGCTGGGTGACGCCCGCTGGGGTTGGCTGGGACGGCTGGGCGCCAGTTGGCCCGCGCGCAGTCCCATCGCCTCGGCGGAGGTGGTGTGGATGCGACCGCTGGTGTCGGTGGAGGCCGGTCCCTGGCTCCAGGTCGCCCAGCTGGGTGGGCCGGTGCAGGTGGAGGTGACCGCCGGGGTGGCGGTGCTGCGGGTGTGGGGCGAGGGCTTCCAGCTGGATGAGGCCTCCACCGGGCTGGATCTGAGCGTGTCTCCGGGTGTGCGCTGGCTGCTGGGCTCCGGGGCCTGGCGTCCAGAGCTGTCGCTGGGGGCGACCTTCTGGCTGATCCCCCAGGAGATTCGGGTGGCCGGCTCCGCCCAGGCCCGGGTGCTTCCGCAGTGGGAGCTGAGGGCGGCGGCCGGCTTTTTATGGGGGCGTTGAAAGGTTCTTCCGGCCTGGAGGCACCAGCAGCAGACGCCATGCGTGCCGTGGTCCCACCGCTCCCGCTGCCTCCCCGGACAGCTCCGGCCTGGGCGGAGCTGTATGCGGCGCACGTCCAGGATGTGGCCCGCTGGGTGAGCCGGCTGGGCGGGCCGGACTCGGATCTGGAGGACCTGGTCCAGGAGACCTTCCTGGTGGCGCGGCAGAAGCTTCCCGCCTTCCGGGGCGAGGCCAAGACCTCCACCTGGCTGTTCCGGATCTGCCACAACGTGGTCCGCGGCAAGCGGCGGCGGCTGTCCTGGCGGCGGTGGCTGGGCGGAGACTCGAACGAGACTGCCGGGCATCTGGTTGACCCGGGGCCCGCACCGGACGTGCAGCTGGACCAGCGCCGCTCGGTGGCCGCGCTGTACCGGGCGCTGGATCGGCTGCGTGAGCCCAAGCGCACCGTGCTCATCCTCTTCGAGCTGGAAGGGATGAGCGGCGAGCAGATCGCCGAGCTGACCGGTGTGAAACCAGGAACCGTTTGGGTGCAGTTGCACCGCGCACGTCAGGAGCTGGCGGTCCTGCTCAAGGCGCAGCAACCCCAGGAGGAGCTGTCATGACCCTTCCCCCGCGCAGGCTCCTCGATTCACCTCCGGAGGCCTCGGAGGACGCCAGCCTCCTGGTCGACCATCTGCGGGCGGTCTCCAGGCCGCCACCGCTCTCCGCGGCGGCGGTGGAGCGGATCTCCCGCCGGCTTTCGGCGATCCCGGTCACGCCGGCGCTGCCCTCCCGGAAGCTGCTGTGGGGACTGGTGATTGGCGCCTCGCTGGCGCTGGCCGCGGTGTGGCCGTGGACCGATGGACGCCAGACCGCGGAAAAGGTGCGGGTGGAGCCGGTGGTGGTGAGCCCGGAGGCGGAGCCCGCCCCGGTAGAGGCTCTGGTGGTGAGCCCCACGCTGGAGGCCGCGGTGGTGCCTCCGCCGGCGGAGCCGAAGCGGCGGACGTTGAGCTCCAATCCTGCCGTCCGCTCTGCCCCCAAGCCTACCGCCCGGGCCGAACCGGTGGTCGTCCCGACGGAGCCCCTCCCGCAGGAGCCGGACCCGCTGATCGAGGAGTCACGGCTGCTGCAGGCCGCGCTGCACCAACTGCGCAACATCCGGGACGGCCAGGCGGCGCTGGCGGTGCTCGATCGTTACGAGCAGCGCTTCCCGCAAGGGCAGCTTTGGGCCGAGGCCACCTTGGCCCGGGTGGATTCACTGCTGCTGCTGGCGCGCCCAGACGAGGCCCTGGCCCGGCTCCAGCGGCTCTCCTCGGTGGACCGCGCGCGGCTTCCCCGCAGCCGCGAGCTGAAGGTGCTGGAGGTGGAGCTGCTGGCGGAGGTGGGCCGCTGCGACCAGGCGCTGACCCAGCTGGAGCGGTTGCCTCGCGGAGAGCCGCAACTGGAGGAGCGCGCGCTGTTCGTCCACGCCACCTGTGAGGCGCGCGCCCAGCGCAATGATCGCGCGCGAGCTCTCTATGAGGAGCTGCTGCGCCGGTGGCCGGAAGGTGCCCACGCCGCGCAGGCCCGACGCGCGGTGGGAAAATCGCCGTAAGGTTCTCTCCGCCCGCGGCACCAGGAGACATCCAACCTGCTGCCTCGAGGAACCCACAATGACCCGACGCCTTCTCTCCGCGCTGCTGTTGCTGACCTTCGCAAATTGCGATCACCGGATCGGCACCGAACCGCTTCCCCAGGGCCGGACCGCGGTGGCCACCGGGCTGACCGCCGAGCTGCGCGGGGTGTTCGCCGTCTCCGACTCCGAGGTCTATGTGGTCGGCAGCGGGGGCACGGTGGCGCTCTTCGATGGGGCCGACCTGGAGCCGTTCCAGATCCAGGGGGTCAGTGAGCAGGACGTGCTGTGGGATGTCGCAGCGGCCGACACTGGAGAGGTGGTGGTGATCGGCGGGACGCCCCAGGAGACGCCGCTGACGGTGACCCTGCACTCTGGCGCCTGGACCACGCTGGCTGCCCTGGATCCCCCAGCGGCGATCCACGGCCAGAAGCTGATGAGCACCCTCCACATGGGGTTCGAACTCTCCAAGCGGGTGGTCCTGGCCGGGGGACGGCAGGCCGGCGGCTACTTCGAGGGGGTGGCGCAGAGCTACTCGGGGGGCCAGTTCACCCCGATGGACCTCTACAGCCAGTACTCGCTGCTGACCGACGTGACCGCCATCGGCGCCACCCTCTACTTCCGGCACGACCAGGGAGTGCTGGCCATCGACTCCGGCCGGACCGATCTGCCCAGCGTGCCCACGGAGGTGAACACCAACGTGGTCGCCCTCTCCGAGGGGCGCGTGAAGTTCATGTTCGGCTTCGCTGGCGACGGGACCTTCCACACCATGACCGACGGCGTCTGGTCGGAGGTGGAGACCGGAATCACCACCGTGACCGCGATCGACGGACGGTCGGTCAATGACCTGTACGCGGTGGGCGGCTTCGGCGGCTTCCACCACTACGACGGGACGGCCTGGACGGCGCTGGAGTCGGGCACCACCGAGCACCTGCGCGATCTGCACGTGCTCCCCACTGGCCACGTGTACGTGGTGGGCACCAACGGGACGTTCTTCGTCTACGTGCCGTAGTCTTCGCGTCGTGTCGAAGGCCCGGGCCGGTGCAATCCCGGGGCCCGAAAAAGTAGCCTGTCCCCTTTATTGGCGCAGTGCGTAGCGGCTCGTGTGCGCTCCGGGCCGTGACATACTGCCGCCTTGAGTTTTTCGGGGGAGCTTCCAATGGCAAGCAAGGCGGCGAATTGAGGCCCAAGATGAGACTCCGCACCGCCTGGATCGGGCTGTTGTTGCTGGGGTGCTCCAACTCCCGGTGGCTGCCTCCCGACATCGAGCAGGACCAGCAGCTGCAGGCGCTGGGCGAGGCCGGCTACCAGCGGCTGTGCTCGGCGTTCGAGGACTACATCCGCGAGGAGTACGAGGCCTCGCATTTGATCCAGGCGCTGTGTCTGGCCCATGGCATCCAGACCACCAGCACCGCGTCTGCCTGCGGGGACGCGGTCAACGCCTGCACCGACAACCTCCCGCCCAGCGCCGAGGCCACCCTCCAGGAGATCTTGGCCCAGGCCAGCTGCGAGACGGTGGGGGTGAACCCGGTGGGCTGCGCCGCCACGGTGGCGGACATCAAGGCCTGTCTGGACGGTCTGGAGGACCAGCTGGACGAGGTGAAGTTCTCGCTGGTGTGTGCCGCCGCCGGCCAGACGTTTGATGCGGCCTGGTGGCGCATTGATCTGCCGCAGCCCTGCGTGGCGTTGCGGACGATTTGCCCGGGTTAGGCGGTTATGGTGCCACCCATGAAGAACCTTCCCCGCCGGCTGGTGATCCTCTCCGTCCTGCTGGTCTCCATTGGCTGTGACCAGGCGACCAAGCACCTGGCCACCACCGAGCTGCGCGACACCCCCTCCCGCTCGTTCCTGGGAGACACCTTCCGGCTGGTCTACGCCGAGAACCCGGGCGCGTTCCTGGGGATGGGCGGCCAGATGGGAGAGGCCGCCCGCTTCTGGGGCTTCACCGTGCTGGTGGGGCTGATGCTGCTGGGGGCCACCGTGTTCCTGGTCCTCAAGGGCCGCGAACTCCCCGGCGGTCATCTGGCGGGGCTGGCCCTGCTGATCGGCGGCGGGGGAAGCAACTGGTTCGACCGGCTGGTCAATGACGGGCGGGTGGTGGACTTCCTCAACCTGGGGATTGGCTCGCTGCGCACCGGGATCTTCAACGTGGCCGATGTGGCGATCATGGGCGGCGCGCTGCTGATCGCCTTGTCCGGTAAGACCCCCGTTCCCACCACCACCTAGCAGTTCCGGGTGGTTGGCCTTTAGTGACTCCATGCGTCACCAAATGTTTGCTGGGGGTCCCACAACTACATTTACATACCGTCGATAACGGATCCATGGCCAGCTCTCCCATCCGTCCCCCGCAGCGACCGGTCGAGTCCGCTCCGCTTTCCGGGACCGCGGCGGCTCCCGCGGCGCCCACCGCTCCGATTGCCCTGGCGAACACGCTGCTGGACGGCTTCGCGCCGGCGGCGGCTCCCCGCAACCTGCTTGCGCTGCGTCCGCCCGCGGGCGAGGCCCTGCGCGGCGGGCTGGACCTGGGCGGGATCATCCGCGGCGGCCTCCAGGCGCTGCTGGGCAAGGACTCCACCGGGCAGCTGGGCTGGATGCAGAAGGACAAGAACCTCCCGCCCACCAAGGACATCACCTCCGACTTCAAGAGCACCTACGAGGCGGTGAAGATCGGCGGCAACCCGCTGCCGGACGAGGCTGGGGACTACGTCTACCTGACCGTGGATGGGCTGACCGGCGAGAACTGGCCCGGCTACATGGAGGGGAACCGCGAGGCGCTGCGGGACAAGGGCCTGGACGTCCGGGAGATCAAGGTCGACACCGAGGCCTCCACCCTCACCAACGTGGAGACGATCAAGAAGGCCATCGAGCAGGCGGCCTCGGAGGGCAAGCAGGTGGTGCTGATCGGCCACAGCAAGGGCGGCGTGGACACCAGCGCCACCCTGGCCATGCACCCGGAGCTCAAGCAGCACGTGCGCGCGTTCGTGGCGATGCAGGCCCCGTACGGCGGCGCGCCGCTGGCCACCGACCTGCTCTCCAACGGGGCCACCAAGCTGGGCGTGGCCGCGCTGGCCAAGCTGGTGTTCAACGGCGACCCCAAGACGGTGCGCGATCTGACCTACGCCTACCGGCAGGAGTTCGTGGAGAAGTACCCCTTCCCCACCGACATCCCCACCGTGTCCCTGGCCACCACCGACACCAGCCAGCTCTCGCTGGTGGCCGGCCCCAGCAACTACGTGCGGCTGCGCTACGGCGAGAAGACCGACGGGCTGGTGCACGACAAGGACGGGATGATCCCCGGCTCGAACGTGGTTCGCCTGGACAACCTGGACCACATCGACTCGGTGATGCCGAACCTCAAGCAGCTGTCCGCCTGGGACCCCGGCGACCTGACCGTCTCCCTGGTGGCGATGGCGCTCAAGCACCCGCCCGCCACCCAGGCCTGACGCGCCGTCCCAATAAAGGGGACAGGCTACATTTCGTCGTGGCATCCTTGGCCAAGGAGCCAACCGATGGACTACGACCGGACGAAGCTGACCGACGCGGAGCTGGCCACCTTCCTGGGCGAGCACCCCGCCTGGCGCCGGGAGGGTGACGAGCTGATCCGCACCTACGAGTTCGCGGCCTTCCTGGATGGAATCGCGTTCGTGCAGAAGGTGGCCAAGCTGGCCGAGGGCGCGGACCACCACCCGGACATCGACATCCGCTGGCGGCGGGTGACCCTCAAGCTGACCACCCACGATGCGGGCGGGCTGACCGCGCGGGACACCCGGCTGGCCGCCGGCGCGGACGCGGTGTCCGGCGTTTGACGCCCGCGGGCCCCGGGCGTTAGAGCAACCCATGATCCGACGGATGGGCGTAAAGCAGGTGACCCTGCTGTTGCTGGGGCTGGGCTACCTGGGGTTGTTCTTCGACGCCTATGTGGGCCACGCGCTCACCGGGAGCGGGCTGGCGGAGCCGCCGCAGTACGTGCCGCTCTACTTCTCCCCCGCCGCCTTCGCGGTGCTGCTGTGGCTGGGCGTGCGCGAGGTGTCGGTGCGGACGCTGGCCCGGACCTCCTTCTGGTTGGGCGGGCTCTCGGCGGTGGTCGGCCTGGCCGGGGTGTTCTTCCACCTGCTCCCGATGGTGAAGGAGCTCTCCGAGCAGGCGCTGACGACGGAGGCCTTGAAGGACGTGCTGGGCAGCGTGCCTCCGCTGCTGGCGCCCGGTGCCTTCTTCGCGGTGGGGGTGCTGGTGATGGCGGTGGGCGCGGCCCGGGTGAGGATCTCGCTCCAGCCGGTGGCCGAAGCGGAGCCGGACGCGGGGCAGGCCAACGCAGGCGAGCACCGGGCTGCCTGAGGGGCGGTCGTTGCAGTTGGGTAAGACCTTTGCGCGATCCGTCCGGGGCCGCGAATATGGACCCGTCATGCACCTGCTACGCACCTGCGGTGTTTTGGGGCTGATCCTGCTGAGCGGTTGCGCGGCCCTTCAGCGCGAGTCGCGCGCCCGCGAGTTTTCCGCCGAGCATGTCTACCCCCGCCCGTTGGCGGAGGTCTGGCCGCACGTGATCGCCCTGCTCGCGTCCCAGGGGTACACCGCCCATCTGGCAGCGGGCGACCATGTGCTGGAGACCGACTGGAAGCAGGAGGTCTCCGGGGCCCGGGAGAGCGGGGCCTGGAGCCGCTACGTGGTGGTGGGCAAGGACGGCGGCGACTCCTGCGTGGTGCGCATCTTGAAGAACACCCGCGAGGTGGAGAGCGCCCAGCGCGGCAGCGAGGCCGCCGATGATCAGGTCGCCACCAACGACGGCGGCGGGGGTCGCTCGGTGGAGCGCTCCATCTACGGCACCCCGACCGACGCCGCCGGCCCGCTGCGCAAGGACGAGGAGGAGAGCGGGGGAATCGCCGCCGGGCGCAGCAGCGGCTCCTCCTCCCACGGCGGCAAGGCGGCGGGGATCCGGGACCTCCACCTGGAGTGGCTGCTGATCCAGCGCGCGGACCCGGCGGGGGCGGCGAAGATCTACTCCCGCGCCGAGGGGAACTAGCAGCGCCTCAGTGGTCGCCGTACCGCTTCTCGCCCGCCTCGATCGCCACCTTGAGCCGGTTCTCCCGCGGCGGCAGCGGGCAGGTGGCAAAGGCGCTGAACGCGCAGGGTGGGTTGTAGGACCGGTTGAAGTCCAGGGTGGTCTTCCCGTTCTTCGGCGGATCGGCGTAGAGGAAGCGCCCCGCGCCGTAGGAGTCCTTCTTGTTGGTGGGGTCGGCGAAGATCACGAACAGCTTCTCCGCCGGAGTGTCCTGCACCGGCTGCAGACGGTGCTCCTGGCCATCGAGGCTGAACACCAGCTCCCCGTAGGCGGTCAGCTCCTCCACGGTCCCCATCACGGTGGGCACGGCGATCTTCTTCGGCTCCGCGAAGGGGACGAACTTCGCCTCCACCTTCCAGCGCGCGGCCACCGGATAGCGGGGGATGCCGTGGAACTGCGCACGGGCCTTGGCCTGGGGATCCTTGGCGCGGATCCCGAACTTCTCTCCGCGCTGGATGAGGTGGAAGCGGATCGAGCCGACGTGCACTGTGTCCGCCTCCCCCTCCAGGTCTGACTTGAGCACTCCGCCGGTGAACTGCTTTCCCTTCAAGGTGGCGGCGACCCCCTTGGCCATCTCCAGCCGCACCTTCCCGTTCTCCAAGGTGAAGGTCCCCAGCCGTGCGGGGGCGTTGAGCGGGAACACCACCTGGCTGTCCTCGGCGGACCCGGCTGTGTTCTTCCCCGGCTCCAGCCAGTACAGGCCCACCAGCGAGAGCCACCCCTCCTCAGCGGTGAGGTTCTTGAGCCGCTTGTCGTGCCAGGCCTGGATCTCGGCCTCCAGCGGAGCGGGCGCCGGCACGGGGGCGGCAATCGCCGCTCCGGCGGCAAGAATGGCCAGGGGCACCCACATCCAGGTCAGCGGAGAATCCATGGGCGAGAAGTTTAACCAGCCGCCTTCGCGACGTCCCGATGTTCGCCTGGCGGCCTGTTGAGTCCGTGGGGATCCGCCCAGCTCCGGTATGGTCCCGCCGTGGTCCGTCCTGCCGTCCCTCTCCGTCCCGGTGTTCTCCAGGCCCTCGCCCTCGGGTGGGCCCTGGTGGTGGCCCTGCCCGCACCGGCCCAGGACGCGCCCCGACCGGGGCGGATGTATCTCTCCCCGGGGTTGCTGTTGGGCTCTACCCGGCTGGTGGGGCTGGGCGGGGCGTACGTGGGGATCGCCGAGGGTTCGTCTTCGTTTACCTCTAACCTGGCGGCGATCGCCCACCGTAAGCCGTCGTTGGCGGCGCCGTGGACGGTGGACCTGGCGCTGTCCTATCTGGACCTGCCGCTGGGGAACCCCGAAGCGCTGGACCTGGACAACGACGGTGACCCCGACGAGGCGCGGGTGGCCCGGCAGCTGGTGTCCGGGCTGTTCGTGCAGATCGGCGGCGCCGGCCTGGGCGGCTACCACCGGACCTCGCTCTCCCGCTTCTGTCTCTCTTCCAGCTGCGGCCCGGACGGCGATGTGGCGGTGACCCTGTCCACCAGCGCCATCGCCGCAGCGGTGGCCCTGGGCAACGATGAGCTGCTGCTGGCGATGGGGCTGTTCGCCTCCACCGGCGAGTTCGAGAGCGGGTCGACGCGCTGGAGCTACGGCAACTTCGGGCTCAGCTTCGATGCGCTCTACCGACCGGTGGATCGCAACTTCCGGGTCGGCCTCTCCCTCAAGCCGCAGATCGTGGGTCCGCTGACCTCGCCGGTGCGCAGGTTGGGGACCGCCCTTCCCTTCCAGTCGCTGGCCTCGCCGTTCGTGTTCTCTCTGGGGGGATCGATGCGGTTGGGCGAAGGGTCGGAACGGTACAACCGGCTCTCGATCGCCAAGCTGCGCGAGCTGGGCGTGGTGGGCGAAGGCTGGGACACCCCGCTGCCCTGGGACTCCACCGCCGGGGCGTGGCTGATCTCGGCCCAGGTGGAGGTGATCGCCCAGTTGGAGGGCGCGGTGCCGATCCGGGCGTTCCTGGAGCCGGGGCCGCCGCGGCTCATCGCCCAGCGCACCCAGCTGGCCCCGCGGGCGGGGGTGGAGCACGAGACCTGGCCCGGCCGGCTGCGCACCCGGCTGGGTTCCTATCTGGAGCCCTCTCCGTTCGAGGATCGGCTCCACCGGCTGCACGTCACCGGTGGGTTCGAGGTGTTCTTGTTCCGCTACCTGGAGGACTGGGCGCTGTCCCTGTCCTTCGACCTCGCCGACCGCTACTCGGACCTGGGGATCTCGGTCGGCTTCTGGCGGTGAGGCCGCCTCAGGGCTTGCGCGCGACCAGGCCGAACATCAGCGGCAGGGAGGGCACCCCGGGCGGCATCCCGTAGCGGTCCCCCTCCAGCGGCTGCATGTCCCGGAAAATCGCGCAGCCGTTGGAGTACGGGTACTCGCGCAGTTGCTGCAGCTGGAGGCCGGCGTCGATCAGCGCGGTGAGCAGGTCGCCCAGGCCCCAGGTGAACTCCTGCGAGGGGTGCGGGTTGACGAACACCTCGCCCGCGCCGGGCACCAGGCCCATCGGCGCCAGCGCGCTTCCGCTGAGGCCGACGTAGTCCCTCACTCCGGACTCGGTGAGGTGCTGTCCGCCGCCGTAGGGATACTTGAGCTGCAGGTCCTCGTCCCACACCCAGGAAAAGGGGTGGAACTCAACGGACACCAGCCGGCCCCCCGGACGCAGCGCGGCGGCCACGCCCCGGGCCCACAGCGAGAGATCCGAGAGCCAGCCGATCCAGCCGTAGCTGCAGAACACCAGCTCCTGGGAGGAGGCGGGCACCCGGGCGAGATAGTCGTAGACGTCCTCGCGCACGAAGGTGCCGGGGATGCCGGAGTCGGCGGACAGCTGCTGGGCAAAGGCGATGGCCTCGTCGCTGATGTCCACCCCGGTCACCTGCACCCCGCACCGGCTGGCCAGGGAGAGGGTGTCCTGGCCGCTGTTGCATTGCAGGTGCAAGAGCGACTGGCCGCGCACCTCGCCCAGCAGCGCCAGCTCCTCGGAGTACAGGGTGCTGCCGCCCCTGCGAAGGAAGCCGGCCTGATCCTGCTTGTGGCTGTTGTGGACCCGGGTGGCGGCGTTCCAGGACTTGCGGTTCGCCTCGTGCCAGTCGCGCTGCATTGGGTGCTCCCTACAGAGGGGCTGTCAGGAACGCCGAGAGGCGCTGGTAGGCAAGTCCCAGCGCGGAGAGGGAGACGCTCTCGTTGACCTGATGGGCTTGACCGGTCTCCCCGGGGCCGAAGTTCACCGCATCGATGCCCGCCTCGGAGAAGCGGGCCACGTCGGTCCAGGCCTGCTTGGAGGCGGCGTTGGCGCCGGTGGTGGACAGCAGCCGCTGGAAGAGCGGGTTGGCGTCGCAGACCCTGCCAGACGGCGCCAGGTCGGTGAACTCGATCTCCGCGCGGCCGGCCACGAAGGCGCGCAGCTCCTCCTGGGCCCGGGCCACGCTCTTGCCCGGCGCGAAGCGGTAGTTGAGGTTCAGCTCCAGCGACTCGGGGATTACGTTCCGCGCCCGGCCGCCGCTGGCCTTGGTGATCGACATCACCTCGTGGAAGCGGAAGCCGCCGAAGGCCACTTCGATCGGCTGGCGCGCCAGCAGCTCGGTCAGCAGCGGGCCGGCCTTGTGGATCGCGTTCTCCCCCTGCCAGGGGCGGGCGGAGTGGGCGCTTCTGCCC
This sequence comes from Myxococcota bacterium, assembly GCA_030857095.1. Classification (GTDB taxonomy): domain Bacteria; phylum Myxococcota; class Myxococcia; order Myxococcales; family Myxococcaceae; genus JALYOC01. The sequence goes on along the minus strand of JALYOC010000138.1, from coordinate 42,334 downwards.
TGGAAGCGCAGGGTGGCGTGGATTGTGCCCACGCAGCCGACCTGCACCACGTTGTCGGTGGGCTCCAGGGCGATCCCGAAGCGGAGCTTCGCCGGGTCAAGCTTCTCCAGCAGCGGGCCGAGGCCGGACTCCAGATACGGGCCCTCCTCCCGTTCATAGAGCATCAGCAGCAGGTTGAAGGGCAGGTCGGCGCGCGGGAGCCGCTCCACCAGCTCCATCATCACCGCCAGGCCGCCCTTCATGTCCGAGCTGCCCAGGCCGTAGAGGCGGTCCCCTTCGATCCGCATCGGTCCGTCCTGCGGATGCTTGGGCACCGTATCCAGATGGCCCACCAGCGCCACGGTGGGTCGGGGATCTTCCAGCGTGCCCAGCAGCAGCGAGTGGGAGACGCGGGTGAGCTGCCCGGCCGGAAAGTGTCCCCGGGCCCAGGTCTCGACGTGATCGGCGACCGCCTGCTCGTCTCCGATCACGCTTGGGATCTGACAGAGCCCCAGGGTGCGCTGGGCCAGCGCCAGTTCGATCTCCGGACGACTGCTCATCGCGCCTCCGGGGTGGAGGTAGGGCCAGGCTCGTGCGCCTGCGCCTGCGCCTGCGCCTGCGCCTGCGCCTGCGCCTGCGGAGACGCAGCCAAGAACGGGATCACACCTGCACCCCGAAGTCGCGCAGCGCGGAGTTGAGCGAGGTCTTCTTGTCGGTGCTGGCGCTGCGCTGGCCGATGATCAACGCACACGGGACCTGGTAGTTGCCGGCGGGGAACTTCTTCTCCCTCATCCCGGGGATGACCACGCTGCGCGCGGGGACCCGGCCCTTGTAGACCTTCTCCTCGGGGCCGGTGACGTCGATGATCTGGGTGGAGGCGGTGAGCACCACGTTGGCGCCCAGCACCGCCTCCTCCTCCACCACGCAGCCTTCGACCACGATGCAGCGCGAGCCGATGAAGGCCCCGTCCTCAATGATCACCGGAGAGGCGGCGGGCGGCTCGAGCACTCCGCCCAGGCCGACGCCGCCGGAGAGGTGCACGTGCTTGCCCACCTGCGCGCAGGAGCCGACGGTGGCCCAGGTGTCCACCATGGTGCCGGCCCCCACGTAGGCGCCGATGTTCACGTAGCCGGGCATGATCACCGCGCCCCGCTCCACGTGCGCGCCGTAGCGCACCACCCCCGGGGGAACGACCCGGACTCCGGCCGCCTCCAGCCCGGTCTTGGTGGGGATCTTGTCGAAGTACTCGATGGCGCCGGAGTGGAAGGTCTTCATCTCAGAGACGGCGAAGAAGAGGAGGATCGCCTCCTTCACCCAGGCGTTCACCTTCCAGCCTTCGGGCCCCTTCTCCGCCACCCGCAGCTTGCCTGCATCCAGCAGGGCCACGGTCTCCCGCACTGCCTGGGCATAGGCGGGGTCCTTCAACTTCTCCCGGTCCGCGAAGGCCGCGGACACTTTGCTGCGAAGGTCGTCCATGTGCGTTCACTTACCTCAGGAGGGGGAGGCCGGGGCGTCCAGACTCACCTGGGAGTCGCGGGGTGTTGCTCTGGGGAGAGGCCCAGCACTCCCCTGGCGCGAGCAGATCCACCGGGGTCCCTTAGGGGGAAGATTGTCCTGGGTGGCGGATTTACCCCCGGTTTTCGGCGCGAATCGCCGTGGAAACTGTCTTTGGAGACAAAGTTCCCCCACCGGACGGCCCCATCGGCGACGGGGTCGGCGGGCGCCGAAGCTGGGCAAGAGGTCCTTCCTAACGCCGGGGACCCGACCTTCGCCTGGTCCTTCGGCCCGGGAGCTTGCGCCTGGCTTTGACGAGCGGACGACTGCCGGCAATTCGGTCGTGGCGGCGCGCGAGTGGGTCATTAAGGTGATCCCCGCGAGGAGAGAACGACGATGGAGAAGCTGAAGCTGACCGAAGAGGAGTGGCGCAAGCGGCTGACCCCGGAGGAGTTCCAGGTGCTGCGCGAGCACGGCACCGAGCTGGCGGGCGCCGGCTGCTTCGTAGGAACCAAGACGCCCGGCACCTACGTCTGTGCGGGGTGCGGCAATCCGCTCTTCAAATCGGGCGAGAAGTTCGAGTCGGGCACCGGCTGGCCGTCCTTCACCCAGCCGCTCTCACCGGACTCGGTGGCGACCTACGAAGACCGCAAGTACGGGATGGTCCGCGTCGAGGTCCGCTGCGCGAAGTGCGATGGCCATCTGGGCCACGTCTTCCCAGATGGTCCGGCGCCGACCTTTCAGCGGTACTGCATGAACTCGGTCGCGATGAAGCACCAGCCGAGCGGCGGATAGCCCCTTCGGACCCCGACGCTGCCCCCGCTGGCCCTGAACCCGGGCAGAGGAGTGGGTCCTCTGGTGTGACCTACCTCGGAGTGACCCTTGTGGACACCCGCATTGCCCAGGGCGATGTGGCACAACCAGACCGCGGCCCTGGGAAAGGTGGATCTCACGAGCCACATTTCCCTCCAGGGGCGCGGATTCTCCGGGGAGAAGTTGTTCATATGAGCCAGTTCTCCCACCGACCTCGCGCCGATGGTGGCGAGTGTGTCCGGAGGCGCGGAGACGATTCGCCCCTCCGCTCCTCGCCTTCCGAAGTGCTCGCCGCGGGATGAGGCTTCTGTTCGGACCCTCCTATTCTGCGACAGGTCGGCGGTTGTCAGCTCCGGGCGTGCAAGCGCGTGGATTCGCGGCCCGTTGGTCGCGGCCACCGACAACGGGCCGGTTGTCGCAGAATAGGAAGGGGCGCCCGAACCTCTGACCCTCAAAGCCCGCACTTGTTGACGCTGGACTTGCTCACCTGACGGGCCGGGCCGGGCCTCGGGGTAGCTCCGGGATGAAGCTCGCGCCCCTACGGGGCCGGGATGATGAAGCAGCGTGACCGGGGAGCATGGTTGGGTAGCCCGTGCTCATTGGCGCCCTGGCGGTCCTGACGCTGACCCTCGCCTCCGGCCCTGTGGAGCCTCGGCGTCGGGCACCCCTCTTCGCCGCCCGGATCGCGGCGGGTCCCACCTTCGGGACCGGGGGCACCGGCTGGTCCGTCTCCCTGTCTCTGTCGGTGCTCGCCTTCGAGGCCACGGTGCGCTTCGAACGCGCACCGGACGCCTCCTTGCTGCTCCTCTCCCTGGGAGTGCACGACATCCACCGCTACTAGTCCCGGGCTGCTTGCCAGACAGCCCCTGCACCACCCCGCCGGCGCCGGAATCCTGCTCCAATCCAGCGTTGGTTCCTCGGGAACCCACCGCCACCTCGCGGCCGGCCTGCAGATCAGCTACTTCCCCCGCAGCTCCTGGACCAGCCGGCCGGCGCCGTAGAGCTGCTCCAGCCCGGCGGTGATTCCCCGGGAGTCCACCGCCACCGCGCGGTTGTCCTCCGAATCGAAGAAGTAGCGGCCGCCCAGCGAGGGCAGGTTCCCGTCGAAGATCAGCCCCACGATCTCCGCCCGCTGGTTCAGCAGCGGCGACCCGGAGTTCCCTCCGATGATGTCGTTGTTGGTGGCCAGGTTCAGCGGCGTCTCCGGCCGCACCTGGTTGGCTCCTTTCGCCCAGGAGCGGGCCAGCGCGAACGGCGGCTTGCCGGTGGCGCGCTCCAGCGCTCCGCGAAAGGTGGTGAACGGCTCCACCGGGCCGGTGGACGCCTTCCAGCCCTTCACCTGTCCGTACGACAGCCTCAAGGTGAAGGTCGCGTCCGGATAGGTGCCCAGCCCCTCCGCCTGGATCTTCGCCTGGCCGATCCGCTCCCGGCCCTGCTGGAGCAGCGGCCCCACCTGCTCCTCGTAGCGCTTGCGCACTACCCGGGCCAGCGGATCCACCCGGCGCGCCAGCTCCATCATTGGATCCTTCGAGGACTCCACCGCGGACAGTCCGCCCTTTAGCAACGCCCGGCGCACCTTGGCGTCCGCCAAACGGGTTCCGTACACGACCCGTCGGGCCAGCTGCGCCGGGGTCTCCTTGCCCAGGATCCGCACCGAGGCCGGGTGGCCCGCGCCCAGCTTCTCCCGCAGCTTCTCCAGCGAGTTGATCAACAGCGCCTCCTCCAGCGGCCTGGACACCGGCCGGCTGGCTCGCAGCCGCTGCTCCAGCGAGGGCCAGGCCGCGTCGGTGTACTCGCGCAGCCGCTCGGCGTTGGGCTTCTGGCGCTCCCGGGCGCTGCGCAACAGCTCCAGCGCCAGGCCGTAAAGCTCGCTGTTGAAGGCATCTCCGCCCTCCAGCAGCCGGTACTCGCTGCGGAACTCGCGAAAGGTGGCCAGCCCCCGCGCCACCTGGTCAAAGGCCCCGCGGGTGGCCTCCCAGTCATCGAAGCGCAGACGGATCAGCTCCTGGAGCTTGGCCTCCTCCTCGCGGCGGCGGGCGAAGAACTCCGGGTCGGACAGCGCCTGGTGCCGACCAATCATCGCCTTGTGCGAGTTCTCCACGCTGCGCAGCCGGGCTTGCACCTCTGGCTTCAGCGCCGGCTTGTGCCGCAGCAGCTCCCGCAGCAGCCCCCGCTGTTCGGAGAGCAGGAGCAGGTTCCAGGGCAGCTCCACGTCCCGCTGCGCCTCCAGGTCCGCCACCGACAGCTTCCGGTCCGTCCCGCCGGGGTGGCCGGAGACGAACACCAGCTCGCCCTCCGCTGCGCCGTTCTGCGACCAGGTGAAGTGATGCGGGGAGTCGATCCGCTTGCCGTTCTCGTACACCCGCAGGAAGGCCACATCGAACCCGAAGCGGGGGAAGTGGAAGTTGTCCGGGTAGCCGCCGAAGGCCGCCATCTGGAACTCGGGGGCGAACACCAGCCGCACGTCCTGGAAGCGGCGGTACCGGTAGAGGTGGAACCGCGCGCCCTGGAACAGGGTCACCACGTCACAGCGGTCGGTCACCGCCCGGGCGCACCCCTGCTCCAGCCCGGTCAGGGTCTGTTTGAGCGCCTGCGAATACGCGGTGCCTTCCTTCCCTGAGGTGGCGGCCTTCACCCGGTCGGTGACGTCGGTCATCTCCACCAACTGGTTGGCCTCGGTGGCCGGGCACTGCCGCTCCTGCGCCGCGGTCCGGGCCAAAAAGCCCTTCCCCAGCAGGTCGTTGCTGGGAGTGGAGAGCTGCTGGATGCAGGCGCGCACGCAGTGGTGGTTGGTCATCATCAGCCCCTGCGCGGAGACGAAGCTGGCCGAGCAGCCCCCCGCCAGGCGCACCGACGAGAGCCGCACCTTCTCCAGCCAGGCGGCGTCGGGTTCGAACCCGTAGGCCTTCTTCACCGCCGCGGCGGGGAACGCGTCGAAGGTCCACATCCCCTCATCCGCCACGGCCACCGACGCGATGCACAGCCCCAACCACAGGTGCCTCTTCATGCGCTCCTTCTGCGCGACCCTTGCCGGTGGGTCAACCTTCAGCGCCAGGACCCGGCCGGCGGTGTCCGGGTCGAGATACCCTCCGCGCCCTGAGCCGGTTCCGGTCGCGCGGCCCCGCCAGGACCCGACCCGCGGTGTCCGGGTAGAGGTACCCTCCGCGCGATGATCTCCCTTCCCCCCGGCGCGGTGCGTCCATGCGCATGGGCAGCAGCGCGCCAACAGCGGCCTCTATCTCCAGGGTCGCTTCGAGCTTCAGTTGCTGGACTCCTTCGGCGTGGCCCACCCCCGGGACAACGACTGCGGGGCCCTCTACCAGCAGGCCGCCCCGCTGCGGAACGCGTGTCTGCCTCCGGAACAGTGGCAGTTCCTGGACGTGGCCTTCCGCGCGCCCCGGGTGGACTCGCCCGGCTGTCTGACCGTGTTCCACAACGGCGTCCTCATCCACCACCACGTTCCCCTCTCCCACCCCACCCCGGGCGCGCTGGAGTTGGCGCCTCTCGAGCCAGGGCCGATCCTCCTCCAGGATCACGGGGACCCTGTGCGCTTCCGCAACCTGTGGGTGCTCCCGGCCTAGGCCACAGCTCCCACCGCGGGCGATGTCTGCGCGCCATGACCGACCGCCGCAGGGCCGGGGAGGCGACCTGGCCGCAACTTGGCAGTGCCCAAGCGCGGGGTCTTTGCTTAGGTCTGACGGGTGGAACCCTTCCAGTTCACCCGACCCCCGGCCGAGCGCGGCATCTTCTGCAACCGCACGCTGAACATGCGGTCCATCCGCGCCATCGGCTACGACATGGACTACACGCTGATCCACTACCACTCCGCGGTGTGGGAGCGGACGGCGTACGACCACCTCAAGCAGCACTTCCTCTCCCTGGGCTGGCCGCTGGAGGGCCTGTCCTTCGATCCGGAGATGGTGGTCCGCGGCCTGGTGATCGACACCGAGCTGGGCAACCTGATCAAGGCCAACCGCTTCGGGTTCGTCAAACGCGCCAGCCACGGCAGCCGGCTGGTGGAGTGGGAGGAGCAGCGGAAGGTCTACGCGCGGACCATCGTGGACCTGCACGAGCCCCGCTGGGTGTTCCTCAACACGCTGTTCTCGCTCTCGGAAGGCTGCATCTACGCGCAGCTGGTGGACCTGCTGGATCAGCGGAAGCTGCCGGGGGTGATGGGCTACCAGGACCTCTACGAGCGGGTCCGCAAGGCGCTGGATGTCACCCACACCGAGGGGAGGCTCAAGGCGGACATCCTGGCCTCGCCCCGGCAGTTCGTGGCCGAGGATCGGGACGTGGCGCTGACCCTGCTGGACCAGAAGAACGCCGGCAAGAAGCTGCTGCTCATCACCAACTCCGAGTGGCTGTACACCGCGCCGATGATGCAGTTCGCCTTCGATCCCCTCCTGCCCCAGGGGACCACCTGGCGGGACGTGTTCGACGTGGTGATCGTGGGCGCGCGCAAGCCGGACTTCTTCACCACCCGGACCCCGCTGTTCGAGGTGGTCAACGAGGAGGGGCTGCTCAAGCCCACGGTGAAGGGCCTGCGCCAGGGCGGGGTGTACCTGGGCGGCAGCGCCTCGCACGTCGAGCAGTACCTGGGCGTCTCCGGGGACGAGATCCTCTACGTGGGCGACCACATGTTCGGCGATGTGCACGTGACCAAGGACGTGCTCCGCTGGCGCACCGCGCTGATCCTGCGTGAGCTGGAGGACGAGATCATCGCCCTACAGAAGTTCCACGCCACCGAGGAGAGGCTGGGAGCGTTGATGGGGGAGAAGGAGGCGCTGGAGGCGGAGGCCTGCGCGATCCGGCTCACCCTGCAGCGCAGGAAGTCCGGCTACGGCCCCACGCCCCAGCCCTCCCCGGAGGTGGAGCCGATGCTGGCCCGGCTGACCGAGCTCCGCGCCATGACCGAGCGGCTGGACACCGAGCTCTCCCCGCTGGCCCGCGCGGCCGGCGAGCAGTTCAACGCCCACTGGGGCCCGCTGATGCGCGCCGGCAACGACAAGAGCCACCTGGCCCGACAGGTGGAGCGCTACGCGGACCTCTACACCTCCCGCGTCTCGAATTTGATGTACGTGACCCCGTTCGCCTTCCTGCGCTCGCCCCGCGGCAGCCTCCCCCACGACCCCACCGCTCCCGGCGGCGGCGTGGACGCCACCACCAAGGAGAACCCCACCACCTGAGGCCGGCCCGCTCCCTGGGGGTCTCCTGCGCGGTGCACTTCCCGCGCAGCTGTCACTTTCCACCCGCGCGCGGCGGATTTCACGCGCAGTGAAAAAGAGTGTTTCTCCCGCCCGCGGACGCTGGTAGTTGCCGCCTCTGGGAGGAAGCGCCGTGCAACTCAAGCTGTTCGTGGTGGATGCCTTTACCCGCGCGTTGTTCGGGGGAAATCCGGCGGCGGTGGTGCCGCTGCAGCGCTGGCTGCCGGACCCGCTGCTGCAGTCGATCGCCGCCGAGAACAACCTCAGCGAGACCGCCTTCTTCGTTCCCGAAGGTGACGGCTTCCACCTGCGGTGGATGACCCCGGTCCGGGAGGTCACCTTCTGCGGGCACGCCACCATCGCCACCTCGTTCGTGATCCTCAACCTCCTCCAGCCCGGGCGGGACGAGGTCCGCTACCGGACGCTGTGCGGCGAGCTGACCGTCCGCCGCAACGGAGACCTCCTGGCGATGGAGGCCCCCAACTGGGAGCCCTCGCTGGTGCCGCCTCCGCCGCTGCTGATCTCCGCGCTGGGCCGGACCCCGCGGGAGGTGCTGGCGGCGCGGGACTACCTGGCGGTGTTCGAGACCGAGGAGGAGATCCGCGCGCTGACCCCGGACATGGCCGGGCTGATGAAGCTGGATCGCGACGGGGTGATCGTCACCGCCCCTGGGACCCGGTCCGACTTCGTCTCCCGCTACTTCGGCCCCCAGGTGGGGATTCCGGAGGATCCGGCCACCGGGTCGGCGCACTCCACCCTCGCTCCCTACTGGGCACGGCGGCTGGGCAAGTCCAGGCTGCACGCGCTGCAGCTCTCCTCCCGGGTGGGCGAGCTGTTCTGCGAGGTCCGCGGCGACCGGGTGATCACCTCCGGGCGCGCGGTGAAGTACCTGGAGGGGACCTTGGACCTTCCCCCTTCGCTGCTGGCGCCGTAGCCCACCCGACGTTTCTGCTGGCCGTCCGATGGGGGCGGCCGGGCAGGCAGCGGGGGAGTGCCCGCTTGGCGGGGGCTGACCACCTTTCTGCCCATGAGCCTGGGCGTGACCGTAGCGGCGATGGCTGCGTTGGTGCTGGGGGGCGAGGAGGGTCCGGGGTGGAAGCCGGAGGGGGTGCACCAGGGGGTGAAGGTGGAGTCCCGCCAGCGCCCCGGCACCCAGGTGATGGAGGTCCGCGCGGTGGGCACCCTGGATGCGCCCCCCGAGGCGGTGTGGAAGGTGATCACCGAGGTGGATCGCTACCCTGCCACCATGCCGCACGTCTCCTTTGCCCGGCTGCTCAAGCAGGAGGGGCCGGCGGTCCGCCACTGGTACCTGGTGGTCAATCCCCCGGTGGTCTCCAACCGCGACTACGCGATCCGGATGGAGACCCAGGTGTCGTCCTCCCGCTGGCGGGCGCAGTGGACCACCTCCCCGCTGGCGCCCGCTCCCCACGAGGGCAACGTGCGGATCACCCAGAACGAAGGCTTCTGGGAGCTGGAGCCCCGGGAGGGCGGCAAGACCCAGGTCACCTACTACGTGTGGGTTGACCCGGCGGGCAGGGTCCCCAATTTCCTGGCCAACAAGGCCAACCGCGATGCGATCCCCGACCTGTTCCGGGCGGTGGAACGTCACGCCCAGGGACTGGGGACCGCGCGCTGAGCCCGCCGGGAGGAACAGGAATGACACGCTGGGGGATCGCCGCGGGGCTGCTGTGTCTGATGCCCACGGTGGTGGTGGCGCAGACGCCCCGGGACCCGGCGGCCGGCGAAGGTCTGTGGCCGCCCCCCGCCCGCCTTCAGCGGAGTGGGAAGCCGGAGGGAGCGCCCACCCTGTCCCCGTCCGACGCGCCCACCTCCTCCGCCGACGCGGCCGCGCCTGCTGCGCCCGCCGGGTCCGCCTCCTCGGCCAACGCGCTGGCTCCTCTTTCGTCCGCCGCGTCCGCCTCCTCGGCCAACACGCTCGCCCCTCCGCCGGCCACCGGCAGCCAACAGTCCGCGTCGCAGCCGGTGGGGGCCGGCGCCTCGCTGCTGCCGGCCGCCGAGGCGGAGGTGGGGCCGTTCCTGGGCGAGGCCTACCGCTACCAGCACCGCGGGGTGTTCCGCCGGCTGCTCTCCGACTACGCGGCGATCCCGCTGGGGATCCCCCGCTGGAGCGGGACCGAGTGGGCCTGGTTCGGGATCACCGTGGGGGTGACGGCGGGGCTGTTCCTGCCCCTGGCCAACCCGTTGGATCAACGCTTCCAGAACTGGCTGGCCACCCAGTACCCCAGCGCGGTTCCGCACCTGTGGTCCCCGTTCAACGACCTCTTCATCTTCGGCGGGATGTTCGCCCTGGCGGTGGGGACCTTGGCCTACGGGCACTTCACCGGGCAGGACCCCTACGTGGAGACCTTCTCCCTGATGCTGGAGGCGCTGGTGCTGATCCAGAGCCTGCACATCTCCACCAAGCTGCTGCTCTCCCGGGACGGTCCCAACAACGGCACCGGTCACTTCATCAACGGCCCCACCTGGGCGACCTTCCAGCGGTTCCCGGAGGGCGCCCCGTCGGGTCACACCGGCACCCTGTTCGCGTTGGCCACGGTGGTCAGCTCCTACTGGGAGAACCCCTGGCTGAGCATCGGGGTGTACTCGGTGGCCACCGTCTTCGCCTCCGCCCTGGTGCTGGATCGCTACCACTACATCTCGGATGTGCTGTGGGGTGGCAGCATGGGGGTGGCGGTGGGCCGCTATGTGGTCCGCCACCGCTCCAGCCGCTACCGCTACCAGGAGGGCCAGCCCCAGCGCCGCCTCCCCGAGCTGCAGCTGACCCCGTTTTGGGCCCCCGCCGGTTTCGCTGGCGGCGCGGCCGGCGGCGCCCTGCTGGAGGGGGAGTTCTGAGCCCCCGCCCCCTGTCCGTGGCTGGGCACGGGGTGACCGCGCTGCGCGGGTCCGGCTCTCTGGCACGGGTCCGGCCGCGTTTCGCGGTCGGTTCAGTCCACCAGCGGGCGCACCCACTCGGTGTGCAGGGTCAGCGGGGCGTCCGAGCCCCGGCGGATCGCCACCGCCGCCGCATGTCGCGGGGTGGGCCACAGCTGCTGGAACTGCCAGTCCTCGCCCCGGTCGCCCAGCTCGTCCTCGCAGTGCAGACCGGGGACGGGGCCGGCGAGGTTGAAGGCGAACTTCCCCAACGGGATGGACAGCCCCAACCCGCGGGCCTTGATGTAGCTCTCCTTGAGGGTCCAGTATTCGAAGAAGCGGCGGTGCTGCGCGGCCTCCGGGAGGGCGTGCAACGCCCGCACCTCGGCGGGGGCGAAGAAGCGCTCCGCCACCCCCTCCTGGTTCCCGTGGCGCTGGGTGTCCTCCACGTCCACCCCCACCTCGCGATCCCTGGCCACCACGCAGGCCACCAGCCCGTCGGTGTTGGAGAGGTTGAAGCGCAGCCAGGACAGCTCCGGCTCGGGCAGCTCGGGCCGGCCGTGGGAGTTCTGGGTGAAGCGCCAGTCGGCGGGGCCGCGCGCCACGTAGCGGGAGAGGGTGGTGCGCACCAGCGCGCGGGTCACCAGGTAGTGGTGCCGGTGCTCGGGGAAGCGGAAGCGATCATGGCGGACCTGCTCCTCGGGGGTAAGCACCGCCAGCGAGCGCCGCACCACCGCCGGATCCAGGAGGGTGGAGGGATCCACCAGGTACAGGTGGAGCTGGGTCGGAGGGAGCGGGCGGGCCGCGCTCATCGCAGCGGCCCTTCGGTGTTGATCAGCAGCACCCGCGCCTGCGGACCCAGGCAGCGGGTCACCCACGGCTGGGAGAGGCCGGCCTCCCTCAGCGCCAGCAGCGCCCCCAGGCCCGCCGCGCCCGAGGCTCCCGACTGGACCTCCGCGTCTCCCCCCACCGGGTGGGCCAGCCGGCGGACCGCCTCCACCGCGGCCGGGTCCTCGATGGACACGAACAGGTCGACCCCCTGACGCAGCAGCGGCCAGGCGGCCAGGGAGGGGGTGCCGCAGTTGAGCCCGGCCATCAGGGTGCGCTGTCCACCCCGGGTGGGGCACAGCTGCGCGTCCACCGAGCGCACCGACTCCAGCAGACAGTCTGCCTCCCGGGGCTCGACCGTGACCAGCAGCGGGGGCCGCGGAGGCGTTCCCTGGCGCAGCTGCAGCACCGCCGCGGAGGCCAGACCTCCCACCCCGGCCTGCACCACCACGCAGGTCGGCGGGGCCTCTCCCTGGGTGGCCAGCGCCTCGTCCACCTCGCTGAACAGGGTCCGGTAGCCATCGGCGATCGCCCGCGGCACCTCCAGGTAGCCGGGGTACCCCATGTCGCTGACCAATTCCCAGTCGTTCTCACGCGCCGCCTGGTCCGCGGCCCGCACCGCATCGTCGTAGGTCCCCTCCACCCGGACCACCGTCGCCCCCTCGGCCTCGCAGGCCCTCACCCGGGCCGGGTGGGTGGTGCGCCGCATGAAGATCACCGAGGGCAGCCCCAGCCGGGCCGCGGCCCAGGCCACCGCCCGGCCGTGGTTCCCTTCGGTGGCGGCGACCATCGCCGGGGAACCCAGCCCCTCCCGCTGCTTCCCGGTCAGCATCTGCCCGGGGACCGGGGGCGGCACTCCCCGCTCCGCCGACCGGCGCAGCAGCACCCGGTACACCCCATAGGAGGCGCCCAGCACCTTGAAGGCGTTGAGGCCAAAGCGCGCCGCCTCGTCCTTGATCCACAGCCGCTCCACCCCCAGCTCGGCGCCCAGGCCAGCCAACCGCCACAGCGGGGTGGGCGCGTAGCCTGGCAGCGCCCGGTGGAAGGCGCGGGCCTGGCCCGGGTCCGGCCACCCCACCTCGTCCAGCCGGGAGCGGGCGTGGGGGTTCCACTCCCAGTCGAGCGCACCGATGTCCATTGCCGGCGGACGCTATCGCTTTGCACGACCGCGGGCACCCGGCGCGATTGGCGCTACACTCAGCCCCTGGGTGCCCAGGCTCTTTCTCGAACGGCTTGAACGTTTCACCGGCGGCCTGCGCCGCGCTGCTCCCTGGCAGCGCTGGGAGCGCAGCCTGGGCGGGGGAGTGGAGCACCGGGCGGGCGGGGAGCTGGACTACCGCTACGGCGACCCCCTCCCTCCGGAGTGGGCCCCGCTGGCCGCCCCGCTGGAGACGATCCCTCCCCTCGCCACCGGGCTGGAGCGCGAGTTCGAGGGGCTGGCCCGCCAGCTGGAGGCGGCCGGACTGGCGGCGGGCGCCTCGCGGGTGGAGCCCACCTTCCGCCATTGCCAGCGGACCCTCCTCGCCGGCGCGCGCGAGGCGCCGGGGATGGACAGCCGCACCACACTGCAGCTGGAGGTCCGGCTTTATGCCGGCGCCGGTCCCACCGCCCAGTTGGCCCTCCTGGAGCGGGCCTGGGTCTCCGAGGCGGCGCTGCACCAGCAGTGGCCGGCGCTGCTGGAGCAGGTGGCGGCCCGGGCGGTGGACGCCCAGCGCAAGCTGGAGGCGGTGGAGGCTCCCGAGGAGGAGCTGACGATCCTGATTCCCCCCGGCTCGGATGCGGGGGTGCTGTTCCATGAGCTGTGCGGCCACCCGCTGGAGGGAGACGTGGTCTGCCGGCGCAGCTCCTACCTGGCCCGCCGCCTGGGCCAGCAGGTGGCCCCGGACTTCGTCCAGGTGGTGGATGATCCCACCGGTGCGTCGGACACCGTGGGCTACGGCCTGGACGACGAGGGCACCGCCCCCCAGGCGGTGACGCTGTTGCGGGCCGGCAAGGTGGACGCCCCGCTGCTGGACCTCCAGAGCGCCCGCACCCTGGGCCTTCCCCCCAACGGCCACGGCCGGCGCAGCACCTTCAAGCGCTTCGCCCTGCCCCGCATGAGCCACACCCAGCTGGCTCCCCACCGGGGCACGGTGGGGGAGATCCTGGCCGAGACCGAGCGGGGGCTGTGGCTGACCCACCTCACCCCCCGGCGGGTGGACCTGCTCTCGGGAGCCTTCTCCTTCCTGATCGCCGAGGCGCGCCTGATCCAGGACGGGAGGCTGGGGCCCTTCCTCCGCCCCGCGGTGCTGGAGGGGCTGGGGCTGGAGGCGCTGGCGCGAATCGACCGGGTGGGCGGCGATCTGCAGACCTTCTACGGGATGAAGGGCTGCGGGAAGCTGGACCAGGGCGGGCTGCCGGTGTCCTTCGGGCAGCCCTCGGTGCGGATCTCCCGGCTGGCGGTGAGGCCGGGGCGATGAGGGTGGTACAGCAGGAGCTGGCCCTGGAGTGGGATCCCGCGATCAAGGCCGGCCGTCACGCTGCGGGCGGAGCTGGACAGCTGCCGGACCCGGGGCTGCTGGAAGCCTGGGCGGCACGCACCCGGGCCCTGGCGGCCGCGGTGGATCAGCGGGTCTCGGCGCTGGGGCCGCTCCAGGCGCTGTTGGTCCGCTGCCTCCAGACCACCTCCCGCTCGGGGGAGGAGACCGGCGACAGCGAGGCCCGGGAGGAGCTGTTCGTCCGGGTGGAGACCGCCCACGGCGGTTTGCTGGAGTCCTGGGGCGCGCCGCTGCCGCGGGCGCCGACCCCCGAGGAGGTGGCGTCCATCGTGGGCGCCCGGCTGGAGGAGGCGGAGTCGGCCCTGCGGGGGCCGGCGGTGGCGCTGGATCCCTCCCTCCCCCTCTGCCTCTCCCCCTCAGCGGCGGCGCCGCTGATCGCCGCCCTGGGCACCCTGCTGCGGGGGGACATCGCCGGCTCCAGCGGGCTGGCCCGCAACGCCGGGAAGCGGGTGTTGGCCCCGGCGGTCACTGTGATTGATCATCCCGCCCACCCCCTAGGCTCCCGCCAGCGCCGCTTCGATGACGAGGGGGTCCCCTGCGCCGAGTTGACCCTGGTGGACGGAGGCCGGCTGGCCGGGTTCCTCCACACCCAGAAGAGCGCCGCCGCCCTGGGCGTAGCGCCCAACGGGCGGGGCTTCGGATTCGAGGGCCCCGAGGCGGTGCCGGGGCCGCTGAATCTGGCCCTCCAGGCCGGCCCGGCCGAGCTGCCCGCGGATCACGCCTGGCTCTGCTGCCGGATCGAGACCTTCACCCCCTCTCCGGCGCTGGGGGTGGTCACCCTGCGGTTGGCCGGACGCGAGCAGCGGAGCGGTCGGCCTGGACCGGTGATCGCCCCCTTCGAGGCGGAGCTTTCGGTGATGGAGACGCTGCGCCGGGTCCGGGGGACCGGACCTCGACTGGACTTCTTCCCTGCCTTCGACGGGGTGGGGACGCCCTGGCTGCTGCTGGAGCCGGGCGCCTTCCAGGGCCGGATCAGGCGGTGAGGTTCACCAGATCGAACGGGCGGTTCAACTTGGTGCGAGGAGGCGGGAGCGCGGCCTGGAGGTCCTCGCCGCCCTTCTCCAGCGCCGCCAACAGCCGCTGGGCCCCGGCAGGATCGGTGCTGGTGAGCTGAGCGATTCGCGCCGGCTCGGAGAAGTCCTTCCCGCCCCGGGAGAGCTCCAGCCCCGCCAGGCTCTGGGCGATCTGCAGCGGATCGCCGATCTGCTGGGCGTGGTCCACCGCCCGGACAAACCACTCCTGGGCCACCTCCGGCTTGCGCTCGTCCAGCGACGCCCTGCCCTGCTCGGCGGCGATGAACTGGCGGTGGAGGGCGTCTCCCAACTTCTCCGCGCTCTGGTAGGCCTGCTCGTACCAGGAGCGGCCCCCCTCCACGTCCCCCCCCCGCAGGGTCAGGCCCCCCAGCCGGTAACGGTGGTGCTTGGAGAAGTTGTCGCCCCAGTTCTGGCTGAACTTCTCGTAGCGGCGCCAGGTGGCGACCGCGTCGTTGAACCTCTTGGCCGTCTCCTGGACCACGCTGATGTTGGAGATCAGGTTGATCTTCAGGTGGGTGGCCGAGGCGTCGTGGAGATCTCCCACGCACTTCATCGCCAGCACCTCCTGCTTGAGCGCGTCCTCCAGGTTCTTCTCCTGGAAGTAGGTCAGCGCGTAGACGTTGCGCAACCAGCCCTCGTGGAGCGTGGGCATGGCGCCGGGGCGATCCTTGAGCTCCGCCAACCCCTGCTCCACCTCCCGGCGGGCGTTGGGCAGCTCTCCCATCCGCTTGATCGAGAGCAGCCCCCGGAACATCCGCAGGTGGGCCTTGCCCTCGGGCGGGATGTCACAGTCAAGGCCCGCGGCGAAGGAGGCCATCGACGAGTCGTGGGACCCGGTGAACGCGTGGAGCACTCCCAGGCAACGGTGGAACAGCGCCTTGAGCTCCTCCTGCCCGCCCAGCGACTCGCGGTCGATCTCGATCGCCGGGGTGGTGAGCTTGGTGTCCAACTCCTCCCAGGCGGCGAACACGCCCTGCGCGGAGACCGGCTGACGCAGCAACCCCAGCGCCCGCTCCGCGGCCAGGGTGGCGCCCTCGTAGTTGGTGGAGAAGAAGCAGCTGCGGATCGCCAGCACCGCCGCCGCCACCCGCCGCTCCGCCGAGCCGGCCTCGTCCAGCACCGCATGAAGAAAGCGGCCCTCTCCGTCCACCGGCGCCTCCAGCGGGCGGTCCGCCAGCCCCACCGGGCCCGCGGGACCCAGCGGGACCTTCATCCGCTTGGCGGCGGACTCCAGATAGGCGCGGCGCTTGGGAGCGAACAGGTCCGCCACCAGCCGGGGCTGCAGCTCCCAGCCGGAGGTGGTGATCAGCCGATCCAGCCCGTCGATCCGACCCCACTCCACCGCGCGCATCACCGCCCGAACCGTGGGGAGATCGGCCTCGCCCAGGTGGGTCAGGTGCAGCGGACGGCCGGAGCCGGCCAGCACGTCCAGGATCAGCCGGGCGGCGAAGTTGAGCACCCAGAAGGTCTGCTCCGACTCCCGGTGCAGCCGGCGCTCGGAGGGGGTGAGCGCCAGATCCATCAGGCTGGGGGCTCCCTGGTAGTCACCGGGGAAGAGCTCATTCCACTCCGCGGGATGCCGGGCGGCGCGCTCCTTGACCAACGACGGGGACTGTTCCTGGAGGGCGCGCAGCAGCCTGCGCAGACCAGTGAAGGCGACTGGGCATCCAACGCCCAGGTCGACTTCTAGCGGACTCTGGGTCATCTCGCGGATCTCCGATCAGGCCAGCGCGAGCGGGGCGATCTTGTTCTCGATCTCCTCGAGGAGGAAGTCGACGTTCTCCAGCGCGTCCATCTCCGCTTCACTGACCGCCTGGTTGGCTGGGACGGTGGGGGCCGCCTCCACGGCGGGGGTTTCCTCAGCGGTGTCGTTCTCTAGTGCGTGGCTCAAGCGAATCTCCTGACTCGGATGGAATGAGTTGGAAGAATTCTCGTGTCAGCACCGGGCGGAAGTCAATGAGCGGACCTCATAGAACCTAGTGGAATGGTGTGAGTCTTCGTAGCATCAGCGCATGGACCAGCGCACCACCCAGCCCGGTTTCTCCGTGATCAACGGCCGCACCATCCACCGGATCATCCACGGTGACATCCCCGGATGTGTGGCCCAGGTGGAAGAGGCCTACCGGATCCACGGCCGCAAGCAGACGGTCAATCCCAACAGCTACTTCCTCCTCTTCCCGGAGAAGCCCTCCGCCCGGATCATCGCCCTCCCCGCCTTCCTGGGCGGTGGCAAGGACGAGGTCTCGGGGATCAAGTGGATCTCCAGCTACCCGGAGAACGTGGCCAAGGGCATCCCCCGCGCCTCGGCGGTGCTGATCCTCAACAACTACGAGACCGGCTATCCCTACGCCTGCCTGGAGTCGTCCATCATCTCCGCCGCCCGCACCGCCGGCTCCGCCCTGCTGGCCGCGGAGTGGCTCAACGGCCGCCAGCGGAAGACCGGCACGGTGGGGCTGGTGGGGACCGGGCTGATTGCCCGCTACATGTTCCAGTTCATGCAGGCGTTGGGCTGGAAGAGCGACCGGATCCTGCTGCACGATCTCAAGCCGGGAGAGGCCCAGCGCTTCGCCCGGGAGGTGGTGGGAGAGGGCCACCGGGTGCAGCTGGCGGACTCGGCGGAGCAGGTGCTGGCGGGGGCGGACCTCTCTATCTTCTGCACCGTGGCCGCCGCCCCCTACCTCTCCGACCCCAAGCTGCTCTCCCACAATCCAATCGTGCTCAACGTGTCCTTGCGGGACCTGGCCCCGGAGCTGCTGCTGGCCTCGCAGAACGTGGTGGATGACGTGGAGCACGTGCTGCGCGCCAACACCTCCGCCCACCTGACCGAGCAGCGCACCGGCAACCGGGACTTCATCCAGGGGACCCTGGCGGACGTGCTGGAGGGAAGGCTGGTGGTGGATCGCAGCCGGCCGGTGATCTTCTCCCCCTTCGGGCTGGGGGTGCTGGATCTGGCGGTGGGCCGGTGGGTGTACGCGGAGGCGGTCCGCAGCGGGGAGGCAGTGCGGATTGACGACTTCTTCTATGAAATGACCCGCTAACCGATGCCGCCCCCCCGCTGGTTCCCCTACCTCAAGCGTTCTCCCCTGGCCCGGGTGCGGCTGCTGTGCCTGCCCCACGCCGGCGGCACCGCCAGCGCGTTTCGCCGCTGGTCCGCCCTGCTCCCGCCCACGGTGGAGGTGTGGGCGGCCCAGCCGCCGGGCCGCGAGACCCGCTTCGCGGATCCGCTCCTCCACCGGGTGGAGCCCTGGGTGGAGGCGCTGCTGGACGCCTTCCGGGAGGGGCTGGATCTGCCCTACGCGGTGTTCGGGCACAGCCTGGGCGCGGTGATTGGGTACCAGCTGATCCGTCAGGTCGCGGCGGCGGGCCTCCCCGCCCCGGTGCACTTCTTCGCCTCCGGTCGCGAGCCGCCGGACCAGCTGCGGCAGCGGGTCACCCACCAACTGCCGGAGGAGGCGTTCGTGGCGCAGGTGAAGGGGCTGGAGGGCACCCCCCCGGAGCTGTTCGCCCACCGGGAGTTGATGGAGCTGCTGCTGCCGATCCTGCGGGCGGACTTCGAGACCTACGAGACGTATGTGCACCGGCCCGGCGCCCCCCTGGCCTGCGCGCTGACGGCGCTGGGCGGCCGTGAGGATCACACCGTCTCCCCCGCGCAGCTGGAGGCCTGGGGCGCGCACAGCCAGCGCTTCGCCGGGGCGGTCCTCTTTCCCGGCGGGCACTTCTTCCACCAGGCGGAGGAGGCGGCAGTCACCCGGCTGATCCAGGAGCGGCTGACTGGGGCGCTGTCGTCTGGCCTACCGCTGGCCTCCTAGCGGTGGGACCCGGACCTCCCCCTGTGGGCGCCCGGGCTTCCCCGAAGTAGGCTCGGCCGCCCATGGAACGAGCCACACCCTCTGTGCTCCACCCGATCGCTCTGGAGCACGTACGCAGGGACACCCCGGGCCTCCAGCCGGGGAGCATGGTGGACAGTCGGGGCGCCACCGGGGACCTCGGCCCGGGAGGATGCCCGTGACCCTCGAACAGCTCGTGCTGCGCGCAGCCGAACGCACCCCGGAGGCGGTCGCGGTCCGTGGGCCGGATGCCCTCCTCACCTATGGGGCGCTGGATGGCGCCGCCAATCGGGTGGCCCGCGCGCTCCGGGAACTGGGGGTCGGGCCCGGCGATCGGGTAGGCCTCTGGCTGGAGAAGTCCGGCACCGCGGTGATCGCCATGCAGGCGGTGCTGAGGCTGGGGGCGGCCTATGTCCCGCTGGATCCGCTGAGCCCGGTGGCCCGGGCCGCCACCATCGCCCGGAACTGCGAGATGCGGGCCGTGGTCACCGGGAGCGGCCGTGCGGACGCCCTGGCCGCGCAGGTCCCCGGGATGGCCCTGCTGCGTTGCGAGGAGCGGGAAGGGTTGCCGTTCGCCGCCCAGGCCGCGTACTCCGCTGCTCCGCTGGAGCCCGTCATCCGCCGCGAGGATGACCTCGCCTACATCCTCTACACCTCCGGCTCGACCGGGACCCCGAAGGGCGTCTGCCTCAGCCACCGCAACGCGCTGGCGTTCGTGGAGTGGGCCGCCACCGAGCTTGCGGCAGGGCCGGGGGATCGCTTCTCCAACCATGCGCCCTTCCACTTTGACCTGTCGGTGCTCGATCTGTACGTCGCGTTCTGGGCCGGCGCCTCGGTGTCCATCGTCCCGGAGGCGCTGGCGTACTCGCCGCAGCGGCTGACGGAGTTTCTCTCCGAGCAGGAGATCACCGTCTGGTACTCGGTGCCCTCGGCTTTGATGTTGATGATGGATCACGGAGGGCTGCTGCAGACGCAGACGCCGGCGCTCCGGGCGGTGCTGTTCGCGGGTGAGCCCTTCCCTCTCAAGCACCTCCGCCGACTGCGCCGACACCTCCCCGCTCCCCGGTTCCTCAATCTCTACGGACCCACGGAGACCAACGTCTGCACCTTCTACGAGGTGGTGGGGCAGCTCCCCGAGGAGCGGACCGAGCCGGTGCCCATCGGCGTCGCTTGCTGTGGGGACCGGACCTTCGTCGCCGACCGGGGGCCCAAGAGCGAGGAGGATTCAACCGAGGTGGGCCTGCTGATGGTGGAGGGGCCGACGGTGATGCTGGGCTACTGGGGTCAGCCGCCGCACCAGGGCCCGTACTCGACCGGCGACCTGGTCTCGGTGGACAGGGAGGGCAACTACGTCTACCACGGGCGGCGCGACAACATGGTGAAGGTGCGTGGACGCCGGATCGAGCTGGGGGAGATCGAGGCTGTGCTGCTCTCGAACCCCAACGTCGCCGAGGCGTGCGTCATCGTCCACGGGACCGGGATGGAGGCCAAGCTGATCGCCTTCCTGGTCCCGGGCTCGGCGGATCAGCGGCTGGGGCTGCTGGAGATGAAGCGCCACTGCGCGGCGCACCTTCCGCCGTACATGATCGTGGACTCGGTGCGCACGCTGACCCAGCTCCCCCGGACCCGGAACGGGAAGACGGACCGGCTGGCCCTGGCCAGGCTCCTCCAGGGGTAAGGCCCCCCTCCAGGGGGCCCCTCAGGCCGCGGGCTTGAAGGTCTTGGCCGTCAGCCCACCCAGCAGCGGGTACCAGGGGTGGTCCGGCTCCTTCTCCACCTCCTCGATGATCGCGCGCATCTTCCCCAGCACCGCGGGCTCCTCCTCGTCGTACATGTCCCCCTGGAGCAGCTTGAGCGTCTCCAGGCGATGCTCGGGGTCGCTGACGAAGTAGGTGAAGAGCACGTTCAAGCGGTAGTAGAGGCTGATGAACGTGTACCAGTTGCGGGTCCCGCGACGGATGGTGGCCTCGAAGTTGGCGAAGGCCTGCTTGGAGAAGTCGCCGGTCTTGAGCGCCTGGAGGATGTCCGGCGCTGCCAGCCGGGCGCTGTTGAGGGCGATGCTCACCCCGGAGGAGAAGATCGGATCGACGAAGCGTCCCGCGTCCCCGATCAGCACCAGCCGATCACCGGTGAGCTCCTTCATCGCGTAGCTGTAGTCCCCCTCCTCGGTGAGCGGTCGCACCTGCTTGGACGCGCGGAGCGCCTCGAGCAGCTTGGGCCGGCTGCCGATCGCGTCCCAGAAGAACTGCTCCCGGGACTCCTTCTTCTTGGCGAAGTGCTCCTTCTGGGTGACCACCCCGATGCTGGTGATGGTGTCGGTGATCGGGATCTGCCAGATCCAGCTGTTCGTGGCGGGAAGGAAATGGACGAAGATGTAGTCCACCTTCTTCTTGTCAACCGCCAGGGCGGTGCGATCGAAGCCGTCGAACCAGGTGTGCAGCGCGTACTGGTTGAACACCGGATCCAGCGTCTTCCAGCCCAGCTGCGTCCCCATCAGGGTCCGGCGCCCGGAGGCGTCCACCAGCATCCTGGCGGTCAGCTCGACCTCCTTCTCCCCGAGCGCGCAGCGGACGCGCACCGGGCCGCCCTCCTCGAAGGTCGCGCCGCGGACCGCGACGCCCTGGAACACCTTGGCGCCGGCACGCTCGGCGTTCTTGAGCAGCAGCAGGTCGAAGCGACCCCGATCCACATGGTAGGTGTAGGGCTTGTCCACCCCGGGCATGGCGCGCTCGGCGAAGCTGATGTCGGCGGCATCCTCCAGGTTCCAGTCTCCCCAGTCGTGGGAGTAGATCGCGGCCTTGGAGTCCTGGGTCCAGACCGCGCCCAGCTTGTGCGGGAACCGCTCCGCCTCCATCTGGTCCATCAGGTCCAGCTCGGCGAGCACCCGGTTGCAGGCAGGCACCAGGGACTCTCCGACATGTGGGCGGGGGAAGATCTCCCGCTCCAGGATCGCGCACTTCGCGCCGCCTCTTCCCAGGTAGGCCCCAAGCGCGGAGCCGGCGGGGCCACCGCCGATGATGATCACGTCGTAGTCTGGGGAGTGAGCCATTGGGACAACCTCCGGGATTGGCGTTCTCGCCATGATACCCGGCCGCGTGCGCCAAGGGCCACCCGGGTCAACTCTTCGCGGTCGCGAACGAGAGCTCGACCTTGGCCACCACCTGTCCGTCGACCCGGGCGACACCGCGGCCCATCCCCAGGTCCCCCACCATCCGCTCCACCGTGGCCTCGATCTCCACCCGGTCGCCGGGCAGCACCGGCTTGAGGAAGCGGGCCTCCCGGATCGCGCCCAGCAGCAGCTTGCGCCGATCCTCGGGACGCCCGGAGGTCACCGCAATCGAGAGCGCCTGGCCAATCGCCTCCACCAGCAGGACCCCGGGGAAGACCGGGCCGTCGGGGAAGTGACCCGGGAAGAACGGCTCGGTCGCGGTGACGCACTTGACGCACAGCACACGCTTGCCGGGAGAGAGCTCCAGCACCCGATCCACCAGCGAAAAGGGCCACCGCTGCGGGAGGTAGGCGGCCAGCTCGGCGTGCTCCAGCGGCCGCTCGAGCACATTCTTTGGGATCTCGTCCGCCATCTCTCCTCCGCCGTCCCCTCTACCCTGGAGCGAGCAAGCCGCCGTTCACTGACAGGACCTGCCCGGTGATGAAGGACGCATCATCGGAGGCCAGGAACGCCACGGTCCCCGCGATGTCCGCCGGAGTCCCGATCCGCCGCAGCGGGGTCCGCGAGACGTACCGCGCGCGCTTCTCCTGGGGGACGTCCTTCCAGATCTCAGTTTCGATCACCCCCGGGGAGACGCAGTTGACCCGCACCCCGAGGGGACCCAGCTCCTGGGCCAGCGCGCGGGTGAAGCCCACCACCCCCGCCTTGGCCGCCGAGTGGTTCGCCTGGCCGGCGTTGCCCACGTCGCCGGCGATGGAGCCGATGTTGATGACCGAGGCGCCATTCGCCCGCCGCAGCTCCTTGACCGCGGGCTGGGTGAGGTTGATCGTGCCCACCAGCTCCACCTCGATCACCTCGCGCCAGGCCTCCTCCGGCATCGTCAAGAACGACCCGTCCCGGATCCTCCCGGCGTTGTTGACCAGGATGTGGAGGCCTCCAAGCGCCTCGAGCGTCCGCTGCACTGCGGCCCGGCAGTCCTCCAGCCGCTCAACCGCCGCGCGCGTGCACACCACCGCGCCTCCCTCCCGCGACAGCCGCTCGACCAGCCCCTCCGCCTCCGCCTGCGCGGAGTGGAAGGTGAACAGGACCTTGCAGCCCTCGGCGACCAGCCGCTCGACAATGGCCTTCCCGATGCCCCGGCTGCCGCCGGAGACAAGCGCCACCTTCCCTGCCAGGTTTCGCATCTTGCCAACGGTAGCATGGAAACTGGCCTGCCCTTGCCAGGGCTGCGCTGGCATGGAACGCTCGATTCCGAATGACGACTCCACAAGAGGACATCACGGCCGCGCTCAAGGAGTTCTTCGCTACCGAAGTCCTCCACGACCACTCCGAGGAGCTGGAGGACAGCACCCCCCTGCTCGAGTTGGGGCTGCTGGACTCGTTCTCCACCATCCGGATGCTTTCGTTCGTACACAAGCGGCTGGCGATCAAGGTGAAGCCCACGGAGCTCCGGGTGGAGCACCTCCAGGATCTGCAGCACCTTTCGGCCTTCCTGGCCCGAGCGGCCCAGAGCGACTGAGACTGAGCCCGATCAGCGGCCCCGCTCTATGCGGGCCGCGCGAACACCACCGCGCTCACCGGCCCCTCCCAACTCGCGGCGACGCAGAGCACGCTCCTGCCGCTCCGGGCCTGCGCGCGGGTGGCCAGCCGGGGCGGCGGCGTCCCGGACGACAGCCCCGCCATCCCCGGGGTGAGGCCGGCCCCCAGCCCCAGCACCGCCGCAATTGCGGACAGGGCCCCTCCAGCGCTCGTGCATTCGCCCACCGCTCCCTTGATCGAGCACACCGGCGCGTCGGTCCCGACCAGCAGGGACTCCAGCGCGTCCAGCTCGGCCCGGTCCAGGTGGGGTACGCCATTGGCACCGCCACAGACCCAGGCCAGAGCGTCAGCGGGCGTGCTGGCCTGCTCCAGGGCACCCCGGCACGCCTCGAGGTAGTCCTCCGCGGTCGGCCCGGAGGGGGACGTCCCCAGCGCGCTCCAGCTGCCTCGGACGTGCCCGAGGATCTCCGCGCCCCGGGCACGGGCGGCGTCCTCCCGCTCGAGGACCAGCACCCCGGCCGCGCCGCCGGCGACCGCGCCCCGGCTGTGCGGGTGATAGGGCACCCCAACCACCCCCGGCCCCTCCTCCGCGAGGATCCCCGCCGCATGCAGGGCCCTCACCGACTCGAAGCTGACCGCGTCCACCCCGCCGGCCAGCACCGCGTCCGCCTGGCCGGACTCCAGCAGACGGCAGGCGACCGCGATCGCCTCCAGCCCGCCGGCCGCGCCCTGGCAGAGGGTGAGGTTCGGTCCCCCAGCGCCGAAGCGGATGGCCACGTTCGCGCCCGCCATGTTTCCGACCATGAACGGGACCAGGGCCGGGTTGGCGTAGAGGGGATTGTCCGTCAGCAGCTCCCGATCAAACTGGGCCAACGCGGTGACCGCGCCGTACACCCCGCCCAGCACCACCCCCAGCCGGTCGGAGTAGCCGCCGGTCTCGAACCGCGCCGCCTCCAGCGCCAGCTTGGAGGCCACCAGCACGAGGCGGCTGGGCGCATCCAGCAGCCGCAGGCCCTTCTTGCCCAGGTGCACGCTGGGGTCCACCCGGGCGTCGGCGGCCGTCCGCACCGGGATCCCCGGCGCGTCCACCGGAGAGAGCCGCTCCGGCGCGGCCACCCCGGACAGCAGGGCCTCCCAGAACGTCCCCAGGGCGTCTCCGGTCGCGCTCACCTGCCCCATCCCTGTCACCACGACGCTCACTGCCATCTCCTCAGGGCCAGACACGCGTTGTTTCCTCCGAACCCCGCCGCATTGACCAGCGCATCGCGGACGGTCACCTCCCTGGGCCGGTTGGGGACACAGTCCAGGGCGCACTCCGGATCCATCCGCTCGTGGTTGGCGGTAGGGGGGACCCGCCCCTCCCCCATTGACAGGACGGTGGCGATCACGTGATGCACGTTGGCGGCGCCGTGGCTGTGCCCGATCACGCCCTTGATCGAGCTGACGGGAAGCGTCCGGGCGCGCGCGCCGAACACCTCGTGGATGGCCCGCGCCTCGGTCAGGTCGTTGGCCTGGGTGGCCGTCCCGTGCGCGCCGAAGTAGTCGACCTGGTCCGGGCCGATCCCTGCCATGCGCAGCGCGGACCGGATCGCCGCTGACATGCCCCGGACGTGGGGGGCGGTCATGTGGTTGGCGTCGCAGCTGAGGCCATAGCCGGTCAGCTCCGCGTGGATCCGCGCCCCGCGCCGCCTGGCCGAGGCGAGGGACTCGATAACCAGCGCCCCGGCCCCTTCACCGTACATCAGGCCCTTGCGGTCGAGGTCGAACGGCTGGCAGCGCTCCGGCGCCACCGCTCCCAGGCGCACAAAGGCGCTGAACACGATCCGGCTGAACGCTTCGTAGCCTCCCACCAGCGCGCGCTCGACCCGGCCGCGCCGGATCTCCTCGAAGCCCAGGGCGATCGCCCCGGCGCTGGAGGCGCAGGCATTGAAGACATGGAGAGAGCGAACACCCTGGAGGCCCAGCGCGCGGGCCAGCATCGTGGGCAGCGCCGGGGGAGAATGCCGCGCCACCAGCAGGGTCGATACCCGTCCGTCGCCTCCCGGCGCGTGCTGAAGCTTGCCGATCCGCTCCAGCTCATCCACATCGCCCAGCGCGCTGCCCAGCGCGACCAGCATCCCCGGAGGAGGGTCCGCCAATCCGGCATCCGCCAGCGCCTCCCTGCAGGCGATGACCCCGAAGCGCGCCGCCCGCCCAAGCCCCGCCAGCGCCGCGTAGCCGCTTGCTGCCTCGGCGCTCTCTGGGACCTCGCAGGCAAGGGTGCGCCCCAGCTCGCCGATGCTGACCGTCCGGACGGGTGCCGTCGTCGAGGTGCAGTCCATCACTCCCTGGTGGAGCGCCCTGGTGTCCGGGCCGCAGGGAGAGATGGCCCCCAGCCCCGTGACCACCACCCGCATGGTGTCGTTCAAACCAGCTCCTCAGCCACCCGCTCCCGCCTGGGCGGAGTCTCCAGAGGCTAGCAGACTCGCCTGCGGGCCGCCCAGACCGGCCCGGGGCCCACGGAAGCGGGCGCGGGCGCTGCCTGCTGCAGTAGGGTGCGGGCATGGACTTCTCCTGGACCGCCGACCAACAGGAGCTCTACGAGCGCGCGCTCACCTTCGCCCGAGCCCTCCCGGCGCCGCACGACCCGACCTTCCCCGGGCCCAAGTGGCGCCAGGTCTCCGAGTTCGGGCTCACCGGCCTGTGCCTCCCCGAACGCTACGGCGGGCTGGGGTTCGACGCGCTGACCACCGCGCGCGTGGGCGAGGCCTTCGGGCGGGGGTGCGAAGACACTGGCCTGACCTTCGCGGCGTTCGCGCACCTGTTCGCCTGCGCGATGCCCATCCTCGAGCACGGCACCGAGGCCCAGCGCGAGCGGTACCTGCCAGCGCTGGCCACGGGTCAGCGGGTCGGCGCCAACGCCATCACCGAGGCGGAGTCCGGCTCCGACGTCTACGCCATGGCCTCGCGCGCGGTGCGCGAGGGTGACGGGTACGTGCTGTCGGGCGTGAAGAGCTACGTCAGCAATGGGCCCGGCGCGGACCTGTTTTTGGTCTATGCGGTCACCCGTCCGGAGCATGGCTACTTCGGGATGAGCGCGTTCGCGGTGGAGCGCGAGACGCCCGGGCTCCGGGTGGGGCGGCCGTTCCAGAAGATGGGCCTGGCCGGGGCTCCCATCAGCAGCCTCTACCTGGAGGATTGCCGGGTCCCCGAGTCGGCCCGCATCGGCGAGGAGGGCCAGGGCGCCCCCATCTTCCAGGCGTCCATGCGCTGGGAGCGGGCCTGCCTGTTCGCGGCCTACGTGGGGATGATGGAGCGGCTGATCGAGCGCTCGGTGGAGTACGCGACGAGCCGCAAGCAGTTCAAGAAGCCCATCGGCCGCAACCAGGCGATCTCCCACCGGATCGCGGACATGAAGCTGCGCCTGGAATCCTCGCGGCTGCTGCTCTACCGCGCCTGCTGGCAGATGGACCGGGGCGAGGACGCCACCTTGGCGATCGCGCTCTCCAAGCTCGCGATCAGCGAGGCCGCGGTCCAGTGCGGGCTGGACGCGATCCAGATCCACGGCGGGATGGGCTACCTGGCGGACACCGGGATCGAGCAGGCGCTGCGGGACGCCATCCCCACCACCCTGTTCTCCGGCACCTCCGAGATGCAGCGCGAGACCATTGCCCGTGAGCTGGGGCTGTGAAGGCGTCCGCGCGCGCGCCTGGATTCGGGTCAGGTCCACGACCTAAACCGGCCCCCTTCGAGCCTGCGCGGGGCCTGGGCTAGCGGTCCGCCGCGGCGCCCTTGGCCAGCGAGTCCTGCAGGGCCAGGGCCAGGGCCCGGACATGCGGCAGCTGGACGATGGTGTCGTGCGCGCCGGGGATGGTGACCCCCTGCACCGCACGCCCCAGGGCCGCTCCCCACCCCAGCGCCGGGTCCTTGAGGCGATCCAGGGAGAACTGTGAGGAGACGACCATGACCTCGCCGGCGTAGGGCCCGGGCCTCCAGCCGGTCAGGTGGTCCTGCATCGAGGAGAGCGAGGCGATGATGGGGTCCAGCGCCTCCAGGGAGGCTTCCGCAGGCAACATCCCGAACCGGCGCCCCTGCGCCAGGATGTGCTCCCACCGCGCCTCGTCGTCCATCAACCCGGCGAAGGTGGGATCCTCCATCAGCCCCAGGGCCTCGGAGAGCCGCTCCAGCGCGGTGGGCCGGGCAGGCAGCGTGCCGGATCCCCCCACGGCGGAGGCCAGGGCCGGCGTGGGGCGGTCAATCAGCGCCACCAACTCCACGCGCTGGCCCTCGGACTCAAGCCGCCGGGCCAATTCATACGCCAGCAGCGCGCCGTCGGAGTAGCCGGCCAGGCGGTAGGGTCCACCGGGACGGTGGGCGCGGATCGTGGCCGCGTACAGTTCCACCCGCTCCTCGAGGCTGGAGGGGGTGGGGAGGCCTTCCAACTCTGGCGCCGTCAGACCGAACACCGGCTGCTTGGGGCCCAGGAGCGTGGCCAGCGCCTGGTACGCCATTGTGCCGCCGAACCCGGGGTGGATGCAGTACAGCGGCGGCAAGGCGCCGGCCGGCTGCAGCGAGACCAAAAGGCCCCCCAGCGCCTCCTCCCCGGAGGGCGGCGCCTCGAAGCGGGCGGCAAGCGCCGCCAGGGTCTGCGCCTCGAACACCGCCCGAAGGGGCACCTCCCGACCCAGGTCCTCGCGCGCGCGGTTGAGCA
The DNA here is from genome assembly GCA_030857095.1 of Myxococcota bacterium. Classification (GTDB taxonomy): domain Bacteria; phylum Myxococcota; class Myxococcia; order Myxococcales; family Myxococcaceae; genus JALYOC01. The sequence goes on along the minus strand of JALYOC010000138.1, from coordinate 14,349 downwards.
TCCGCACCGCGAGCATGGAGTGCCCGCCCAGGTTGAAGAAATTGTCGTCCAGGCCGATCGGGACCTCCACCGCGAGCACCTCGCGCCACAGCGAGGCCAGCCGCCGTTCCATCTCCGTCCGAGGCTCAACGAAGGCCGCCTCCCGCCCCTGCGCGTCTGGATCAGGCAGCCGCTTGCGGTCCACCTTCCCATTGGCGCTCAGCGGCAGCTCGTCCAGCACCACGAAGCGGGAGGGGATCATGTACACCGGCAGGCGGCCCTGCACATGCAGCCTCAGCGCCGTGGCCTCCGCGGGCGCGCCCGGGCGAAGCGTCAGGTAGACCACCAGGCGCTTCTGGCCGGATGCGTCTACCCGGGCCACCGCCACCACCTGGCCCACGGACGGGTGGTCGCCGAGCGCCGCCTCCACGTCCCCCAGCTCGATCCGGTGCCCGTTCACCTTCACCTGGTGATCGACGCGGCCGAGGAACTCCAGGCGCCCGTCGGGGTGGAACCGGGCCATGTCGCCGGTGCGGTACATCCGCGTTCCCCCCTCCCGCGAGAACGGGTTGGGGATGAACGCCTGGGCGGTGCGGACCGGATCGTCGTAGTACCCGCGCCCCACCCCCACCCCCGCGAGGACCAGCTCCCCGGCCGCGCCATAGGGCACCGGCCGCAGGTGCGCGTCCAGGACGTACGCCTGCATGTTGTGGATGGGCCGACCCAGCGGGGTGAACCCGCCCTCGGGCGGCGACCGCATCAGGTGCTGGGTGACGTCGTCGGAGCACTCGGCCGGTCCGTAGGCGTTGAGCAACGAGACATGCGGGTAGAGGGCGAAGCTGTCCCGGCACAGGTCGGCGGGGATGGCCTCCCCGCAGAGCATGGTCCAGCGCAACCGGCTCAGCGCCGGCCGGGAGGCGCCCTGACGGGCCGCCTCCTCCAGCACCGGCCGATAGAGCGAGGGCACCGGCTCGAACAGGGTCACCCCCCGAGCGTCCAGTTCGCTGAGCAGACGGGGCGGATCCCGGACGACCTCGTCGGAGACAATCTCTGTCCGACCGCCGAGCATCAGGGCGACCAGGAACTGCCACACCGAGATGTCGAAGCACTGGGAGGCGGTCTGGGCGATGACGTCGTCCTCCCCCAGGCCCAATTGATCAATCTCCGCCCACAGGTGGTTGAGCATCCCCCGGTGGTCCAGCATCGCCCCTTTGGGCTGGCCGGTGGAGCCGGAGGTGAAGATCAGGTAGCAGAGGTTGTCCGGCAAAGCGCGCGGTGCGGGGTCCTCCGGCCGGGGCGCAGACACCTGGGCCTCCAGCGACAGCAGCCCGGGACGCACCTCGTCGGGCAGCAGCGTCAGGGCCTCCTCCAGCACCGGGCGATAGGGCTGCGAGCCGATCACCACCCGGGTCCGACTCTGGCCCAGCACCTGGGCGACCCGCTTGGCGGGCTGGTACGGATCAAGCTGCAGGATCGCCGCTCCCGCCTTGAGCACCCCCAGCATCACCGCCAGCAGGCGCGGGCTCCGATCATCCAGCAGGGCGACCACCTGCTCTTGGCCCACGCCCAGCTCGATCAGCCGGTGCGCCACGCCGTTGGCCATGGCGTTGAGCTCGCCGTAGCGGAGCACCTCGGAGCCCAGCCGCACCGCCACCCGCTCCGGGGTCTGTGCCGCCTGCGCCTCGAAGCGCTGCGTGTAGCAGGGCTGGAGCGGACGATCCGCGGCGGACTGGTTGTACTCCACCAGCAGCGCGTGCTCCTCCTGCTGCGAGAGCTTCCCCAGGGTCCACATCGGCGCGTCCGGGTTGCCGGTGGCGTGCTCCATCAGGCGCTCCAGGTGCGCCATCATCCGCAGCACCGTGGCGCGGTCGAACAGGTCGGCAGCGAACTCGACGTAGCCGTCCAGCCCCGCCGGGGAGTCCTCCAGGCCAAGGGTCAGATCGAACTTCGCGGTGTCGGTGTCGAAGTCAAAGGGGCGGACCTCGCACCCGGGGAAGGTGAGCGGCGCCGGGGTGGCCTGCATGTCGAACATCACCTGGAACAGCGGCGTGCGGCTCAGGTCACGCACCGGCTTGACCGCCTCCACCACCCGCTCGAACGGCGCGTCCTGGTGGGCCAGCGCGTCCAGGGTCGTCTGGCGGACCCGGCGCAGGACCTCGCGGAAGGTGCGGGCCCCGTCTAGCTCGGTGCGGAGCACCAGGGTGTTGACGAAGAAGCCGACAATCCCCTCGGTCTCCGGACGGTTCCGGCCCGCCACCGAGGTCCCCACCGAGACGTCCTCCTGGCCGGAGTACCAGCTCAGCAGCACCTTGAAGCAGGCCAGCACAGTCATGAACAGCGTCGCGCCCTCCTCCTGGGCGGTGCGGGCCAGCGCCTCGCGCAGCTGGCGCGAGAAGCGCACCGGGACGTGGTGGCCCCGGTCGCTCTGCAGCGCCCCGCGGGGCCGGTCGGTGGGCAGCGCCAGCGCGTCGGGCGCGCCGGTCAGTCGCTCCTTCCAATAGGCGAGCTGGCGGTCCAGCACCGCGTCCAGGTGGCGCGTCTGCCAGGCGGCAAAGTCGGCGTACTGGAGGTTGACGGGGCAGAGCGCTGGGGGGCTGCCGGACGACGCGGACTGATACGCCCGGACCAGGTCCGCCATCAACAGGCCAACCGACCACCCGTCGGAGACGATGTGGTGCATGCTGAGCATGAGCACGTGATCGGACGGTCCGGCGCTGAGCAGCAGCGCGCGGAACAGCGGGCCAGCCTCGAGATCGAACGGGCGGTGCGCCTCCTCGCGACAGCGCCGGAGCAGTTGGCCCTCACGGTCGGCGTCCCCCAAGGACCCCAGCTCCTCGACTGGCAGCGAGTACGCCGTCGCCGGGCGGACCACCTGGCGCGCCTCCAGGCCCGTGGAGATGAACACCGTCCGCAGGCTCTCGTGGCGCTGGATGACCGCGCCCAGGGCCCGCTCCAGCGCGGAGACGTCCAGCGCCCCCACCAGACGGATCGCCCCGGGGAGGACATAGGCGGCGCTGTCCGGCTCCAGCCGGTCCAGGAACCACAGGCGCTGCTGCGCGAAGGACAGCGCCAGGGGCGCTGCGCGATCCACTGGCGTCACCGGCGGGAGCCGCTCGCCCGGTGCGGCAGCGGAGAGGCGCGCCACCTCCGCGGCCAGCGCCTCGAGAATGGGGTGCTCGAAGACGATCCGGAGGTCCAGCTCCACTCCGACCGCCTCCTGCAGGCGGGCCACCAGCTGGGTCGCGAGCAGGGAGTGGCCTCCCACGAGGAAGAAGTCGTCTCTCCGGGACGGCGCCTCCACTCCGAGCAGCTCTCTCCACGCCTCGGCCACCAGCAGCTCGAACCGGCCGACCGGGGCCTGCGCCGGGGTCCTCTCCGGGTGATGCGCCGGCTGGGGAGGCGGGAGCGCCCGCCGGTCGATCTTCATGGTGAGGGTGATCGGCCAGCGCTCCACTCGCTGGTAGGCGGTGGGGACCATGTAGTCCGGCAGCCGCGCCCCCAGGCTGGCCCGGAGCGCCTCGAAGTCCACGGGCGCCCCGGCCACCGGGAGCACGTAGGCGCACAGCCGCTTGCCCACGCCCGCCTGCTCGAAGACTGTGACCGCCGCCTCCGCGACACCCGGCTGACGCAACAGCTCCGCCTCGATCTCCTCGAGCTCGATCCGGAAGCCGCGGATCTTCACCTGGTTGTCGCGGCGACCGACGAAGCGGATCCGCCCGTCCCGGCCCTCACGGACCAGGTCGCCGGTGCGATACATGCGGCGGCCGGGGAGCCACGGGTCTGGCAGGAACCGCTCGGCGGTCTGCGCCGGATCGTCCAGGTAGCCCAGCGCCACCCCGTCGCCCCCGACGTACAGCTCCCCCACCACACCCGGGGGGACGGGCTGCAGGTGCGCATCCAGCACCCGCGCGGCGACACCCGGGATGGCCACCCCGATCGGCGGCACCGCGTCCTGCCCCAGGCACTCTCCCAGCGTGGTGGTGTTGGTGGCTTCGGTCGGGCCGTAGGCGTTGAAGAACCGGCAGCGCGGCACGAAGCGCGCCACCAGCTCCGGCGGAAGCTGCTCGCCCCCCGAGACCACCGTCCGAAGGTCCGGCAGCGTCGCGGGATCCAGCGTGGCGATCACCGCCGGCCCCAGGGCAATCATCGACACCCGATACCGGCGCAGATAGGCGGCCAGCGGCTCACCGCCGCCCGACAGCTCCTCGGGCGCGATGCACAAGGAGGCGCCGTTGGGGAGGGCGATGCACAGCTCACCGATGGAGACGTCGAAGCTGGGTGAGGAGAACTGCAGGGCCACGGTCTCCTCGGTCACCCCGCAGCTGCGCCAGGCCTGACCCAGTCCGAACAGCCCCCGGTGGGGAACCACCACCCCCTTGGGTTGTCCGCTGGAGCCGGAGGTGAAGAGGATGTACGCGGGTTGGTCAAGGTCGGGGCGGGGCTCCACCGGCGGGTACTCACCCGGAGGCAGGCCCCAGGCGCCCTCGTCGTCCAGGGGCAGCAGCTCCATCTCCGGGTGGGCGCTTCCCTGCCGGTCCGAGGTGCTGAGCAGGACGCGCGCCTCGGTGGCACGGAGGATGTCCAGCACCCGTTCGCGGGGGAGCTTCACGTCCAGCGGCACCGCGGCGCCCCCCGCCTTCCACACCGCGATCACCCCGATCAGCCACTCCAACGAGCGAGGCACGTACAGGCCGACCCGGTCCCCGGGCCTGATCCCCCGCCGCCTGAGCGCGTGCGCCAGGCGGTGCGTTCGTGCCTCCAGCTCCCCGTAGCCGAGGACCTCCTCGCCCAGGCGGGCGGCGATCCGCCCAGGCTCGCGCTTCGCCCAGTCGGCCAGGGCCTCCAGCACCGTGGGTGGCGTGCTTTCCGCCTGGGCGCGCCAGGCCGTCTCGATCTCCTCCTGTCGTGCGGGGGCAAGCAGCGCAGCGGCGGCGATGGGCCGGTCCGGCGCCGCCAGCACGGAGTCGACAAGCCGCTGGAAGCTCGCCACCAGCTGGTCGATGGTGGCCGCGTCGAACAGGTCGGCGCTGTAATCGACGACGCCCGTCAGGCTGCCGTCACCGTCGTCCTCGTCGAAGGTGAACGCCAGGTCGATCCCGATCTCCCCGTTGTGCCGGTTGTAGGGCGAAGCCTCGAGACCACCGAACTCCAGCGAGGTGGGTGGCGCCTGCTGCAGCGTGATCATCGTCTGGAAGACCGGCGCATGGACGGAGTTTCGCTCCGGCTGGAGCGCCTCCACGATGCGGGCGAACGGCACGTCCTGATTCTCCAGCGCCTGGAGGTTTCGCTCGCGCGCCTGGTCCACCAGCTGGCGGAAGGTGGTGCCCGGTTCGAAGTCCGCCCGCAGCACGTAGGTGTTGGCGAAGAACCCGATCACCGGGTCCAGCTCCGGCGACGGGCGGTTGGCGCCGGTGGTGCCGACGCAGATGACTTCCTGGCCGGAGAACCGATGCAGGAGCGCCTGGTAGACGGCGATCACCGCGTGGAAGCGGGTGCCCTTCTGCTCACGCGCCAGGGCGGTGAGCCGGCGGACCTGGCCGGCGTCCAGCCGGAAGGTGGCGCGCTGTGCGCGGTGCCGGTAGCCGGAAGGCCGCGGGCGATCCACTGGTAGCGACAGCGGCGGGACGGCCCCCCCCAGGGTCGCGCGCCAGTAATCCAGCTGCGCCTGCAGGCGCTCTTCGGTCAGGCGCTTCCGCTGCCAGACCGCGTAGTCGGCGTACTGGACCTTCAACTCCGGGAGGGCGGCCCCCTGGCCTGTGACCTCGGCGGTGTAGAGCGCGGACAGGTCCCGGCCCAGCAGGTTGATGGACCAGTTGTCGGTCACCTCGTGGGGCATCGCGACCAGCAGCAGGTGGTGGTCGTTCGCGATCCTGATCAGCCGCGCGCGGAAGGGGGCCTCGCTGGCCAGGTCGAACGGCGCGGCCGCGTGCTCCGCGCTGAGGCGCTCCGCCTCCGCCCGGCGACGCTCTTCCGGGACCGCGCGGAGATCATCGAGCGGCAAGGGGACGCCCGCGGTGGGCACGGCCACCTGCATCGGCTTTCCGGCCATCGGGAGGATGCGGCAGCGCAGCACCTCGTGCCTTTGGATCACCGCCGTGAGCGCACGGCCAAGCGCCTCTGGATCAAGCTCTCCGCGCAGCCGCAGGCCGGTGGCCACGGTGTACTGCGAGCTGCCGCGGGCCAGCTGGTTCGTCACCCACAGCTGCTCCTGGACATGGGAGAGGGGCGCCGGCACCTCCGGATCCTGCCGGCGCGGAATCCGGTCCCCTGCCGCCTGGGAGCGGGCGCGCTCCCGGAGGAGCTGCTCCACCAGGCGGCGTTTCTCCTCGACAGTCAGCGCAGCCTTGGCGCCGGCCCCCGTGCGTCCCTTGTCGTCCATGCTACGGCTCCGTGGTGGGGAAGACGCGGTGCCGCGGCCGTTGGTCCGTCCGGCGCCGGCGCCGCTCAGGTTGCTGAGCAGGACGGGATCTGAGCGCAAGCGACGCACCCCGTCAACGATGGCGCCCGGCAGCCGTGCGTGCGTTCGGCGCGATGACGGCTCGCGTTATCGTCTCCCCGTCTGGCATTCCGATCCCTGCGCGGGTTTGAGCTATGCTCCACCGCGGAGGCACCCGATGAGCAGCGCATTCCCGAGTGTGGAGCGGCGGCCGCTACTGACTCGCCAGGAGTTCTACGGTGAGTACGTCGAGCCCGGCCGACCCGTCATCCTCACCGGCGCGATCTCCCGCTGGCCGGCGTTGGAGCGGTGGAGCCCGGAGTACTTCCGCCAGCAGGCGGGCGGGATGCGGGTGCGGGTCAAGGATGGATACATCGCGCGGCGCCGGACGATGGAGATGACGCTGGGCGAGTACCTGGACGTGATCGAGGCACACGCCCGGGGGCCCGAGGACGCCGAGCCCGCGCCCTACCTGCACGATTTGCCGCTGCTCTCGGCTGCCCCTGGGCTGGTGGGCGACGCCGAGCCTTTCCCCAGGGAGCTGTTCCCCCGGATGTACCGTCGCAGGTGGTGGGACTTCACCCAGTTCTTCCTGGCTCCCAGGGGCAGCTTCACCCCGCTCCACTTCGACTGCCTGGAGACCCACAACCTTTTCTTCCAGGTCCAGGGCAGCAAGCACTGGATCCTGATCGACCGCCGCGACGCCCCGTACTGCTACCTCCATGACTGGCGCTGGTCGGAGGTGAACGCGGCGGCGCCGGATCATGAGCGGCACCCGCTGTTCCGCCACGCTCGCCCCACCGAGTGCACGCTGGGGCCGGGCGAGGTGCTCTACGTCCCTCCGGGCACGCTGCACCAGGTGCGCGGCCTGGGCGTGTCGATCTCCTTCAACATCGACTGGCACACCGCCCAGAGCGCGGTGCAAGGCGTCCTCGCCGCGAGGAGGGGGATGCCGCTGACCAACGTCCGCTACAACCTCGCCCTGGCGGTGGGGCTGTGCGCCGGCCTTCCCGCCGAGGCGGTGATGCCGTTCTACCGCTCCTACCTCAACTACGTGTCCTGACCCATGAGCTCCTCCCCCGCCATCATTCCAGCGACAATTCCCGCAGCCAGCGAGCCCAACGAGGCCTCTACCTTCGAGCGCCTCGAGTCTAACGTCCGCTCCTACTGCCGGGCCTTCCCAACCGTGTTCACGCGCGCCAAGGACGCATTCCAATGGGATGAGGCCGGCAGGCAGTATCTGGACTTCTTCTCGGGCGCGGGCGCGCTCAACTACGGCCACAACCCCGACTCCATCAAGCGCAGGCTGCTTGCGTACCTCGAGAGCGACGGGGTGATTCACGGGCTGGACATGTACACCAGCGCCAAGCGGCGGTTTCTCGAGACCCTGGAGGAGGTCGTCTTGCGGCCTCGGGGGCTTGAGTACAAGGTCCAGTTCTGCGGCCCCACCGGAACCAACGCGGTAGAGGCGGCGATGAAGCTGGCCCGACGGATCACGGGGAGGTACCCCGTCTTCGGGTTCACGGGGGGCTACCACGGGATGTCGTTGGGGAGCCTGGCCATCACCGCCAATCGCTCCAGCCGCATCGCGGCGGGGGTTCCGCTCCCGTTCGGCGCGTTCCTTCCCTTCGCCGACGGTCCGTACCGGATGGAGGACTCCCTCGGTTTCGTCGAGGCGATGTTGGAGGACGCGAACTCGGGGATCGATCTCCCGGCGGCCATCGTCTTCGAGACGATCCAGTCGGAAGGCGGGATCTACTTGGCCCCCATCCCCTGGCTGCAGCGGCTGCGTCGGATCTGCGACAAGTACGGCATCGTCCTGATCTGTGACGACATCCAGACGGGATGTGGCCGCACGGGGACCTTCTTCTCCTTCGAGCGGGCCGGAATCGTCCCCGACATGGTGACGCTCTCCAAGTCCATCGGCGGTTACGGGCTGCCCATGTCCCTGGTGCTGATGCGCCCCGCGCTGGACGTCTGGAATCCCGCGGAGCACACCGGGACGTTCCGGGGGCACCAGCTGGCCTTCGTGGGCGCCACCGCGGCGCTCGACGAGTATTGGCGCACCGGGGAGCTCACGCGCTCGGTCGCGGATAAGGCGCGCCTGGTGGAGGGCACCTTGGCCCAGCGCATCGCGCCCCTCGCCGCTGGCCTGGCCATCCGGGGCGCGGGACTGCTGTGGGGCATCGACCTCGCCGGGTGCGGGGGTGAGTCCGTCTCCGGCCGGGTGGCGCGCAAGTGCTTCGAGCGCGGCCTGATCGTCGAGCGCTGCGGTCGCGAGGACACGGTGCTCAAGATCATGCCTCCGCTCACCATCGACCCGGAATTGTTGATCCAGGGGCTCTCGGTGATCGAGCAGGCGCTGAGGGAGGAGCTGGCCTAGGTGTCCGCCCGCCCCTCCCCGGTCGCAATGACGCCTCCGGGCGAACCGGTCATCGTCGTCAAGGTCGGCGGGGGCGTCCTGGGCCTGGGGGGAGAGAACCTTCCCTTCGTGGTCGACCGGGTGCGGGAGCTTTCGCGCGAGGCCCGGGTGGTCGTGGTCCCGTCTGCCCCACTGGCCGAGTTCGAGGGGGGGATCTCCTCCCTCACGGACATTGCGACCACGGTCGGACAGCGCCGGTCCCGCCGCGAGGAGGCGGGGCTGGAGGTCTTCGAGGCCGTCTACCGCGCGCTCGCCGAGCGGTTCATGGAGTCGGCGCCCCGGGGTGGGTTCTTCTCCGTGCTGGAGGCCGCCTCCGCGCAGTGGCGAAGGGCCTTCGAGGCGGCCGCGGAGGAGCGGCGCTTCGCGGGCGTGGTCCGGGCGCGAGCGCTGGCGCACACCGGCGAGCTGACAATGGCGGCGGCCCTGACTGCCATTCTGACCAGCCACGGGATCGACGCTGGGAACCTGGACTTCGCCCAGTGGCCGCTCGTCACCGACGGGGATCACGACAGCGCCAGCTTCCTGCTGGAGGAGTCACGCTTGGCAACAGGCCCGCTCGTGGAGCTGTTGTCCGCGCACCGGGTGGTCTGCGTCGCGGGGTTCGTCGGCAAGACGTTGGACGGAGCGGAGACCACCTACGAGCGGGGCGGGTCTGACCGGAGCGCACTCGATCTGGGCATCCTGCTTGGGGAGAGGCGCCCCGTCCGGGTGGAGCTGCTCAAGGACGGCCCGGTGCTCAGCGCGGATCCGAAGGTGGAGCGCCGCGGGCTCGAGCACATCCCGTATCTCACCTACGCCGAGGTCCGTCTGGCCGGCACCTTCGGGATGAAGATCCTCAACCCGATCGCCATCAAGGACCTGGAGGAGAGCGGAGGCGACTTCCCGGTCCGCATCGTGGACTTCCGGCGTCCGGAGCGCGCCACCCTGTTGGGCTTCGCCCCGGACGCGGACGCGGCCCATCCGTTGAAGATCGTGGTGGGCAGGAAGGACTGCGCCGTGGTTCGGATGGGCGCCGCTTCCGCCGTTCACCTGCTGGTGTCGCTGGAGCGGGAGCGCCGCTACTCCGAGTTCCTCCAGCTCAGCCCGTGCACGCTCGGCGGCCGCACCTGGGCCCGGGTCCTCTTCTTCGATGGTGGCTACGTCCGGCGGATGGAACGCTCGCTCCGGGCGTTCGACCCGGAGGTGGAGATCGCCTACGGACGCGGGGTGGTGACCGTGGTCGGAGACCGGGTGGTGGCCAGCCCGGCGGCGATCTCCAGCGTGATCGGGGCGCTGGGGGAAAGCGGCCTCCAGGTGCTCGCCCTGGACGTCCAGGAGGAGACCTTCCGGATCGTGATTATCGTCCGGGACGAGGACGACAGCGTCGAGCGGGCGATCCGGGCCATCCACGCGCGGCGCGAACAGTTCGCTCGCGCCGAGGCCCGGCGCGCAGGCATCCTCGCGCAGTGACGTCTCAGCGCGGCGCCTGTCGGCTCCGCGCTCAGGTCAAGGTTCACCGGGTACAGAGGCCGGTTGAGCTTCGGCCTAGTAGCGTCGATGGCTCGTGGTGGTGGCCTGCAATCCACTGAACGGTGGGCGCCAGGTGCCAATCCGTCCCCGCAGCATCCCTCCGCGGGTCGGCCCCTCGCCGGGGGGCGGGCCCAACATCTCCGGGGCGTAGCAAACACCAGCCGGCACCGGTCGACCCTGGACGGAGGGAATGCCGGGCTGATGTTCCCCATACGAGACCTCTCCCGGCCGCACCCTGATGGGATCAAGCGGCAGGAACGGCCAGGGCCGCCCTTCCGAGGGATCGTCCACCGGGTCGAAAGGCGTGACGTTCACCTCGGTGTAGGCGTCCAGCGTGGGCGGCAGCACCGTCACCGTCAGGCCGAAGGAGTTGGCCGGGTCGTTGGTATCGTCGACGAAGAGCCCGAGCTGCGACTGGAACGGCGGTCCCAACCCCGGAGGCGCCCAGCTGATCAGGTAGGTGTCGCCAACGTCCACCTCGGTCATGGTGCCGAACCCCGGGACCCGGAGGACCACGTCGCCGGGGACCTGGTTCCACCACACCAGCACGCCGCCGGTCTTGGAGGAATCCAGCAGATCGCTCACGGTGGTCGGCGTCCCAATCAGGGTCAGGTAGAGCGCGACCGCCTCCAGCGCCCCGGCGTCTCCGATCATCACCGCGCGCTGGTTGAAGCAAGAGCGCGCCTCGGTGAAGATCGGCTTCACGGTGGTGGTCGGGAGGTAGGCATAGGCGGGCAGCGGCGCCATCCCGGGGTGCCACTCCTTCGGGAAGGGCTCGCCCTCCGAAGGGGGGCTGGCACCATCCGGCACGTAGGCGTGCAGGTAGAGCCTCAGGTCAGCCGGTTGAGGAATCCCGGTGATGGTGAAGATGCCATCGAACCCGGTGGGGGCCGGCATGGAGACCCCCAGCCCTTCGGCGCCCGGCTCGATGGCGCTCACCTCCGCGCTCCAGACCTTGGCGCCTTCGACGTGGGGGATGCCCTCCAACAGCAGGGGGGGCGGGCAGTCCGGATCCCCACACTGCAGGAAGCTGAGCAGGTAGTACTCGGGGTCGAAGGTCACCCCGTTCACCGAGACGACATCCGGCACCTCTCGGACCGGTTCAGGCGTCGGCCCGGGTCCACCGAGATCAAACTCACAGCCGCAAAGGAGCGCCAGACAGGAGAGCAGCGTGCGTCGAAGGGCGTTGTTCATTCGCGGCCTCACAGAGGAGGAAGGATGTGCTGGGACGGAGTGGTCTGGACGTGGCACGCCTGGGCGCAGTTGCCGTAGGTGTTCGGCGCCTCGTAGATCTCCTTGAACTGGAGGTCGAAGTACGAGTTGCCGTGCAGACCCAGGTGGCAGGTGGAACAACCCGCGACGCTGGGGCGCGTTGCACTGGCACGGGTCAGGTGGCAGACCGAGCAATCACTCTTGTCGGAAGTGTAGCGGGTCGATTTCATGTGGATGGAGTGGATGCTGGGCCCGAAGAGTCCGCTGAACACCTCCAGGTTGTGGCAGCTCTTGCACCCCTCGATGTTGTCCACCGACTCGCCGTGGCGGATGTTGTCGAGTGAGATCACGCCGCGGTGGCAGATCTGACAGTTCCCCACCTGGCTTGGGTACTGGGTAGGCGCCGCCTGCCCCACCTGGAACTGGAAGGTAGCCTGCTTGGCGAACCGCTCACCCATCCAGCCCCTGTTCCCCTTCACCACCACGGCATAGGTGCCGGGCGTGGCGTCCGGGGGCAGCGTCACCGTATTGCGGGTGGCCGGCTTGAACTCGAACGCACCTGGCAACAGGCCCAGCGTGGGGATGAGTGACGGAAGCAGCTCGTTCCCCTCGGGGAACATGAAGAACTTGCGCTGGCCATAGCCATAGGAGGTCTCCATGTCCTGCAGGGGGCCGTAGACCCGGACCATGGTCTCGGTGTCCTGCGCCTGGAACCGCTCGATGTGGCCCGGATTGCGGTACAGCAGCCCATTGGCGCTTGAGCGCATGAACTCGCCATAGCTAGGCAGGGCCTCTGACGGGTGGAGGTAGTTGCCGGCACCGTCCTTGAATCCGATGGTGAAGCTGAACGCCTCCCCCGGCGCGTAGGCCACCTGGTCCGTGGGCGCGCTGAACGTCACCTCAGGCTCGAGCCCGAAGTCGCAGGGGGTGGGCGCCCCCATAATGCTGAAGCAGTCGGTGGGGAGCTCCTCGGGCTCGACGAACTGGACCGGGAAGTAGAAAGGCTTGTCCGGCAGGGCGCTCCAGGTGACCTTGATGAACCCCTCGCCGCTCAGCCCGGACTCGACCCGAAGGCTCTTGAACGGGTTGGCGGAGCCCGCCACCTCAAACCGGGCGATGGTGCGGAAGGTCACCGGCGGACCCTCACCGACTGGAAAGGGGGCAGGCCGAACGATGGTCTCGCCCGGCCCTTGGGGCGCGCCGCCCCCGAACACCGACCAGGCGAACCGGCTGTGACCGCTCTGCGCGTTCTCCGAGAGGAACTCCGAGCGCGCGTACTCCACCTGCGACTTGCGTCCCCCGGCCGAGTCGAACAGTTCGACGGTGAAGGTCTGGGTCAGGTCCAACTGCCAGGCCGCGTTTCCGAACTGGATGGTGCGAAGGGTGATCCCATCCGAGTAGAGCCAGTTCTCGTCGACCTTGCTCAGCTGGGACCAATCCAGACCGGCGAAGGTGGTCTGGTTGGTGAGCCACTCCGTCACCTCCACCATGTTTCCAGGATTTGTGTGGAGGTCCTCCACCGTGTCGACGATGGCGAACTTGTCCAGGAAGTAGTCCGTGCCGGTCAAAATAGGCATCGGGCTACCGGGTGGAATCTTCGTTCCCGCGGGGAGGTTGAAGTTCTCGCACTCCGCCGGGTACGGCACCGTGAGGCCACCCGGTCCAATGGGATCGCCGTTGGGAAGGATGGCGCATCCGTTGTAGACCTCGAGGCCGAGCTTGATCGCGGCACCCGGCCCCCGGTAGGGGTCGAACACCGTTGAGCCGCGCCCGACTGCATTCTCACTCCCGGCGATGTCCAGGAGATCGCAGCCCACGGCGAAGATGGACAGCACGGCAAGCGTCCCGACCCTACGTGGAAGGCTCATGAATCCATTACCAATCAAGGTTAGGGGCTGGAGGCCAACCGCACCTTGCCGCGGTGGCCAAGAATGACGGCTCGGAAAGGCCTGGAGAACTCCCAGATCGACCATCTGGTGAGAAACACTAGCACAGGGGCCTGGCTCTGCAACCCACCCTCTCCTGCTGCGTCACTCCCAGCGAAGCACCTTGACGGCCACGACAAACGTCACCCCCCCCCAGGCGAGGAGCACTGCCATGGCGAAGGTCAGCGAGCCGAGGGTGACGCCATCCACCATGATTCCGCGCAGCCCGTCCGCGAGGGCGGCCAGGGGGAGGCACCGCACCAGCGGTTGAAGCCAGTCGGGGAAGTTCGACGTAGAGAAGAAGATCCCCGAAACCAGGCCCATGGGCACGGTGATCAGGTTGAAGATGCCGCCTGCGGTCTCGGCATTGCGGGTCCTGCTGCCGGCAAGCAGTCCCACGCCGGAGAAGCAGAACGCGCCAAGCATGGAGAAGGCCAGCAGCGCCAGATAGTTCCCGGCCACCTTCACGTCGAAGAGCACCAGCGCCAGGAGCACCAGGAACCCGACCTCCAGCAAGACCTGGAACCCGCGCGTGAGGAGCATGGTGCCCAGGAAGGTAGGCTTGCGCATGGAGGTCGCGGTCAACCGCTTGAGCATCTTCCCGATGCGCATGTTCACCACCCCGAACCCGAGCCCGAACATGCTGGCGTTCATCAGGGTGAAGGCGATCAACCCCGGGATGAGGAAGTCGATGTAGCGGGCGCGGGTGGCGCGCACCGGCTCCTCCGAGACTGCCGGGTGGAGGGACGGGCCATCGCGACGCGCCAGCGCCTCCAGCACCAGCAGTCGCGCCGTCCGGCCCTCGGCCAGCGAGGTGTCGGCGATCAGCCGGAGGGGCACGCCCGGCACCAGCACCAGGCCCAGAC
>JALYOC010000121.1 GCA_030857095.1 Myxococcota bacterium | reverse complement strand
CGGCAACTCCTACCAGCGACAAGACCGCTATCAGCAGGCCGCCCGGGGCAGCGTGCCGGCCCCCTCGCTGGCCGTCCGGACCACGGTGCCGGCCACCGCAGCTTCCGCGTCTGGGGCGGCGCCCCTTGAGGCCCGCGCCTCGGTGTCTGCTTCGCTGATCGCCTCGGTGGAGGCGCAGGCCAGCTCCACCGCCCGCTGTGGCACCGAGCAGCTCGCCCCTGCCGGGACCGCCCGCTGCCCCCGGTGTGGCACCGCCGGGGAGGTCTCCGCGCTGTTCGGATTCCGCAAGATCAACGGCAAGGCACGCCGTCAGTCGTGGTGTCGCGCCTGCCGTCGGTCGGCCCGGTCCGGCGAGACCTCCTCCCTGGTGGAGGAGGCCCAGGCCTTTGCCCGCAAGTCAGTGCGCGAGGCGGCGCTGGAGGAGCTTCCGCTCTGGTCCAGCGTCTCTTCCACCACCGAGGACGGCGGATAGTCCGATGCGTTCCCCGCCTTGATGGCGGGCAGGCCCTCCACCTGGGAGTTCCCTCCCTCTCCCAGGTGGGTGGCCTGTGATGTCTGCCTAGGCGCGGGCCTGCTTCTTGAGCACCAGCTCGCTCTTCCCCGCGTCCACCTCGATGACGTCCCCGGGGACGAACCCTCCGCCCAGCACCTTGAGCGCCAGCGGATCCTGCAGGTATTTCTGGATCGCCCGCTTCAGCGGCCGCGCTCCGTAGACCGGATCGAACCCCTGCTCCGCCAGGAATTCGCGGGCCGGCCCGGTCAGGTTCAGCTCCAGCCGCTTGTCGGCCAGCAGCTTCTGCAGCCGCGCGATCTGGATCTCCACGATCCGGCCAATCTCCTTGCGGGTCAGCGGCTCGAAGATCACCACCTCGTCCACCCGGTTGAGGAACTCGGGGCGGAAGTTGGCGCGCAAGGCCTCCATCACCTCGCCGCGGGTGGCCTCGTCCAGGGTCTCCTTGCCCGCCATCCCTTCCTGGATCGCGGCCGAGCCCAGGTTGGAGGTCAGGATCAGCACCGTGTTCCGGAAGTCCACCGTCCGGCCCTGGCTGTCGGTCAGCCGGCCCTCGTCCAGGATCTGCAGCAGCACGTTGAACACGTCGTGGTGGGCCTTCTCGATCTCGTCGAAGAGGATCACCGAGTAGGGGCGGCGGCGCACCGCCTCGGTCAGCTGGCCGCCCTCCTCGTAGCCCACGTAGCCCGGGGGCGCGCCGATCAGCCGCGCCACCGCGTGCTTCTCCATGTACTCCGACATGTCGATCCGGATGATCGCCGAGTCATCGTCGAACAGGAACGCGGCCAGCGTTTTGGCGGTCTCCGTCTTTCCCACCCCGGTGGGGCCCAGGAAGATGAACGAGCCGATCGGCCGGTTGGGATCCTGCAGTCCGGAGCGCGACCGGCGGACCGCGTTGGAGACCGCCAGGATCGCGTCCTTCTGGCCGATCACCCGCTGGCCCAGGCGCTCCTCCATCTGGACCAGCTTCTGGACCTCGCCCTCCAGCAGCTTGGAGACCGGGATGTGGGTCCACTTGGCCACCACCTCGGCGATGTCCTCGGAGTCCACCTCCTCCTTGAGGAACTTCTGCTTCTCCTGAAGCTGCGCCAGCTGAGCGTTGTGGACGCCCACCTCCTTCTCCAGGGAGGGGATCACCCCGAACTTCAGCTCGGCGGCCTTGTTGAGGTCGCCTACCCGCTCGGCGTTGGCCTGGTCGTTGCGGGCCTTCTCGATCTTCTCCTTGAGGCCGCGGATCTTGGAGATCGCCTCCTTCTCCGCCTCCCAGTGCAGCTTCAGCGAGCTGAACGTCTCGCCCAGCTCGGCCACCTCGCGCTCCAGCTTGGACAGCCGCTCGCGGGAGACTGGATCGGTTTCCTTCTTGAGGCCCTCGCGCTCGATCTCCAGCTGGGTGATCTTCCGACGGATGTCGTCGATCTCGTTGGGCATGGAGTCGATCTCCATCCGCAGCCGGGCGCAGGCCTCATCCACCAGATCGATCGCCTTGTCCGGCAGGAAGCGGTCGGCGATGTAGCGGTGGGAGAGCTGGGCGGCGGAGACCAGCGCCGAGTCCTGGATCCGGACCCCGTGGTGGACCTCGTACCGCTCCTTGAGCCCGCGCAAGATGCTGATGGTGTCGTGCACCGAAGGTTCGCCGACCTGCACCGGCTGGAAGCGCCGCTCCAGGGCGGCGTCCTTCTCGATGTGCTTGCGATACTCCTCCACGGTGGTGGCGCCCACGCAGTGCAGCTCCCCGCGCGCCAGCGCCGGCTTGAGCATGTTGCCCGCGTCCATCGCGCCTTCGGCCTTCCCCGCGCCGACCAGGGTGTGCAGCTCGTCGATGAACAGGATCACCTGTCCCTCGGCGTCGGCCACCTCCTTGAGCACCGCCTTGAGCCGCTCCTCGAACTCGCCGCGGTACTTGGCGCCGGCCACCATCGCTCCCAGGTCCAGGGCGATCAGCCGCTTCTTCTTGAGGCCTTCGGGGACGTCCCCGTCCACCATCCGCCGGGCCAGGCCCTCCACGATCGCGGTCTTTCCCACGCCCGGGTCGCCGATCAGCACCGGGTTGTTCTTGGTGCGGCGAGAGAGCACCTGGATCACCCGGCGGATCTCCTCGTCCCGGCCGATCACCGGATCCAGCTTCCCGGCGCGCGCCGACTCGGTCAGGTCGCGCCCGTACTTCTCCAGCGCCCGGTAGGTCCCCTCTGGATCCTGGGAGGTGACCCGGCTGCCGCCGCGCACGTCCTTGAGGACCCCCAGCACCCGCTCCCGGGTCAGCCCGGAGGACTTGAGGACCTCGCCAATCATGCTCTTGTCCTGGGTGAGGGCGATCAGCAGGTGCTCGGAGGAGGTGAACTCATCCTTGAGCGTCCGCGCCTCGTCCTCGGCCTTGTCAAACAGCTTGAGGAGCCGCTGGGAGAGGTTCGCTCCCTCGCCTCCCTGCATGGTCGGGAACTTGCCAAGCGCCTCGTCGACCCGGGAGACGACCAGCTTGGGGTCCACGCCCACCTTCCGCAGGATCGGCGTCACGATGCCGTCGTCCTGGGACAAAAGCGCCTTGGCGAGGTGCTCGGGCTCGTAATTCGGATGGTTGGCTCGACGGGCGACCGTCTGGCCCTCCTGGATCGCCTCCTGCGCCTTCACCGTGTATTTGTCGAGTCGCATGCATCCAACCTAAGGGCGTGAAGGATCTTGGCAAGCCGCCCCCCTCGGCCCTCGAGGTTGCAATACCAACGGTAGGTCTAGTAGAGGGCCGCCTCAATTCGGGGGGCGTTTGGAAGCACACGGCGGTTATCTCCTACGGCTGGAGAGGTTCGACTCGGTCGACCTGGTGCGACTGGCGCGAGAGGCGCTGGTGGCCGACGGTCAGGATCCGGTGAACGCCTCCCTCCAGATCTCGGTGATCCCGAGGCGGAAGGTCGTGCGGCTGGCCTACGACGCGGCGTTTACCTACGGGCGGGCCGGGGCGCAGTGGTACGGCGATCACCACGCCCTGGCGATGCTGCTCTCTGCCACCGCCGGGCTGACCGTCCACGCGTATGTCCTGGACGACGACTTCGAGGAGGTCGTCGCCTACGGCAACGGCCGCCGGGTCGGTGGCGAGCTTCTGCGCTACGAGAGCGCGGACCTCGGCGAGGACGACGACATGACCGACGCCGACTTCGAGAAGGTCAAGAGCCGCTGGCCGCTGGGTCACCTGGCCTACGTGTTCGGGGTCACCCGCGAGGAACTGCTGACCATGCCCCGGACCCCCTCTGGGCTGTTGACCCTGGATGGGTCGCAGAGCGCGGATGCGCTGGGGCATCTGCTGCCCTCGCACGTCCTCTCTCGCGCGTCCTGACCCAGCGCCTAGCTGGGGGTGGACCGGGAGGTCGCCGCGTCCACCGCCCGGACGATCTCCTTGGCCCGGGCGCTGCGCAGGTACTGGGCCGCGCCGATCAGGGTCCCGACCATGAACACGGTCATCCCCAGCGAACCGGCCATCATCACCGAGGGGAGGAGATCGGCCTGGCCCTCCAGACCCAGGCTGCCCGCACGCCCCGCCTCCAGCTCCTTCTTCAGCGCGGCGGCCGTGCGCTGGGTGATCACCAGCTGCATCGCCCCGTCGATGGTGCGGAGGATGCCGGCGACCAGCAGGGTCCCCCCGGTGATGGTCCGCATCCCCTCCCGGGGGAGACCGGCCGGGTAGAGCAGCCGCAACGCCGAGACGCTGGCCAGGCCGCAGATGAAGGACAGGAACATCAACACCGCGCCCCGGGGGCCCCGCATCCCCGCCCCAGCGTCCAGCTGGGCGCGCAGCATGGCCTGCACCAACTGGGGATCCACCAGGGGGGCGTCGGTCTGGGGCAGCGGCTGCTCCAGGGGGACCGGATTGAAGACGCTCATCGCCTCCGCCAGGCCCCAGAACGAGATCAGCCCGGTGACCACCAGGGCGATCCAGGTGACGACCCGGAAGGAGGAAGGCAGCTGTGACGGCTTGTCGCTCAACGCCGCGAGACCTCGACGAAGCGCAGCCGGACCCGGGCCAGCACGTCCTCGAAAACCCGCTCTTCTTCGGCGCTCAGGTTGCCGCGGGTCTTCTCACGCAGCATCACCAGCAGCTCGATCGTCTCCCGCGCCAGGGCCAGGTCCGGGGAGGCCTTGCCGGTCTCGGGATTGGGCACATCGCCCAGGTGGATGAGCGAGGTGTGGGCCAGACCCAGCACGAAGGTGGTGAACTCGATGGGGCCCGGTCCCTTCATCACGAAGGTCTCACCGCGCTTCTCGTCGCTCATCTTCGCCTCCGGTGCTCGGTCTGCCAGGGACAGCGGGACGACTACTCGGCGGCGTCCTCGTCGGTCTCGTCGTCCTCTTCCTCGAGGTCCTCGTCGAACATCTGGGTGTCGACCACGACGCCCTTCTCGGCGACGTCCGGCTGAGCCTTGAGGAACTTCTCGTACGTCTTCTCGTCGATCACGCCGGTGCGGAGGTGCCGCTCCACGGTGCGCTTGTCGAGCTTGCTGAGATCAATGTCGGCCATCGGAGGTTCCTGCTTCCGTTGAAGATGTGCTTAGAAAAAATGGGCGGGCCACCTTATAGCAGGGGGGCATGCTGTCAACGCGGGCCGTCAGGCCATTTCCTCCCGGGCTGTACGCGGTGGTCGACGACACGGTCCGGGTCGACCTGTCGCTCCAGGAGAAGGGGGCTCGCCTGCTTGAGGGGCGGGTACCGGTCATCCAATTGAGGCTCAAGCGCACCCCGATGCGCGAGGCGCTGGAGATCGCCCGGGAGTTGGCCCTCAGGTGCCGCGCCGCCGGGACGGTGCTGGTGATCAACGACCGGGTTGATCTGGCGCAGCTCTCTGGCGCGCACGGGGTCCATCTGGGGGACGAGGACCTGCCCCCGGAGGAGGCCCGCCGCGTGCTGGGACCAGAGGCGATCATCGGGGTCACCGTGCGCTCGCTGCAGGAGGCCCGGGCGGCCCACGCCCAGGGGGCGGCCTATGCGGGCATCGGCCCGGTGTTCAGCACCCAGACCAAGGTGGTCAACGCGCCACAGCTGGGGTTGGAGGGGCTGGCGGAGATCGCCGCGCACAGCCCGCTGCCGCTGGTGGCCATCGCCGGGATCACCGGGGACAACATCGGCGACGTAGCCCGGACAGGCGTGCATTCGGCCGCCGTGGTGTCCGATCTGCTGCTGGCCGAGGACATTCCGGCCCGGGCGAGGGTCCTGCACCAGTTGTTCCTGGACGCTTCCGCTAAGATGGGCGTCACCGGATGAGACCCCGCACACACCCCGGGCATGGACATGGTCAGCCGCGACGCCCGAGCATCGGGATCACGCCCGACCACTCGGTCCATCCCAACGGCTTTCCCTACTACGACCTCAAGGTCGCCTACGCGGACGCGGTCCACCGCGCCGGCGGGCTGCCCTTCATCCTCCACTACGCCGATGATCCCACCACTGTTGACGCCTACCTGGACCGGATCTCCGGGCTGCTGGTGACCGGCGGCGCGTTCGACGTTCCGCCCGAGGCCTACGGGGAGACGCCGCGCGAGGGACTGGGCACGCTCAAGCATGGGCGGACCTCCTTCGAGACCGCGCTGATCAAGGGCGCGCTGGAGCGCCAGCTGCCGATCCTGGGGATCTGCGGCGGGATGCAGTTGCTCAACGTGGTGCTGGGCGGGACCCTCTTCCAGGACCTCCTCAAGGAGGTGAAGAACGCCAAGAACCACGAGCAGGAGCACGACCGCACCCAACCCCAGCACCCGGCGGACGTGAAGGAAGGGACCCAGCTGGCGGAGATGCTGGGCAAGGGCCAGGTGATGGTGAACTCCACCCACCACCAGGCGGTGAAGACCCCTGGCACCGGCGTGGTGATCAGCGCCACCTCCCCCGAAGGCGTGGTGGAGGGGATCGAGGTCACCGGTCACCCGTTCGCCGTCGGCGTCCAGTGGCACCCGGAGCTGCTGATCCACACCGTCCCGCTGCACTTCGGCATCTACAAGACCTTCATCACCAAGGCCCGCGACAGCCGCCGTTGACGCACCGGGTCGATAAAGGGGACAGGCTACATTTCAGACGCGGAGCGTCGAAAATGTAGCCTGACACCTTCGGTGGCTACTTGGGGCCGTACCCGAAGGCGATCAGCATCGCCACCGCCACGCCCACCAGGCTGGCGCCGGCAATGAAGCCCGAGCCGACCGGGAGGGTGGCCTCGTCGGCCAGCTTGGGCCGGTAGCGCTTGAGCGCCGCGGCGATCAGCGCCCCCAGGAAAAACGCGATCGAGTTGTAGGCGGGGATGATCATCCCAATCCCCAGCCCTCCGGGCGAGGGGACGAAGGGCAGCAGCTTCTTGGGGCCGTAGCGCTCCAGGCCCGCCAGCACCGCGCCCACCGCCACACCGATCAGCCCGGCCACCCGGGCGGTGGGGTGCAGCGCGCCCACGCCGGCCACCAGGACCTTGGAGACGCCCGCCCACACCTGCGCCGCCGGCACCGGGAAGTCGGGGGTGCCCAGCAGGTCCACCGAGGGGATGATCAGGTTGAACGCCGGCACCACCACCGCCGCACCCGCCACGCAGCCGAACATCTGCGCGTAGAACTGCTGCCGGGGGTTGGCGCCCAGCAGATAGCCGGACTTGAGGTCGGTGAGCAGATCCGCGGCGTGCAGTCCCACCCCGCCGGTGACGTTGGCGCCCATGATGTTGGCGGTGATGTTCCCCGGCAGCGCGGCGCCGTAGATCATCTGGGTCACCGGGCCCAGCGCCTTGGTGGGGGTAAAGTCGGTCTCACCGGTCACCCGGGAGGCGATGATCCCCATCACGAACGCCAGGGGCAGGGAGAGGGCGCCCATCCACCAGGGGATGCCGAACAGGTACTGCCCCAGCGCCACGATGATCGGCCCCAAGACGATGAAGCCGGCCGGGGTCCACCAGGTGGGGGACTCCACCTCGGCCATCGGATCCTCGGGTGCCTTTTGACCCTTCTGCTTGGGGCGCAGGACCGCGGCCAGCTCGCTGAAGGACTTGGCCACCGACTTCCATTGGAAGGCAAACGCCATGATGCCGGAGGAGACCAGGATCCCGGCGCCCAGCCACACAGTCCACTCGATGATCGACTTGAAGCCGATGGTGGGGATGGCGCCCAGGTCGTGCATCCACGGCGCCAGCACCCCCATCGCCACGATCCCGCCCAGCAGCAGCGACCAGCCGGTGCGCAGGCTGATCAACATCCCGGCGCCAATCAGCAACACCCCCAGCGGCATGGAGAAGGTCCACTGCGCCGCCTTGGCGCCGAACAGCGGGACCTTGTCCACCGGGAGGATCTTCCAACTGGTCAGGAACTCCAGCAGGCCGGAGATCGCCCCCGAGCCGAACAGCAGCTTTCCCTGGCGGCTGCCCTCGCCGCCGTGGGAGTGCAGAGCGCGGATGGTGGCGGCGGTGGCGGTGCCGGTGGGGAAGGGCAGCTGCTCGATGTTCACCAACTGCCGCTTGATCGGGATCGCCGCGAACACCCCCAGCATGGAGATGGTCATGAACCACAGAATCATCGGGACGGTGTCCGGGCGCATCCCGGTCAGCAACAGCAGCGCCGGCAGCGCCGCCATGTTGCCGCCGCCGGTCATGTAGCCGGCCGCGGAGGCCACCGACCCCATGGCGTTGTTCTCCAGGGGGGTAAACTCGTTTTTGGACAGCTTCAGCCGCTTGAGCGACCCAAAGCCGGCGTAGGCCACGATGCAGGCGGTGATGGTGACCCCGATCGACCAGCCGGTCTTGATCACCACGTACAGGTTGGAGAGGCACATCACCGCGCCGATCAGCATCCCGGCGATCACCGCCCGGACGGTCAGCTGTCGCGCGCCGCGCTGGTAGACCTTCTCCAGCCACTCGCGTTCGGGGTCGGCCAGGGCTGCGCTGTTCGTGGTCGGGGTGCCGTTCATTTCGGGCGGGACCTTACCGGAAGGTGGATCCGGTCATGCGCCAGAATCGGCTTATCGAACGCCGGGTTGGGTCACTTTTCCGGCGGCGGTTCGGAGAGCTCCTCCAC
Organism: Myxococcota bacterium; assembly: GCA_030857095.1. Classification (GTDB taxonomy): domain Bacteria; phylum Myxococcota; class Myxococcia; order Myxococcales; family Myxococcaceae; genus JALYOC01. The sequence goes on along the minus strand of JALYOC010000121.1, from coordinate 50,782 downwards.
CTTTCCATACTGTTCGGTGTAGGCGGCGATGTTCTCCGCGATCTCCTGGACAACGATCTTCACCCGTCGCGGAGGCATGGTGCCCTCCACCGTGATCTCGATGCCCTCCGCCACGAAGGCGAAGGTGAACGTCGCCTTCTCCACCCGGATCCTCCAGTCCGCCGTCGTCTGCTCGCTGCGGGCGCGCGTGCCGATCGGCCGCAGGGCGACCTCATAACGTTCAGGACCAAAAGTGAACCGGGGGCCATCTGTCCGCGCGATCCGAAACCTCATTCGACACCCACTGTACCAAGAGCCGAGGGGCGCGGGCCGTTTCTCGCGCGCATTTGATGCAGACCGGACGTGCCCACCCTCCTCACCTGCCAGCGTCCCCGGGCCCCGGCCCTGCATCTGGCCGGTCGGCGCCGCCGTCGGGACCCGAGCGGGGATCGGCAGGTGCCTCCGGAGGCAGCGGCACCAACACCGGGAGGACCGGGGGCGGCGGCCGGAGGGTCCTCATCCCGTGGATCAGCCGGACCATCTCCTTGAGCAGCGAGTCGTGCAGCCGGTCGTCCCCGCCCAGGAAGAAGGGTGGGGTGTTGTGCAGCAGGGTCAGCCCGTAGCTGACCACCCGGGTCCGTCCCCGTTCCAGTCGGTAGTAGCCGGTCCAGGTGACGCTGATCTCGGCGGTGCGGACCGCCATCACCCGCTCGAAGTCCTCGTTGACCTGGATGGCGATCGCGGTAGGCACGCCCAGCTCCGGGGCGAAGGCCACGAAGGTCTTGATCAGCGGGCCTTGCTCCGGCTGGGCCAGCTGAGGCGTTCCCAAAAAGCGCACCCGGAAGTTGCTGGCGGGGAGCAGGTGGCTGCGGAAGAACCGGTCCCCCAGCCGCTCCACGTTGGCCTCCGGCATCAGCGCGCGGATGTAGGTCAGGTCGTCGGCGCGCTCGGCGGTGAAGAAGGTCACGTCCTTCTCCAGCGTGTAGACGAAGCGGCTGGCCATGGCGTGAAGCGGGTCCCAGTCCTTGCCACCCGCGGGGAGCATCCGGGCCAGCGAACGCACCGGCTCTCGCTGCAGCGGGGAGGGCTGCGGGTGCAGGACGGTGAAGAAGTACTGCGCCCCACCGCGATCCTGCAGCGAAGGGTCGACGCCGAACCGCAGCACACCCTCCCGACGGGTCTGCGGCGGGGTCGCTGGCATGGCGGCAGTCAAGAGGGCCGCCGCAAGGATCAGGGAGCAGAAGGGCATCGAGGCGGGCCGACCATATCGGGTCGGGGCCCAAAGGGTGGGGGTGTTCTCTCCTGGGATGGGGCGGTGAACGGTCCGGTTGGACGCAGGCGGAGGCGGTAGGGTGGGAACCGGACCGCCCCCCGTTCAGTGTTCGCGGCCGTCCAGCCGTGGCTGCCACAGGAAGGGCACCACCCGCAGGCCGATCACCGCGAAGCACAGCGCCCAGCCGGTGGCAGCCAGGGCCACCCAGGTGACGTACTGGGCCGGCCACAGCTGGGTGGCCACCAGCCGGAAGAAGGCTCCGGCTCCCATGGCCGCGAAGCCCAGCTTGTCCGAGGTGGTGAAGAGGATCTTCCGGGCGGTGTGTCCCTGGGCGATCCGGATCAGCATCGCGGGGATGATCAAGCCCATGCACAGGAAGGTGAAGGCATGCGTGGCCGGGGTGCCGATCCCCACTCCCCAGCCCAGGTAGCGCAGCGACGCCAGCGCCAGGTGGAGGACCAGCCCCAGGTACCCGGCGAACATGATCCCGTTGCCGAAGGTCCGCAGCCCCAACAGCGGCTTCCAGAGCACCCAGCGGACGAACAGCAACAGCGCCGCCGCGCCCAGCACCAGCGCCGCCACCCGCGCCGGCAGCAGGGCCTCGAAGGCGCCCAAAAGGATCAACGCCTTGATTGGCAGATCCAGCCAGGCGTGGCGGGGGAGGGTGACGCCCTCGGTGCCCTTCATGAACTGGGTGATCGTCCGTTCGAACATCACCGCGAAGGCCAGCCGGAAGATGCCGATGGAGAGGGTGAGTCCCACCGTCCAGGTGGGCAGGTGCAAGAGCAGTCCGCGGGCCACCAGGAACAGCGGCAGCGCGACGATGAAGAAGCCGTTGTCCGGGAAGAAGGTGTCCTGCCGCCGGTAGCGCACCAGGGTCCACACCAGGTAGCCGATCACGTACGTCCCGAAGGCGTACAGCAACACCAGGCGCAGCGGCCACAGCGGTCCCTCTGCCGGCAACAAGACCGCCCCGCGCTCCAGCAGCCACAGCAGCGCCGCCAGGGCCAGCGGTCCGCCGTGCATCCCGCGGCGCTTCACCCAGTTCTTGCTGGCGGTGAGCAGAAAGCCGCCCAGCACCGCCCAGCCAAAGCCGAACAGCATCTCGTGGGCGTGCCACTGCACCGGGGCCAGCCCGGACGCGGGCAGGGTCAGCACCCCGGAGAAGACCAGCGCCCACAGCACCGGCAGCAACACCGCAGAGAGGAAGGCGAGGGTGAAGAAGGGCCGGAAGCCGACCAGCCAGAGTGGGTGTTTGAACATGGCGTCGTTTCCCGGAGGCCAACTGGTAGTTGATGGCGGTGGGGGAAGCCAGCGGGTTCAATCGACCTGGGGCGCCCTTGCGAAGCTGGACTCTGGAGGCCGAAGCGACGTACTCGGGCCGTTCGCGCGACCAGAGCGCGCGGGTACCCAGCGTCGCCTGGGGAAAGGCGATAGGCGATGCAGCCGTTCACGTGGCACTCGGAGAGCGATGAGCCGGCACCCACCAAATTTACCGAGGTGGACGACCGCCTCAGCGCGGCGGTGGGGTTGCGCCGCCTCAAGGCCGGCGAGTTCCTGCTCTTCACCGGGGACTTCCACAACGGCAAGCAGCTGATCGGCGCATTGGCGCGCCGGCTGACCACCCGCCATCAGCCCAAGACGCCGCTGGAGGCCTTCCGGGCGGAGCGCCGCGCGCGCGAGCTGGAGCACCGGACGCTCTCCCGGGTCCTGGTGTCGCTGGACCGCAACTACCGGCTCTCGCTGTCGCGCGCGCCCGAGGTGGCCGAGGCGTGCCGCTCCGCCTGGGGACCGGCGACCAACGATCAGACCCTGGTCCCGTTCAAGGCGCTGCTGGGGATGCTGGGCGCGGCCGAGTGGCGCGCCAAGGGGCTGGCGGTTCCGGGGCTGAAGGGGATGCTCAAGCCGGCCTATGGCGTCTACTTGCCGACCCGCACCGACTACGTGGAACTGCTGGGGACGGTGCCGGAGGTCAAGGGGCGGGTGTTTGACATCGGCACCGGCACCGGGGTGCTGTCCTTCCTCCTCCTCCAGCGGGGCGCCAGCCACGCCACCGCCACCGACATCGATCCCCGCGCCGTGGCCTGCGCGAAGGAGAACGCGGCCGCGCTGGGACTGGCCAAGAAGTTCGAGGCGCTGGAGACGGACCTCTTTCCGCCCGGCCGCGCGGACCTGGTGGTCTGCAACCCGCCCTGGATTCCGGAGGCCCCCAAGAACCGGCTCGACCGGGCGGTGTTCGACGCCGACGGACGGTTCCTCTCCGCTTTCCTCCAGGGGCTGCCCGAGCACCTCCAGCCGGGGGGCACCGGCCTGCTGCTGCTCTCGGATCTGGCGGTGCTGCTGGGGCTGCGCTCCCCCACCTGGCTGGAGGAACAGCTGGCCCAGGCCGGGCTGAAGGTGAAGTGGACACGATCCACGCCGGCCCGCCACGGGAAGGCGAAGGACGCCAGCGATCCGCTGCACGCGGTGCGATCCAAGGAGGTCACGACCCTCTACGCCCTGCAGGCGTAAACCGGGGGCTACCCGGCAGTGACCTGGTAGCCGGCCTTCTCCAGTGCGGCGATGAAGCCGTCCACCGAGGTCGCGCCGCGCGCCAGCACGCCCAGCTCACCTTCGAACCGGGCGTCCAGGGCGCGGGCGTTGAGGAAGGGATGTTTCAGCGGGGACTGGCCGGGGGCGGGCATCGCGGTGCTCACCAGGACACCCGGTTTATCGCTGAAGGTCAGCACCAGCTCTCCATCCCGTTTCACTTCGTAGCGGTTGGCCATGGCGGTCACTCTCACAGGTTCCGGGGAGGGCCGAAGATCCGCTCCAGCAGCGCGTACGCCGCCGGGTCATTCTGGCGGATCCACTCCGCGGTCTGTCCGGCTTCGCTGGCCTGGACACGACTGAAATAGGTGCCGGCAAGCTCGGCGAAGTATTCGCGCTCGTTGTTCGCCCCGTAGTCGCTGGAGAAGGGGCCTCCCCGGGCGACCGCGGCATCGAAGGCCGCCTTGATCTCCTGCTGCTCCTCCGGCGGCAACCCGAACCGATGGATGACGTGGGCCAGTTCGTGGATCCCGACGCTCCCGTTGCCGTATCCATCGACGGAGAGATCGGACAGGTTCTCCTCGGCGATCGCCGTGTAGTAACGGCCGTCCGGTCCCCGATGGTTGGCGACGCCGCGGATCTCCTCCCAAGGTCGGCCATCGAAGGTCAGGGTCCCCTGCAGCGACGCGAACTCCGGGAGGTCGGTGAGCTTCCCGTCCTTGGGGATGATCAACACCACGTGGCCGGCCGCAGCCAACCGCGCGGCGATGTCCGGTCGATGCGCGGTCATCTCTCCGGCCAGGCGCGCCGCTTCGTTGATCGCGGAGGGGCGCACCCCGTCCCCGCGGATCTCCAGGCCTCCGGCGTGCTGCACCTGGAGACCGGGGAGGACCGGCTCGGTGTCGCGGAGGAGCTGCTCCAGGTTGGCCTTCACCTGCGGATGGAAGGCGTCGCCGTGACGGTCAAGCTGGCGCAGGAGCATCTGGCGCTCCTCCAAAGTCACCCCGCCGCGGCTGATCCGCCTCTCGATGCGTTGGCCCTCGGTGAGGTTGACCCGGCCGTCGTAGAGGGCGCGGCGGATCTCGGCGCGGACCTGTTCGGGAGCGTTGGGGGCGATGTTCTCCCCCGGGGTGAAGTTCGCGACCTCGGACAACTGATGCTGGGCCTTGGGTTCAAAGAGATCGTTGCGCTGGGTCAGCGCCCGGTGAAGCAACTGCTGCTCCTCCTGGGTGACGCCGTCCCTCTTGGCCAGCTTCTTGATCTGCCTGGCCTCGCACTGGGTAACGCGTCCGTCCTCGAGGGCGTTGGCGAGCCGTTCGCGAAGCTTCTTCGGATCGTTGGCTGAGACGTGACTCATGCGCGAACCATGCTTCAAGGTCGGCGAGGCGGGGAATACGACAATGGGCCGCGCCGCAGCTGAGCTACTTGCCGACCACCTTCTTCAGGAAGGACCAGAAGCCGCCTCCCCGGCTGGTGAGATCCTGGGCGCGCTTCTCGTTCACCTTGCGCACCTGCTCCTTGCTGAGGCCCAGCTTCTTCTGCACCTCGTCGGGGGTGTAGCGGGTGGCCAGGGTGGTGTGGACGGTCTTGCGGCTTTGCAGGTCGACCGCCTCCGCGTGGAGCACGCACTCCGCGTCCAGCCGGAGGGTGACCGCGAGCTTGACCACGCCCTTGGGCGCCCGGGGCAGCCCTTCGATCCGGACCGTGCCCAGATAGTCGTTGCCGGCGATGCTCTGGTCCTCGCCCTGGAAGACGTCGAACTCCAGGGTGGTCTCGTTGTCCCGGCTGGTGGGCAGGGAGAAGGACCGTTGGGCCGGCAGCGGGGTGTTCCGTTCGATCACCCGCTTGAAGGCGCCGCCGGTCATGCCGATGCCGATGGTCATCGGGAGTACGTCGATCAGCACCACGCTGCTCACCTTGTCCACCGAGCCGCTGTAGAGCGCGGCCCCCAGCGCCACCGCCTCATCGGCGTTGACCGAGGCCTGGGCGGGCTTGCCGAACAGCTCCTTGAGCTTCTCCTTCACCCGGGGCATCCGGCTCTGTCCGCCGACGAGGATGATGTCGTCCACGTCCTTGGCCTTCAGCCCGGCGTCCAGCAGCACGTCGCGGACCACGTCCAGGGTGCGATCAACCAGGGCCAAGGTGGCGTCGTTGAGATCGTCCCGCGTCAGCGTGCAGCGCAGGTCCTTCCATTGCCCGCCGTCGACCGCCATCAGCATCGGGACGTGGACGTCGAAGGTGGTGCGCTCGGAGAGGGCGCACTTGGCCTTCTCCGCGATCTCCGAGACCCGGGAGAGGGCCACCGAGTCGCCGGAGAAGGGGACCCCCTCGGTCTTCTGGAACTTCTGCAGCAGCAGGTCGACGATCGCGTTGTCGAAGTCCACGCCACCCAGGAAGGTGTCGCCGCCGGTGGCCAGCACCTCGAAGACGTTCTTTTCGATCTTGAGGACGGTGGCGTCGAAGGTTCCGCCGCCGAGGTCGTAGACCAGCACCTTCTTGTTCAGCTCGCGGTTCATGCCGAACGCCAGCGCGGCGGCGGTGGGCTCGTTGAGGATCCGCTCCACCTTCAAGCCGGCCATCGCGCCCGCCTTCCGTACCGCCTCACGCTGCGGTTCGGAGTAGTAGGCGGGGACGGTGACCACCGCCCGCGAGATGGGCCTTCCCAGCTCCCGCTCGGCCATCTCCCGGCACTCGCGCAGGACCAGGCCCTGCACCTCTTCCAGGGAGAGGACGTGTTCGCCTAGCTTGACCGCCGCGCGGCCGGCGTCGTCGGCGCAGACCTCATAGTGGAACCGTTCGCGGACCTGCTGCACCGTGGCGCTGTCGAAGGCGCGGCCCACCAGGCGCTTTGCCCCGTAGATGGTGTGGTTGGGGTTGAGCAGCATCTGGTTCTTCGCCAGGTGGGCGACCAGCAGCTTGCCGGTCGGAGTCACCGAGACGATCGAAGGCAGGGTGTTGTAGCCCTGCTTGGACCGCATCACGATCGGCTTGCCGCCCTGGAGGATCCCGACGCAGGAGTTGGTGGTCCCCAGGTCGATGCCGATCACCGGACCGGTCTCGTCGATCTTCTCCGGCGGGCGGAGGAACACCGGGCCCCGGGCACGCTTGGGGGCCTCGGTCGGAGGCGGGGCGGAGGGCTTGGCCAGGACCGGAGGGGGCTTGTTCTCTTCCTCCGGCTGGGCGTCGCGCCGCACGGTGGGAAGGGTGGAGACCGGCACCGGAGGGGCGGCCTTGACGGGAGGAGGAGGGGCGGCTGCTTTCGGAGAGCGCGCGGGCGGTGCCGGAGGAGGGGGGACCGCTGCTTGCGGAGAACGCGCGGTCGGCGCCGGAGGAGGCGGCGCGACTGCTTGCGGAGGACGCGCGGTCGGCGCCGGCTCAAGTTCCACCTCGAAGTCGGTGTCGAACTCCGGAGGAAGAGGAGGGGGGGCGTCGTCGGAGTCCAACTCGAGATCGCTGACGATCTCCGACGGGGAGGGCGCGTTCGCCTCGGGCAGTAGCTCGAAGTCGGTGAAGAGCTCCGGTGGCGAAGACGCGGAGAGCGGTTCGTCCGCCGCCTCCACCGGAGGCGCGGGGGTGGAGGCGATCAGCAGGTCCAGGTCCAGATCGATCGCGTCCTCCGGAGGGGAGGTCCCCGGCTCGAACTCGATTGGAATCCCTGAAGCGCTGTCGGGCGGTTCGTCGAACGGCAAGGCAAGCCGGGAAGGAGCCTGCCGCGGGGCGAGCGGAGCGATCAGTGGAGCAATGGCGGAGATCGGCGGAGGCGGCGGAGCGATGGAGGGGGTGGCCTGCGCGCGCGCCTTGGAAGGATCGCCGTAGGTCGCCCGGAGCTGGGCCTCCAACTCGGCCGCCGGGTCAGGCTCCGCGGGGGCCTCGAGCCTGGACCTGGCAGCCTCCAGCATCCGGTCCACCAGCGCGCGGGTGGAGGGCTCCAGGTCCTCGAACTCGACCCCCATCCCCGCAGCGCCCGCGGGATCGCCCGGCTGGCGGATCCACCGGACCTCGGCGCTGCCCTTCATCACCCGGACGCCGCCGGCGATCTGCACCTCGAACCGGACCCGGGTCCCAATCGCGGGCGGGGTCTTGGTGCGGATGAACATCCCGCCCGGGCTGAGGTTGGTGGCGTACTGCTCGACGAACGTGTCGAGGTTCGGGTGCTGCAACTTCACCAGGAGGCTGACGGCCTTCCGGTCCTGCTTCCGGCCAGAATCCATGAGCGGCCAATTCTACAGACGGCGGGCTCGAGGCCGGAAGAAATGAAGGGTCGATTGGCCCCCAGCACAAAGTAGAGCCCGTTGCCTGGGTCGTCGCGAGCCTCGTTGCCGGTGACGGCCGATGGTCACGCCCCGGCCCCTGGCGCGCGATTCTTCCACCTTCGGTGTGGCTGCTAGGGTACGCCCCCCATGTCGGACCCCCAATGGCGCCGGAGACGGTTGTGGTTGGCCTTCGGAATTGTGCACGTCTGGGCGTGTGCGAGCACTTCCGCGGTCAACGCTCCGCCGGTCTCCACACTGCAGGTGGTGGCGGCCAGCCTTCCTCCAGCGACGCAGGTGCGCTCGCCGGCTCCAGCCGCTGGCGCCCGCCCGAACGGCGACGCCTGGCGGGACGAGATCCTCTACTTCGTGGTGCTGGATCGCTTCGCCAACGGCGACCCCGCCAACGACGTGCAGGTGGATCCCTCAGCCAAGGGCGCCTTCCATGGTGGAGATCTCAAGGGCCTCACCGCGCAGCTGGATGAGCTGGCGGACCTGGGGATCACCGCGATCTGGCTCACCCCGGTGGTGAAGAACATCCCGGACTTCGTCACCGGCGCCGGGTTTCCCGACTGGGGCTACCACGGCTACTGGGCCGACGACTTCACCCGGCTGGATCCCCGCTTTGGCACCGAGGCGGAGCTCAAGGCGCTGGTGGACGCAGCGCACGCCCGGAAGATCAAGGTGCTGTTGGACGTGGTCTACAACCACGCCGGTTACGGGTCCCGCTACACCACCGATCCCAAGACCCGCGACTGGCTGCGTTCCCCGTCGGAGTGCGGCCGCGATGATGAGCTGACGATGTGTCTCTCCGGGCTGCCGGACTTCAAGACCGAACGCCCGGAAGTTGCCGACTACCTGCTCAACGCCCAGCTGACCTGGGGCCGCAAGTCCGGGGTGGACGGCTTCCGCCTCGACACCCTCAAGCACATCGACCACCCGTTTTGGACCGAGCACCGCGAGCGGGTCCGAGCGCAGCTGGGCCCGGACTTCTTCTTGCTGGGCGAGGTGTGGGGCGGAGATCCCCAGGTGCTGGACCCCTGGTTCGTCCGCGACGAGATCGACGCCGGCTTCGACTTCTCCTTCCAGGGCAGCACCCTGGGCTTCGTGATGGGGCGGGGCCGCACTGTCGCCTACGACCGCTACCTGGCCCAGCGGCACCGGACCCGGCGGGGCTACCTTCTGGCCCACTTCCTGTCCTCGCACGACGTCGAAGGCGCGCTCTCGCAGCTGCAGGGGGACCAGCAGGCCTTCCGGCTGGCGGCGGTACTGCAGCTGACCACCGTGGGGATGCCCACCGTCTACTACGGCGAGGAGGTCGGCCGCCTCGGCGGGAAGTGGCCCCACAACCGCAGCAACATGCCCTGGGGAGAAAGGGACCTCCTCCCCGGAAAGGGCCAGCCTCGCGATGACGCGCTGCGTGAGTTCTACAAGCGGTTGATCGCCATCCGGCGTGCACATCCTGCGTTGACCCGCGGGACCCACCGGGGGCTGTCGGTAGAGGGCGACGTCTACGCCTTCGCGCGGCAAGATGCGCTCGCGTCGGATGGGGTGGTGGTGGTGGTCAACCGGGGCAGGACGCCCGGCAAGGTTTCAATCCAGTCGCTGCCCGAGTGGGGCGGCCGGGCGGTGGTCGATCTGTTGAGCGGGAAGGAAGCATCTCCGGGAGGCGGCCCGCAGTTCGACATCGCCCCCCGGTCGGCGCTAATCCTGGCCCCCCGCTGAGGAGGCAAATTTGGCCGGAGTGGTCTTCAAGGACGTCGCCAAGCGTTACGGCGACGTGAGCGTCATCGAGGGGTTGAACATCGACATCAAGGACCATGAGTTCATGGTCCTGGTCGGTCCGTCCGGCTGCGGGAAGTCCACCGCGCTGCGGATGATCGCCGGGCTGGAGGACATCTCCGGAGGGACGGTGGCCATCGGCGAGCGGGTGGTCAACGAGCTGCCGCCCAAGGATCGCGACGTGGCGATGGTGTTCCAGAACTACGCGCTCTACCCGCACATGACGATCCGGGAGAACCTGGAGTTCGGTCTCAAGATCCGCAAGACGCCCAAGCCGGAGCTGGATCGGCTGGTCAACGAGGCGGCGGAGATCCTGGGGATCACCCCGCTGTTGGAGCGCAAGCCCAAGCAGCTCTCCGGTGGCCAGCGCCAGCGGGTGGCGGTGGGCCGGGCCATCGTGCGCAAGCCGTCGGTGTTCCTCTTCGATGAGCCGCTCTCCAACCTGGACGCCAAGCTGCGCGTGCAGATGCGGGCGGAGATCAAGAAGCTGCAGCACCGGCTCAAGACCACCACCGTCTACGTGACCCACGACCAGGTCGAAGCGATGACCATGGGCAACCGGATCGCGGTGATGAAGGACGGCAAGCTGCAGCAGCTGGGCACGCCGCTGGAGGTCTACGAACGCCCGGTGAACGTGTTCGTGGCGCAGTTCATTGGCACCCCGCCGATGAACTTCCTGCACGGCACCCTCGCCGACAACGGCGGCGCCCTGGTGGGGCCTGGCTTCAGTCTCCCGGTCGCCCCCGGCCTCAAGGCGGTGGCCACCGCCCACGCCGGCAAGAAGGTGGTGATCGGCATCCGCCCCGAGCATGTGCTGGAGGCCGACAAGCCCGCCCGCGGCGAGTCCGCGCGGTTGGAGCTGACCGTGGAGATGATGGAGACCACCGGCGATCAGGTGATCGCCCACGGCAAGCTGGAGGGAGGAGGGGAGGACCTGATCTCCTTCAAGCTGGACTCCCACCGCACCCCTGAATTCGGCCAGCGACTCCCCGTCCGCGTGGAGCTGGAGGCCCTGCATCTCTTCGACGCTGCCTCCGAGCAGCGCCTCAACGTTTGATCTTCCGGAGACTCACACCATGAAGTTGCTCAACAAGCTTGTCTGTCTGGCCGGCCTGCTGGCGCTGACCGCCGGCGCCGCCGACGCCAAGAAGGTGGTGGTCTGGCACGCCTACCGCGCCGAGGAGAAGGCGGCGCTGGAGAAGGTGGTGGAGGCCTACAACAAGGCCAACGCCGCCAAGGGCATCAGCGTCCAGACCCTGGCGGTCCCCTACGACGCGTTCGCGGACAAGATCTCCGCGGCGGTCCCCCGCGGCAAGGGCCCGGACATCTTCATCTACGCGCAAGATCGGCTGGGGGGATGGATCGAGGCCGGCAACACGGTGGAGCCGATCGACTTCTATCTGGACGACGCCATCAAGGCCCGCTTCCTGCCCACCACCCTGGAGGCGATGGTCTACCGGGGGACCACCTACGGACTGCCGCTCAACTACAAAGTCCTGACGATGATCTACAACAAGAAGCTGGTCCCCACGCCGCCCAAGACCACGGGTGAGCTGGTGAAGGTCGCCAAGAAGCTGACCGACGCGTCTGCGGGACGCTTCGGGTTGGCCTACGACTACGCCAACTTCTACTACCACGCGCCGCTGCTCAACGGCTTCGGCGGCCGGGTGTTCGAGGCCGGGGCCAAGCCGGTGCTCAACTCGCCCCAGAACGCCAAGAGCATCGACCTGGTGCTCAAGTGGCAGCGGCAGGACAAGATCCTCCCCAAGGAGCCCTCCAGCGCGCTGATCACCTCGCTGTTCAACGCCGGAAAGGCGGCGATCGTCTTCTCCGGCCCCTGGTTCCTGGGCGAGATCGCCAAGGGCGTGGACTACGGGCTGGCCCCGCTGCCCAACATCGACGAGGCGGGTGGCAAGCCGATGCGCCCGTGGATCACCGTGGAGGGCGTGTACGTCTCCGCCCCGTCCAAGAACAAGGACGCGGCCTTCGACTTCGCCAAGTACCTCACTGACCTGGATGCGGCGAAGGTCCTGGGCCTGGAGGGCCGTCAGAGCCCGGCCAACAAGGCGGTCTACGACGACGCCCAGGTGAAGGCGGACCCCACCTTGAAGGCCTTCCGCCAGCAGGTGGACGTGGCGGTGCCCATGCCCAACATCCCCGAGATGTCGATGATGTGGTCGCCGGCGACCAACGCCATGAACGCCATCACCAAGGGCACCACGCCCGCCAAGGCGGCGCTGGAGACCGCTCAGCAGTCGCTGGCCAAGGACGTGGCTGGCCTGCGGAAGAAGTAGCCCAACACCCATGGCCAACAGCGCTGCGCTTCCCCGTCCCGACGAGGGCCGTCCGGCTGCTCCGGGTGGTGGCTCTCCCGTTCCACCCGCCGGCAAGAAGGCGGCCTCGCACCGGTTCCGGTTCCTGCTGGGCGTGGGGATAGGTTCCCTGGTCGCGGTGGGGCTCTCGTACGGGCTGCTCTCCCAGGCCCGGGAGGACGCGGTCACCGCGCGCCACCAGCGCAAGGCGGTGGTCTCGGTGTTGGCGCTGGCGGACCTGGTGGTCCGGACCGGCGAGGACGGCGAGGCGATCCGCGCGGCGGTGTCCGCCTGGCAGCAGCAGGCCCCGGGCGGCTCGCAGGCCCGGGTGATCCTGTTCAGCGGGCTGTCCCTGGAGGCCTCCACCCACCCGGGCGAAGACGCCCCGCGGCGGCTGAAGCGGGAGGAGAAGGAGCTCTACGACCAGGGCCAGCGGCTGCGCGCCGCGGTGGAGACCAACCGCGAGGAGGGAGTGGCGCGCAAGGAAGAGATCGAGATCACGCCCCTGGCCGGCGGGAGTTCCAGGCTGGCCGCGCCGCTGGAGCGCGAGGGAATGGTGATCGGCCTGGTGGAGGTGCAGACCCCCACCGCCGGGGTGGCGCCCAAGCCCAACGTGCTGTTCGCGCTGCTGGCGGTGCTGGGGCCGGTGGCGCTGCTGGGGATCCTGGCCCTGCTGCTGGGCGAGCGTCGCAACGCGTTGGCCGCGATCGCCCTCGGCGGGCTGGCGCTGGGGACCTCGCTCTATGCCTGGCACTCCATCTCCACCGTGGTCGGGGATCGCCGCGCGGCGCAGGAGGAGGTCGCCGACTACGTGCGCACCCAGGCGCAGACCGCGCAGGGACTGCTCACCCAGCTGAACCTCCCGCAAGAGCCGCCGATCATGGCCTCCCGCTGGGACGCGAACGTGTTTCGTCAGTCGCGGCAGCTGCTGACCGCGGAGGGGAAGACCGACGAGGGCAGGCTGGGAGCGCAGCTGGCGCTGGCCTCCAGCGACGCCACCCGCGCGCTGGTGGGGGTGGGGATCCTCTCCCTGCTGGTGATGTTGGCGGTTGGCTTCGGGGCGGTGGCCCGGCTGTTCTCCACCTTCATCACCCACCGCCAGGCCTACGCGTACGTGGCCCCGGCGCTGCTGGGGATGCTGGTGCTGGTGTTCTTCCCGTTCTTCTACGGGATCACGCTGAGCTTCACCGACTCCAACCTCTACAACACCAGCAAGCCCCTGACCGACCTGTGGGTCGGGCTGCGCAACTACGTCGACATCCTCAGCGACTTCGAGATCTCGAAGTCCACCCCCGAGGGTGGCCGGGTGGTGAACTACTTCAACTTCTACTGGACCCTGTGGGTCACGGTGATCTGGACGATCACCAACGTGATCATCGGCGTCACCGGTGGGTTGATCCTGGCCTTGTTGCTGAACACCAAGAACCTGGCCCTGCGGCCGATCTACCGGGTGGTGTTGATCCTCCCCTGGGCGATGCCCAACTACATCACCTCGCTGATCTGGAAGGGGATGTTCCACCAGCAGTTCGGGGTGGTGAACCACGTGATCGCCATCTTCGGCGGCTCGCCGGTCAGCTGGTTCGAGTCTCCCTTCACCTCGTTCCTCACCGCGCTGACCACCAACGGCTGGCTGTCTTTCCCGTTCATGATGGTCACTTCCCTGGGCGCGCTGCAGTCCATCCCGATCGAGCTGTACGAGGCGGCGCGGGTAGACGGGGCCAGCAGGTGGCAGCAGTTCCAGTCGATCACCCTGCCGTCGCTCAAGCCGGCGCTGGTGCCGGCGATCATCCTCTCGGTGGTCTGGACCTTCAACCAGTTCAACGTGATCTACCTGGTCACCGCCGGTGAGCCGGGCGGGTCCACCGAGATCCTGATCACCCAGGCCTACAAGTTCGCGTTCGAGAAGTACCGCTACGGGTACGCGGCCGCCTACTCCACAGTCATCTTCGGGATCCTGCTGGTCTACGGGACCTTCCAGAACCGCGTCACCAAGGCCACGGAGGCCAACTGATGTCCGCGCCGGGCGAACGCACCACCCATGTCCACCTCCACCTGATCCTGGGGACGGCGGTGCTGATGACCCTGTACCCCATCCTCTGGGTGGCCACGATCGCGTTCTCCGGCAACCAGAGCCTGGCGATCTCCACCCTGCCGGAGAACCCGGACCTCTGGGACCGGCTGCGGGCGATCACCCCCTGGCCGGAGACCTTCTCCTTCTCCAACTTCACCTCGGTGATGACCGACCAGCCGTTCGCGCGCTGGATGCTCAACAGCGCGATCATCTCCCTGGCCACCACCGTGGTGGGCGTGTTCCTGGCCTGCACCGCCGGCTATGCGTTCTCCCGCTTCAAGTTCCCGGGCCGTCGGAAGGGGATGATGGCGTTCCTGGTGTCGCAGATGTTCCCCGGCACGCTGATGCTGATCCCGCTCTACATCATCCTGGTGCAGTGGCTGGGGCTGGGCAGCTCGCGGATCGGGTTGATCCTGGTCTACGCCACTACCGCCATCCCGTTCTGCGTGTGGATGTTGAAGGGCTACTTCGACACCATCCCCAAGGACCTGGAGGAGGCGGCGCTGCTGGACGGGGCCACCGCCGGGCAGATCTTCTGGCGGATCATCCTGCCCTTGGCCAAGCCGGCGGTGGCGGTGACCGCGCTGTTCTCGTTCATGACCGGCTGGAACGAGTTCATCCTCGCCGCCACCTTCATGGACCAGGAGCTGATGTACACCGCGCCGGTCGGCTTGCGCTTCTTCGTGGGCGGGTTCTCCCAGCAGTGGGGTTACTTCGCCGCGGGATCGATCATCGTCTCCATCCCGGTGGTGGCGCTGTTCCTGTTCCTGCAGAAGTACCTGGTGTCGGGCCTGACCGCGGGCAGCGTGAAGGGGTAGTTCGTTGAACCGCTGCCGGGCGCCCGCGGGTGCCCCGGCGGAACCGAAGTTCAGCGGATGGCGATCCGGGCCATCATCGCCGCCACCCGATGGGTGAGCGTCCCCCTGGGCAGCGGCTCCACCACCTTGCCGTAGGTGTAGACCAGCCGCTTGAGGTGCTTGCGGAAGCCGGCCACCGTGGAGGGATGGGCCCGCCGCAGGGCGTAGCTGAGCTTGGACGCCGGATCGTCTGGGCGATCCAGGCAGAGGCGGCTCTCCGGTCGCTTGACCACATACGGCGGCATCCGCGGTGAGGCGTCCGCCAGGGTGCGGGCCGGCTTGCAGTAGACGTAGGAGAGCCTGGCCCCGGTGATGGCGGCCATCTGCTGGTCCAAGATCACCTCATCGCGCTGGCGCAGCGGATCGCTGCTGGGCAGCGACCAGCCCACCTTGAGCACCGGGCCCTGCTGCTGGTGCAGGTACAGCACGTCCGCGTACTGCTGCAGCAGGTACTCGTGGAGCCCGTGCTCGGCGCGGCTGCGGACCTGAAGCAGCATCCGCTGGTAGCCGCTGGCCTGGTGAAGCCGGGAGGCGCGCAGGATGCGCAGGCCGGGCAGGTGGCAGGCCGTCCGGATGTTGTGGAGCACCTGCTCCAACGCCAGGGCGCGCTCCTCCACCTGGTGGGGCGGAAAGCCGTTCGCCAGCGCGTGGGTGTCGGCGATCAGCACCACCAGATCCTGGCAGCGCAGCTTGCGGCGCAGCACCTCCGCCGGCAGCAGCATCCCCAGCAGGTCCAGCGGGACGGCCCGGGACAGCTCGCCGCGGGCGCACAGGCCCACGCCCATGAAGATGGTGCGCGGCCGCACCGCCCACGCCCCCTGGCTCATTCCCGCCAGCGAGGTCCGGGTGTCCAGCAGCGGCTCCTGCCGCACGCACCGGTTCACCTCTTCGGTCCAGCTTGGGGTCCAGCGCGCCGCTTGATCAATCGAGAGGACGCGCATCGCTCCCCTTCGTCTGATCGCTGTTCACCGCCAGGGTCGGCCGCGGTTCGACCGGCGTCTCGCCGGTGATGTAGACCCGCGGGCCGGTGATTCGCACGTCGGCGGTCCAACCCTCTGCCAGCCCGGGTTGGGCCCAGTAGTAGAGCCAACGCGCGTCCGCCGGCGGGAGGTTCACGCAGCCGTGACTGCGCGGACCGCCAAAGGCGTTGTGCCAGTAGGCGCCGTGCATCGCGTAGTTGCCGCGGAAGAACAGCGTCCAGGGGACCTCCTGTACCTGGTAGGGCCCCAGCTCGTCCACGCCGTTCATCGGCTTGGTCTGATAGACGCGGTTGACCTGATACAGGCCCCGGGGGGTGACGTGTCCCTCCTTGCCGGTGGAGATCAGGGTGGCGCGGACCGGGGTGCTGCCCTGATAGGCCACCAGGGTCTGCTCCGTCAGGTCGATGTGGATCCACTGCTCCTTGCGGCCGATCACCTTGGGGCGGGAGATCTTCTCGGCGATCCGCACACTGTGCCGCGGAATGGCCAGGCCCTCGCCCACCGCCAGCAGCTGCTGATCATGCTCTTGCAGCAGCTGGACGCCGAAGAAGCGGGCGTGCTTGGCGGCGGTGCCGCAAGGCTCCGGGGACTCGCCGTCCAGGCAGTACACCGGGGCGTCCTGGTAGGTGAAGGCCAGGGGTAAGGAGGCCTCCTTGCCCAGCAGCTCTCCCCGGAAGGCCGGTTCGGGGAAGAACTCGTCAATGTCCTTCTCCCGGACGAACTCTCCGGAGAGCAGCTCCAGCAACCGCTCGGGGCCGGCACGGAGCGTCCGCACGTACGCCATCAGCAGGGTGCCATTGAGCACCCGCTTCACCACCTTGGGGGTGCGGCCCTGGTCCACCTGCGCCAGCTCGCTGGCAGTGGGGGCGCGCCGGAAGATCGGCGCTCCGTTCCGCAGCGCCGCCGAGCGGTACGGCGTGGGCCGGTCGACGTTCGGCGCGCGCCGCTGGGTCCAGGCCTCAAGCACCTCGGCGGAGAGGGGCCGCTTCTCCAGCCGGACCCCGTCGCCACTGCACAGGTAGGCGTTGCCGGTGACCGCCAGCCACTTGCCGCCCTCGCAGTCCTTCTCCGAGGGGATGGCTGGGACCCGGCTGGTGATGCCGGTGTAGCCCACCACGGTGCGCTTCTCCGGCTTGGCGTACAGCGGCACGCTGAGCCCGGAGACCAGGGCCAGGTGGGTGTAGGTGCTCCGGTCGACCACCTCCGATTCAGGCGAAAAGACCGGGGTCCAGGTTTCGGCGGTGGGAGCGGTGAACTGGACCGGGGCAGCCTCCGGCCGTGCTGCCAGGGGGGCCGTCGCCGAGGCGAGCACCACCGATGGTCCAGCGCGAGAAGCCGCTGGGGTGGCGGGGACTTCGGAGGGCAAGGCCGGAGCCGGGGCCCGGGCGGAGGGATGCTGCGGTGCGCTGTGGGTGCAGGCGCCAAGCGCCCCGAGCACGAGGAGCGAGGAGAGACGACTGTGAGGTGGACCCATGGCCGCGCATGCTACGGATAGTTTGAGCACCAATCAAACTACGGTCCGTGAAGGGTGGTGTTTTGCTAACGCCGGAAAATGATAGGCGTTCACTCATGAACAACGGCACCGTCCTCATCTACAGCTCGCACGACCGCTGCAGGTACCTGCATGAACGCTTCATCACCGGGCGGGCCCTGGGCGGGTGGGGCAACAAGCGGGTGATGTTCCTGCCGATGTCCGAGCGAGGCGACCTTGGTTCGCAAGAGTTCGCCTGGGGGAACTTCCGCTATTTCTTCGACCAGTACGCGCACCTGGGGCTGGAGTCCTTCCCGTTCTACTGGCGGCCGGAGCTGAGCCACCACGACGTGCAGCAGCTGTGGCACCACCTGGCCACCGCGGAGGTGGTGATCCTGGGCGGTGGTCACAGCCACACCGGGCTGGAGCGCTACAAGCAGTTGGGGGCGCGCTTCGATGGAGAGTGGGGCAAGTTTGGCCGGCTCCTCCACGAGCGTCAGGCGCGCGGGCTGTTCACGGTGGGCTTCTCCGCCGGCGCCGATCAGCTCGGCGAGCGGATCTACCGGAGCGTCAACAGCGGCGGCTACAACGACGGCTTCGGGCTGGCGCGCAACGTGATGGTCCGGCTGCACCACGACTCGGGCGAGAACGGCGATCTGGCCTGGGGCGCGCAGCGCTTCCCCCGCGAGCGGGTGTTCGGGCTGCCCAACGACTCCGGGCTGCACGTGGACCAGGGCGTGCTGCCGTCGGGCAACCTGTGGCAGGTGACCGAGTTCGTGATCGACAACTCCTGGGATGAGCCCAGCGACGGCTTCCACATCAAGACCCGCTCCGGCGCCAAGATCGAGCACTTCGGCCCCGACGGCCGTCACTGGTCCTTCGGCGGAGGCGATCACCTGGTGCGGATCCGCTCCCCCGACTACGGCTTCGACGAGTCGTGGATCCTCACCGGCGGCCAGGTGCTGCATTACGGGACCCTGTCCCGAGATGGCTACCAGGGGATCGAACACCTGCTGGCCGCGCACTGACGCACCAAGCCAATAAAGGGGACAGGCTACATTTCCTGGCCTCCAGATTGCTTGGCATCATGGCTCGCTCAAATGAGCGATCCCAGAGCGAGGCGGAGCTGGCCGGTGGTGGTGCTGGTCGCAGTGGTGCTGGTGGTGGGGACCTGGGCGCTCTGGCCCAGTCCAGCGCCGGCAGACGTCACAGGCGGAACCTCCGCCGCTGAGCGGACCTCCACCTCTCAGCCGCGATCCGGGAGCGCTGAGCCGAGCGGCCCCTTGGAGCAGGCCCTGACCGCCGCGGTGGACCGGGAGTCGCGTCTGTCCGAGGTGGGCGCCCCACCGGATCTGGACGGCGGCGACGCAGGAGACGATCCGCGCGCCGCTGAGGCGGCCCGGTTCCTGGCGGACAACGCCAGGCTGGCCGACGAGCTGGTGGACCGCTTCTGCGAGGAGGCCCGAGCGATGGAGGGAGGCTCGCTTCCACCTGCCCAGGCCCAGCGGACCCGCGATGCCTGGGCGTACATGGGCGTGCGGATCGACTGGGAGGGGGGCGATCGCCCGCCGGGGTTGCTGCGCCTGGGGAGCCCGCTCCGCCAGCGGCTGCGCGAGTACGGCGATGACTGGCCCATGAAGATCCGCGACTACGACCTGGAGGGCCTGGACTTCAACTGGATGGCGGAGCTGCAGGCCTTCGATCACTGGGATGTGCTCCGCGACCTGCGCGTAAGAGAGCCCAGCGGGACCAACTTCATGGCGGCCTCCATCCCCAACTTCTTCGAGCTGATGAACTGGACCCGACTGCGCTTCGGCCGGGCGATGGGGGTGGGGGACTGGGCCTCGGCCTCCAGCGACGTTCGCCACCTGGCCTTCCTGTTGCGCACCACCGGGCTGGTGGTCGCAGACATGGTCGCCTACCGGATCCTACCGCCGGGTGACCCGCTCGGGGATGCAGCTGTTCTCGCCCGGCGTCTCCAAGGCCACCCTGCGCAAGGCGTTCGAGTGCGCCGGCGCCAACCGCTGCTCCGCGCTGTTCGAGGGCGTGGGCAGGCAGCTGAAGTGCCTCAAGGAGTGGCTACCCGCGCTCCACCCGCTCCACCGCGAACTCCA
This sequence comes from Myxococcota bacterium, assembly GCA_030857095.1. Classification (GTDB taxonomy): domain Bacteria; phylum Myxococcota; class Myxococcia; order Myxococcales; family Myxococcaceae; genus JALYOC01. Next base: position 31,164 of record JALYOC010000121.1, on the reverse strand, counting down.
GCTCCTCCACAATGTGCGTGTCGCTGCTGGAGTTCAGCTCCGGCGCCTTCCAACGGCAGGGCCAGGCCTCGAAGAAGTTGTAGCGCAGCACCTCGTTGCCCTCCCGGTCCAGGTAGATGATCGATCCCGACTTCCGCTCGGTCGTCCCGGCCAGGACCTTCTTGTAGGCCTCCAGCACCCCGCTGCTGGCGCTGCCGCGCTTGAGGACGAGGTTCTTGTACTTGGCCTTGCCCGGGCGCTTGTGGGTGATCGGGTCATCCCCATTGCGGTACTCCACAACCTCGATCTCCGCCTCCAGCCCGCCCAGGTCCAAAAAGCCGCCGGCCACCGCGCCATCCAGCTCCAGCAGGAAGCGGCCGCCTGTGTAGCTGCGGCGGGGCCCGGAGGCGGCCACCCGGCGGGAGCTCATCCCCGGGTGCTCATAGGCCGCATCCAACGAGGCCAGCAGCGAGTCGATGCCCAGGGCCTGGGCGCGCAGCCCGAAGATGTCCCGGCCGGTGACGGCATCGGTGACGGTCAGCCCGGTGGCGCCGTCGCCGCCGGTGATGCTGTACACGGTCTTGAGCTCGGTGAAGAACGGGTGCTGGGGATTCCAGTCCACCCGACCCAGCCGCGTGGCCAGCCCCAGCTCCAGCAGAACTCCCGGCGCGGACACCGCTGAAGTGGGCCAGGCCTCGGTGAAGGTGTAGCGGAACAGCCACTCCCCGTCCTCGGTCAGCGCGGTCAGGGTCCCGTCTAGAGACAGCGCCGGGCCGCTCTTGGCCCACTCGGCGGAAGGATCGCAGACCACGCCCTCGGGGCAGGTGCCCAGCGTCGCCACCTGGTTGCGCCAGGCGGAGAAGGCCTCCGCCCCGGTGCTCTCCGCCGCGGCCAGCCGGACCGGATCCCATCCCCGGACCGTCACCCGGGCGCCGGTCGTTGCCTGCTGCACCACGTGGGTCAACTCATGACCGGAGGCCGACCGAAAGGTCACCGCGTCCGGCAGTCCGGTCACGACCTTCCCCTCCGCGGCGTGGTTCAGCTCCAGCCGGTAGGTGAGGGCGTAGGGGACAGGCTCGGGAGGTGGCTTCTCTCCGGCGCAGTCAGGCGCGGCCTGGAGGAAGACGGCGGCGAGGCTCAGCAGGAAGAAGGGACGGCCCGAAAGCAGCACAGACGACTCGACTTTTCTCCGGCCCCAACGACGGCCCCGGACGTTAGGGCGGCACCCGGGCGCTGTCGAGACATCCCGCTATCGACGGCAGGTCCCCACGAACAGGGTGTGCTGCGCCGAGCCCTTCCCACCGGCGACGGTCCGCATCTCCGCGTCGAAGCCCACCCGGCCCAGCCGCTTGAGGTACGGACCATCCGGACCGGCGGACCAGATCACCGCCCGTCCGAAGGTCCGCAGCGCGCCGCGCAGCGCGTGCACCCCGGTGTCGTTGTAGAGGGCCACGTTGGAGCCCTGGGTGAACGCGGCCGGACCGTTGTCCACATCCAGCAGGATCACGTCGTAGGTCCCCAGGCGCTGTCGCATCAGCTTGAGCACATCGCCCTCCACCACCTCCACCCGGCGATCATCCAGGGCGTGGTCGGAGAGCTGGGCCACCGGGCCACGGTTCCACTCCACCACCCCCGGGACCAGCTCGGCCACCGTCACCCGGCCCGCGTCGGGGAGCAGCTGGAGCACCGCTCGCAGCGTGAAGCCCAGCCCCAGCCCGCCGATCAGCACCTTGGGCTTGGAGGTCCGCAGCCCCTCCAGCCCCGCGGCGGCCATCGCATCTTCGGAGCGGTGGACGCGGCTCCCCATCAGCAGCTGACCTCCGGCGCGGACGCAGAACTCGTCGTCCCGCTGTTGCAGCATCAGCACTTTCCCGTCCGGGGCCTTCGCTTCTGCCAGGGTGATCCAGGGCTTCATCGGTGCAGACCTCTAGAACAGGCCGGGGACTTTCGCGACCGCCTAGAACACCGGGAGGAACTTCCGCGGCGCCTTCCGTTTGCGCAGGCAGCGGGTGGCGGCGCTCATGTAGCAGGCGGAGAAGGCCAGCCGACCCAGCCCCGGCCGGCCCCGACCGGAGCGGTGCAGCAACTGGTTGTGCAGCACGATCACCTCCCCGGCGCGGGCAGGCAGCATCACCTTGGACTGCTGCGCTTCCACCCGGGCCACGTAGTCCGCGGGGACCACTCCGCCCAGCGGGGTGGCCAGGCCCTGCCGGTGGCTGCCGGGCAGCACCTCCAGACAGCCGCCGTCCTCGGGGGCGTCGTCCAGGGCGGTCCAGATCTGCAGCTGGGGCTCCTGGCTCAACCCCCACAGCTTGCCGCCGTCCTGGTGCCAGGGGATGTCGCTGCCGCCCGTGCCCTCGCCCTTGTTGAACAAGATGGCGCGATAGAGCACCACCCCACCCTCGAGCCGCCCGTGCGCCACCCGCTCGAACAGCGGGTTGGAGAGCCAGGCGAGGAACAGCGGATCCAGCTCCAGCTTCTCCAGCTTCCGGTACGCCAGCGACGGTCCCTGCCAGCCCAGCCCCAGCGGGGCGTCCTCGTACCGGCCGGTGGTGGCGTCCAGCTGGAAGAACATCCCCGGATAGGTGACCTCGCCCAGCATCAGCGCCCGGGCCCGCGCCCGCAGCTGTCGCAGCCCGTCGTCGGAGAGCACCCTCCCCAGCCGCGCGTAGCCATGCTGCGCGTAGTGCGCCAGCACCTCGTCCACCGGCAGGGACTCCGCGCCTGGCTCCAACAGGCTCACCGGGCGTAGCTCGCGTCGGTGCCCACGAAGTCGCGGTGCACCGCGTCCACCTTGGCGAGGAGCTCGGGAGGCAGCTTCTTTGAGACCGCGTCCAGCGCCGCGTCCAGTTGCTGCACGCTGCCGGGTCCGGCCAGCAGCGAGTCCACGCCCGGACGGGAGGCCAGCCAGGCGTAGGACAGCTCCACCCCGGACAGCCCGGCCTCGGCGGCCAGCTGCTGGTAGCGGCCGCCCAGCTCCAGCAGGGCGTCGTTCCAGTAGCGCCCCCGGTACAGCTTGTTCTTCTCGAAGCGGGATCCCGAGGGCACCGCCGCCCCCGGAGCGGCCGGCCGCGCCAGAAGTCCGCCGGCCAGCGGGTTGAAGACGGTGGTGTGCAGCGGATGACGGCGCGTGAACGCGAAGTACTCCACGTCCAGCTGGCGGATCAGCAGGTTGTAGAGCACCTGGGAGATCGCCGGCCGGGCCATCCCCCGCGCGTCACTCAGCGCATTGAACTCCCCGATCTGCCAGGAGGCGAAGTTGGAGACGCCCCAGGCCTTCACCGCCCCGGACTCCAACAGCGGCTGCAGGCCGTCCAGGGTCTGCGCCAGCGGGGTGCCGTGATCCGGGACGTGGAGGTAGTAGACGTCCACATAGTCGGTGCCCAGGCGCTGCAGGCTCTCGCCCAGCGCCGTCCGGACCACCTCCGCCGAGAGCCCCTCCGGCTTGCCCCCCCGGCGGAAGAACCCCACCTTGGTGGCGATGGAGATCTGGTCCCGACGGCCGCGAATCGCCTCGCCCAGGATCCGCTCCGACTCCCCGTCGCCGTAGACGTTGGCAGTGTCGAAGAAGGTGGCGCCCCGTTCAATGGCCCGGTCCACGATCCGACGCGCCTCCGGCCGGGGCGTCCGCGCGCCGAAGTTCATGGTCCCGACGGTCACCAGTGAGGAGGGCAACATCTCTCCAGTGTAGCCAGCGACCCGGCCGGGCCGCCCTTCGCAATTCCACCCGGGAACATCAGGGGGGCTGATGCCTGCCTGGGCAACGGGGCAGCAGGGGCCTACCGATCCTGGGCAGGAAGTTCCCGGGGGTGGGAACTTTGATCCCCACCCCGGTGGAGCCAGTGGACCCCCGTCGTCTGCTTCTGGACGAACCCACCCGAGCACATGCGTTGCACCAGTCCGCCGACGGCTTGGAAGGGGTGGGGCGTGGGAGCTAGGCGAACGTTTCTGATCGCGGTGCCGTGTCTGGTGCTGGCAGTCGCGTGCGGGAACGGCCAGCCGATCACGCAGGTTCGCGATGGAGGCACCAGCCTCCCTCCGCCGGATGCCGGGAGCGGCACCGACGCCGGGAACGATGCGGGCACCGACATGGGGAGCGATGGGGGCACCGACGGCGGGAGCGACGCGGGCACCGACGGGGGAACCGACGCCGGGACCGATGAGGACGCGGGAACTCCCGAGCCGTACACCTTGGCGCCGCTGCAGACCCAGGTCCCCCACTACGAGCTGACCATTCCGGAAGCGACCCTGCAGAAGTTCAGCGCGGACCCGTACACCGAGGAGCAGCCCGGCCAGTTCAAGTTCGACGGCCGGACCTACAACGTCCTGGTCCGGCTGCGCGGCGGCAGCTCCCGGTTCTTCCCCAAGCGCAGCTGGAGGGTGGAGCTGCCGGACGGGGTCAGCATCGAGGGCCGCCGCAAGCTGAACCTGGTCGCGGAGATGTGTGACCGGACCCTGATGGTGGAGAAGCTGGGCTACGACCTGCTGGAGGCCGCCGGCGCGGATGGGCCGCGCGCCAGCTACGTGCAGCTGTTCCTCAACGGCGCCGACCAGGGCGTGTACGTGGACATCGAGCGGGTGGACAAGAAGTTCACCAAGCGGGTCGGCTACAGCGATCCGGACCCCACCCTCTACCGGTCCGGCAACCAGGACAGCGAGCTGAAGCTGTTCACCGCGCCCTACCAGGCGCCCTGGGAGAAGGAGACCAACGAGACCGTCCCGGGGATGGCGGACCTGGAGGCGTTCCTGCAGCTGGTCAACCGCGGCGCCGAGCCCACCTTCGTCCAAGACATGGAGCGGACCTTCCAGTTGGACCAGTACCTGCGGGTGATGGCGGTGGACGCACTGATCTCCATGGACATCATGTCCGACGCGGGGATCTACATGATCCACAACCAGCTGACCGACGTCTGGCAGCTGATCACCTGGGACTACAACAACAGCGCCTCGCGCTTCTGGCCCACCTACGCGCTGGGCTCCAATCCGTATACCCAGCGGCCGATCCCGGCCTTCACCGTCGATGATCCGCGGGTCGAGTTCTTCTACAACCAGCGCAACGCCGGGCGGCCGGAGTACCTGCCGGCATTCAACACCCTGGCCACCCGCATCGTCCGCAATCCCCAGCTTCGCCAGCGCTACCTTGCCCACCTGGAGGAGGCGCTGGACCAGCTGTTCACCGAGGAGCAGCTCCACCCCCGCATCGACGCGATGCACCGGCTGATCTCTCCGCTGGTGGCGACCGACCCGTACGTGAACATGGACACCGAAGGCATGGCGGACCCCGATGGGCTGGCCAAGTTCAGCGAGTCGGCCGTGTACCTGAAGAAGTACGTCACCGGCCGGATCGCCTTCCTGCGCGCGGAGATCCGCCGGATGCGCGCCGAGACCCTGGGGCTGGGCTTCGACCGGGTGGACGCCAACCAGGGGACGCTGCGGCTCAAGAACTTCGGGACCACCGAGGTGGAGCTGGCTGGCCTGGTGCTGACCACCGACCTGCGCAGGGCCAAGGACCTTCAGCCCAACCTGCCTGCCCGGACGCTGGCTCCCGGGGAGAGCGTGGACCTGAACGCGGCCGAGCTGGGACTGCAGCTGTCGCCCTCCGGGGAGCTGGGGATCTTCACCTCCGGCCGGCTGTGGGGCCCTTCCGACATCTTCTTCTACGGCCGGCTCGCAGCGGGCGCGGTCTATCAGCGGGACGAGGGCGGGGAGCACCCGTGGAGGGTTCAGTGATGCGAGAGGCAAGAGGATGGTGGTGGGTGATCCCGGCGTTGGTGCTGGTGAGCGGGTGTGACCGGGACCAACTGGGCGATGGCAGCGCCAAGGTCCTGGGCGAGCAGGGGCCCTGCCAGGTGCCGTTTGAGGTGGAGGGAGCTCCGGCCAGCGCCTGGGCCTTGCCCGCACTGCAGACCTGCCTCCCGGAGTACCGGCTGACCATGCCGCCGGAGACCCTGCAGATGTTCGAGCAGGACGTGTACACCCCGGACCAGCTGGCCACCTTCATCACCCCGGATGGGCAGAGCCTGACCGCCGAAGTCCGGCTGCGTGGCCAGAGCGCGCGTCACTTTCCCAAGCAGAGCTGGAACGTGGATCTCAACGACGGGCGCTTCGAGAAGCGGCGCCGCTTGAACCTGGTCGCCGAGTATCAGGACCAGACCCTGCTCACCGAGAAGCTGGGTTACGACGTGCTGCGCGGGATGGGGGTGCCCGCCCCACGCACCAAGTTCGTCCGCCTCTACGTCAACGACGAGTACCAGGGCGTGTACCTGGACATCGAGCAGGTGGACAAGCACTTCACCAGCGCCCGTGGGTTCTTCCCCGATGAGGACCCGACCATCTACCGCTGCCCGCGCAAGGACTGCGAGATGAAGACCTGGCGGGTCCCGTACCAGGGGCAGTGGGAGAAGAAGACCAACGAGGACGAGCCGATCAACGACGTACTGGACCTGATGGCGGTGATGAACCACACCCCGGAGCCAGACTTCGAGCGCGCGCTGGATGACCGTTTCAACCTGGAGCTGTTCCTGCGCTCCATGGCCACGGACGTGCTGATCAGCAACAACTACGTGGAGGACTCCCAGAGCTACATGATCCACGACCGGGTCAACGACCGGTGGACCTACGTGCCCTGGGACCTGAACAACAACGATGCCCGCTTCTGGCCCACCTACGGCCTGGACTCCACGCCGTTCTCCGACCACGACCTGTTCACCTTCACCCTCACCGACCAGAACACCGAGTACATCTACAACCGTCGCAGCCAGGACATGTGCGGCACCGAGCCGTGCTACCCGGGCTACCTGCCGGTGTTCTCCAACCTGGGCACCCGCATCGTGATGAACCCCCAGCTGCGCGGGCGGCTGATCGCCTTGATCCGCCGCGGCCAGCAGGAGCTCTTCGAGACCAGCGCCATCCACGAGCGGATCGACAAGATGTACAAGCTGCTCTCTCCGCATGTGCTGGGCGAGGATTCGGACCACCTCGATAGGCACATGAACCCGGTGATGTTCCAGATGGGGCCGGACTACCTCAAGCGCTTCGTCACCGAGAGGAACGCCTTCGTCGCCCGCGAGCTGAGCGCCATCGAGCAGCAAGTTCCGGTGCTGATCCTCACCCAGGTCAACGCCGCCGAGGGTTGGGTGGAGGTGAAGAACCAGGGCAGCACCGCCATCGATCTGGGCGGGAAGACCCTGACCAACAACCTGCGCCAGGCGCTGGGTCAGAACCTCGCCCCCTACCTGCTGCGCCCCGGCGCCACGCTGCGGCTGGCAGCGACCGCGCTGGGCGTGCCGCTGGAGGCGAACGGGGAGGTCGGGCTGTTTGATGGGCAGAGCATCGTCGGCATGCACGACGTGCTGTTCTACGGGCAGCTGACGGCTGGTCAGCATTACGCCCGGGACGCGGGCGGGCACTGGCAGGTGGTGACTCCGTAGGCTTCAGAATGGCGGGGGCGAGCGCAGGGTGAGCCGCTCCCCGCTGTGCGGATGGGTGAAGCTCAGGCACTCCGCATGAAGCAGCAGCCTTGTTCCTGGGTGGCCATAGAGCCGGTCACCCAGGATTGCTGCGTTCAGGCCCAGCGGGTGGGCGGCGTGCACCCGGAGCTGATGGGTCCTGCCGGTGAGTGGATAGAGCGCCACCCGGGTGTGGGTCTCCTCCCGGGCCAGCACCTCCCAGCGGGTCTGCGCCCGCAGCCCGTGCACCGGGTCGTGGATCTGTCGGGGCCGATCTTCCAGGTCCACCCGCAGCGCCAGGTCGATGGTGCCGTGATCGCCGCGCACCGTTCCCCCCAGGCAGGCCAGATACCGCTTCTCCACCTCCCGGCGGAGGAACTGGCGCTGCAGCGTCTGGTGGGTGCTGGGATCCAGCGCGGCCAGCAGCAGCCCGGAGGTGTCCAGGTCCAGCCGGTGCACCAGCAACGGGCCCTGGGCTTCCGGATGGCGGGTCCGCAGCCGGGCCCACACCGAGTCCGCCCGGCCCAGATCTCCCCCGGAGGGACTGCCTTGGGACAGAGCCTTGGCCGGCACCGAGAGCAGCCCCTCCGGCTTGTCGATCACCACCAGCCAGCGGTCCTCGTAGATCACCCGCAGCACTCGGTCCTCCAGCGGCGCGATCTGGAACCGACGCGGAGCGGCCACCTCCAGACCCTCCAGCATGAAGGGGAGAAGGGGAGCGCACTTGGCGCGGCAGGCCGGGTAGAAGGCCCCTTCGTTCCGACCTCCGGCGAAAGGCGGCGGACCGGCCCAGAACTCTGCCAGCGCCACGGGGGTCAGTCCGGCGCGGTAGGCGGCGGCCAGCAGCTTGGGGGCGCAGCAGTCCCCCGCTCCCGAGGGAGGCTCGCCCGACGGGAACAGCGCTCTGAGCGGGCGGGTCGCTCCCGCGGCGTTGGGCACCTGGTAGAGGTCGTGGAGCCGCCGCATCAGGCTGCGGGAGGCGAAGTGCCGCAGCCGCTCCAGCGCCCGCGCCCGCCGCTCGAACCGCTTGTGGCGCGAGTGCAGTGTGTCTCCGAGGGCCTGTTGTTCCGCCTCCAGGCCGCGCTTCTCCGCCTTGTCCCGGCGGCTCTCGTTGTCCAGGGACTCCAGCGCCCGCGCGCGGGTCAGTTCGGTCAGCGTCGGATCGGCGCGGACCGTCTCCCGGCGCTGCCCACGCGCGGCCTTCCGTGCCTGGTGGCGCGACCGCTGCTCCTCGCGCTGGGCGGTGTGGCGGGCGCGCTGCTCGGCGCCCTCGGCCCGAAGCTGGGCCCAGTCCGGGGAGGCCAGGTGCTCTCCGGCGCGCGCGAACAGCCGGCCGATCTGCTCCTCCCCGGGGACGTCGACGGCGCTCCAGACCTCCGGGTCGAACAGCGGTGGCACGAAGCCCTCCACCTCCCAGCGCCCGGCCAGCATCCCGGAGAAGGCCTGGAGGTAGCCCAGCCGTCCGTCGCGATCGCGGACCACCAGGACCCCGAACATCTTCCCGCCCGCGGACAGGTCGAACGCGTCCAGCCGCGAACGCAACAGCTCCGCCGCCCGCCGGGCAACCGGGTGCGGCTCCCATTCGTCAAGCGGGCTCGGAAACACCCGGGGTAGCTCGGCGGGATTTGGCTGCGGTTCAAACGGTTTCACGGGCTGTTTTGACCACGGGGTCAGAAGGTGATGCCGTCCACCATCCGGTCCGCGGCCACGAAGATCTTCTCCGCGTGCTCCTGGGGAGCCTGGGCGGTGAGCACCAGCACCTCCGAGGTGCTCTCGCGGCGCAGCAGGTAGTGGCGCAGCTTCCAGGCACGTCCCTCCGCCTGGTAGGCGCACTCCACGAAGTCCGCCTTCCCGATGGTGCCCCGCAGGGTCAGCTTGGAGCCAGGCTCCAGCAGCTTCTCCAACTCCACCTTGCCGGCCGGGTAGGGACCTTGCGGGTAGATCAACCGGCCATCACCGGCGAAGAAGTCAAACCCCGGAGGCCCACCGCCCGGCGGGCCCGACTGCAGGGTGAAGCCCTCCGACCAGGGCACCGAGAAAGGGGTGGTCTCCACGACCCAACCCGACTGGGGTTCGACATCCTCGAGGTCGATGATCGCCACGTCGCCCTCCAGCTCCGGCTCGCCGCCGCCCTGGGGGATCAGGATCTTTGCCAGCAGCCCGCCATGCTCGATCCGGATCGAGTCGTTGGTCAGCTCCTCCCGGTTGATGCGGTAGGGAACCTTGGGAACCACGGCGAGGCCGTAGCCATTGAGCCTGGCGAAAGCGTGCATGGGCGCCTCTTTATCGCGCCTGCCGAGGGGCAAGGAAGCGGACCCTGGTGCCGGGCTGGACCCTGGACTTGCCTTCGGTGACGGTGGCCATCACGAAACCCGGGGAGACGTTGGTCACCACCACCCGGCCGATCTGCCGGTCCTCCGCATCCACCACGGTGCCGATCTGCCAGGCCTTGACCCCGCCGTCCGGCGCCGGGATGACCACCGTGTCACCCTGCACGGTGGCGATCTCCAGGATCACCGGGCCGGGAGGCGGGGCCGCGCCACTCGCACCGGAGGAAGGACTGCTCACCCCGACGGGTGCTTCAGCGACGGGGGTGTCGGCCGCGCGGGTCGCGGCGCTTGGCCCGGCCGACCCAGGCGCGACGCTCGCACCTGCCGCACCGGTGGTGAGCCCCGCCGCGGCTCCTCCTGCCGATGCCTCCGACGTCGTCGGGATCCGCTCCACCGCAATGCCACCGGAGGCAGGCATCCGGACCGCCACTGCCGCGGGGCGCTGTTGATAGATCATCGGCACCACCGCCGGCTGGCCTGGCCCGAACGTCCCCAGCACCTTCTTCTGCGATGCGCCCTTCGGGAGCAGCACGTCGATCACATACGGATGACCGCCATTGAGGCTGGCCCCACCGAAGGCGCGTTCTTCCGGAACCCCGTAGACCGGAACGGTGAACGCATCGGGGGAATAGGCACCGCGGATCCGATCGAAGGCGGAGAAGCTGTGGTCCCACAGCGCCCCGCTGACCATCACCGACCAACCCCACGAGGGCTGGGGGACGCCGCCCAGGGTGGAGAGCGGCACCCGGACCCGCACAGTGTTCCCGGTGGCCTGCAGCGGACCGGGGGTGAGCACCCGCTCCGCCGCGTCCCGGTTCCAGCCTTCCAGCACCGTCCGGGTGGGGCCGGGCTGGGGCGTCAGGGTCACAGCCAGGTCCCAGGCCTCCTCGGGCGCGAAGGCCACCCGGCGCCCCGGCAGCCCGGCGGTGAAGCCGGCCCCGGGTTGGTTGTCCACATAGATGTCGATGTGCTGCACGAAGATCCCGTTGCTCAGGTCCAGCGCGGCGGCGTTGGTCCGCTGGCTGACGATGTCCCGGCGGAGCTTGGCGCCCAGGGTCACCTCCAGCACCGCGTCCTGGCCCTCCACCCGGACCGCGAAGCGCCGCAGGTCAAAGTCCCCGGGACGGAACTCGCTGCCGGTGGGCGGCAGATAGTTGCCCGGTCCCTGATCGTCACCGCGGGGATCCTCGAAGTTCAGCGGCGCGGCCAACCCCACCGCCCCCAGGTTCAACAGGGCGATCCCCAGCAAGGCAGGGGCGAACCGACTCGCCAGTTTGCAGAGCGTTTCCACGGGGAGCGACCGTAGCCCCTCCAAGTTCGCGGAGGCGAGTTTCACCCCGGACGCCCGCTCGCACTCCCGGCGGGACTTCAGGGCTGGGGCGCCTTGAGGAACAGCTCCAGGGCGCGAAGGAGTTCGGGGCGCCGAAGCATCTCCACGTGCTCGGCGTCGGTGAACAGCAGCTGCGCGTGGAGCGACCCCGGTGGCCGCGCCCGCTGGGCGAGCACCGTCCCGTCACCGTCCCCCAGCCGCGCCGCCTTCAGGTCCACCTTGCCATCGGGGGCGATCGGAAACGACTCCACCGTTGAATGCCCCTGGCCGATCACCACCCGGGAGGAGAAGGGGGCCGGCTCCTGTGGCAGGGGCGAAAAGACCGCGGCGTGGCCGGCCAGCATCCGAGCGAGGTGAGTTCGGTAGGCGGCGTTCCCGACCAGGGTCGGATCCGCGAAGACGCTCCAGCCGGCCCCCGTCCAGGTCTCCGGCAAATCCAACTCCAGTGAGGAGGGGCTCCCGTCGGAGCGGAGAAGGAAGTCCCCGGTCGGGGGCAGCAACTGGAACGCCGCCGGAAAGCTGAACACCGCGTCTGGGCCCATCAGCCGCTCGTTCCGCCCCAGCGGGGTGCCCAGGAAAAAGTCGTCGAAGATCCCGGGTGCGCCGTCAAACGGGGTCCCGAAGATGAATAGCTTCTGGACCTTCTGCGCCGTCGCCGACCAGCCGCCGTCCGCGCCTCCCCGAAGACACTCCAGCGCCACCAGCCCACCCATGCTGTGGGCGACCAGGTTCACCTTCAGCGCGCCGCCCCGGGCGCTGGCCAGCGCCTCGATCCGCTGGCACAGACCGGCGCCGCTCTCGCGGATGTCCCTCCGCCAGTCGTAGCCGTGGACGATGAACCCGGGCAGCTGCTCCCTGCCGAACCGCATCAGCGGGCCGTACACTTCGTACTCACCCAGGAATGGAATCACCGTGAAGCCGGTCACCGGCCCGGCGTTCTCCAGCACGCCCAGGTCAAGCGCGGGACGTTGGCCGGGGAAGGGGAGCGCCAGGCTGCGCTCACTGTTGCCCAAGAGCTGGGCGGGCCGGACCCACGCCACCTCCCCTTCGGGGCCGGGGGTCTGGAGGAAGCTACCCCGGTAGCCTGGGATCAGGATCGTCACCTCCCGCTGCTCTGGATCCACGACGGGCAGGTCGACGTGTTGGACACAGCCGGTCCACACCAGGACGGTCAGCCCCAAAATCAGCAGGGAGGGGATCCCAAAGAGGCGCGGGTGTTGGGACAAGCTTTGAACTCCGGGGGGGTGAAAGACGACCCCAGAAGATGAAACGGCGGAGCGGCCAGTCTGCGCCGCTCCGCCGGAATTTCACGCCATCACGACCCCTGACTACGGGATGGCGACCGCGGTGTTCTCGTCAGTCCCGAACAGGATGACGGTCCGCGCCACGAACGCTGAATCGCTGGCGCCCTTGGTGTAGGCCATCACGCCGGTCTGCTCGCCGGCGCTGCCGGAGGTCTTGTACTCTTGGGTGTTGAGCACCCAGATGAACTGCGCGGTGGTGCCGGAGGTCAGCTTCAGCCGGCGGGTCGCGTTCTCGCTGAGGGTGTAGGTGTAGATCCCGTCGGCGGAGGTCGCATCGCCGTGGGTGCCGTCGTCATACGCCTGCTCCTCGGCCCAGTCGCTGAAGGTGCCCTTCACCTTCACCGGGGTGGCCAGGACGTGGCCGCTGCCCAGGGCGTTGGTGTTCAGGGTCAGGCGCAGGTCCACAGTGCCCTCGGGGCTCAGGGTCAGACCCTCGGCGGTGATCGGCCCGGTGGAGGTGGGGGTCACCTCCACGGAGCCGTTGGAGCCAGTCCAGACCCAGCCGCCAGTGGCGCCGCAGCAGGTCTGGGCGCCGTACTCCAGGGTGATGGCCTCGGCGGGCGTGGCGATGAACGCGGTGATGCCGAACTTGTCGTCGCCAGCGACGGCGCCGAGCGGCTCGTGGCCGCCTTCGTTCCAGGGGCCGTCGTCATGCAGCGTGGGGTAGGGCCCGGCGCCGCCAGCCCAGCTGGAGTCATAGGTCAGGATGCGGCTGGTCTCGTCGTAGGTGAACGAGCCCTTCCACTCCAGATCCCCATCCTCGTAGAAGCCCGGACGACCGGACGCGTCGATGGTGAAGTTCACCGCGACGGTGTTCTCCGGCTGCGGGAACGGGGTGTAGCCAGGGCAGGCAGTCAGACCGACCGCCGCGAGAATACCGACCAGGCTCAGATGCTTGTTGTTCTTCATTGTGTTGTTGCTCCTTCTCGAAGCCTATTCGGCTACGAAGTCTTCACATTTCAACGTCACCGCCGGGACCCAAACCGGGGTCACGAAGGTCCTGTCCACTGCCGGCCCACAGAAGTTGCCGCTGGCGTCCACCGGAGCCTCGCGGGCCTCCGGATGACCGTCACCGTTGATGTCCTCGTCCCAGTCCAGGGATCCGCCCGAAGCCGTGTTCAGATTGCCCAGATCCTTGTTCGAGCCTTCATCACCGAAGTTATCAACCCGGTAGACGTAGCCGTCCGAGTTGAGATCGGTGACCTGGAGGATCCGCTGGTTGCCGGGCCACTCCTCGGTCCCGGTCCACAGATCTCCCTGCTTGCCCCAGGTGTATTTGTAACCAATCCGGATCCCCGGCGGCAAATCGAAGTAGATGGACCAGACGTTGTCGTTGGCCGTCTTGTCGCCGTGGGTGCCGTCATCATACATTCGGAGCTGATTGGGCGTCCACCCGCCCCGATTTCCCAGCGAAGCGTCGATCTGGGGATCCTGGATCGGGGACGAAGTGTGGATGCCACCCACGAAGTACATCTGCCGTCCGGGCTCGTCGCGCACCCACTTGAAGCGGTTGATCTCCCCGCACGCCCCGTTGAGCTTCCCCGCGTTGAAGTCCACCGAGAACAGGGTCCGGGCGAGGGAGGGATCCGGCGGAGCGGACAGGTCCACCACCGGGAGCGCCGACAAGAACACCGCGTCAAAGGCGTCGGTGGTCTGGTTGAGCAACCCGTCGGCGTCGTAATCCAGGAGATTCCGGCTCAGCCAGTTGGGATTGAGCGCGCTGGTGAGCACCTCGCTGGTGTCGGAGAGCTTCGGGCTCTGGAAGGTGAGGGTGGTGGTGGTCACCTCCCTGTTCGCCTTGGCCAGGACCCGATCCATGATCGTGGCCAGTTCGGTCTGGGCGCCGCCGTCGTCGTAGAACACCGCCAGCTTCTTCTGGGCGATGCACAGGTTGTTGTCAGAGAGGCTGGCCAGCGTGGTCCCCGCCGGGCCCATGAACCCTTCGATCAACTTCACCGAGGCGGTAGAGCGGGAGTCCAGGTCCACCCCCTCCAGCACGTCCTCGAACGCCATCTCCGGCAGGAAGGCCTCCAGCACCGCCTGGCCCTGCACCGCACGGATCCGCACCCCGGAGTACCCCTGGGCCACGAACCCCGCCTCGTAGCTGCCGCCCTCCACCTTGGACTCGAAGGCCGGGATCTCCTCCCCGGCGGCGTCCACCAGGAAGAACCTGGCGTCGGTCAGCGAGATGGTTCCCCGCACCCGGTTCAGGTTCTGGGTGTACTGGTCACCCAGGTAGAGGTTGAAGAGCCCCTCCACCCCGCAGCCGGAAAGCAGCAGGGCGGACGCCGCGCTCACCATCAATCCCAGGGTTCTCATGTGCGTTCTCACCAGCCCACCTCCAGGAATGCCTTGGAGCGAATGACCCGCCAGCTTTGATTGAACACGCCGGGGATCTGCCGGAACTGGTCCTTGTGGAAGTACTCCAGCATGTAGCCGAAGTTGGCACCGCCGAAGACGTAGCTGATCCCCGCCCGGGCCAGGTGCCGGCGGGTGGTGTAGTCGAAGAAGCCCTGGGACTGGCTACCGCCGCGGTTCTTCTCGTCCCAGTAGGTGAACTCGTAGCCCAGCGTGCCCTTCAGCTCGTTGGTGAACTGGTAACCCAACTGCGCGAAGGCCAGGTAGTTGTCGCCCCGGTAGGTGTCCGCCAGGTTGTCGTCCTTGCGGAAGTCCACGTCGTGCACGTACTTGAGCTTGGCCTTGAGGGTGAGGTTCTCCACCCCCGGCACCAGCAGGTCCGCCCCCAACGCCGCGATCTGGGTGCGCCGCTCCTGGAACTCCTTGTACACACTGCGCGGGTCGCGACCGCGGTCATGCACGTTCGCGTAGTCCTGGTCCGCCGTGTACGAAGACACGTCGGTGAACCCATCGGTGTACAGGAAGTCCGGATACTGGGTGTCGACATCCCGGCCCTGCATGTTGGTGTTGTAGTTGATGTACGTGTACTCGCCGCTGAGGCGGGCACGGCCCATCACGTACTCCAGCAACGCGGTGCCGCCGTGCCAGCCGATGATCGCCTCGTACCAGGGCTCGTCGAAGTCCACGAACTCGTTGGCGATGTTCAGGGTAGGCAGCTGCCCGCCGGTGATGAACCCGCCGCCGATGATTCCATCCGTCAACAGCACGTCCGCCTCGCGACGCGACCCGAAAATCGCGTTGTAGTCGGAGCCGATGTTGAAGTACTCGCCCTTGAAGGAGAGGCCCATCCCCAGCGGGTCGTCCACCTCCACCCGCAGCTTGCCGGCCAGGTCCTGGATTCCCACCGAGTTGCCCTCGTTATCGAAGCGGTACACCAGCGGGGAGAAGCCCTGGTCGTTCTGCACCGCGTTGGTCGCGTACTCGTGGTTCACATGATTCATGGAGTGCGCCAGCAGGCCGCGCACGCTGACCGACTCCAGGACCGACGGGGTGTAGACCGCCTCCAGGGTGGTGTTGAGCGCCCGGAACCGGTCGTCCCAGTTGATGGCGTGGTCCGCCCCGCGGTCCGCATCGGGGGTCCCGGTGACGTCCGGATCGAACTTGTCCGCCTCCACGTCGTTCACGTAGGCGGAGATCAGGGTCAGGGCCAGGTCGTCGATCGGGCTGTAGCCCAGCTTGGCGGCGTAGGCCCAGTCCGCGCCCCAGAAGCCGGCCAGCGGATCCGCGTCGGTCAGACCGGTGTTCCAGCGGGGCCCGATGTACAGCTTGGGCAGGCCCACCGCCGCGGTGTGGTAGCTGAGGCCCTCCCAGGCGCCCTCCACGAACACCCCGTAGCCATTGTTCCGGTCGATGTAGCGCGACTTGCCAATGGTCCACTCGTTGAACATCCCGAAGTCGGACGAGCCGACGTGGATCCAGCGCACGGTGGGGATGGGCGCGGCGATGCGGGCCCAGGCCGCGCGCAGCTTGATGTACGCGGCGTGGTTCATCCCCAGGCTCTCTCCGGAGGTGTTCTCGGTGAAGGGGGTGTTGGTGGGGAAGTCCCAGCGGGTATCGCCGTTCTCCCACCAGTCCTGCCACAGCGCGCCCCAGCGGCTCTGGATGGTGGCCCCGGCGGAGACCCGGTCGCTGACCCGTCCGCGGATGTTCAGCTCGAACTCGGTGCAGGCGCCGTTGTGGCCGCCGATGTTGTCCGACCAGAAGGGATTGGAGAGGGACAGACACCCGATGGTGTCGTCGTTCTGGAACATCCACTTGGTGTAGATCTTCCCGTTGAACTCGATGTTGCCCGGACCCGCCACGGCCGGCGCGGAGGCGGGCGCACCGGGGGAGGCCATCGCCGGGCCCACCGGACCGGGCGCGCCCGAGGTCGCGAGCTCCGCGGTGGCGGAGGTCGCCTCCTGACGGAAGGGGTAGATCATCGGCAGCACCGCCAGGTCCTCGAACTTCGGCTCGGTGGCCTCCACGTTGTAGGTGGACATGGCCTGCTTCTGCGCCTCCACCTCGGAGGGATCGCCCCTGGCCTGGCCGGCCAGGATGTCGAGCGGGTGTGGATCGTTGTCGTAGTCAGTGCCGCCACCGAAGCGGTGCTGGCCCTCGTACTCGTTCACCTTGCGGGTCAGCAGATCCGTCTTGTCCGGGAAGCCCTCGTTGGACTGCATCGCCACCTGGTAGCCCCAGTGGGCCTCCGGGGCGCCGCCCAGCTGGTCCTTGCCCACCACGGCGATCAGGGTCCGGCCCTGCGCGCGGGTAAGGCGCGGGACCACGATGTTGCCCTTGAGGTCCGCCGCCTTGACGTCGATCTCGCTGTTGAGGCGGGTGGGACCCTGGGGGGAGAGCAGCACCACCTTCTCCCAGGCGTTCTCCGGGGCGAAGCGGATGTTCAGCCCGGGCAGGCCCTTGGTGACCCCGGTGCCCGGCTGGCCGCCCTGGTCGATGAACACGAACGCCATCTGCACCGAGAAGCCGTTGCCACCCCAGGCCTTGCTGTCCCACGGATCCTCGATCCGCGAGTTCACGGTGACCCGGAACTCCACGTCCTCACCCACCGGCTTCACCTCCAGGCTGGTGATGTCGAAGCTGCCGGGCTTGTAGACCGCGTCGGTGGGGTACAGGTAGCTGCCGGGCCCAAAGTCGTCGCCGGCCGGATCCACCAGCTTCACCTGTCCGGTGAAGGCCTCGGGGCCCGCGGCGGCGGACCCGGGGAGGACCAGCCCCAGACAGGCCAGGGAGGAGAGGACGGCCAGTGAGTCGGTGAGTCGCTTCATAGGGATCTTCATCAGTCGAGTTTGAAGAACGCGAACGATTGAGGAGGGAGCGCGTCGAAGACCAGCGCTCCGGATTGCGGGGTCGGGGTCGGCACCAGTCCGGCGCCTTCTAGCACGGTGGCGCTTCCGCTCAGGGGGAGGCTGAAGCCCGCCGAGGCGGTGGTCGCCAGGTTGATCACCAACAGCACCCGGGAGCCGTCCCCGGCGGTACGGAGGGTCGCGAAGACCCCAGGCCCACCGGTGCCCTCGATGGCCGGCCGCGAGGCGCCGCCTTTGGCCAGCGCCGGGTGCGCGTGACGCAAGGCGATCAGCCGGCGGTAGAACTCCCACAGCGAGGTCCCATCTCCCCGCTGCGAGGCCACGTCCACCCCTGCCCCCTCGGGGGCGGTGCGGGTGGTGTCCCGCTCGAACCAGTTGGTGTTCTCCGCGGTGAAGCCACCCTGCGGAGAGGTCGCGTCCCAGCGCATCGGGGTGCGCTTGTCCTTGTCCTCGGAGCGTGACTGCGCCCCACCCAGCATCCCGATCTCCTCGCCGTAGTAGAGGAACGGTGTTCCCGGCTGGGAGAACAACAGCGCCGCGGCCAGCCTGGCCCGCTGGAGGTCCGGGGTGGAGGAGGTGCCCATCAGGTCCCGCATCACCCGGATCTGGTCATGGTTGGTCAGGAAGGGGGCCTCGAAGCCGCGGTCCACGAACTCGCTCTGCGAGATCCCGTTGGCCTGGTGGAGGTCGTTGCGGGTCTCCTCCTTGATCGAGGAGCGGATCGCGTCGGCAATCTCGAAGGAGAAGGCCAGCTGGAACTCGTTTCCAAAGCCGTAGTAGTCGGCCACCTTGGAGTTGCCGGTCCAGGCCTCGGCCACGAACAGCGCGTCGGGGTACTCCTGGTGGATGGCGTAGCGAAGCCGCTGGAAGACCTGGTGGGTCTCCGGCTGGTCGGTCAGCTTGGCGTCCTCGCTCTCCACCAGGTAGCGGACCGCGTCCACCCGGAAGCCGTCCACCCCCAGCGCCAACCAGTGCTTCATGATCGCCACGAACTCCGCCTCCACCTCCGGATTGCGCCAGTTCAGATCCGGCATCCCCGAGTTGTAGAGGGCGTAGTAGTAGTCGCCGTTGGCGTGGAACCACACGTCGCCGAAGTCGCCGAACGGCCGCTTCCAGCCGGCCTCGGTGGGCTTGGTGTCCCGCCACACGTAGAAGTTCCGGTACGGCGCCTCTGGACCCTCCCTCGCGGAGACGAACCACGGGTGGGAGCTGGAGGTGTGGTTCACCACCAGGTCCAGGATGATCTTGATCCCCCGCGCGTGGGCGGCGGCGATCAGCGCCTCCAGGTCGGCCTGGGTCCCGTAGTCGTACTTGACCGCCCGGTAATCGGTGACGTCGTAGCCGTGGTAGCTGGGGGAGGCGAAGATCGGCATCAGCCAGATCCCGTCCACGCCCAGGTCGGTGGTGGTCTCCGGGTTGCCGTCGTTGAGGTAGTCCAGCCGCGCGGTCAGCCCCTTCAGATCGCCGACCCCGTCTCCGGTCTCCGACCCATCCTGGAAGCTGCGGACGAACACCTCGTAGAAGACGTCGTCCCGCCACCAGCCGGTTTCGTTGGGGGTGATGATCTCCGGACCGGTGCCCGCATCCACGCCACCATCTGGCCCGGCCCCCTCCGGAGGGCAGGCCAGCAGGAACAGCGAGCCCAACGCCGCGGCCCAGGTGGGCAGGGAACGCCTCACGGGTCCACCACCTCGGTCATCGCCGGCAGGCTGCCGCTGGGCTCGGGGCGGTCCGCGAACACGTCGCGCAGCAGCATCTTGAAGTTGTCGTTGGTGTCCGCCGCCTCGAAGCCGCGGTTGGTCAGCGGGTACTCCTCGGTGGAGCCCCAGCCCTGGCCGGCGCTGCCCAGGGTGTACTTGTAGTTGACCTCGGTGTTGGGGGGGACCAGCAGCCGGAAGGTCCACAGCTTGTCCCCGGCCACCGCGTCCCCGTGGGTGGCGCCGTCGTCGGACATGGCCACGCTGTTGGGCGTCCAGTTGCCCAGCTCCGGCAGGCTGCCGACGATGAACATCGTCCCGGCCGGATTGGCGATGGTGCTGACCGCGTTGAGCGGCAGCCGGGTCCCGGTGCCATCCACCACCAGGGTCAGCTCCACCAGCAGCGAGCGGTCCTCGAACACGGTGGCCGCGTTGAGGTTGGGGGCCCGGTCCAGCTCGGCGCCGGAGCCCAGGGCGGTGATCAGCAGCTCCAGCGGATCGGTGGGCTGGTGGTTCAGCGCCGCCAGCGGGATCTTCAGCTCCACCACATCGCCCGCGGTCTGCACCACCGCCCCGGTGACCGCCGCCGGGGTGCCCCAGCTGATGCCGTCGGTGGTGGCCAGGGCCACGCTCTGCACGCCCCCGGCCTGGAACTCCACCGTCAGCTCCCGCGCCGCGCCGCCGGCGGTAAACGTGATCGGGCCGCCGGCGCGGGTGGTGGCCTGTTTGGGGTCCTGCTGGATCTGATCCGGGACCGCGATGATGTGCTTCTGGGAGAAGTAGAGGCGCAGGGAGAAGTTGTTCCCCAGCGCCTGCACGGGCTCGTTGAGCCGCAGCGCCACCCACAGCGAGTCCGCGGTCACCCCGTGGTACCAGGTGGCGATCTTGTCGTCCGGGTTGGCGGTGGTGCCGGAGTCCACGTCCTGGCACACCCCGGCGCCGAGTTGGGTCCACTCGTTGGCCACCTCCGGATCGTTCCCGTCGTCGGGGACAAACGCCCCATCCAGGGTGGGGTCGGAAGTGAGCGGGCCCGCGGGCGCGTTGCACACCCGCAGGATCTTGGGGAGGTCGGGGACGGTGGTGGAGATCCCCGCCAGCTGCGCGTTGCGGTACACGCCCTGGAGCAGGGCGATGAAGATCCGATCGAACGGGGCATCGCCTCCGGCGGCGGTCTGGTCGCTGCCGTACCACCAGAACCAGTCCGAACCCTCGGCCGCGTACATCGACTCCCAGGCCTTGTATCGGTACCAGGCCTGCGTGCCCGGGGCGGGGGGCGCGGCCAGCGGATCCGGACGGGCCAGCCCCTGGCTCTCGAAGGTGGCCAGGTCGGCGCGCACCGCGGCCAGGTAATCCCAGGCCAGGTTCTCCTCCTCCTCGCCGATCCAGGTGGAGAAGCTGCCGGAGATCCAGGAGGCGGCGAACAGCGGCTCCAGCTCAGGCAGCGCGTGTACCGGGTGGGCGGGGACGCCGCGCGCCGAATTGCCGTCCAGGTACTCGCTGACGGTGACGGTGCGGAGGTCTCCCTGGACCTGGGCGGCGGTCAGCGCGGTGTACATCCCCTCCAAAAAGCCGATCGCGTCGTTGTCCTTGCTGTACCACTCCCAGGCGTTCTCGCCGTCCAGGATGATGGTCAGCAACCGCTCCTCGCCGTAGCGGGGCGAGTGCTTGCGCAGGCTGGCCATGAAGTCGGTGACGTTCTCCGCCGGGGTGCCGCCCTGGTAGTGGAAGCCGATCTTGTCGGAGAGCTCGGTGTCCCGGAACACGATCGCCAGCTCGTCATCGGTGGCGCCGTCGTCCCCGGGCACGGTGTCAGAGTCGATCCGATACGGGCTGTAGATCGGCTGGTTGGCGGGGGTGGACTTCTCCAGCACCCGGCGGTCGGTGGCGATCCAGCGGATGCCGTGGCCAGCGAAGATCGGCACCACCGCCTCGGCCACCGAACCCTCCGCCGGCCACATCCCGGAGGGGGCGCGCCCGAACTGGTCCTGGAACTTCTTCACAGCCTTGGCCACGTGGACCTCGGCGTCCGCCGGGCTGAGGAACCTCTGGGAGGGCATCGGCGCGGTGGGCATCGCCTGCTGCGCCAGCTGGCTGTCGGCGATCAGCGGGAGGATCGGGTGGTAGTAGGGGGTGGTCATCACCTCCACCTGCCCCTGCCGGGTGTCCGCCTGGTAGAGGAGGGCGGCGTGGGCGGCGACCACGTTCTTGAGGACCTTGTACTCCTCGATCACCAGCCGCTGGGCGATGGCCTCGGTGAAGGGCTGATCGAGGGTGAAGGTCCCATCCGTCTGCTCGGTGACCAGATCGGAGAGGTCCACCACCAGCCCGTCCGGGAGGGTGACCGCGCCGCGCAGGAAGCGGGGATCGAACCAGGCCAGCTGGAACCAGCTCTTGGCGTTGAGCAGATCCTCCTGGGTCAGGGTGGACGGGGCCTCGGTGCGCTTCTGGTTCAGCGCCGCGTAGGCCGGGAACCGGGCGATCATCACCTCGGAGATGGAGAAGGCGGACCAGATGTCCTTGTACAGCCAGCCCTGCTGCGCCGAGGTCAGGGCGGCCGGGTCCGGGGTGGGGCTGAGCAGCAGGTCAATCCACGGATCGGTGACCGGCTCGGTGGCCCCGCCACGCTGGGCGAAGTACCCGGTGGTGTCCACGGTCATCGCCGCGGCGTCGATGAACGGCGCCAGCCGGTCCACATAGTACTCCTGCAACTGCATCAGCAGGACCGGGGTGAGGTTCACCTGCACGTGGATGTCCGGGAAGGCGCCCAGCATCGCCACCATGTCGTAATAGTCCTTGGTGGCGTGCTTGCGGACCCACGGCCCGCGCGACCACTCCCAGCTGCCTGACGGGTCGATGTACACCGGCTGGTGCTGGTGCCAGACCATGGCCAGAAACAGCGTCCCCTCCAGCGGGACCGAGGCGGCAATCACCGTCTCCCCGTCGGTGGCGGCCAGGTCGGCCACCGCCAGTTGGTAGGTGGGCCCCTTGGGCAGCGCCTCGCTCAGGGTCAGGGTGACGTTGCGCTCGTTGGCCACCGCGGCGGTCACCGTCTGGGTGATCGCGCCGGCGTCGGAGCTGAGGGTGAAGTCCGCCGGCTGGACGCTGTCCGTCTGGACCGGCTTGGACAGCTCCACCACCACCCGGGTGCCATCGGCGGAGAAGGCCCGCTGCAGGGTGAAGGTGGAGGCGCCCGCGTCGGTGCCCCCGTCCGGGTTCGGATTTCCCCCTCCGCAGCTGCAGCCGGACAGCCAGGACAGCGAGACGGCCGCGGAGAAGAGGACCAGGTGCTTCATCGACATGGGCAGACAGGCTCCGGCGCTGGAACTCGGGGGCGCGGATACTGTTCTGAGCCAGGCAAACGACGCAACTTCGAGTCTTAGTGCGCCGCGTCATGCGCAATGCAGCCGGCGCGCAGCTTTTGCGAGCCGACAGCCAGGGAGGCGGTCCCCGCGCTTGGAGTGCGCGGGGCACAATCGCCGCCCCTGGTTCAAAATCAGGCCGTCTTCTTGAGCACGATGTAGCCGCCGGCGGGGATGTCCAGCCGCTGCTGACCGCTGCCGAAGGTCCCGCCCTCGTTGCCGAAGTTGCTGCCGCCGAAGGCCTGGGCGTCGGAGTTGAACACCTCGGTCCACTGCCCGGGGGGCAGCTCCATCCCGTAGCCACCCAGGTTCTGGTGGTTGAGGCTGCCGACGACGATGAACTCCTCGTCGCCCTTCTTGCGGGAGAAGGCCATCACCGAGTTGTCGTTGTGGGTGTGGATCCGCTTCACCTCCGCGTCCCCCTGCAGCGCGGGGCTGGCGGCGCGCAGGGCGATCGCCGACTTGTAGAACTCGTAGGTCTGGCGGCGGTGGATGTTCAGCATCGCGTCGTCGCGCAGCGGCTGGGGCAGCCGGGCCAGATCGGTGAACACCTTCTTGTCCGCGGCGTTGAGCGCCTTGTACGCCGGGTCGTTCTCGCGCTGTTCGGAGGACAGCGGGAAGAGCCGTTCGTAGACCGACCGCTGCTGGTCGTTGAAGGTCATCCCCTTCCAGTCCCAGTCCTGCCCGGTCTTCTCCCAGTCCCAGCCCAGGTCCCAGGTGGAGGGGATGCTCCACTTGAAGCTGCTCTTGGACAGCGACTCGTCGCCCTGGAAGAACATCGGGGTGCCGGGGCCGGTGAAGCCCATCCCGGCCGCGAAGCGCGAGGCGCTGCGGGCCCAGTCGTGGGGGATCTTGGCGGTGGACTCTCCGTCCGCCACGTCCAGGGTTCGCTGGGCGTTCCCCACCTCGTCGTGGTTGGAGATCATCGACACAGCCTTGGTCCAGGAGGCCAGCCCGCGGGGGTCGGTGAGCATCCCCATGAACTTGTCCATGTCCGTCCACTTGCCGGTGGCGGCGGCCTGGACCAGCCCCGGGCTGCTCATGTCGTGGACCAGCCGGTGCTGGAACTCGGTGTACCACTGCACGTCGAAGCCGCCGCCGCCCTTGCCGCCGGGCTGGGAGGGTTCGGTGATCGCCGGGTCGTAGTCGAACTGCTCGGCCATGGTGAAGGCGTTGGGGTTCAGGAAGTGCACCTGGCGGTTGATCTCGCGCAGCATCTCCCAGCCCGGCTGGCCGCCGGTGCCCTTGATCGGCTCGGTGAAGTCGAAGCGCAGCCCGTCGAAGTGGTAGTCGGAGATCTGGGCCACCGCGTGGTCCACGAACAGCTGCTTCACCTTGGGGTTGTGGTAGGCGGGCACCGCGCCCCAGGGGGTGTCGCGCTGTTCGAACTCACCCTCCTTGGTGGACCAGTTGAAGTAGGGGTTCTGCTCCCCATCCACGTTCCACAGGTGGTTGTTCTCGCCGCCGACGTGGTTGTAGACGACGTCGTTGACGACGTTCATCCCCCGCTTGTGGGCCTCGTCGATGAACCGCTTGAGCGCCTCGTCCCCGGTCACCCAGTTGCCCTGGTCGTCCTCGAAGCCGTAGGAGCTCTCCACCGCCAGGGTGTTGGCGCCCATGTAGCCCCAGTCCCGGACCCCCTCCACCTCGTTGGTGGGCATCATCTCCAGGGTGTTGATCCCCAGGCCCTTGAGGTAGTCCAGCTTGGCGGTCAGGTCCTCGAAGGTGGACCGGTTCACGTTGTGCCCCTGGCCCAGGAAGCTGCCGGGGTGCAGCTGGTAGATGACCCACTTGCTGCGGTCGGTCTCCCGGGGGACCCCGTCGTACTTGAAGTCGTAGGAGGTGTCGGTGATCACCGCGCCGCGGAAGGAGACGCCGCTGTTAGGGGTGATCACGTCCGACCAGCGGTCGTTGTAGCCGGAGGCCCGCTTCTCCAGCTTGTTGAGCTTGCCGTCACCGTTGGCGTCGTCGATCAGCTTCAGCTTCCCCGACGCGTCCGGGGCGTAGGCGCGCAGCTCGTACTTCAGGCCCGCCAGACCCTCCAGGTTGTTGACCAGGGTGGAGAAGGAGCCGCCGACGTTGGTCAGCTTGATCTTCCCGTCGGGGGCGATGTTCTCGCTCCACAGGTCGTTGTACTTCCCCTCCCGTGCGCTCTGGATCAGCGCCGGATCCAGCTTCCCCAGCCGGTCGATCAGCTGGTCCCGGGTCAGCGCCTTGCCGTCGGGGCCCTTGAGGATCAGATAGGCCTCGGTGGCGCCGGGCTGATCGTCCACCTCGAAGCGCATCAGCTCGGTCCGGCCGGGGGTGAAGAACGTCCCCTCCTTGCCGGTCTTGGGGTCCACGTAGAAGCGGGACAGGCCCACCTGCTCGCCCTGCATCACCCGGGCGTAGGGGTCGGCCTTGTCCGCCTTCTTCCCGCTGGAGGTGGTGACCTCGTAGACGTAGCTCTTGCCCTCCAGCCGCTGCCAGCCGGTGTCGGTCTTGACCTTCCAGGTGCCGTCCTCCGAGCGCTGCATCGGCCGCCGCTCCACCCGGCCATCGGCGTCGGTGATCTTCACCTGGACGTTCTTGGCGTTGGGGGCCCAGAAGCCGAAGCTGATCCCGTCCTGGCCGGACTTGTGGGCGCCCATCTGGTGGTAGGTGGTCGGCGCGTAGCTGGCCTCCCGGGTGTCCGCGCCCAGCTTCAGCTGGAGGTTTCCCTCCCCGAACACCGCCCACTGATCGTTCCCGGTGGGCGAATCGGCGGTCACCCCCCACTCGATCTGGGGGCTGCTGCCGTCGTCCAGCAGGTCCACCTGCGCCACCCAGCGCCCATCGCCCAGCGGGCGCATCGGGATGCCCTCGGTCCAGGTGGTGGACGGCTTGCCGTTCGCGTCGAAGCTGCCCTTGAGCCGCAGATCGGTGAGCACCGAGTCGGGGCCGGCGTCGTAGATGAAGGACACCGTGCGCTTCACCGGCTCCCCGGCGGAGGCGGCCAGCGAGCGCACCGGGGCCACCCCGGAGAGGCTGGACCGGGTCTGCGCCCAGGCGGTCTTCTCGAAGCTGGAGGCCGGGGTGGGGTGCGCCTGGGCGACGCTGGGCGGACTGCCCGCCGGGGGCGGGGCGTCGGTCTTCACCGGCTCCGGCGCCTTGGGCAGTTGCAGTTCGCGGTCCTTGCGGATGGTGGTCATGGTGGGAGGCTCAGGGTGAAGGTACGCGCTGCTCGTACCTTTATCGGCAATGGGGGGGCTGGGGTTGCGAGCTTAGATCTGTCCGGGCCAGTCCTGGCCAACCCGGGCGAAGCTCTCACGTAAGACATTGAAAACATTGGGCGGAAGCGGGCCCCGGGAGACCGCCTCCACGTTCTTGCGCAGGTTCCCCAGGTTGCTGGAGCCGACGATACAGGAGGTGACCCCGGGGGCGTAGGCGGCAAAGCGCAGGAAGAGCTCGTCCCAGGGCAGCTGACCGGGGGCCAGCCCCAGCAGCGGAAAGCGGGCCTGGTAGGTCACCGCCGCCGCATCCTCCCGGTTGGGGCGGTTGAGCCAGACCGCGTTGGCCAGCGGGCGCTTGGCGATCACCCCCAGGCCGCGCCGGTGGGCCTCGGCCACCGTGGTGTCCAAGGACCGCTGGTCGCACAGGTTCACCGAGCACTGGATCCCCCCGAACACCCCGCTCTCCACCGCGAAGGCCAGGGCCTCCTCCTCGCCGGAGTACGCCGCCACCTTGACCTTGCCGGAGGCCACGATGCTCCGGCAGGCCTCCAGGATGTTCTCCCGCCGCAGCACCTCCAGCGGACAGGAGTGGAGGTGGAAGAGGTCCAGGTGGTCGGTGCGCATCCGCCGCAGCGCGCCCTCCACCCCGGCCATGATCGCCGAGCCGGTCCAATCCGGGAACTCGGTGCCGTAGCCGCCCTTGGTGGAGAGGATGACCTCACTGCGGCGCCAGGAGAGGTGCCGGCCGATCCGCTCCTCGGCGGCGCCATAGGAGGGCGCGGTGTCGAACAGGTTCACCCCCAGGTCCAACAGCTGGTTGAGCAGGCTGCCCACCTGGTCCTCGGAGAGCTCCGGCCCGCCGATCATCCCGGTGCCGAACCCCAGCGGGGAGACCCTCAACTCCGACTGGCCGAAGCGGCGCAATTGCATGCCGCGCACTGTGGCATTGGCGCCCGCCCTGCCACCACGCCCCAGGTGGGACTTGCTTGGCAGCCAACGCGCGCGATGCTGCGCCGATGCGCCTGCGGGTCTCTTCGCTTGGATTCGGGAACGTCGGTCGTGCGGTGGTGGAGATGTTGGTGGAGAAGGAGGCGGTGCTCCGGGACCGGCATGGGCTGGAGGTGGTGTTCACCGGGGCGCTGACCCGGCGGAGGGGAGGGTGGGTGGCCCCCGAGGGACTCACCGCCCGGCAGCTGTATGACTCCGGCTGGCCCACCGCCCGTGGGCTTCCCGCCGGCGCCCAGCCCTTCACAGGCGACGGGTTGGCGTTCGCCGAAGGCTGCGAGGCGGACGTGCTGCTGGAGCTGACCACCCTTTCCCCCAGCGATGGCCAGCCGGCCCTCTCCCATGTCCGCTCGGCGCTGGAGGCGGGGAGGCACGTGGTCACCGCCAACAAGGGCCCCATCGCCCACGCCTACCGTCAGCTGAGGGAGCTGGCCCAGCAACGAGGCTGCCTGCTGCGCTTCGAGTCCACGGTGATGGACGGCACGCCGATCTTCAACCTCCAGCAGGCCTGTCTGCCGGCCACGGAGATCCTGGGCCTGGAGGGGGTGCTCAACAGCACCAGCAACTACATCCTGGGGAGGTTGGCCCTGGGCGAGACGCTGGAGCAGGCGCTGTCCGGAGCCCAGCGGCTGGGGATCGCCGAGGCCAATCCCGCCTACGACCTGGAGGGCTGGGATGCCTCGGTGAAGGCCACCGTGCTGGCGAATGTGCTGATGGACGCCGACCTGCGCCCAGACCAGGTGTTCCGCGAAGGGCTCTGTGCCGAGGCGATGGTTGCCGCGGAGGCTGCGCGCCTGCCGGAGCAGACCCTCAAGCAGGTGGTGGAGGTGACGCGGGAAGGGGGCGCGGTGGTGGCGCGGATCCGGCTGGTGGCGCTGCCCTCCACTTCGCTGTTCTCACGGCTGAGGGGAATGGAGGCGGCGCTGTTGCTGCACACCGATACCCTCGGCGACCTGACCCTGGTGGAAGGGGAGGGCGGACCAGGACAGACCGCGTTGGGGGTGATCGCGGACCTGGTGCAGCTGGCCGCCGAGCTGGGCCGCCGCTAGCTCAGACTTCGAAGATCAGCTTGTCCGAGCCGTGTCCGCGCAGCTCGCGGAACACCCGGTTCGCCTCCCGGAGCAGGTCCTCCGAGGAGTGGACCCGCTCGTGGGGGAAGACCGCGCCGCCGATGCGGACGTGGGACTCGAACGGACCGTTGCGGCCCTCCGGGCGGAGCGCGTGGACCATCGCTCCCAGCCGCTGGGCGGCGATCCGGCAGCCGCGCAGGTCGGTCTCCGGCAGCAGCACCACGAACTCGTCCGCGTCCATCCGGAACAGCGCGTCCGCGCCCCGCAGCGAGTCGCGGATGCCCTTGGCCATGTTCGAGATGTACTCGTCACACTTCTCCCGGCCCAGCTGGTAGCGCAGCGACTGGTAGTCGTCGAAGCCGAACAGCAGGGCGCCCACCGGCCGGCCGTAGCGGCGGGCCCGGGCAATCTCAGCGTCCAGGCTGGCCTTGAGCTGCGAGTAGGTCCCCGCCCCGGTGACCGGATCCAGCGCCCGCAGCTGGGAGAGCTCCTCTTCCGCCGCCTCCAGCTTCTGGCGGTACTGGCGCACCATCAGGGCGGAGTTCACCCGGGTCTGCAGCTCGAAGACCTTGAACGGCTTGGTGATGTAGTCGTCCGCCCCCAGCTCCATCCCGCGGATCTTCCCGTCCATGTCGCCCATCGCGGTGAGGATCACCACCGGCAGCTCCTCGAACCGGGGATCGGCGCGCAGCTCGGCCAGGACCGTGAAGCCGTCCTTGCGGGGCATCATCAGATCCAGCAACACCAGATCCGGCGCCCCGGCGGAGATCTTCTCCAGCGCCTCCACCCCGTCCACGGTCACGGTGACCTGGTAGCCGCTGCTCTCACAGAGGTCCCGGAGCAGGTTGCGGGTGTGCTCGTCGTCGTCGGCGACCAGCACGTGGCGGTGTTCTACGCCTTCTTTCACTGCCACTCCCCCTTGGCCCGGCTCTCGAAGCGCGTGTACTCGGACAAGAAGACCAGCTCGATGGTCCCGGTGGGACCATTTCGCTGCTTGGCCACCACCAACTCCACCGGGATCGAGGTCCGCCGCTGATCGCCGTCCTGTTCGCCGTCGCCGCCCCCTTCTTCTTCGGGACGGTGGATGAACATCACCACGTCGGCGTCCTGTTCGATGGCGCCGGACTCGCGGAGGTCGGAGAGCATCGGCTGGCCGCCCTTGCGCTCCTCCACCTTCCGGTTCAGCTGCGACAGCGCGATGATCGGCACCTCCAGCTCCTTGGCCAGCTGCTTCATCGAGCGGCTGATCTCGGAGATCTCCAGCTGCCGGCTCTCCACCTTGCCCTTCTGGTGCATCAGCTGCAGGTAGTCGACGACGATCAGGCCCATGTTGCTGTCCTTCTGCTTGAGCCGCCGCGCCTTGGCGCGCAGGTCGAAGGGGGACAGCGCGCCGGTGTCGTCGATGTACAGCGGAGCGTTGTAGAGTTCGGCCGCCACCTGCTGGAACTTCTCTTCGTCGTGGGGGGTGAGCCGGCCGCCGCGCAGCTTCTTCATGTCCACCCGCGCGGTGGAGGCCAACAGACGCATCAGCAGCTGATCGGCGGGCATTTCCAGCGAGAAGATCCCGACCGAGCGGTTCTCCTTGAGCGCCACGTGGGTGGCGATGTTCATGGCCAGCGAGGTCTTCCCGATGCCCGGACGGGCGGCGAGGATGATCAGCTCGCCGGGGTGCAGCCCGGTCAGCTGGTTGTCCAGGTCCACGTAGCCGGTGGAGATGCCGGTGATGCCCGAGGAGGACATCTTCATCTTGTCCAGCAGCTCCAGGGTCCGCTCCATCAGCTCCCGGACCGGCCGCAGCTCGCCGACACGCTTCTTCTCCGCCAACAGGAAGACCTTGCGCTCGGCCTCGTCCAGCAGGGCCTCCAGCTCGCCGGTCTCCTGGCCCGCCAGCTCGGTGATCTCCCGGCCCACGCCCGCCAGCCGCCGCCGCAGCGCCTGGTCCTTGACGATCTGCGCGTACTGGCTGGCGTTGGCGGTGACCGGGACCACCTGGTCCAGGCCCATCAGGTAGGAGGGACCGCCCACCGCGCCCAGGTGGCCGCGGATCTTCAGCTCTTCCGCCAGGGTCAGCGGATCGACCACCCGCTGGGTGGCGTCCAACCCCAGCATCGCCTCGAAGATCTGGGTGTGGGCTACCACCGCGAAGTCGTCGGGGACGACGATCTTCCCCACGTCGGCGATGACAGTGTTGTCCGCCAGCACCGCCCCGAGCACCGCCCGCTCCGCGGCCAGATCTTCGTGACGACGGCTTCCCTGCTGCTGCAGCTGCTCCATGCTTCGCATCTGGGGCGGACTCTACATCCTTGCAGTGACCTGCGCGCAGGCCGGGACCTGGGGCGCTGGGCAGGCGGGCGGGCTTGATCCGGATCTCTCTTGAAACAGAAAGGGCCGCCTGCTTGCGCGGGCGGCCCCTTTTGCATCGCAAGCCCAGGTGGGCCTTGCGACTACTCCTTGGCGACCTGCAGCTTCACCTTGGCGACCACGTCCTTGTGCAGACGGATCTCCACGGTGTGCATGCCCACGGTCTTGATCGGCTCCGGCAGGTGGATGGTGCGGCGATCCACCTTCTGGCCCTTGGCGGACAGCGCCTCGGCCACGTCCAGCCCGGTGACGGACCCGAACAGCTTGTCCTGCTCACCGACCTTGCGGCTGATCTTGATCTCCACCGCCTCCAGCTTCTTGGCCTGCTCCTCGGCAGCGCCCTTCAGCTTGGCCTGGCGCGCGGCGATCACCGCGCGGTCATGCTCCACCGCCTTGACGTTGGTGGTGCTGGCCAGGACCGCCAGCTTGCGCGGCAGCAGGAAGTTACGGCCGTAACCCGGCTTGACGGTGACCAGGTCACCCACCTTGCCCAGGTTGTCCACGTCCTCGCGAAGAATGAGCTTCATGTTCTAGCCCACCATCACAGTGAAGGGGATCAGGGCCAGGGTGCGCGCGCGGCGGATGGCCACGGCCACCTGACGCTGGTGCTTCGCGCAGTTCCCGGAGATGCGGCGGGGGATGATCTTGCCGCGCTCGGTGACGAAGTACTTCAGGGTCGGCTGATCCTTGTAGTCGACCACGGCGTTCTTCTCAGCGCAGAAGCGGCAGACCTTCTTGCGGCCGAAGCCGCGGCCGCCCTTGCGGTCGTCGTCGCCACCGCGATCACGGTCGCCACCACGGCCACCGCCGTCACGGTCGCCGCCACGGCCACCACCGCCGAAGCTGCGGCCGCCACCAGTGCTGC
>JALYOC010000117.1 GCA_030857095.1 Myxococcota bacterium | reverse complement strand
CGGCAACTCTGGCGGCGGCAACTCTGGCGGCGGCAACTCTGGCGGCGGCAACTCTGGCGGCGGCGTGAGCAACCCCGGGGGCAACTCTGGCGGTGGCTCGGGTGGCCGTGGCAACTCCGGCGGTGGGAATCCGGGGCGGGGCGGGAAGAAGGAGACCTCGTCCTCCGATGACTCCAATCCGAGGCGCGGGCGGCGGTAACGCTTCAGCCGTCCCAGTTCCGAGCGGCCGGGGATCGCAAGGTCACCGGCCGCTCTCATTTCCGGGCTCCACCGGTGCGTGTCCCCTCAGGCGGAGTGTGCTCTCTTGCGCGAGATGCGGCTCTTTGCGATCGGCGACACCCATCTTCCCTCCACCCGGGCCAAGGACATGGACCGCTTTGGCTGGACGGACCACCCCAAACCGCTCCAGCGCAACTGGGACGAGAAGGTCCGCCCGGAGGACATCGTGATCGTGGCCGGGGACATCTCCTGGGGCACGCGGCCCGCGGAGGTGGAGGGTGACCTCTCCTGGCTGGACGCCCGTCCCGGACGGAAGGTCCTCCTGCGCGGCAATCACGACTACTGGTGGGGCGACTCGGCCTCCAAGCTGCGCCGGGTGCTGGCGCCCTACAAGACGCTGGAGAACTTCCTCCACAACAGCGCGGTGGTGATCGGCCGCTGGGTGATCGCCGGCAGCCGGCTGTGGACCGCACCGGAGGCGCCCGCCATGCCCGGCGGCGAGATGGGCGACGAGACCGCCAACACCGACTATGTCGAGCGCGAGTGTCGGCGGCTCCAGCTCTCCATCGACGAGGCCGTGAAGAAGGAGGCGGCCAGCCCCGAGCCGCTCACCCGCATCGTGGCGGTCCATTTTCCGCCGATCTATTCGAACCAGACGCCCACCGCGTTCTCCCGCCTGATCGCCGGCTATTCGCCGAAGGTCTGCGTGTACGGCCACCTCCACGGGCCGGGGATCAGCGCCGGCTTCGTGGGCGACCGCGACGGCACCCGTTACGTGCTGGCCTCCTGCGACGCGGCCGGGTTCTCCCCCGTCCTGCTGGACGGGTGACGGCGGCAGGCCGACGCTGGCCTGCGCGACCCGGTAGGGCGACCAGGGAGGTGCTTCTGTCGCTCCCTCCTATTCTGCGACACCCCGTCGCTTGTCGGTGGCGAGGCGCCAAGCACCCGAAGACGCGGGGCTTTTCTGGAAACGACCGACAACCCGGGCCTTGTCGCAGAATAGCAGGGGGCCACGCGAGCCTCCAGGGCCCGCCCCCCCAACCCTTCTAATCGAGGAAGTCCGCAGTCCCTCTCGGCGCAGGGATCGCCTTCGCCACAGTAGCAGCCCCACCACGCCGATCAGCGGACCGCCGCGGCTACCGGCGCAGGGATCGCCTTCGCCACAGCAGCAGCGCCACCAGAACGATCAATGGACCGCCCGCGCCGGAGGCTCCGCAGCCGCAGGTCCCCAGCTCGGTGCTCACGCAGGGGGTCACCGCCAGGTTGAGGGTCTGACTGGCGCTGGCGCCACCGACGGAGACGATCAGCTCCGCCACGTGGCTGCTGGCGTCCGGTACCGCCTGCCAGGGCGCGGGCCGCCAGGCGACCCTTCCGGTGGCGGGATCGATGGTCATCCCCTGCGGCGCAGGGCCCAGAGAGAAGCTGCGCGGGGATCCTCCAACCACGACCGGTTGGTGGCCAAAGTCGGTGCCGCAGACCGCCTGCCTCTCCGCGTAGCGTTCCATGAACACCGGCGGGACTTGCGCCGCGGAGGCAATAACCACGACCTGCGCGGTGGCGTGGCAGGCCAGGCCCGCGGTGTCCTTCACCTTCAGCTGCACCTGGTACCAGCCCGGTTCCTGATAGGTGTGGCTGACGCTTGCTCCGCTGGCGGCACCGTCGGCCAACTGCCAGCTGATCGCCTCCAGCGGACTGGAGCCAGGCTCGGCGTTCGCGTGGTGCGCCACCCCCAGCGGCGCCAGCCCGGAGGGGGGAGCCAGACTGGGAGAGCAGGAGGGAGGGACCTGTCCCTCCGGCCCATTCACCACCACCTCCACGGTGTCCGAGCCTGTCAGGCCATTGGCGTCAACCACCACCAGCCGGACCTGGTACCGCCCGGGACCAAAGCTTCGGGTGAGGGTCGCGCCGGTCGCGGTCTCTCCGGTGCCAAGGTCCCAGCCGTAGCCCACCAACCCCGAGCTGCCGGTGCACTCGCAGCCGAAGAAGATCTCCGCCGAGCCCTCCCCGGTCAGGGTGCTGGCGGTGATCTTCACCGACGGCGGGAGGCGATCTTCCTGATCGGTGATCTGGATTCGCGTGCTGGTGTGTGAGGCGGTCCCCTGCGCGTCCAGCACCGTCACCTCGGCGGTATAGCTGCCGGGCAGTCCATAGGAATGCGAGACGGTGGGCGCCTCGGTCTCGGCCCTCGCGCCGTCTCCGAACCTCCAGCGATAGGCCAGCACCGAGCCGCTGGTGGTGCTGGTGGACGCGTCCAGGGTCACCGCCGCCGGCGCCCGGGCCACGGCCGGAGCCGCGGTCAGGCGGGCCACCACCTCCACCGCGGTGGCGGAGACGGTCACCTGGAAGTTCAGCTCGGTGGTGCCGCTCTCGTTGGTGGCCCTCAGGCACAGGTTGAACACGGCCGCGGCGGTGGTCGGGGTCCAACTCACCGCGCCGCTCGTCGCGTCCACTCCGAAACCCGCGGGCGGAGTTCCACAGGTCGCGTAGACCAGGGTGCCACCACCCGAGGCGGACACCCTGCCGTCGGCATCGATCTGGTAGGCAACCCCCACCGCGGCGGTGGGATTGGGCTCGGTGAGGAACACCGGCAAGGACACCACCTCCGGCAGCACCTCGAGCTGCACCTGCGCCTCCAGCGCCGGGTTGGCCAGGTCCCGGACAACGAGGAGGTAGCTGCCGGGGGCATCGAAGCGCAGCTGACCATCGAAGGCGTGCTGACCGGAGTCTGGCTCGGTGAAGGTGTAGTCGTCGGGAAGCAAGGCAGCGACCCCGCCGGTCACGCCAAACTGCACCGTTCCGATATACGCTGTGGGAGCGCCGGCGCCATCCACCGCGGCCAGCACGAAGTTCAGCGGGGTCCCGGCGGGCTTGCCGGAGTCCGGCCCGGACAGGAAGGTCAGCGCGCTCGGGGGTGCCGGAGGAAGGGCCACCGTCTTGGAGGGGCCAGGGCCAGAGCTGTTGCCCACCGCGTCCACGGCGGAGATGGAGAAGGTGTAGTTGCCGGAGCTGGGGGGAGCGAAGGTGAAGGAGTGGGTGTTGACCAGGAAGTCGTTCGTCTCCCCGTCCCCGGCCACCACCTTCACGCCGTAGGAGCCCACCGAGGTCTCCGCGTCCACCACCTGCGGCCAGCTCACCAGCGCGGTGCCGGTGGCGAGGTTCCACTTGACGGTGGGTTCACCCGGCGGGGGGGGAGGGGTCTCGTCGGTGAGCAAGCTGACCGGGGTCGACTCGTAGCGGTTGGTCTGCAGGTCCACCGCGATCACGGTCACGGTGGTCACCCCCGGCTGGGGGTCGAAGATGTACAGGCTATCGAGAGAGAGGGTGTTGATCGTCGTTTCGGTCCCCGACGCCTCGTGGACGATCCGCAGGTCGTAGCGCGACAATTCCGTCAGCAGCGACCCATCCCAGGTCACCTGCGCGGTCCCGGTCCCGCAGGGATTGGGCGAGACCTGGACGTTGGTGGGGGTCTCGGGGGCAGCGGCCACGGACAGCGAAACGAGGCTCAGCAGCACCGCGCGTGATCGGATCATCGTCAGCGATTGTAGCCAGCGCCAGGAAAGGCACGCTGTAGGGGATCGTGTGCATCGGGTCGGAAAGGCGCGGGCGGCGCTCCCTTTGGGTAACATCGGGCCCCACA
Organism: Myxococcota bacterium; assembly: GCA_030857095.1. Classification (GTDB taxonomy): domain Bacteria; phylum Myxococcota; class Myxococcia; order Myxococcales; family Myxococcaceae; genus JALYOC01. Next base: position 14,387 of record JALYOC010000117.1, on the reverse strand, counting down.
TGTCCCGCTCGCGCGCCTGCGTCGCGCTCCTCTTGTTGGTGAGCACCCCGGTGTCTGCCCAGTCGGCCTCCGCCGAGCTCGGCTCCCTCCGCACGGACCTGATCTATGCGCCGCTGGCCCACCGGAGCGGCGAGATCCTGCAGCAGGGTTACCCGATCCGCTACTCGGGCTTCGCCCCCTCCTACTTCCGGGCGAGCGCGCTCTGGTATCCGTCCGGATTCTTCCTGGGCGCGGCGGCCGAGCTGAGCGTGGACACCTTCGTGATCCGCGGCGACGGGCTCACCCCCGGAGTGGAGGAGCGGGTGTGGGGCACCTCGGCCGCAGTCGCCGGCAGCGCGCGGCTGCGGCTCAATCCCTCCCTGGAGCTGGAGCTGCAAGCCGGCCTCGGGGTGTGGTCGGTGCCGTTTTTGCTCTACGACGCCGACGTGGAGAGCAACCTGGCCACCAGACAACTCCAGGTGTTCGGGCCGCGGCTGGGCGCGGGCGGAATCTGGACCACGCCCTCCTACGGTCTGGAGGTCCGCGCCCGCCTCTCTCCCACCGCCTTCACCGCCGGGTTGGGCGGACTGACCTCCACCAGCGGCCACCTCTCCTTCAACCTCCAGGGGACGTTGGGCGCGTTGCACCTGGGCAAGTTCGAGCTGGTGCCGCTGGCCGGCTACGAGCTGACCGCCTTCGGCGGCCAGGAGCGCACTGCCGCGGACGTGGAGCCGACCCTGAAGGCCTCCCAGATCTCCCACCGCCTCTACCTGGGACTGCGCGCCCAGTTCGGAGAGGCGATGGTCAAGCGGGTGCCCACCGGCCCGGGATCGATCCGCGGACAGGTGCTCTCCGAGACCGGCGAGCCGATGCCCGGGGCCCTGGTCCGCGTGGTGGGGTCGGCGACCGCGCAGGGGATCTCCGGCCCCAAGGGGGAGTTCAACTTGGCGCAGGTCCCGCACGGTCCGGTTGAGCTGGAGGTGGACGCGGCCGGCTACCGGGTGGCACGGCTGGCGATGACCCTCACCCCGGAGGCGGCGCTCAGCTCGTCGGTTCGGCTGGAGAAGAAGGTCGGCCCGGGGCGAATCACCGGGCGCGCCTTTGCCCGCAACGACGATGGCGCTCCGGGAGCGCCGCTGGCCGGGGTCCAGGTGGAGGGCCCAGACGCGCAGTTGGTGGTCTCCGACGCCGCCGGCGCTTTCACCCTGGAGAAGGTGGGCCCCGGGCTGGTGACCGTCTTCATCCGCTCCTCCGGCTACCAGGAGCTGGAAGAGGTGGTGGAGGTGCCGCCGGAGACCGCCGCGGCGCTGGAGGTCAGCCTCGCCCGGCAGAAGCAGAAGACCCTGGCCTCCCTGCGCGGACGGGTCCGCTCCGTCGCCGGCAAGCCCATCGCCGCCCAGCTTCGGATCCCCGAAGCCAAGGTCGCTGTCCGAGCAGGCGCCGACGGCCGCTTCCTGCTCCGGCTTCCGGGAGGACGCTACTCGGTCGTATTCTCCGCGCCCGGCTTCATCACCCAGACCAAGTCCCTCCAGGTGGCCGACGGCGACCAGGCCTTGTTCTACGTCGATCTCTCACCCGAGGAGCGCTGAGTGTCGTTCCCCCGCCCGCTGGGCGCGCAGTGGCTGGTGGCACTGGCGCTGGTCCTGTTCGTCTCCGCCTGCGAGGACGACCCGGAGACTCCGCCGGTCGCCTGGCTGGTGGAGCACACCGGCAAGGTCCGGATCGATCGCCAGGACTCAGCGGAGGGAGCCTCGAAGGACGCGCCCCTGTTCCACGACAACCTGGTCTCCACCGGCGCCGCCTCCACCGCCACCGTCCGCTACTCGGACCGCACCCAGGTGAAGGTCGGCGAGAACACCCGCTTCCGGATCGGCGGCCAGGCCGGGAGGCTGACCCTGGAGTTGGAGGCCGGCACCATCCTCTCCAGCTCGCGGCAGGGTGGCGCGGGGGGCCTGACCATCGTCACCCGCTACGGCCAACTGCAGCTGCTGCAGGGGTCAGAGATCCAGTTCTCCCTGGGCACCGATGGGCAGAGCTCGATGCAGGTGTTGTTCGGAAGCATCCAGCTGCTGACCACCGACGGCGGCTCGGTGACCGTGCTGCAGGGCGAGGCGATGAACTTCGATCTGGGCACCACCACCCGGCTGGCGGAGGCTGCCGATGCCGGGGTTCCGCCGGAGGCCGTCACCCCCCAGGCGCTGCCGCTGCAGTTGGTGTTCTCCGCGCCCCGGGGCAAGGCCACCCTCAAGCCGGAGGGGTCCGCGCGCTTCTCCCCCGCCTCCACCGAGGAGGCGCCGATCCAACCGGGCACCCAATTCCGGTTGGCCAAGAACGGCGCCGCGGTGCTGCGCGGCAAGGGGCTCTCCAGCCGGCTGAGCCAGACGGCCTCCGGGGTGGTGGGCCCAGCGGAGCAGGACGGCGAGCTGGAGCGCTATGCGCTGGCCCTCCAGAACGGCAACGCCGAGCTGGAGTTCACCCACCGGGGAACGCGCCGGGTGGTGCTGGAGAGCCGCGGGCGCGAGGCGGTGCTGGAGTCCAGCGATCTGGGTTCGGTGGGGGTGTTGGTGGGAAGGCGGGGGCTGGAGGTCCTGGTCCGCGCCGGCGAGGTGAAGCTGACCGCCGGCGGCGAGACCCGGACCCTGACCACCGGAGATCAGGTGGAGCTGGTGGGGAACGTCCTGCGGCCCACCCGCAAGCTGACCGCCAGCCTGTCCCTCCCCCTGTCCCGCAAGCTGCGGGTGTACGCCAACCGGCTGGAGACGGTGGCGCTGACCCTGCCCGAGCAGGAGCAGCCATTCCGGGTCGAGGTGGCCCGGGACGCGGAGTTCACCGACCGGCTCCTCTCCGGGACCGTCCAGGCCAGCCGGCTGGTGGTCCCCGCGCCCGCTTCCGGCGAGCTGCACTGGCGGGCGGTGTCCCTGGAGGCTGGCGCGGGGGAGAAGGAGCTGGGCCGCGGTCAGGCGCGCTTCTTCGCCGACCGGCAGACCGGACTGGATCTGGACAACCCCCACGCGGAGGTGGCGGAGACCGGCCTCAAGGCCACCGTGCTCTTCCAGAGCGTGCCCCCCGCGGTCACCTTCTCCTTCGCCGCCAAGCCGGACGCCAGGTCCTACCGGGTGCGGGTGTTCCGCGCGGCTGACCTGAAAAAGCCGGTGGTGGAGAAGGTGGTCCCGGAGCCGAAGTGCGAGCTCGCAGCCGGGCAGATCCCGGAGGGTGAGTACCTGTGGAACGCCACCCCCCTGGGGGCGTCGGGCGGAGAGCTTTCCGGGGGACGGATGAACCGGCTGGAGCTGATCTACGACAACTCGCGGACCTCGCTGGCCATCTCCCGGCCCCGGCCGATGGAGGTGGTCAGCGCCAGCGCCAGCGCCTTGACGGTGGAGGGGGTGGCCCCGGTGGGATCGAAGCTGTTCGTCAACGGCAAGCCGGTGCCGGTGGGCGAGAAGGGCCGCTTCTCGCAGCAGGTGGCCCGCGCCGACACCCTGGTCTTCCGGTTGGTGACCTCCAACGGCGCCGAGGGATACTGGGTGCGCCCGCTGAGGAGAAGGCAGTGACCACCCCCCCCGGCATCATCCCGCTCACCCAGCCCGTGCCCCAGCCGTTGCGCCGCTTCGGCCAGTACTACCTGGTCCAGAAGCTGGCCGAGGGAGGGATGGCGGAGATCTTCCTGGCCAAGCAGGTGGGCGCGGAGGGCTTCGAGCGCGACGTGGTGGTGAAGCTGATGCTGGAGCACTTCACCAACTCCCGGGACTTCGTGGACATGTTCCTGGACGAGGCGCGGCTGGCCGCCCGGCTGCACCACCCGAACGTGGTGCAGATCAGCGACCTGGGCGTGGCCGACGGCCGCTACTTTTTGTGCATGGAGTATCTGGCCGGCGAGGATCTCCAGACGGTGATCGAGCGCGGCGCCCAGCGCGGGGAGCAGGTCCCGCTGGGGGTGGCGGCGCGGATCATCCTGATGGCGCTGGAGGGGCTGGAGTACGCCCACGACTACACAGAGGGCGGGGCGCGGACCCACCTGGTCCACCGCGACGTCTCCCCCTCCAACATCTTCGTCACCTTCCAGGGCAACGTGAAGGTGCTGGACTTCGGAATTGCCAAGGCCTCCTCCAAGTTGATCCACACCCAGCCGGGCACGGTGAAGGGGAAGCTGGGCTACATGTCCCCGGAGCAAGCCCGCGGCGAGGCGCTGGACGCGCGCAGCGACCTGTTCTCCCTGGGGGTCAGCTTCCACGAGCTGCTCACCGGCCGGCGGGTGTTCCAGAAGGACAGCGAGGTGGGGGTGTTGCTGGCGATGATGGGCGAGGATGTGCCGCCCCCCAGCTCGGTGCGCCCGGAGATCCCCGGCGCGCTGGACGCGATCGTCCGCCGGGCCACCCAGCGCGACGTGAACCAGCGCTACGCCTCCGCCGGCCAGATGCGCGAAGAGGTGGAGGCCTTCTTGGCCTCCCACGTCTCGGTGGGCGGGACCTCGCACGTCGCCACCTGGATGCAGCGGCTGTTCGGTCCGGACGCGGTCCGGCGCCGGACCCAGATCCCCACCCTCAAGGAGCTGTCCGCCCAGGGCTTCGTCCTCCCTCCGGATCCGGCGGTGGCGGAGGTGGACGGCTTCGAGAAGACCTTCGTCCGCCCGGCCACCGGTCCGGCGGACCCCAAGCAGCAGCTGACCGATGTGCTGGGGGCCCGGCCGATCACCGCCAAGACCTCTTCGCCCTCGCGGACCGGCTGGGGGGTGGCGCTGACCCTGGTGGCCCTGCTGGCGGTGGGCGCGGCAGCGGCGATGGTGGCCGGCGTTCCCCAGTCGCTCTTCGCCCAGCGGAACACCCTGCCGCCGCCTCCTCCCCTGGAAGAGGTGGGCCCGGACCCGGTGGCGGTGGAGCCTCCGCCGGTGGAGACCGCGCCGGTGGCGGCCGCTGACCCGGTGGTTCCCCCGCCCCCGATCGCGGAGGAGCCGGTGGGAGTCACCCGTCCGCCAAGGCGGGTGGTCACCCTCACCCCGGCGTCGATCAACGCGGTGCTGGCGCGCAAGCAGAAGGCGCTGGTGGAGTGCGCCACCACCCACCAGGCAGATCTCCCCGCCGGAGGGGTGGTGGAGATGGTGCTGGTGATCGAACCCAGCGGGAAGGTCAGCGACGCGTCGGCCACCCAGCCGGCGCTGGGAAAGACCCGGCTGGCCCGCTGCATGTCCCGTCAGCTAGAGAAGGTCACCTTCCCCCGGAACGACAACGGCGGGTTGAGGTTCAACCTGCCGATGCGCTTTGCCCAGTAGGGGTTGCTACGCCAATTCCTGAAGCGCCTCTCTAAAGCAACGAAAGCTGGGAGAGCGATTTTGAGCGGGTCTCATGTGTTCCGCCACGGCTCGCGCGACCTCGATCTTCGCCAGTCCGCCCGCCATATACCCGTACTCTTGAAGCAGGCGCTCCAAGGCCTCGCACGTTCCTCCACTGATCTCATCGGGCTCACGGAACTTGGCCTTTGCCGAGAGGGTCTTCGAAACCTTGGGGATATGCAGCGCAGACCGCGGCCCAATCACCGAAATACCAGGCCTCGAGTTCCTCGACGGCCAGCCGATTGACCACCTGGTAGCGGCGCCTTCCAGCCTTCGCCTTGGTGAGCAGCCCCGCGGCGGCTGCCATCGCTTCGAGTTGGGCCTTGAGGTTTCGGCAATCCTCATTGTCCCGGTCGACCACCACGATGATCCGCCAGGTCGGAAGGAGCCACCTCTTGTAGCCTCGGAGTCTCTGGGGAAGCCGGGACAGCAGGTCCATCTTTCCCTGGTGCACGTGGACCTCGAAGGAGAGGTTCTGGGCAATCTTCGGAACCAGCAGCCGTAAGGCGGCCTCCATTGATGGCTCCTCCACCAGGAACTCAACGTGATCGACCTTCACCTGGCACGAGTCCTTGAGGGCGCGCCCGAACGCACCAGAGGGTCTCCTACCTTCAGATGGCCCTCCATCCACAGATGGCCAAGGTTGGCACCCTCCTCCAGGAACTCGGGGATCCCGCGAATGTCCGCCGCGCGGATGGTTTGGGTGAAGCCCTTCTCGTCCCGGTACAGCACCCGAACCTCCTCGGGCTGGAGTGCGTTGAGAAAGAAGGGGGAATGGGTGGTTGCGAGCAACTGCGCGCGAGCTGCTGCGGACCGGCACTCCTCGGCGAGATCAGGAAGGAGCCGTGGATGCAAAAAGTTCTCTGGCTCCTCGATCCCGATGAACTGGGGCGGCTCGGGGTCGTAGAGAACGACCAGGTACGCCATCATCTTGAGAGTTCCGTGCCCTGCTCTTCGTCGATGGCGAGGTGGTACGTCATTCGACGCGCCCTGGCGTCGCGGTATCTCAACTCAATGGTGACCGGACCCGTCTGTCCCCGACTCCGCAGCTCCTTCGCCCGTCCCCGTCGATCCCACGCGGAGCGGAGGCCGGTCTGAAAGCACTCCGAAAGGAAGCTGAACACATCGAAGACGGTAGACTTGCCGCTGCCATTGGGTCCAAGCAGCACCGTCAAGGGAGTGATGTCCCGGAACTCAATTGATTTGAGTGCTCGGTAGTTCTTAACTGTCAGTTGCTCGATTCGCGCCGGACCGGGCGGTGCCGCGGTTCGGTTCGGTTTGGGATTTCTGGGCATTGGGTCGCCACGAACTCTAGCCTACCCCCCGAGAAGTGGGCCGTGATCGAGGCCCCCTACGCGTGCTTGGTAAAGAAGGCCTCCAGCTTGGCCTTGGGCACCGCGCCGATGATCTGATCCACCACCTTGCCGCCCTTGAACATCAGCAGGGTGGGCATGGAGCGGATCCCGAAGGCCTGGGCGGTCTGCATCGACGCGTCCACGTCCACCTTGGTGACCTTCACCTTGCCCTTGTAGCGGCTGGCCAGCTCCTCCAGGTGGGGGGCGATCGCCTTGCAGGGCGCGCACCACGCCGCGGTGAAGTCCACCAGCACCGGCTCCTGGGCCGAGAGCACCTCCTTCTGGAACTGCGCGTCGTCCACGTTCAGCACATCGCCCGCCATATTGCCCCTCCGAGGGTTCCGCCAGAGTTCCGGCGCAGGCGCTGATTTAGCCGGTGGCCGCGGACGCCGCCACTGGCAGCGAGAACCCGCTCTCCCGCCGGTCCGGCCGGCCCCTCGTCAAGACCTGCCCAGTGTTCACCGGTGGCCGCTTGCCTCCGGCGAACCCCTGGAGAGTCTGGAGCACCGGGCATTTTTGGGTCGGCGCGAAGGAGCGACGGCTAGGCTGCGCCGCGATGCCGTTGCTGCTGATCCTCCTCCTCCCGTTCCTGGCCGCGCTGGTCGCCGCGCTGCTGCCCACCCATGCGCGCAACCGGGCGGCGCTGCTGGCCGGGTTGACCGCGCTGGCGGGGACGGTGGGGACCGCACTGCACTTCCCGGCGGTGAACGCCGGCGGGGTGGTGACCCAGCGGTTGGACTGGGTGCCGGCGCTGGGCCTGCAACTGGTGCTGCGGCTGGACGGCTTCTCCTGGATGTTCAGCCTGCTGGTGCTGGGGATTGGCGCCCTGGTGGCGCTGTATGCCCGCTACTACCTCTCCGCGGCGGATCCGATGCCGCGGTTCTTCAGCTTCTTCCTGGCCTTCATGGGGGCCATGACCGGGGTGGTCCTCTCCGGGAACCTGATCCAGCTGGTGTTCTTCTGGGAGCTGACCTCCCTCTTCTCCTTCCTGCTGATTGGCTACTGGCACCACCGCAAGGACGCCGAGCGCGGGGCCCGGATGGCGCTGACCCTCACCGCCGCCGGGGGCCTGTGTCTGCTGGCCGGGGTGCTGGTGCTGGGCGCGGTGGTGGGCAGCTACGACCTGGAGGTGGTGCTGGCCAGCGCGGAGAAGGTCCAGCAGCACCGGCTGTACCCGGTGATTTTGGGCCTGGTGCTGCTGGGGGCCTTCACCAAGAGCGCCCAGTTCCCCTTCCACTTCTGGCTCCCCCACGCGATGGCCGCGCCCACCCCGGTGTCGGCGTACCTGCACTCGGCCACCATGGTGAAGGCGGGGGTGTTCCTGCTGGCCCGGCTCTGGCCGGTGCTGGCCGGGACCGAGGCCTGGTTCTGGTGGGTGGGCAGCGCGGGGCTGATCACCCTGCTGCTGGGCGCCTACGCGGCGATGTTCCAGAACGACCTCAAGGGTCTGCTGGCCTACTCCACCCTCTCCCACCTGGGGTTGATCACCCTGTTGCTGGGCCTGAACAGCCCGCTGGCGGCGGTGGCGGCGGTGTTCCACATCCTGAACCACGCCACCTTCAAGGCGTCGCTGTTCATGGCGGTGGGGATCATCGACCACGAGACCGGGACCCGCGACCTGCGCAAGCTCTCCGGGCTGCTGCGGGCGATGCCAATCACCGCCACCCTGGCGATGGTGGCCAGCGCGGCGATGGCCGGGGTGCCGCTGCTCAATGGCTTCCTCTCCAAGGAGATGTTCTTCGCGGAGACGGTGGTCCTCCACGCTGGCCCCTTCGTGGAGTGGACCCTGCCTACGCTGGCGGCGGTGGCGGGGATGGGCAGCGTGGCCTACTCGCTGCGCTTCACCGTGGACGTGTTCTTCGGCCCCTCCTGCGCCGGGGTGGTGCCGCGCGAACCGCATGAGGCGCCGCTGTGGATGCGGGTCCCGGTGGAGCTGCTGGTGCTGGTGTGTCTGATCGTCGGGGTGGCCCCGGCGGCCTCGGTGGGGCTGATCCTGGACGCGGCCTCGCTGCCGGTGGTGGGCGGCACCCTCCCCTCCTACAGCCTGGCGGTGTGGCACGGGTTCAACCTCCCGCTGCTGATGAGCGGGGTGGCGCTGGTGGGCGGGACCGCCCTCTACCTGGCGCAGCGTCGCGCCCAGGCCCGAGGGTGGCTGATCGCCGCGCCGGTCCTGAATCGGGTGGCCGGCAAGCGCCTCTTCGAAGGCCTGCTGACGGCGATCACCCGCTGCGGGCGCTGGGTGCGCCGGCGGCTGCTGACCGCGGGGCTGCAACATCAGCTGCTGGCGGTGGCGGCGGTGACCCTGGTGATGGGTGGGTTGGCGCTGTGGGGAGGCGTCGGATTGGGGCGCCGGCCGCCGATCCCGCTCAAGGGCGCGTTCGCCGCGCTGTGGGTGGTGGGCGCAGCGGCGGCGCTGGGCGCGGCCTGGCAGGCCAAGTACCACCGGCTGACTGCGTTGATGCTGGCGGGGGTGGCCGGACTGGCCAGCGCGGTGACCTTCAGCTGGTTCTCGGCGCCGGACCTGGCGCTGACCCAGCTGGGGGTAGACGTGGTGACCACCCTGCTGATCCTGCTGGGGCTGCGCTGGCTGCCCGCCCGGGAGGTGCGCCGCGGGGTGTTCACCCCGGGGACCCTGCGCCGCGCCCACCTGCGCCGGGGCCGGGATCTCCTGATCGCCCTCGCCGCCGGTGGCGGGATGGCCAGCCTTGCCTACGCGGTGACCACCCGCCCCTTCCCCCAGAGCCTCTCCCCCTTCTTCCTGGAGCGGGCCCTGACCGAGGGGGGCGGGCGCAACGTGGTCAACGTGATGCTGGTGGACTTCCGCGCCTTCGACACCTTCGGAGAGGGGGTGGTGCTGGCCCTGGTGGCGCTGACCGTCTACGCGCTGCTGCGCCGCTTCCGCCCCGCGCCCCAGGTGATGGCGCTGCCCCCACAGCAGCGGGCGGCGCCGGCGGACCCGGACACCGATCTGCTCAACCCCCGGCGGGCCAAGGACACCGCGGTCGGCTACCTGATGGTCCCGGCGGTGCTGGTGCGGCTGCTGTTGCCGGTCACCGGGGTGGTGGCCGCCTACCTGTTCCTCCGCGGGCACAACGCTCCCGGCGGCGGCTTCGTGGCCGGGCTGGTGATGTCGGTGGGCTTTCTGCTCCAGTACCTCGTCTCCGGCACCGTGTGGGTGGAGGAGCACCTGAACCTGGCGCCGCGCACCCTGCTGGCGGTGGGGCTGCTGCTGGTGCTGGGGACCGGGGTGGGCGCGTGGGCGGCCGGCTACCCGCTGCTCACCTCCCACGCCTGGCACTGGACGCTGCCTGGACTGGGTGAGGTGCACCTGCCCAGCGCCACCTTCTTTGATTTGGGGGTGTTCCTGCTGGTGCTGGGGTCCACCATCTTCATCCTCACCGCCCTGGCCCACCAGTCGGTGCGCGCCCACCGCCAGCAGGAGAACGACTGATGGAGGCGGTGCTGGCGCTGGCGATTGGAGTGCTGACCGGGGCCGGGGTGTGGCTGCTGCTGCGCCCCCGCACCTTCCAGGTGGTGATTGGGCTGACCCTGCTCACCTATGCGGTGAACCTGTTCATCTTCAGCATGGGGCGGCTGGCTATCAACAAGGAGCCGATCCTGGTGGAGGGCATTCCCCCCGACCTGGCTCACTACACCGACCCCATGCCGCAGGCGCTGGTGCTGACCGCGATCGTGATCAGCTTCGCGATGACCGCGCTGTTGCTGGTGGTGCTGCTGGCCTCCCGCGGGCTGACCGGCACCGACCACGTGGATGGTGTGGAATGATCCTCCAGGCGCTGCTCCCGCACCTGCTGCTGGTGCCGATCCTGCTGCCGGTGCTGACCGCCGCCGGTCTGCTCTTGCTGGGCGAGGGCCGCCGGCCGCTGAAGGGCGCGATCAGCGCCACCTCTGCATTGCTGGGGTTGGCGACCTCGGTGGTGCTCTTGACCTGGGTTGACCGCCACGGGCCGCTGGCCTACCTGCCGGGGAACTGGGCCGCCCCGTTCGGGATCACCGTGGTGGCGGACCGGCTGTCCACCCTGATGCTGGTGCTGGCCAGCCTGGTGGGCTTGGCCTCCATCCTCTTCTCCACCGCCCGCTGGCACCGGGCCGGAGTCCACTTCCATCCGCTGGCGCAGCTGCAGTTGATGGGACTGGCGGGAGCGTTCCTCACCGGGGACCTGTTCAACCTGTTCGTGTTCTTCGAGATCACCCTCGCCGCCTCGTACGGGTTGGTGCTGCACGGGTCGGGGCGGGCGCGGGTGCTGGCCGGGCTGCACTACGTGGTGATCAACCTGGCCGCCTCCTCCCTGTTCCTGATCGGCGCCACCCTGCTGTACGGGGTGACCGGCACCCTGAACCTGGCCGATCTCTCGCTGCGGGTGCTGGAGGTGGCGCCGCAAGATCGCAGCCTGCTCCACGCGGCGGCGGCGATCCTGGCGGTGGCGTTCCTGGTCAAGGCCGCGGTCTGGCCGCTGAACTTCTGGCTGGTCCCGGCCTACGCCGCAGCCACCCCGCCGGTGGCGGGGATGTTCGCCATCCTCACCAAGGTGGGGGTGTACGCGGTGGCCCGGCTGTGGACCCTGCTCTTCTCCGGCGGTCCCTCCGCCGGCTTCGGGGGCGACGCGCTGCTGCTGTTCGGGTTGGTCACCGTGTTCCTGGGAGCGCTGGGGTTGATCGGCGCCTCCCGGCTGGCGCACCTGGCCGGGTTCTGCGCGGTGGTGTCCTCGGGCACTGTGTTGGCGGCGCTTAGCTTCGGTCAGGCGGCGCTCAGCGGCGGGGCGCTGTTCTACCTGTTCAGCTCCACCCTCACCGCCTCCGCCTTCTTCTTGCTGATCGACCTGGTGGATCGCTGGCGGCGCGCCGGCGCCACCCTGGATCACGAGGCGCCGTACCTCTCCCCGAGTCTGGAGAAGGAACAGCGGGTGAACCTGGACGATGATCAAGAGCAGGTGGTCGGTTGGCCGTTCCCGGTCTCCACCGCCCTGATGGGACTGGCCTTCATGGCCTGCACCCTGCTCTTCGCCGGACTGCCTCCGCTCTCCAGCTTCGTGGCCAAGTTCGCCATGCTCTCCGCGGCCGTAGGAGACGGCACCGGAGTGGGGCTGCGCCAGTGGCTGTTCCTGGCGGTCTTGCTGGGCTCCGGCCTGCTGACCCTGGTGGCGCTGCTCCGCGCCGGGGTGCGGGTGTTCTGGTCCACCACCCAGCGGCCCGGCCCCCGGGTGCGGGTCAGCGAGGGGCTGCCGGTGCTCTCGCTGCTGTCGATCTGTCTGGGGCTCACCCTGGCGGCGGGGCCGGTGATGGGCTTCGTCTCCCGGGCGGCGCTGGCCCTGCACGCGCCGGACGCCTACCGCCAGGCGGTGCTCTCCGCGCCGGTGGTCCCCTCTCCCCCGGAGGCGACGCGATGAGGCGGCTGATCCCCTCTCCGGTGCTCTCGGTTGCGCTGTTCGGGCTGTGGGTGCTGCTCAACCAGTCGGTGGACACCGGCACCCTGCTGATCGGCGCGCTGCTGGCGCTGGTCCTTCCCCGGCTGACCTTGGGGCTGCGTCCGACACCGGTGAGGATCCGCCGGCCGAAGGTGATCTTCCGGCTGCTGCTGCGGGTGGTCTGGGACATGCTCCGCTCCAACCTCTCGGTGACCCGCACCCTGCTCACCCGGCGCTCGCGGGACATCCCCTCCGCCTTCGTCCGCGTCCCGCTGCTGGTGCGCGACCCCAACGCGCTGGCGGTGCTGGCGATGATCGTCACCACGGTCCCCGGGACCGCCTGGGCCGAGCTGTCCGCCGACCGCAGCGTGCTGTTGGTGCACTTCTTCTCGGTGGAGTCCGAACAGACGCTGATCGACAGCGTCCAAAACCACTACCAACAGCCGCTGAGGGAGATCTTCGAATGAGCCCCATCCTCGCTTGGGCGCTGCGCTTCGCGCTGGGGTGTCTGATCCTGGCCATGCTGCTGGCGCTCTCCCGCCTCTTCCGCGGCCCCTCGGCCCAGGACCGGGTGCTGGCCCTGGACTGTGTCACCCTCAACACCATGCTGGTGATGCTGACCCTGGGCCTCAGCTACCGCAGCAGCACCTACTTCGAGGCGGCGCTGCTGATCTCCCTGCTGGGGTTCGTGGGCTCCACCGCGATGGCCAAGTTCCTGCTGCGGGGCGAGGTGATCGAATGACCACCCAGCTTCCCCTCTGGGTGGACCTGGTGGCCGCGGCGCTGGTGGTGCTGGCCGGCCTGCTGGCGCTGGTGGGTAGCTTCGGGCTGGCCCGGCTGGATGACTTCTACCAGCGGGTGCACGCCCCCACCCTGGGCGCCACCGGCGGGACCTGGGCGCTGTCCCTGGCCTCGGCGCTGCAGTTCTCCTTGCTGCGCGAGACCCTGTTCGTGCATGCGCTGCTGATCCCGATCTTCGTGGCGATCACCGCGCCGGTGACCACGGTGTTCCTGATGCGGGCCGCGCTGTTCCGGCACCGGTTGGAGGGGCGGCCGGTCCCGGCCCCGGTCACTCCCCGGGGTGGGGCCGCAACCACACCCTCCGGCCCGGCCTGACCTTCGTGAGCCCCAGGCCCACCTCCACCCCGCCCGAGCCGCGGGGGGAGCCCGTCGGCGGTTGGCGCTAGAATGGGGCCGTGCCTTCGCCCTGTCCCTCGCACCAGACCCTGCAGGAGCTGCTGCTTTCCCCCGCCGCCCAGACCGAGGAGGTCTCCCGCCACGTCGCCGGCTGTCCCCGTTGCCAGGGGGCGATGGAGGCGCTGTCCTCTGAGTCCGGAGGGGCCCAGACCCGGACCGCGGGGAGCAGCGCCTCCGGCACCGCGCGCGCGTTCCTGCCCCGGGGCACCGCCATCGGCCACTACGTTCTGCTCGAGCCGCTGGGCGCCGGCGGGATGGGCAGCGTCTACGCCGCCTATGACGCCAAGCTGGATCGGCGGGTGGCGCTCAAGCTGCTGCACCCCGACGGCCAGGGCGCGGAGCACGCCGCCCGGCTGGAGCGGGAGGCGCGGGCCATGGCCCGGATCAGTCACCCCAACGTGCTCTCCGTCCACGAGCTGGGCAACGACGCCGGCCGGCGCTTCATCACCATGGAGCTGGTGGACGGCTGGACCCTGGGGGACTGGCTGGGCCTCGAGCGCCGCGGTTGGCGCCAGGTGCTGGCCTCCTTCCGCGCCGCCGGAGCGGGGCTGGCGGCGGCGCACGCCGCGGGGCTGGTGCACCGGGACTTCAAGCCCGCCAACGTGCTGGTCAGCAATGACGGCCGGGTGCGGGTCACTGACTTCGGCCTGGTCCGGCTGCGCGGCGAGCCCACCCTGGCGCCCAACTCCGACGCCGCGCCGGCCGCGCCCGGGGAGTCGCACGCGCTGACCCAGGAAGGATCGCTGTTGGGGACCCCGCGCTACATGGCCCCCGAGCAATTGGCCGGGGAGGAGGCCACCTTGCACTGCGACCAGTTCAGCTTCTGCGTGGCCTTGTACGAGGCGCTGTACGGGGCCCACCCCTTCGGAGCCCACTCCCTGGCCACCCTGCTGGAGGCGATGCGGGCCGGTCCTCCGCCCCGCCCGCCCGCCGCCAGCCAGGTCCCGCGGGGGATCCACCAGGCGCTGCGACGCGGGCTCTCCCACCGGCCCCAGGATCGCTGGCCGGGGATGCCCGAGCTGCTGGTCGAGCTGGCGCGGGACCCGGGTCCTCGAAGGCGACGGCTGCTGCTGGGCGGCGGCGCGGTGGCGGGGTTGGCGC
>JALYOC010000115.1 GCA_030857095.1 Myxococcota bacterium | reverse complement strand
GGTCAGCGACACCCAGCTGGCCCTCTCCTGGACCCTGGAGGGTTCGGGCCTCACCGTGGAGGTGGAGCGGGCCACGATGACCACCGGACCCTTCGTCCGCATCTTCACCACCGCCACCGGCGCCGTCTCCTTCCAGGACAGCGGTCTGCCCCCCGCCTCCGTTTCCTGGTACCGGGTGCGCGCGGTGCGGTTCGGGCAGGTCTCCGACTACAGCGCCCATGCCTGGGGCACCACCGCCCAGGTCGCCGCTCCCCCCATGCCCGGAGGGCTGACCGGGGCGCAGGAGATCTCCAATCAGCAGGGCGTCGTCCGGCTGACCTGGACTGACGTGGCGGGTGAAGCGGGCTACGAGCTCCAGCATTCGACCGACAACGCCCAGTGGGGCGCGGTGGTCACCCTCCCCGCGGAATCGACCGCCTGGATCCACCAGACCCCCGCTGGACTCGCCACCAACTACTACCGGCTGCGCGCGGTCAATCCCGGCGGGGAGTCGGCCTGGGCCGCGTTCTCCATCTACGCGGGGCCGATCTTGCTCGGCTCCCTTTGCCCCCAGCCCACCGCGGTCGGGGTCGGCGCGCGGTCGGAGACGGAGGTGGAGTTGGAGTGGACCTTCTCCTCGCTGGTGCAGTGTTCAACGGTCGCGGTAGAGCGTGCCGCCAGCGTCGACGGACCCTTCACGGAGATCGCCCGGGTGGAATACCCCTGGTGGATCTTCCCCTCGGCTCCGTTCGACACCGGGTTCTACCTCGACACCGGGCGGGCCCCGGGGACCGAGTCCTTCTACCGCCTCCGCAGCATCTCCATCTCCTCCAGCTTCAGCAGCTCCGGCTACAGCGCCACCGTCTCCGCCCAGACCCCCAATCTGCTGGGGCCTCCCACCGGGCTGAGCGTCAACGTGGTCTCCTCCTCGGTCGTCGAGTTCGCCTGGGTGGCTCCCGCCACCGACGAGACCGGCTTCGCGGTGGAGCTGGCCTCCGCGGCCGGTGGGCCCTTCGCGGAGGTCTTCCGGGTCCCCGCCAACACCACCCTCGCGCACGCCCAGGGCTTCGCCCCGGGAAGCCAGCAGTGGGTCCGGGTGCGGACGGTGAAGGGCAGCACGGTGTCCGCACCGTCGGCGGCCGTGGCCTTCACCACCGCGCAGGTGATGGTGCTGCGCGCCACCGCCGACGCCACCGTCTACAAGAGCACCGCGCTCAACTCCGCCCAGAACGCCACCGCCGCCACCGGGGCAAACGCGGTGGGCTGCTTCTTCAACTGGAGCGTCGACCTCGACTTCCAGATCTACCTGTTCCACCACTGCGCAGCCTCGCTGCTGCGCTTTGACACCTCGTCGCTGACCGGCAAGACGGTGCTGGGCGCCACCCTCACCCTTTGGCCGGGCCAGCTGGGAACCGGGCCGATGGGGGACGCCTACTACGCGGTGTTCGCCATGGCCGCCGCCTGGAACCCGACCACGGTGACCTACAACAACCTCCCGGCCCGTCAGTCGACCGGCGGGTGGGCGGTGGCCGCGCCCACCAGCGCCGCCCCCTCGGTGTTCACGGTCACCGACATCGCCCAGAAGTGGGCGCAGGGGGTCTGGGGGCAGCACGGCTTCTACGTCCAGCAGTACCCGATCACTGATCGGCTGCCGCCCAACAACAGGGACTTCCAGGAGCAGACCACCCTGTACTGCAGCGTCGAGCAGCAGTGCGGTTCGGCCAGCTACCTGCCCACCCTCACCGTGGAGTACCGCTAGCATGACCCCCTCGTTCCTCTCCCGCCTGACCGCCCTGGCGCTGCTGGCCCTCGGCTCCGCCTGCCCCACCGCGCCCTGTGAGCCTCAAGGAGAGCCGGTCTTGCACCAGGGCACCATCTCCGCCAGCGAGACCTGGGCCAGTGGGATCCATCTGCTCTCCGGGACGGTGACCGTGGGGTCCGGGGCGACGCTGACCCTCTCCGGCTGTTCGGTGCTGCGGCTGGCGCCCGACGCCAGCCTGGTCGTCTCCTCCGCCGCGGGCGGCCTGGTCGCCCCGGGAACCCTGGACGCGCCGATCCGGCTGGAGCGGGCGGACCCGGGTTCGCCCTGGGGCAGCCTGGTGGTGGTCGCGCCCGCCACCGGCACCCTCTCGCACGTGGTCCTGGAGGGTGGCGGGGGCAGCGACACCAACCTGACCCAGGCGGAGTTCGCCGGCGCCTCCCTGGCGGCCCGCGGGACCGCGGACACCCTCCCGGTGGTGCTCTCCTTGGAGAACGTGGGGGTGCTGGACTCCACCGGGATTGGAGTGTTCATGCTCAACGCCCGCTTCGCCGAAGGCTCGGAGGGCCTGGTGATCTCCGGCGCGGGCTGGTTCCCGCTCTACACCGGGGCCAACGCGCTGAGCGCCCTGCCGGAGGGCAGCTACACCGGCAACGAGGTGGATGAGATCCTCCTGCAGACCATCGGCCCCGCCGGCTACCAGACGACCCACCCCCTGGCCGCGGACGTGACCATCCACGACCGCGGCGTCCCCTACCGGGTGGGGACCGCCACCGCCAACATCGTCGTCGGAGACGGGACCGCGGAAGGTCCGCCCGCGCTGCTGACCATCGCCGCCGGGGTCACCTTGAAGTTCGCCCCCGCCGGTCAGCTGCGGGTGACCGGTCGCTACAACAACGGCAGCTACCTGGCGCAAGGCGCGCTGCGGGTGGAGGGGACCTCCGCCGCCCCGGTGCGCTTCACCTCCGCCGCGGCGACCCCGCAGGCGGGAGACTGGGCAGGGATCTACTTCCACCACGTGGTCGATCCCCGGACCTCCATCACCTCCGCCCAGGTGGAGTACGCGGGAGGTGAAAGCAACACCAGCGGGGTGTGCAAGGCCTCCCCGGGGGCCAGCAACTACGACGCCGACTGCTCGTTGATCCTCTTCCTGGAGGAGGGCCAGACCCCGGCCCCCTTCGTCACCCAGACCCGCTTCGCCCACGGCCTGGGCTGCGGGGTGTACCGGGGCTGGCGCGGAACCGAGGTGGACTTCACGGCCACCAACGAGTTCGTCAACCTCCAGGGATGCCGGCAGTCGGGCGTGGTCCCCGAGATGGGCACCTGTCCGGACTGCTCGCTGTAGCCGAGCCTCTCGCGACTGACCGGGCTCACCTTCGTGCGCGCTGCCACCCTCACCCACCGTGCAATCCCCCTGGGACGACGGGAGGCCGCGTGGCAGCCTGCCCGGGCCGTGTCGGAACCCGTCCCACCCCCGCCCGCCTCCCTGGAGGCGCTGGCCCGCGAACACCAGCCGCAGCTGCTGGCGACCGCGCTGCGCCTGTGCAAGAGCCGCCCGGACGCCACCGACCTGGTCCAGGATACGTTTGTGAGGGCGCTGGGGGCCTTCTCCCGGCTGCGCCCGGGGACCAACCTCCCCGCCTACCTGGCCACGGTGCTGCACCACCTGTTCATCGACCGGGTCCGCCGTCAGGGGGTGGAGATCCCCTCTGAGCCCGACGCGCTCAAGAACCTGGCCATCCCCCAGGACGAACCCGAACCCTCCCGCTGGCTGCAGGTGGGGGACGAGGAGCTGGGGCGCGCCATTGACCGGCTGCCGGAGGAGTTCCAGGCGGCGTTCGTGCTCCACGCCCGCGGGCTCTCCTACCAGGAGATCGCCACCCGGCTGGAGATCCCCCGTCCCACGGTGGGCACCCGGCTGGTCCGCGCCCGGCGCCGGCTCCGGGAGTTGCTGGAGGAGCCCCGGTGAGCCGCGCCTGTGAACAGCTGGATGCGTTCGCCGACGGCGAGCTGGACCCGGGCCAGGCGGACTCCTTCCGTGGGCACCTGGCCCACTGTCCCGACTGTCCCGACGGGCTGCGGGAGCTGCTGGCCCTGCAGGCGCGGGTGCGCAGCCTGCCCCCCCAGCAGCTGATCCTCCCCGGCCGGAGCGTCCAACGCCCGCGACGGTGGTGGGTGTTCGTCCCCGCGCTGGCGCTGCTGGCGGTGGCCCTGTTCTGGACCCGCTTTGCGCGTCCCCCCGAACCTTTGCAGGTGGCGGGGCTGACCCGCGCGGTGGAGGGACGGCTGAGCCACCCGCTGCTGGCGGCGCACCGCCCCTACGACGCGGCCCGCTCCGGGACTTCTCAACTCGCCCCCCTCCCGTTAGGAGCGCTGGCCCGGCTGGAGGAGCGCGGCGATTCCCATGGGGTGGCCGACGCGTACCTGGATCGCGGCGAGCTGGGGCAGGCGGAGGCCTTCCTGCGCGGGTTGCCCGACTCGGCGGACGTGCGCAGTGACCGGGCGGCGCTGGCGCTGGCCCGGGGAGAGTCCGCCGCCGCGCTGCGGTGGGCGGAGGCGGCGCTGGCCCAGACCGCGCAGCATCCCCAGGCCCGCTGGAACCGCGCCCTGGCGCTGGGCCAACTGGGGCTCTCCCAACTCGCGGCGCGGGAGCTGCGGGCCCAGGAGACGTTGGACGAGCCGGGCTGGGCGCAGGAGGCGAAGCTGCGCGCCGACGCGTTGGAGGAGGCGCAAGCGCAGCAGCGGGCGGGCTGGGAGCGGCTGCGCGTCGCCGGCGAGGCGATGGTGGCCGGAGGGCCGGTGCTGGACGAGGAGGCCGCAGCCCACCACCCCGGGCTGGCCCGGCTGTATCTGTACGACGCGGTGCGCACCGCTGCCGATCCGGCCCGGCTAGACGTCCTGCGACCCCTGGCCATCGCGCTGGACCGGCGCGCAGGGGGGGAGGTCTTGCAGCGGCTGGTGGCGCAGGTCACTCCTTCGCCTGCGCTGGCCACCGACTATCTGCGGCTGGTGCGACGGGAGTCCCCGGCGCCGCACCCTCAGGCGCTGTTGACCGCCGCCACCCGCGCCGGCCGGACCGACCTGGCGCTGGGGGTGATGTTGCTGGGCGGCACCGCCACCGCCCAGCCCCAGCGTTACCTGGCCCTGGCCACCGCCAGCGGGGATCCCTGGTTCCAGCTGCTGGCGGAGCAGACCCTGGCCCGTGCCCAGGCCGCGGCCGGGGACCTGGCCCGCGCAGAGGAGACCTTGGGTCGGTTGCTGGAACGCTGTCCGCTGCGCGGCCTGGAGTACCGCTGCGGCCTGGCGGCGATCCAGCTGGCCCAGCTGCGGGTCTCGGCCCACCGGCTGGACGACGCGGTCCCGCTGATTGAACAGGGGGAGGCGTTCGCGCGGGCCGCCGGAGACTGGGGCCTGGGCCTTTCGCTGCTGGCCCTGCGCGCGGAGGCGGCCCGGCTGGGGGACGCGCTGAGCGTGGCGGCGGCCACCCTCCAGGAACACCAGCTCCGCTCGCCGGAGGGCTGCGCCACCCAGCGCTACCAGCACCTCTCGCTGGCCGCGGTCTACTTCCAGCAGGGGCGAGCCGACGCGGCCCGCACCCAGCTGGCC
>JALYOC010000113.1 GCA_030857095.1 Myxococcota bacterium | reverse complement strand
TTCCAGTTTTCGAAAAGGTCCGTCTCCGGGTCATGGTACTGGCCGGGGAGCCTCAGCGACGTCCAGACGAAGGGCGCGCCGGTCTCCGCGCGGCGGAACTCGTAGCCCTCCATGGCAACGCCTTGGCGAGCTGTGTTCGCTGCAGTCCCCGACTTGAAGCGGACGTGGATGATGCCGTCAGCGGGCACATTCACCCAGCAAGTCGCGACGGAGCCCTGGTTGGTTCCTCCCGCGGAGCTGTACCCACCTGAAGGACAGCTCAGGTTCGCGGTGTCCTCCTTATTGGTAAGGGTGGCGCTAGCTCCCGAGGCCGTATCCACCATCGCGTACCGCGCTCGCACTTGTTGCGTGATGCCGGAGCGGACTGGCTGCTTGATGGACGCCAGGAGTTGGTTGGTGTTCGACCCGTGAGGGTGGGCCGTGTCCGCCAGCAGGGTGGCGCGATTGACGTGGCCGAACGGGTCATAGTCGCCAGTGCCGGTTACCTTCCCGTCGTTGGCATCTAGCATCACCACCGGTTTGCCGATGTGGTCGGTGACGATGAAGTAGACCCCACACTGGTACGCGTCCTGGCAGGTTCCATCGCTCACTTCGTAGTCGTGGAACCCATCCTCG
Organism: Myxococcota bacterium; assembly: GCA_030857095.1. Classification (GTDB taxonomy): domain Bacteria; phylum Myxococcota; class Myxococcia; order Myxococcales; family Myxococcaceae; genus JALYOC01. Next base: position 20,198 of record JALYOC010000113.1, on the reverse strand, counting down.
TTGATGCCGCCCCTGAGCATGGCGACCGGCTTGCCATCAAGCCAGACGTACTCATCGATGCCCCAAATCGGGGTCTGACTCCCTACGTTCCCACCCTTGTCCTCCAGCAGGCGGACTCCATCGTAGAAGAACTCGCGATCCTCGATCGGGCCTCTCTTGAAGCGGCGCCGCCCGAACGCGTCATAGAAATGCTCATACAGCCGGGTGGCCGCCTTCCCCTGGTGGACGGTAACCGTTCGGTAGACCCCCTCGATGGCAGCGTTGGAATAGCCGGCATCAGAGCCCACGGTGGTGGGTGTCCAGTCGAACACGAGCTTTTGGCCCGCATCGAGCTCCTCGTAGGAGTCAGCGTAGCTGGCCGGAGTCCACCTCTTGGTTACCTTGCCCTCGGCGTCATGGTTGTAACCTTGGCCGGCGATGGGGAGCGGGCCGGAGCAAGCCTGGCTGAGACAACCTCCCGTTACCGGAACGCGCTGTTGCAAACGGTCAAGGCGATCCGGACCGTCATAGTGGAGGTCGAAACCCCAGCAGTCGTGCTCGTCATGTGCACGGTTCCCGCGGTCATTGCTCGTCCCGAACGAGTAGGTCCGCCGGCCCACGCTTCCACCCACATCGATCATGCGCGACCCAATGACGGTCGGACGGGTGGCACTCGTTAGCCTCAGCTGGTTGTCGTATTGGTAGCTGACGATCTCCGCCGGACCGCTCTTGAAACAAGTGTGCTCTTCCGCAACCTGGTCTGCTCTCCATCGATAGGCGCGTCGGTAGATGTCCCCATTGCCGGAGCGCGAGACCCAGACTGCTCGCAGTCGGCCCGAGACGTCGGTCGATGATGGCACCGCACTCTGACAGGAGGAGACCGGGTCCTCGGAAATCCCCTCGCGCAGGTACTCGACGGTCGGATCGGTACCGGTGGTCGTCGCGAGCCGATACTTGCGGACTCCCCCATAGGGTTCCCAGCGGATGTCTCCGACGAGCTCCCGGAGGGTGCCGGGCCCCGCGAAGCCGGCCCCATTCTCGCCGTCGAAGACGGCCATCTCAATGGAAGAGAGGCGCGAGGGAAGTGTCCCAACCCCGTACCGATAGGTCAGCTCCCGGCCGTGGGGGAGAACGGGGGGCGACGAGCACCTGGCTGGAGGTGTTCCAATGGAAGCCGCTGCCTACAACGCCTCCGCCAGGTGCTCGGCGGATTCCATACGGCGCGTTGATGGAGTTGTCGCCCCCTCGCCAGGTTTCCCAGTTCAGGATCTCGGTTGAGTGTCCCGTAGGCTCGCCCGCCCCATCACCTACTCCCTTGGAGCCGGAGAGGATTGTCAGCCCCGGAGAGCGCTCTTCGCAGCCCGAAAGTGCCGCGACAAGCAGGAGAGAGAAGCCCAGGAGGGTTGTCGCGCGCATTCGAGGACCCCGTATGCCGACAGTCCCAGGGGATGGGTGGCAAAAGGATTCGGCAGACTACCATGCCGCGAGCTATGAAAGCGGTTCAAAGCGAGAAAACCGCTCTCCGTGGTCATGGGCTTGCCTAGCTAGCTCTCAGACCCCCTCCTCTGTGGCCTCCTGAACCGCCAACGCCATCGCCTCGTGGATCGGGGTACGCCCTTCGACGGTAACCGGAGGGGGAATGGCGACTGAGAAAGGGAGTGGGACCGGAGTTCGAGGGGTGGTCGGGGGCGGAGGACGGCCGCGGATGCCGCGTCGCCCCACGCGACCTGATAGTGGAGACACCCTCCGTCTCCTTCGCCGATGCACCCTCCACACCCCCATGCCCTCGGCCTCGCCAAGCACGAGACCAGCCGCTTCGTCACCGCCCGCGCCAGTGGGCTGGTCATCACCCGGGTGCTGTTGACGGAAGGTGAGGAGGACGTCTCCGCCCTCCCCTCCTCTGATCGGCCCCGCGTCTGGTGCCCGTTCTGCGGGACCGAAGGAAGGTACGCCAAGGGGCGCGGGGCGGATGGCTCGCCCATCGACCACTTTGTCCATGGCGACGACGCGGCTGACTGCCTCGAGTCCTCGCTCCAGACCGTCTTGCACCGGCGTTCGCTGCAGGTGCTGCTGGACGGCCTGGCCCGGCTCCGCGTCGAGGGCAAGCCGCTGGTCGCCACCGTGAAGTGCCTGCGGTGCGCCAAGGAGCTGCGACGCGCGGTCCTGGAGGCCCACGGGTGGGACGCTGAGACCGCGTTCGAGGAGCTCCCCGGGGTGCACTGCCTCAAGGCGGAGGCGGTCTCCTTCTCCCTCAAGCTCCTCATCGGCCAGAGTCCCGAGGTCGTGCCCGGTGAGAACGGACCTCCCGGCCTGGAGTTGAACGCGACGGAGCTTTTCACCCCCGAGGGAGAGAGCTCCTGGACCGGCGAGGGCGCGCTTCCGCTGGCGGTCACCGAATGGAATCTGGAGCGGGCGCCCCGCGGCTTCAGCGTCTGCCACTCCTGCCGCCGCTCCAGCGACGACCTCAGGGCGTTGGACCAGGTGCTGGCTCGGCTCCGGAGAGAGAACCCGGGCCGGGGCGACAACCTTCTGGCGACCTTCTGTGCCGCCGCGGGCGCCTCGGAGGCTCCGGTGGACGGGAACCGGACCGTCGCCGCCCTGGTGGCCAGGCCGGAGTCGTTCCGCCCGCTGGCTGTGGCCGACACGCTGGCCAGCACCTCCGAGTGGCCGAACGCCCTGGAGGTGATCGCCCGCTTCCTGGAGCAGCGGCGCCCCGAGGATCACCGCGGCTCCCTCAGTGAGTTCCTCAAGGATCCCTACGGGCCGCTGACGCGGGCGATGGCCCAGGAGAAGCTGGATCAGGATCCGGAGGTGAAGCCCCGGAACTATCTGGAGGCGCTGCAGTTCGTGGACGCGGTGGCGCGCTACAGCGGCGTGGATCACCTCCACACCCGCTTCGAGGCCTACGCCACTTTCCGCGCCTTGAAGGTGACCCCGTACGGCCACACCGCCCTGGGTCGGAAGCGACTGATCTGGCAGCTCTCGCGCGACCTGGAACTCTCCCAGCGCGAGGTCAACAAGCTGGCGGGAGAGATCAACCTCGTCACCCTGGTCCGGAAGTATCACCCGGTGGAGGGGCACGTGTTCGTGCTGCCGCTGCTGGCCAAGGCGGAGGCGACCTTGGCCAAGCGGCTGCACCACCGCAGCCAGTCGATCCCAGTCCGCCCCCCCAAGCACCAGGAACCGCTGAACGCGGGCCAGCGGCGCGCCATCACCAACGCCCTGCAGCAGAAGCTCTCCATCGTCACCGGCGGCCCGGGCACCGGGAAGACGCACCTGCTGGGCGCCTTGCTGCGCACCATCGCCAGCCTGGATCCCAAGGCGCGGGTGGTGTTCGCCGCCCCCACCCACAAGGCGGTGCAGCGAATCACCGAGTCCCTCGGCGAGAGCGCAGCGCAGGTGCGGACCGTCCACTCCTGGCTCCGGCGTGCCGCTGACCTCAAGGAAGATCCGCCCTGGCTGATGGTGGTGGATGAGGCGGGCTTTCTGGACAGCCTCACCGCCGCCGAGCTGATGGACGTGGCCTTCCACGCCCAGCGGGTGCTGCTGGTGGGCGATCCGGACCAGCTGCCCAGCATCGCCCCGGGCGCGGTGCTCCGGGACTGCATCGAGCTGTTCCCCACACTGGTGGAGCGACTCACCGAGCAGATGCGGGCCGCCGATGGCCGTGGGCTGATCGAGGCCGCCTACGCCATCGCCGCCGGCCAGGTTCCGACCGAGGCTCCCGGGGTTCGGATCCTGGCGCCCGGAGCAGACGCTGGCACCGTGGCCTATGAGCAGGTCGCCGCCTTCCGCGAGGCGGGCATGGAGCCCGAGCAGGTCCAGGTGCTGGCGCCCACCAACAAGCTGGTGGGGGCGATCAACCTGGCGATCCAGAACCGCTTCAACCCGCTGGGCAAGCCGGTGCCCGGGCCCAACCGGCTGCGGGTCGGAGACCGGGTGGTGTGCACCCAGACCGTCCTGGAGGAGAAGCTGACCAACGGCCGCCAGGGCTACATCCGGCAAGCGGCGGTCGCCGGCGCGATGATCGAGTGGGACGGCGAACCGGCCCCGGTGCTGGTGGGCGCCGATCACCTGGAGAACGTAGCCCCCGCCTACGCGATGACCGTCCACAAGAGCCAGGGCTCGGAGTGGAAGCACGTGGTGGTGGTGCTGGGTGACGACAACTGGTTCGAGCGATCCTTGCTGTACACCGCCGCCACCCGGGCCAAGGAGACGCTGCTAGGCACAGGACCAACTCAACGCCAACACCTCCAGGTGCTGCTTGCACTGGGACAGGTGGACGATCCCCGCGTCGCCCCACATGTACGGGAGGTTCTTCTCCGACTCGATCTGGAAGATCACCTCCATCCGGCCTTCGCAGCGGGGGCACTTGGCGTACTCCACTCCCTGGATCCAGTAGGGCCAGCCGCGCAGCTTGTCTCCCTCCAGGGACTGGGAGATCTCCTCCGCCTCCAGCTCCCCCAGCGGGAACGGAGCGGACTCCAACCCCACCGCGGGACAGCGCAACTTCACCGTCCGGGCCTTGAAGTCATAGTCGTAGGAGAGACCCAGCTCCTCGTGCTCGGCCGCAGAGGGGAGATCGTCCCTGGCCTCCCAGCCGACGATCGCCTTGGCGGGAAAGGGGTGCTCCACCGGCGCCGCCGGCTGGGTCTCCTCGGAGGCCTCCACCACCCGGACCGCGTGCAGCTCGCTAAACGGCACCGACCCGCCCACCTCCGCCTCGCAGTCCTCCTGTTCGCAATAGAAGGCCTGGAACAGTCCGGAGGCCGGCAGCGCCCCGCGCGCCCCCTCGGGCAGCGCGCCCAGGTCCAGCTGCAGCAGCAACCGCAGCGGCCGGCGGCAGTGACCACAGCCGGGGTGCTGGGCCCCTTTCGGCAACCAGGGCTGTCCCCCATAGCGGGACCCGTTGGGCGGTCCTCCCGTCTCGCCGACCTTCGGGACCCACGCCGTGCGGCGGTGCTGGGCAATCCACGGCTGCAGCTGCTGGAGGATCTTCTCGGGTGTCATCGGGCGCCATCCAAGCACGCTGGCGCAGACCCTGCAGGTCATCTCCGACCCTCCCCCTGACCAATCGGAGAACCCCCTGTGATTTCACGTGTGCTGTTGGTGGTAGTGATCGTGGTGCTGACCGCAGGTGCGACTCCCGGGTCATGTTCGGGGGACCTGCCCCCCACCCCGGAGGTGGCGTTCACCGTCCTGGAGGTCAATGGCGAGGTGGTGGGGGTGCCCACCGAGGTCCTCACCCGCACCGAGGCCCGGGCCCTGCTCCCCAACCGGGAGGATCTGGAGGGGGTGGAACGGGCGATCCGGATCGACGAGGTGGCGATCCGGTTCAAGGCCGAGCTCTCTCCCCGGTTCCACGCCTGGCTCAGCGAGGGGTTCTCCAGCGACGCCCGGGCGGATCTGGCGCTGGTCTTCGTGAGCGCCGACCATCTGGAGGTGGGCCGGATCACCCTCGCCGGGTCCCGTTTGGAGTCACTGAGCCGGGGAACTCCCGGAGGGGATGACGACGGGACCTTCACCGTCCGCGCCCAGGACCACAACTCCTCGCGCAGCAACAAGACCGCCAGCGTCGCCTTCAATCTACCGGACGGCGGCTCCGGCGATGAACTGGACCCCCGGCCGGTGGTGGAGATCTCCGGGATGCCGCCGGACCTTCTCGCCGCGGTAACGGTGGACGCCTACAGCCTCCGTCGCTGCGGGAACGGGACGGTGTGCGGTTCCACCACGCACTTCCTGGTCCCGGTGGAGCAGACAAAGGAGCTGGAGCGCTGGTTCGGCGAACAGGCCGCCGCCGGGCTCTCTCCTGTGCTGACCCTCACCTACCGGACGCTGCAGGGCCAGCAGGCCTCTCGCCTGTCGGTCTCGCTGTCCCCGCACTCCTGGCGCGCATCCGCCGGCGGTGAGAACCCGCTCTTCGAGGCCTCGTCCATCGAGGGCGTGAACCCGATCTACGAATAGCCCAAGGCTGGTCGTTTCAGTCCCAGGTTCCGGCGAGGGGCGATTATCGTCGCTCCACGATGCCCAGCCCGGCCCCCCAGTCGCCCTCCCCTGAACTCTCCTCGCTCCTGGCCCAGGACACCCTGCTGCTGTTCGGGTACGCCCCCACCGGGCTGGGCCACATCCGGGTCACCGACGCGCTCTGGCGGGGGTTGGAGCTCCCCGGCGAGCCGAAGGTGATCGGCGCCAGCGACAAGAGCCTGGCCGCGGCCCACCGGCTGCTCACCCAGAGAAAAGCGGTGCAGGCCTTCTTCGAGTGGGGCCAGGTCGGTTGGCGCCAACAGGTGTTCACGCCCTTCTACCGGCGATCGATGCGTGGGAACTCCACCGTGGTCCAGGCGGAGGTGAAGGAGGCGATCCAGAAACAGCCCGTTCCTCCCAGGCAGATCGTGGTCCTGGCCACCCACTACGACGTGGCCCACCGGTTGGCGGCGGCGAAGGAGAAGCTGCGGCAGGAGACCGGGGTGCCGATCTTCCTGGTGGTCCAGGTCACCGACGACAGTCCGCAACATGTGTGGCTGGTGCCGGGCGCGGACGTGATCTTCGTCCCCTCCTTCGACACCCGCGACACCCTGTTGGCGTACGCGAAGCAAAGCGGGATCACCCCTCCGCCCTTCGTGGTCCTCTCCTACCCGATCCCCTCCGAGCTCTCCTTCCCGCTCTCCGACTCCGAGCGCGCCTCGCGCACCGCCTCCCTGGCGCCCGAGGGGGACGCGTCGATCCGCGTCTCGGTCCCCATCTCCGGCGCGGCCGCCGGGCTTCTGTTCCTGGGCCCGTTGATGGACTCGCTGAACAAGAAGTCCAGCCGCTACACCTTCGACGTCATCTGCCGGGTGGCCGCCTACACCCGCGACTTCCTGGACCGACGCGCCGCCGCCGGGAACACCCTGCACACCGGCACCCGGAACCACGAGGTGATCGAGGCCTATCGCCGGCTCTACGACACCCAGGTGATCTCGCTGGAGCTGACCAAGCCCAGTGAGCAGGCCTTCAAGACCCTGGTGGGAGCGGCGGCTCGCGGGGGATCGATCATCCTCTTCGCGCCGCCGGTGGGAAGGCAGGAGAAGGACAACCTGGACTTCCTCACCCGGCACCGGCTGCTGCCGGATCGCGCCCAGACCCACCAACTGCATCAACTGTGGATCGTCGACAAGCCCTTGAGCGAGGCCGACGAGGCGCTGCGCACCGCCGCCCGTGGCTGGCGGGCCCTGGTCCTCCCGCACGTGGGGCAGATCGCCGCCGGCTTTGCCCACTGGGCGCTGCGCTCCGGCCTGCTGGCCGCGATGGATCAATGCGATCACCCGCTGCCCCGCGAGACCGCCCACGCGGAGGTGGAGCTGGCCCCCGACGGGGTCTCCCAGTTCTGGGCCGAGGTGGCCAGGCGGGCGGCGGACGCCCGGAGCACCGGCGCCTGATGCAGCTCTACGGCTCCTGCCATTGCCGCGCGGTCCGCTTCACCGTGGAGTCCCGGCATCCCCACCCGTACCAGCTCTGCTACTGCTCGATCTGTCGCAAGACCCAGGGCGGGGGCGGCTTCGCTATCAACCTCTCCGGCGACTTCCAGACCCTCCGGGTCCAGGGGAAGCGCGACCTGCGTGTCTACCGCGCGCTGATCCGGGACCCGGGCGACAGGCGCGCCCGCCGCAGCACCGGTCAGCGCCACTTCTGCGGCAAGTGCGGCTCGGCGCTGTGGCTGTACGACCCGACCTGGCCCCAGCTGGTCCACCCCTTCGCCTCCGCCATCGACAGCCCGTTGCCCTGCCCCCCGCAGCGCACCCACCTGATGTTGGAGTTCGCGCCCGCTTGGCTGACTGTGTTCGCCGAAGAGCAGGACCTGCTTTTCGAAGGCTATCCAAAAGAGTCAATCGCCGCCTGGCACCAGCGCAACGGGGTGGAGCTGCCCGCGCCGCGCAAACCCAAGAAGAAGGGAAGGAAGTCATGACCGACGTGGTGATCGTAGGCGGCGGCCACAACGGCCTGGTCTCGGCGGTGCTGCTGGCGCGCCGTGGCCTGCGGGTGACTGTGGTGGACGAGAAGTCGGAGGTGGGCGGCGCGGCGAAGACCGAGTTCCCCTTCAAGAAGGCCCCCCACCTGGGCATCTCCACCGGCGCCTATCTGCTGGGGCTGTGGCCTCCGGAGCTGATGGCCGAGCTGGGGCTGGAGCTGAACCTCAAGCGCCGGGATCCCCACTACTTCCTGCCCACAACTTCGGACCGCTACCTGCTGCTGGGCTCGGACGAGACGGCGATGCGCCAGCAGTTCGAGGCCTTCTTCTCCGAGGCGGACTGGAAGGCCAATCAGACAATGAACGCCGAGCTGGCCCAGCTGCGCGAGGATCTCGCTCCGGCCTGGCTGCAGGCCCCCTACTCGCTGGAGGAGACCGCCGAGCGCTTCATCCGCCCCCAGCTGCGCGCGCACTTCATCCAGCTGTGCCGCGGCACCGCCCGCGAGTATTTGGATCGCTTCGGCTTCAAGTCTGATCTGCTCAAGGCGATGTACGCGGTGACCGACGCCTTCTCCGGCCTGGACGGCGGCCTGGACACCCCGGGCACCGGGCACAACCTGATGGTCCACAACATGTGCCGGCTGCCGGGGAGCGGCGGCACCTGGATGATCGTGGAGGGCGGGATGGGCCGGATCACCCAACAGCTCAAGGCCCTGGCCCTGTCAGCGGGGGTGAAGCTCCGGGTCAACTCCCAGGTGACCGCGATCCGCGCCGCGGGGGGAACAGTGCAGGGCGTCACCCTGCAAAGTGGTGAAGAGCTGGACGCGGAGGTGGTGATCTCCAATGGCGATCCCTTCCGCACCCTGCCGCTGATCCAGGGCACCCAGCTCCCGGCCGAGTACCAGCAGCGGGTCGCCGGGATGAAGCGCGACGGCACCACCATGAAGGTGAACCTGGCGCTCAAGGGGCTGCCGAAGTTCACCTGCCTGCCCCAGGACAAGGGCCAGTACGGGCCCACCATCCACCTGCTTCCCGACGAGTCGGAGGTGATGCAGCGGCTCTCCGACGACTACCGCGACGTGAAGCTGGGCAGGCTGCCGCAGTTCCCATCCATCGAGTGGTACATCCACACCACCCTCGACCCCTCGCTCAAGGACCCCGACGGCCACCACAACTCGGCCCTGTTCGTGGAGTGGGTGCCCTACGAGCTGGCGGGCACCACCTGGGAGAAGGAGGAGGACCGCTACGTCCGCCACCTGCTCTCGATCTGCGATCGCTTCGCCCCGGGCACCAGCGACCTGGTGGTGGACACCTTCGCGCTGACCCCGCCGAAGATCGAGAAGCACTTCGGCATCTCCCGCGGGCACATCCACCACGTGGACAACACCATCGCCTTTGCTGATCGCCTGCCCTACACGACACCGGTCGCTGGCCTGTACTTCTGCAGTGCAGGCTGCCATCCGGCCGGTTCGGTGATCGGCGCTGCCGGACACAACTCTGCCCAGACAGTCCTCAAGGATCTGCAGGTCGTTTGAAGGCCTAGAACCCCGGGTGGGGGGCTATCCGAGGCGCCGTCACTGCTGTTATTTGGCGGCCTCGTGACGGCCACTTCTCCAGCCCCGCGTCGAGAGCGCGTGCTCGCCCTGGATGGGGCACGCGCGATCGCCGTGGTGGCCATGGTGTTCGGCCACACCTTCAGCGCGCTGATCTCGCCCGCCGGGATGCAGGTTCCCTGGGTGACCACCTATTGGCACGTGCGGGCGTTCACCTCCCCGCTGTTCCTGTTCGTCAGCGGGTGGGTGCTGTTCTTCGTGATCACCCGCCGGGGCCTGTCGGGGACCGCGGTGTTCCGGGCGTATCTGCCTCGGGTGGCGCTGCTCTTCACCCTGGGCTACCTGCTGCGGTTCCCGATCTGGGACCTGGGTGGGCTGCTGAGGCTGGACGCGCAGCTGTGGCGGTACTTCGCCACCTTCGATGCCTTGCAGTGCATTGCCGCTGCGATGCTGGTCACCCTCTTCATCTGCGCCTGGATCCGCCGGACCTGGGTCCGCGTGGCGCTGCTGTCCAGCTTCGCGGGGATCATCGCGCTGTCCGCCCCCTGGGTCTGGCGCGCGCTGGGTGGGCCGACCATCCCCGGGGTGGTGGCGCAGACCTTCGGCGGCGGCGAGTCGCTGTTCCCGTTCTTCCCCTGGACCGCGTATTTCTTCGCCGGGGCCAGCGTCGGCGCAGTGGTCCAGTCCCGCGCCTCCAGCCCGCTCCGCCTGGCAGCGATTGCGGCGGTGGCCACCGCGGTGGCCTTCTCCAAATGGCCCTGGGCGCACCTACCTCCCACCGAGGTGATGCGCTTCGTGGGCGGGATCGCCATCGTCTCCTGCGTGGTCACCGGCGCGCTGCTGCTCCCCCGGTGGCTGAACCACTCGCTGGCCGGCGTGGGCCGCGCGTCGCTTTGGGCCTACGTGATGCACCTTCCCGTGGTCTACGGCTGGGGCTACTGGCACGGGATGGCCACCCGGGTGGGGCCGATCCTGGATGATCGCGAGGCACTGCTGGTCGCGGTGGCGATGGTGCTGGCCACCGTCTCGGTGTCGGTGCTGGCCCAGCGCCGGCTGGGAGGCGGACGCTGGAAGCTGTTGGGCGCGCAGGCGTTCTCCTGGGCGCTGCGCCGGCTGGGTCGTCAGCCGCCGGTGAAGGACCCTCTCAAGCCGGCGAGGCCGGTTTGATTCTGAGGGTCACGGCGCTGTGCGCGCTGGTGGTGTTGAGCCAGGGCTGTGACCGGGATGCGGACCTGGAGGTGGAGGCGCCAGAGCCGGACCGACCGGTCGTCCAGGGACAGGCCCATGGGTTGCTGCTGGGAGCCCAGTTCCTGCCGCGCACCTTTGCCCGGCTGGGCTCGCTGGAGGATGGCGGCACCGGACGCTTCGGAGTCATGCAGCTGGGCGCCTCCCACACCGAGGCCCTGCACTTCTCCGATGAGTTCTCCGAACGGCTGGGCGCCCGCTTCGGCAGCCTGGGACCTGGCTACGTTCCGCTGATCTCCAACCGACCCCACTTCGTGGAGCCCGCGGCGGCCAGCGAGCGAACCCGGATCCGGGTCACCCAGCAGGGCTGGCAGTTCGCCACCGCCTTGTTCGCAGACCCGGGCCAGCCGTGGGGCCTCAACGGAACCCGGGCGCTGGCGCAGGCCGGCGCGGTGGCGGTGTTCCAGTTCGAGCCGGAGACCGGAGCGGGGGATGGCGGGGCGGAGGCGGCCGACGGGGGAAGTGGGCTCCCGCCCAAGGAAGAGGCCTCGCTCCTGGATGGCGGGGATGCCACCGACGCAGGGACGACCGCGAGGGAATCCCTGGAGGTCGACCCGGAGACCGCGAGGGGCGCCGCCCTGGTGGTAGCCACGATCGACGCGGGGACTACGGCGATCACTTCTCGGGAAGAACCCTCGGTGGACGCTGGCTCCACGGCGAGCAACTCCCTCGAAAGCCCCCCGGTGGACGCGGGCGCGGAGAGCGCCTCCCTCGAGGGCGCCCCGGTGGACGCGGGCGCCATGGTGAGCGCCTCTCCTGATGGCCCCCCGCTGGACGGAGGGGAAACTGCGAGCACGGCGCTGGAGGGAAGCCCCCCGGTGGTGGCGGAGATTCCCGGTCAGCTTCAGCTCTACTACCTGGACAGCTTCGCCTCGGCCCGGATGAAGCTGGTCATCGACGGCACCGAACATCGGCTTCCCGCCTTTGGTGGCACCCGGGGGGCGCGGATCGCCCGCTATCAACTCAAGAGCCGTCCCCGGCGCGTGGAGGTGCACAGTCCGGTGGCCGGTGCGACCGTGTACGGACTGGCCTACGAACGCTCCGGCGCCGGAATCGTCTACGACGTGGCGGGGCTCTCCGGCTCCAGTGTGTACGTCACCGATCGCTACCAGGTGGCGGCCTTCTCCACCCAGCTTCGGGCCCGGAAGCCCTCCTTGTTCCTGCTCTTCTACGGCACCAATGAGAGCGTGATGTCCAATGTCACCGCGCGTGACTACCGGGCCCGGTATCGGTCGCTGCTCCAGAAGCTGCGCCGGGCGGCCCCGGAGGCGGAGTGTCTGTTGATCAGCAACACCGATCGGGAGGTCCCCACCGACGACGGCACCTGGGTAGGGGCGCCCAATGCCACGCTGGTCGAAGAGACGATCCAGCAGGTCGCCGCCGACGAACGGTGTGCCTTCTGGTCCGCCCGGGCGGCGATGGGTGGCGCGGGAGGGATGCGCGCCTGGTTGGAGAAGGCGCCGCCGCTGGCCCTGGCGGATCGAACCCACCTCAGCGAGCTGGGCTACCGCGAGCTGGCCGCCGCCCTGGTGGAGGACCTGCTGGAGGCCTACCGGGAGGTCCGGGACGCCCGGGACGTCCGGGTCTCAAACCAGGACTGACCGGGGCCGCTCAGCGCTGCTTCGCCGATCAGCGCTGCTTCGCCGAGCTGCGCAGGTACCGGTAGAACTCCGAGTTGACGTCCATGAACAAGGACGTCGTCCCGTCCACCGCGATCGGATACTGCTCCAGGGTTCGCATGTACTGGTAGAATTCCGGGTCCTTGCCGAAGGCCTTGGCGTAGATGGTGGAGGCCTCCGCGTCCGCCGCCCCGGTGGTCTCCTGGGCTTTCTTGTAGGCCTCGGACCGGATCCGCCGAAGCTCCCGCTCCTTCTCTCCCCGGATCTCCGCCGCGCGCCCCATCCCCTCGGACCTGGAGCGCTCGGCGATCCGGCGACGCTCGGAGATCATCCGGTCGAACACCTTCACCTCCACCTCGTGCACGTAGTTGATCCGGCGGATCTGCACGTCCACCAGCTCCACCCCGAACTCCCGCACCACCACCGAGGCCCGCTCCAGGATCATCCGGGTCAGCTTGTCCCGGCCCAGGGTGACCTGCTCCAGCTCCTCCCGCTCGGCGCGGGCAGCGGACTCGTCATCCTCAAACGGGCGGTTGGAGGCGCGCACAACCTCGATCAGGTTGTAGGCGGCGATCGCGTTCCGGGTCTCGCCGTCGATGATGTCATCCAACCGGGACTGCGCCGTCCGCTCGTCGCGCATGCGCTGGAAGAAGCGCAGCGGCTCCACGATCCGCCAGCGGGCGAAGGTGTCCACCCAGATGTACTTTTTGTCCTTGGTGGGGATCTGGTTGGGGTCCCCCCGCCAGTCCAACCAGCGCTTCTCGAACCGGTTCACCCGGTCGGCGAACGGGGCCTTGAAGTGGAGTCCTGGGGTGGTCACAGGCTCGCCGCGAGGCTGTCCGAAGCGAGTGATCACCGCCTGCTCGCTCTCGTTGAGCACGTACATCGAGGAGACGCCGGCCACCAACACAGCCACCGCCAGGATCACCGCCAATGCGCCGAAAGACCTCATCGCTTCGCCTCCTGGTTGGCGGCACCCACTACCTCGTCACGAGCCCCGTCGATCCGCAGCAGGGGCGTCATCCCCTTGGCCACGTCGTCAATCACCACCTTGGAGCCTGCCCGGTTCAACACCGTGGCCATGGTCTCCAGGTACATCCGGCGCCGGGTGACGTCCGGGGCCTTGCGATACTCCTCGTAGACCTTGGCGAAGCGGTCGGCCTCGCCGTTGGCGCGGTTGACCCGCTCGATCGCATAGCCCTCGGCGTTGCGCAGGGCCTCCTCCGCCTCTCCCTTGGCGCGAGGGATCGCCTTGTTCAGCTCGGCGTGGGCCTCGTTGATCGCGCGCTCCTTCTCCTGGATCGCCTGATTGACCTCGTTGAAGGAGGGCTTGACCGGATCCGGCGGGTTCACGTCCTGGAGGACCACCTGCTGGATGTCCACCCCGGTCTCGAAGCGATCCGCCAGCGCCTGCAACAGCAGCTTCGACTCGGTGGCCACCGACTGGCGACCGGTGGTGAGCACCTCGTTGACCGAGTGATCACCGACCACGATCCGCATCACCGCCTCGGCCAGCACCCGCAGCGTCTCGTCCACGTTCTTGATCTTGAACAGGAAGTCGTAGGGGTCCTTCACCTTGTACTGGACGATCCACTCCACCACCGCGACGTTGAGATCACCGGTGAGCATCACCGCCTCTCGCTGTACGTCCGGGCCGCCCGCGGCGTAGGTGGTCGGGCCACGGGGCCCCGCGTCGCCGCCCGAACTGCGGAAGCCGAACTCCATCTTCAGCTGTCGCTGGACCGGAACCTTGTGGACCCGATCCACCCCAAACGGGATCCGGAAGTGCGGTCCTGGGCCCAGGGTGTCGGTGAACTTCCCCAGCCGGAGCAGGACCCCGACCTCATCGGGTTCGATCTGGACGTAGGAGGTGGCCAGCGCCGCGACCCCCAGCAGCACCGCCAGCGCCACCGCCAGCTTGCGGCCGCCGCCCTTCCCGTACTTGTCCATCAACCGTCGGAGGTCGGCGATTGGATCGTCGCCATCCTGCTGAATGATCTTCGGATCCCAGGGCATACGGAGGTTGTGGGCGTTTGCCCGGCGCCGCGCAACAGTTTTCGGCCTCTGGAACGCTCCGGACGTCAGGTCGTCGCCACCGCCAGCGTCTTGCGCCGGGCCCTCCGGATCCGCTCCACCCACTGCCCGGGCAACAGCCGCTTCACCAGATTCCGGGTCTGCCGGGCGAAGTTCTCGTACCGGTCCAGCAGGGCGCCCCGGCCTCCCACCGGGACGATCCGCAGGGCCACCGTCTTGCGCAGCTGGGTGGTCCAGTCGGACTTGTAGGTCTCCGTCCCGCGCAAGAAGTCGTACTCGGTCAGCCCCTGCTCCAGCGCGTCCTTGAAGGTCTCGCCCACCAGCACCAGGCCCACGCTCTTGCTGCGCCACTCCGGGTCGTAGCCGGCCTGGAAGTAGATGAACGAGCCCCGGTGGACGATCCCGTAGACCGAGGCCACCGCCTGCTCACCCACCCACATCGTGTACAGCCGGGCCCGTCCGTTCTCCGCCAGGTACCCGGTGGCGTCCCGGTGGAAGGCCTCCACCCCGGTGCCCTTGATCCCCGAGGAGCCGCCGTCCCCCTGCCAGCGCAGCGCGTGGAGCCGGAAGAACTCGGACATCGGCCGGGCCAGCTCTCCGGCGGCCTCGGTCTTCTCGATCCGGTAGCCGGGCTGCTTCTCCAGCCACCTCTTGCGCCGCAGGTAGTTGTCCCGCCGGCCGGTGCGGCGCAGGAACGCGTCCCACTGCTCGCCGGGCGCGAACCGCTCGAAGGGACAGTCCCAGCGGTTGGTCTGCTCCACCTTCGCGCCCCACGGGGCGAAGGCCTCGGAGAAGATCTTCACCGTCACCGAGTCCGAGGCCAGGTCCACCAGGTCGATCAGGTCCCACTCCCGGCCCCGCTCCCTCAGCGCGGCCACGAAGGTCCGGGCCAGCTCCTCCTCCTGGCCGGCCTCGGCGATCGCGTCCAGGTAGTCGGCCCCTACGTGGTTCTCCCCCAGGAAGGACAGCCGCCGGACCGTCCGGCCCAGCACCGACTTCTCCTCCACGCACAAGGGCATCAGCCCCACCAGCCGCCCCTCGCGGTTGCGGGCGGTGAGGATCATCAGCTTCCGGTCCGGGCCAATCCTCCGGTACCAGGGATACAGCCAGTCCCAGCTGTTGAAGATCCCCGCCTTGCTCCGGCCCAGCAGGGCCTCCCACTCCCCGCGGAGCTGGGCGAAGGTGGCGCCATCACTGACGACCTTCACCTCCGTCCAGCGGGAGACCTGCGGCGCTGCTTCCAGCTCATCTTTCCGAATCACGTCCCTCACCCCTTTTCCCCGAACCTGTCCGCGCGGCCTGCCCCCGAGACCGGCCCGGAGGCGGCCGCGCGTGCCACCCACCCTGCTCATCCCCGGCCGTGCCGGCTACTTGCGCTTGGCCGCCTTCAGCGCCCGGCGGGTGTGCTGGGCGATCTTGTCCATCATCTCCGGCGTCAGATCCTGGTGGTTCGGGATCTCCAGCACCGTCCGGCGCAGCTCCGCCACCTCCGGGAACAAGCTGCCGTCGCAGCTGGGGTGGAAGTACCGCCAGAAGTCGATGGTCTCGATCCCCACCGCGTCCAGCGCGGCGCGGATCGGCTCCTTGTCCTCCACGATCAGCGGGTAGAACAGCGGACAGGCCCCGGCGGGCAGCTCATTGAACAGCGGCGCAGAGACGTCCCGCAGCGCGTTGAGCAGGTAGAAGTAGTTGCGCCGGCGCTTCTCCACGATCGCCTGCATGTCATGGGTCAGCGCCAGCCGCTTGGTGAGCGGGGAGATCCCCAGGTCCACGTGCTCGCGGTTGAAGTGCTGGGTCCCGGTGGCCACCCGCTCCACCTTGGCCGCGCGCACCGTCCGGGTCCCCACCGAGCGGATGGTGTTGCGCATCCAGCGGCCCACCCCGCCCGCGCGCAGCTCCGCGTTCTGCAGCAGGGAGTTGACGGTGTGGGTGAAGGTCGAGGCCAGCGGCGCCGAGGGCAGCTCCGGGAGGCTGTACTGCCTGCTGCCGTTGATCACCAGCGCCCCTCCGTTGGGCACCGGCAGGGTCTTGTAGAGGCAAAAGTAGGAGACGTCTCCGGTGGAGCCCACCGGGGTGGTGCCGTCCGCCGCCAGCAGCGACAGCGCGCAGTCCTCCAGCAGCATCAGCCCGTGCTTGTCCGCCAACGCCCGCATCTGGGCGGCCGGACCGGCGAACCCGGCGTAGTGGATCAGGTACAGGGCCTTGGTCTTGGAGGTGATCTTCTTCTCCACGTCCTGCAGGTCCACGTCCCACTTCTTCCCCACCCGGTAGAACCTGGGGATCGCGCCCGCGTCGATCAGCGCCTCCAGCTCCACCCCGTGGTGGTAGGCGGGGACCAGGATCTCCGCGCCCTCCAGGCCCAGCATCTTCACCGACAGCCAGACCGCGTTGCGGCAGAAGTAGAAGTAGCGCACCGAGGGCGAGGCAAACGGCAGGAACGCCGTCTGGTTGGTCCTCTGGATCATCATCTCCGGCCACAGCGTGGGCAGCGCCGGAACGAACAGCCGCTGGGACTCCATGTTCACTTCTTCCATGACGCCATCACCTCTCGGGCCGCCGGGACCCACTTGAACTTCGCTGAACACAGCGCCCGGCCCAGCCGGTCATTGCGAAAGACGAACAGCCAGGTGTGCATCCGGACGCGATCCGTCCAGTCCCGCTTCCAGGTCATGTCCGGTCCCAGGAAGTCGAACTCGCGCAGCTTGCGCTCCACGCACTCCTTGAGGACCTCCTCCATCAGCAGCTGGCCGGGGCTGCACTCACGCAGCGCCTCGTCGTAGCCAGGCTTGAGCAGGAAGTAGCGCTGGTCGTAGGTCAGCCCGTAGTGGAAGCCCACCGCCCGGCCATCCACCCGCATGAAGTACAGGGTCAGGTTCCCCTGGTAGGCCTCGGTGCGCGCCAGCTCGGAGTAGAAGCCACGGGTGGCCTTGTCCAGGGCGATGGCCGTCCCCTGCTGTCCCTTCCAGCCGGAGGCCTCCAGCGCGTAGCCCTCGTCCAGCCGGGCCTCCAGGTCCTTGCCGGACTCCACCCGCTCAAACGTGACCTGGCCCTTCTCCTCCAGCTTCTTTCGGCGCCGGCGGACGTTGGCCTTGAACTTGGTCTGCAGCGTCCCCTGCTGCTCCTCCCAGTTGGCGTTTAGCGGCACGTAGGGAGACTGGATCGACGCGTAGGTCCCGGTGGGAAAGCCGGCCCGCCTGGCCTGTTCCAGCAGACCCAGCGCCTTGCCGCCCTCCGGGACGTCGATGATCCGCAGCAGGTCCCACGTCTTGTCCGCGGCCAGGTAGCCGAAGATCGCCGCCGAAGCCGCTTCTCCGTCGTCGGCCACCAGGTCGAAGCGGCAGGAGTGGACGTTGGCGGTGGACACCAGCTGCCGCACCGGCACCCCGTACAGATAGGTGCGCTCCTCCATCAGCGGCAGCACCGCGGTCAGCCGGCCCTCCCCGTCCCGGACGATCAGCACCCGCAGCCGGGCCTGGGGAGCGAAGTTGTCGATCCACACCCGGATGAACTCGTGCCGGTAGAAGGGCTCGTTGCCGGCCCGCACCACCAGGGCATTCCACTCCCCTTCCAGTGCCACGAACGAGGCGCGGTCGTTGATCTCGCGCACCTCCAGGCTCGGTGACAGCTTCAGCGCTTCCATTTTTCTCCTCCGGGGCCTCTTGGGGCCCGCGGGAAATCCTGTTGGTTCAAACCCCGGTCCGCGCCAGCTTCACCAGACAGCGGGCCACCTTGGAGGCGTCGTGCCGGATGAAGCGGCCCGCCTTGAGCAGGTCCGCCTCCACCGGAATCACCCCCAGCTCGATCAGCGCCCGGCGCTCCACCGCCACCGGGAGGCTGCCCCGGTGCGCGTACCAGCGGACCACGTCGTCCGGAGGCAGCGCCGCGTTGCACAGGGCCACGTCAATCACCGGCCCCACGTGCTGGAGGATGGTCCGCACGTGATCCAGGCAGTTCATCCCGTCGGTCTCGCCCGGCTGGGTCATCAGATTCGAGAGGTAGACCTTCAGCCCGCGCGACTCGCGCAGCGCCTGGGCCACCCCGTCCACCAGCAAGTTGGGCATCACGCTGGAGAACAGCGACCCCGGCCCGATGGTGATCAGGTCCGCGTTGTAGATCGCCTCCAGCACCCCGTCGGTGGCCGCAGGGGCGCGCGGCGAGAGCGAGACCTGGGTCACCGGCGCGTGCGCCTTGGACAAGTTCCGCTCCCCCACCACCCGCGAACCGTCCGCCAGGTGCGCCACCAGCTGCACCGGCTCCAGGGTGGAGGGCAGCACCGTGCCCCGGGCGTTGAGCAGCACCCCGGACATCTTCACCGCCTCCAGGAAGTCGCCCTTCAGCTCGGCCAAGGCGGCGATCAGGAGATTGCCCACCGCGTGGCCGCCCAGCCCCGGGCCGCGGTCGAAGCGGTACTGGAACAGCTCGGAGAGCGCGCTCTTGGCCCCGGCCAGGGCCACCAGACAGTTGCGCACGTCCCCCGGAGGCAGCGTCCCCCGGGTCCGGCGCAGCTTGCCGCTAGACCCGCCGTCGTCGCTCATCGCCACGATCGCGGTCAGGTCCAGCCCCGGATCCTCACCGCGGGACCTGGCGCGCCTGGCCAGGCCCTTGAGCACCACCGGCAGCCCCGTCCCGCCTCCAATGCAGGCGATCCGCGTGGGTCGGGACTCGATGCTCCCGGGCGAGAGTCGATTGCGTTCCTGCTCTTCTATGATGCGGACCTGCCGCATCTGCACGCCGTCGTTCGGCGCGTCCACTTGGTTCATTGTCTTCCCCACTCCCCATCCCGCCCGTCCAAAGACCGCGCCAACCCCGCCCTGCCCTGCAGTACCGCCCTACCGCGCCCCGCGACCGAGCAGCACATGCCGCACGGTGTGGAAGATGATCGCCAGATCCAGGAACAGCGAGCCGTTCTTCACGTAGTAGAGGTCGAACTCCAGCTTGTTGCGCGCGTCCTCCACCGAGGCGCCGTACGGGTAGCGGATCTGCGCCCACCCGGTGATGCCCGGCTTGACCGCCTCCCGCAGCCCGTAGAACGGAATCTGCTGCTTGAGCTGGTCGGTGAACACCTTCCGCTCCGGCCGCGGTCCCACGAAGCTCATGTCGCCGGCCAGGACGTTGATCACCTGGGGGATCTCATCGATCCGGGTCTTGCGGATGAACTTGCCCACCCGGGTGACGCGGTCGTCGTTGGTCTTGGCCCACACCGCGCCGTTCTTCTCCGCGTCGGTGCGCATGCTGCGGAACTTCCACAGCTTGTACTCCTTGCCGTCCAGGCCCACCCGCTCCTGGCCGTAGAAGATGGGTCCCTTGTTGTCCAGCTTGATGGCCACCGCCACCAGGGCCATCAGCGGGCTGGCCAGCGCCACCAGCACCGAGGACACCGCCAGGTCGAACACCCGCTTGAAGAACCGGCGCACCGCCGACACGCTCAGCTCGTCGGCAAACGCCAGCTCGGAGGCGCGCAGCTGGGAGATCGGGATCCGACGCAGCACCCGCTCCATGAAGCCTGCGCCGTCGTAGACCCGCATCCCGGAGATCCTGCACTTGAGCAGCGGCTCCACCCAGCGGGCGCCGCGCGGCTCATCCAGCGCCATCACCACGTAGTCGGCGCGCAGCCGGCGGGCGGCCACGTCCAGCGGCTCGCGGTCCGGGGTGGCCTCCCGCGGAGGCTCCACCAGCTCGGAGACCACGAACGCGTTCTCCGACTCCTCCAAGATGGCGTTGGCCACCTGGCGGCCCTTGGGACCAGCGCCCACGATCATCACCCGGGAGGGCGCGCCGATCAGGGCGCGGAGCCCGGCCCGGACCAGCAGGGTGCCAGCC
>JALYOC010000112.1 GCA_030857095.1 Myxococcota bacterium | reverse complement strand
CCCGAAGCTGGTCCCCTCAGTCGGACGGTACGACCAGGTCCGCCAGATGGCGGCCCAGGGCCGGGAGCTGCTCAAGGCGGTGAGGGAGGCTCGCGCGCACGAACTGCGAGCCGGGCTTGCGACACCCGCATGGAGCGGCGATGACGCCGCTGCGCCCGGGTGTTACAGACCCGGGAAGGTCCTCCCTTGGCAACCCCTCTCCTCCCCGAAGCCTTCCTCCAGGAGATCGCGGCGTCCTTCCCCGCGGACCTCCTCTCCCGCGACCCTTCGGACCTGACCGAGTACGGCCGGGACTGGACCCGTGTCCATCCGCCCTCCCCTTCTGCGATCGCGTTTCCCCGCACCACCGACGAGGTGGCGCGGCTGCTGCGCCTGTGCTCGCAGCACCGGATCCCGGTGGTCCCCTCCGGCGGCCGGACCGGGCTGGCCGCGGGCGCGGTGGCCAAGGACGGAGAGCTGGTGCTCTCCCTGCAGCGGATGAACCGGATCGGCGAGCTGGACCTGCTGGGGAACACGGTCCGGGTGCAGGCCGGCGCGGTGACCGAGGCGGTCCACCAGAAGTGCGCCGAGCAGGGCCTGACCTGGCCGGTGGACTTCGCCTCCAAGGGCTCCTCCCAGGTGGGCGGGAACATCGCCACCAACGCCGGCGGGGTGAAGGTGATCCGCTTCGGGCTGACCCGCAACTGGGTGCTGGGGCTGCAGGTGGTGACCGCCTTTGGCCAGGTGCTGGAACTCAACGGCGCGCTTGAGAAGAACAACACCGGGCTGGATCTGCGCCAGCTGTTCATCGGCAGCGAGGGCATCCTGGGGGTGATCACCGAGGCCACCTTGAAGCTGGCCCCGCTGCCCACCGCGCTGGACGTGTTCTTGTTCGCGGTGCCGGATGTGGCGGCGGTCTTGCGGCTGTTCCGCGAGGCGCGCCGGGCGCCGATCACGATCAGCGCCTACGAGTTCTTCACCGATCGCTGCCTGGCGCGGGTGCAGCGGCACCGCCAGCTCCGCTCCCCCTTCGAGGCGCCGTCCGGCTGCTACGTGCTGCTGGAGGTGGAGGGCGGGGATCAGGAGAAGCTGGAGACCTGGCTAGGCTCGCTGTTCGAGCAGGGGCTGGTGACCGACGGGACCATGGCCCAGTCCGCCCAACAGGCCCGGGAGCTGTGGTCGCTGCGGGAGAGCATCAGCGAGTCCCTCTCCTCCACCGGGATGCCGCACAAGAACGACATCGCCCTTCCGGTGGCGGCGCTGGAGGCCTTCACCTCCGAGCTGGACACCGTCTTCGCCGAGCGTTACCCGGGCTGGGAGATCTGCGTCTTTGGCCACATCGGTGACGGCAACCTCCACGTCAACGTGATGAAGCCCGAGGCAATCTCCAAGGAGGACTTCCTCCGCCACACCCACGGCGCCGACGACCAGATGTTCGAACTGGTGCGCAAGCACCACGGCAGCATCAGCGCCGAGCATGGGATCGGGCTGTTGAAGAAGGCCCACCTCGGCTACTCGCGCACCCCCGCCGAGCTGGAGCTGATGCGGGCCCTGCGGCGGGTGTTCGATCCGCAAGGAATCCTCAACCCGGGCAAGGTCGTGGACCGGTAGGTACCCGGGGCCGGCCGGCGCCCCTCAGTAGACGACGCGGGTCTTGATGTCGGTCTGCAGCCCGGCGATCCCCTCGGCCACCGAGCGGGCCACGTCCTGATCCAGGTCCATGATCAGGTAGCCGATGTTCGGATCGGTCGCCAGCATCTGCGCATGGATGTTGGCGTTGAGGTCGGAGACGATCTTGTTGATGTCCCTCAGCACGCCGGGGACGTTCCGGTGGACGTTCATGATCCGGTGCGTCTTCCTGGCGGACGCCAGCTCCACCTGGGGGAAGTTGACCGCCCCGGTGGTGGCGCCGGCCTGGATGAAGCGGGTCAGCGAGGTGGCCACCTCCCGGCCGATCGACTCCTGCGCCTCCTCGGTCGAGCCGCCGATGTGCGGGGTGAGGATCACGTTGGGCAGCCCCTGCAGCTCGGTCTTCCAACCGTCGCTGGAGTTGGCGTCCGGTTCGGAGGGGAACACGTCCACCGCCGCGCCGCCCAGATGCCCGCTGCGCAGGCCCTCCGCCAAAGCCTCGATCACCACCACAGTGCCGCGGCTGAGGTTGAGCAGGATCGCGCCCGGGCGCATGCGGGCGATCTGCTCGGCGCCGATCATCCACTGGGTCTGCGGGGTGGCGGGGACGTGGAGGGTCACGAAGTCAGACTGCTCCAGCACCTCCTCCAGGTTGGCGACCGGGCGGGCGTTGCCTAACGGGAGCTTGCTTGCGATGTCGAAGTACACCACCCGCATCCCCATCGACTCCGCGAGCAGGCCCACCTGCGAGCCGATGTGTCCGTACCCGACGATGCCCAGGGTCTTGCCCCGGACCTCCTTGCTGCCGGTGGCCAGCTTCCGCCACGCCCCCTGGTGCATCTCGCGGATCCGGTCCGCGATCCGCCGGGACAGCATCACGATCTCGGCGATCACCAGCTCCGCCACGCTGCGGGTGTTGGAGAACGGCGCGTTGAACACAGGCACCCCGTAGGTGTTGGCGGTGTCCAGGTCGATCTGGTTGGTGCCGATGCAGAAGGCGCCTACCGCCAACAGGTCCTTGGCTCCGGCGATCGCCTCCGCCACCACCGTGGTCTTGCTGCGGATCCCCAGCACGTGCACTCCCTGGAGTCGCGCGGTCAGCTCGCCGGGCCGGAGCGCGGTCTTCAGCTGCTCGACCTGGAAGCCGGCCTGGTTGAGCAGCTCCACCGCCGAGGGGTGGATGTTCTCCAGCAAGAGCACGCGCAGCGCGCCTTCGATGTGCACCGCGTGGTTGGGCGAGGGAAAGCTCGTCGTCATGGAGCACCTTTACCAAGCTTCAAGTCGCGCGCCACCCGCAGAGGCCCGGGTGCTGGACGCCAAACAGGAAAGCCACGATCCCCAGGGAGGGACCGTGGCTTCTGGGCACCGCGCTGCTGCCGGGGGTTAGCCCGGGCCGCTGCCGCCGTGCTTGGGCTTGTCGTCGCCGCGGAACAGGTCCTTGAGCACCTGCTTGGAGACCTGGGTGTTCATCGCGCTGATCGAGGTGGTCAGCGGGATCTCCTTCGGGCAGACCACCACGCAGTTCTGGGCCTTGCCGCAGTCCTGGATGCCGCCGTCGCCCATCAGGCCGCGAAGCCGCTCCTCGGCGTTCATCTCCCCCGAGGGGTGCATGTTGAACAGCCGGGTCTGGCTGATCGCCGCCGCGCCGATGAAGTTGTTGTCCACCGACACCTGCGGGCAGGCCTCCAGACAGGCCGAGCAGGTCATGCAGGTGGACAGGGTGTAGGCCACCGCCTGATCCGCCGGAGACTGGCGCGGGCCGGGGCCCAGGTTGTGGGTGCCGTCCAGCTTGATCCACGCCTTGACCTGCTTGAGGGCCTCGAACATCCGGCTGCGATCCACCGCCAGGTCCCGGACCAGCGGGAACTTGCGCAGCGGCTCGAGGGTGATCGGCTGCTCGAAGCGATCCACCAGCGCCGAGCAGGCCATCTTGACCTTGCCGTTGATGTTCATGGTGCAGCTGCCACACACCTCCTCCAGGCAGTTGCTGTCCCAGATGATCGGGGTGGTCTTCTTCCCGTCCGCGGTCACCGGGTTGCGCTGCACCTCCATCAAGCAGGAGATGACGTTCATCCCCTTCTTGTAGGGGATCTTGTACTCCTCGTAGCGCCCCTCGTGATCCCGGTTGTCCTGACGCCAGACCTTCAGGTGGATGGTGCGTCCGTCGCTTGTCGTATCGGCCATGGGAGTTGGGATCCTTTGCTTAGGCGTACCAGCGGGGCTCGGGGTCCAGCACCGGGGTGGAGATGTCCTGGTAGGTGATCTCCGGGCCGGAGGGGGTGTGTTTGGCCATGGTGATCTTGGCCCACTTGTCGTGGCGGGCCTGCCACAGCTTCATCCACTCCGCGTCCTCGCGGGGGTCCTTGGTCTTGGGCTCCGGCAGCTGGAAGTCCGGCTTGTAGTGGGCGCCGCGGCTCTCGTCGCGTAGCAGCGCGGACCTGGTCATCACCGTGCCCAGCTCCAGCATGTTCCACAGCTGGTTGACGAAGGAGAGCGACCGGTTGCTGTTGTTGCTGGTGTCCAGCACGTTGCAGCGCGCCCAGCGGTCCTTCATCACCTGGATCTTGTCCAGGGTGGCCTTGAGCTTGTCGTTGTATCGGACCACGGTGACGTTCTCGGTCATCACGTCGCCCAGGTCGCGGGCGATCACGTACGGGTTCTCGGTCCCGCCCATCTTGCGGATCGTCTCGAAGCGCTCGGTCCAGTAGGTCTTGGCGCTCTCGAAGTGCTTGGGGGCCGCCGCCGCCGCGCTCTTGGCGTTGTTCTTGGCGTAGGAGATCATCGACGGGCCGCCGATCATCCCCGCGTAGATGCAGGAGAGCAGCGAGTTGGCGCCGAGGCGGTTTCCGCCGTGGTACGCGTAGTCGGCCTCGCCGCCGGCGAACAGGCCGGGGACGTTGGTCTGCTGGTTCAGCGGGTGCGCGTCCTCGGGGATGTTGTTCTTGTCCGCCTTGAACTGCACGTACAGCCCGCCCATCGAGTAGTGCATGCCGGGGAAGATCACCATCGGCACCTTGCGCGGGTCGTCCCCCACGAACTTCTCGTAGATCTCCATCACGCCCTTGATCTTGGCGTCCAGGACCTTGGCCGGGATGTGGGTCACGTCCAGGTAGACGCCGTCCCGCCCGCCGATCCCCATCCCCAGGTTGCGGCACACGTCGAAGATCTCGCGGGTGGCCACGTCGCGGGGGACCAGGTTCTTGTACTTGGGGTAGCGCTCCTCCAGGAAGTACCAGCGCTCGGACTCCGGGATCTCCAGCGGGCCGCGGGGATCCGCCTTGGTCTTGGGCACCCACACCCGGCCGCCCTCGCCGCGCACCGACTCGCTCATCAGCCGCAGCTTGTCCTCGGCGGGGATGGAGGTGGGGTGGACCTGGATGAACTCGCCGTTGGAGTAGGTGGCGCCCTCGATGTAGGCGCGGCCGGCGGCGGTGCCGGTGTTGATCACCGAGTTGGTGGAGCGCCCGAACACGATCCCCGGGCCGCCGGTGGCCAGCATCACCGCCTCGGCGGGGAAGGTCCGGAGCTCCATGGTGTTCATGTCCATGGCCACGCTGCCAATGCAGCGCCCGGTGTCGTCCTTCACCGTGCCCAGCCACTCCCAGTACTCGTACTTGGTGACCTTGCCCTCCGCCTCGTAGCGGCGGACCTGCTCGTCCAGCGCGTACAGCAGCTGCTGGCCGGTGGTGGCGCCGGCGAACGCGGTGCGGTGGTGGAGGGTCCCGCCGAAGCGGCGGAAGTCCAAAAGCCCCTCGGGGGTGCGGTTGAAGGTCACCCCCATCCGGTCCAGCATGTAGATGATGTGCGGGGCCGAGTAGCACATGCCCTTGACCGAGGTCTGCTCGGCCAAAAAGTCGCCGCCCCGCAGGGTGTCCTTGACGTGGATGTCCGGGTGGTCGCCTTCGCCCTTGGTGTTCACCGCGCCGTTGATGCCACCTTGCGCGCACACCGAGTGGGACCGCTTCACCGGGACAATCGACAACAGGTCGACTGGGTGGCCGGCCTCCGCCAACTTGATGGTGGTCATCAACCCCGCCAACCCACCACCCACCACCGTGAATCGCGCTGCTGCGTCGGCCATCGCGTCGCTGCTCCTTCTGCGTTCAGGGTCCGGCGCGCTCCCCGGGTGGGGAATGTGTCGGACGGCACTCAAACCTTTAGAGCGAACGGTGAAGCGAAGGAAGTACGATCTTCCGTGTCCGATAAGGATGCCGGGCCCTAGGGATTAGGCCGCTGGCTGGGGGCGCCCTGGCGCCAAGGAGAGGTCCTGGATGATCCGGGTGGTCTGTGCAGCGCTGCTGGTCCTGGGGTCTGCCCCGGCCGTGGCGCAGGAGCCTCCGCTGGTGGGCGCGGAGGTGGAAGAGCCGCTGGTGTTCTTCAAGGTCACCGAGGTGGCGGAGGGCAAGCTGGTGCTGGGAGCGGGACACGTCCAGGGCTATCTGCCCGGAAAGTCGGTGCGGATCTTCCGCCCCCTGGAGCAGCCGGACCCCCACAACCCCCGGGCCACCCACGAACTGTTGGCGGTGGTCCGGATCGAGGCGGCCGAGGAACAACAGTCCACCGCCTGGCTGGGCCGGGGCGAGCAGGCCCGGGTGGGAGACCTGATCGATCTGACGGTGGAGAATCCGTCCACCACCAACGTGGCCCCCCACCGGAGCCGCTTCAACCTGCGCGGCGGCTTCTATCTGCGCCCGGTGCTGGGCTCCGGCTTCGGGATGCTGCTGGGGGGGATGGTGGCCTATCAGGCGCCGGACTCACCCTTCAGCTACGCCGCCTCCCTGGAGCCGCTCTCCCTGGGCCTGGGGGTCGCCCCCGCCTTGCGGCTGACCGCCAGCGCCGCCTGGTCCATGACCTACTTCGAGCTGGGCGCCGGGCTGGGGCTGATGCCGGGGCCCAACTGCGGCGGGTTTGGGTCCTGCTCCCCGGTGGTCCTCTCCTTCCAGCCGATGCTGCGCCTGGGAGGGCTGGACGGCTTCCACCTGGGCCTGGCGCTGGGGTTGGCCCTGGTGGGGCACTACTCGCCGGGGATGCCGGTCAGTTTCGACGCCGATCTCAACCTGCCGGTGAACCGGCAGCTGGAGCTGTTCGCCAAGGCGAATGTCGCCCAGTTCCTGGAGGTGGGCTTCTCCGCCGGGGGCCGGCTGTTCACCCTGGGGGCGGGTGATCGTGGGACCGTGATCTACTCGGTGGGCGTGGGCTACAGCGCCACCCTGCTGGGGGACTATCTGGGGGGACTGGCGGTCACCCTGGGCGCGGAGTTCCGGCTCTAGGTGACCGCGCTTCCCGGGAGCCAGCAGGCGGGCCCCCGGGAGCTTGGTTCGACTACAGCTTGACCGAGTCGACGGTCTTCTTCACCGACTGGAAGCTCTTCTCCAGCTCGGCCTTCTCCGCCGCGTCGAGTTCGATCTCGAAGATCTTCTCCACGCCGCCCGCGCCAATCTGGCAGGGCACGCCGAAGAAGTAGCCGTTGATGCCGTACTGGCCGGTCAGGTACGCGGCGGCCGGCAGCACCCGCTTGCGATCCTGAAGGTAGCTCTCCGCCATGGAGATCGCCGAGGCGGCGGGCCCGAAGTACGCGGAGCCGGTCTTGTACAGCCCGACCAGCTCGGCGCCGCCCTCACGGGTGCGCTTGACGATCGCGTCCAGCTTCTCCTTGGGGATCAGCTTGGTCAGCGGCACCCCGCCCAAGGTGGCCTGGCGGATGATCGGGACCATGTCGTCGCCGTGGCCCCCCAGCACCAGGGCCTCCACGTCGCGGATGGAGGCGTTCAGCGCCTCGGCGATGAAGAACTTGAAGCGCGAGGAGTCCAGCACCCCGGCCATCCCCACCACCTTGTTGGCGGCGAACCCGGTGATCTTCTGGAACGCGAACACCATCGCGTCCAGCGGGTTGGCGATGTTGATCACGAACGCGTCCGGGCAGTGCTTCTTCGCGTTCTCCGACACGTCCCGCATAATCTTCAGGTTGATGTCCAGCAGATCCTCGCGGCTCATCCCCGGCTTGCGGGGAACGCCGGCGGTGATGATCAGCACGTCCGAACCAGCGACGTCCGCCCAGTTGCTGGTGCCGGCGACGCGGCAGTCATAGCCGTCCACCGCCGCCAGCTGGTTCATGTCCAGGGCCTTGCCCTTCACCAGGCCCTCGGCCTGGGGAATGTCGTAGAGGACGACGTCGCCCAGCGACTTCTGGATGGCCAGCAGGGCAAGGTTTCCACCGATCTGCCCGCCGCCGATGAGTCCGATCTTCTTCTTCATGGGTGTGTGATCTCCTCAGGAGGGAAAAACTACATGTTCTTGATGATCGCCTGACCGAACTCCGAGCACTTGATCTCCTTCACCTCGCCGCCGCCCTCCTGGCGCATCAGCCGGGCGAAGTCATAGGTGACGGTGCGCTGGGTGATCGCCTTGTCCATCCCGGAGATGATCAGGTCCGCCGCCTCGTCCCAGCCCAGGTGCCGGAACATCATCTCGCCGGAGAGGATGACCGACCCGGGGTTCACCTTGTCCAGGTCCGCGTACTTGGGCGCGGTGCCGTGGGTGGCCTCGAACACCGCGTGGCCGGTGACGTAGTTGATGTTGCCGCCCGGCGCGATGCCGATGCCGCCCACCTGCGCGGCCAGCGCATCCGACAGGTAGTCGCCGTTGAGGTTCAAGGTGGCGATGACCTCGAACTCCTCCGGGCGGGTCAGCACCTGCTGCAGGGTGATGTCGGCGATCGCGTCCTTGATCACGATCTTCCCGGCGGCCACCGCGTCCTTCTGCTCCTTGTTGGCGGCCTCCTCACCGGACCTGGCCTTGGTCTGCTCCCACTGCGCCCAGGTGTAGACCTTCTCCCCGAACTCGCTCTGGGCCAGCTCGTAGCCCCACTTCATGAAGGCACCCTCGGTGAACTTCATGATGTTGCCCTTGTGGACGATCGTCACGCTCTTGCGCTGGTGCTTGATCGCGAACTTGATCGCCGCGCGGACCAGCCGCTGCGACCCTTCCTTCGAGACCGGCTTGATGCCCAGGCCCACGTCCTTGCCGAAGCGCACCTTGGAGAAGTCCTTGGGGAACTCCTTCTCCAGGAAGGCCAGCACCTTGGCCGCCTGGTCCGTGCCGGCCTCGAACTCGATGCCAGCGTAGATGTCCTCGGTGTTCTCCCGGAAGATCACCATGTCCACCTTCTCCGGGTGCTTCACCGGAGAGGGAACGCCGCGGAAGTAGCGGACCGGGCGCAGGCAGACGTACAGGTCCAGCAGCTGGCGCAGCGCCACGTTGAGCGAACGGATGCCGCCGCCGATGGGGGTGGTCAGCGGGCCCTTGATGCCCACCAGGTAGTCGCGGAACGCCTGCACCGTCTCGTCGGGCAGCCAGTTCTGGGTCTGGTCGAAGGCCTTCTGACCGGCCAGGACCTCCTTCCAGATGATCTTCTTCTTGCCGCCGTAGGCCTTCTCCACCGCGGCGTCGAACACCGCCACCGAGGCCCGCCAGATGTCGCGGCCGGTGCCGTCACCCTCGATGAAGGGGATGATCGGATGATTCGGGACGGTGAGCTTCCCGTCCTTGAGGGTGATCTTCTCGCCGGTCGCCGCTGCCATGTGGAGGCTCCTTGAAATGCCGTGTTCTGGGGGCGGCGGATACTAGGGATCGGAGATCGGCGCATCAATCAATTGGAGGGAGGCTCCGGACAGGGGGGTAATCGCTGTCAGAAGCCGGATATCGGCGTTGCCAGCAGCCGCAGTGCCCGTCGGTCCACCTTGCCCATCGCGTTGCGGGGCAGTTCAACCACCTGGAGGAACCTGTGGGGGATCTTGTAGCCGGCCAGCCGCTGGCGGCAGGCGGCGGCGAGTTCCTCGGGATCCAGGGGTTCCGCCGCGGCCACGATGGCGAGGGGGACCTGCCCCCAGCGGGCGTCCTCCACCCCGATCACCGCCGCCTCCCGGACCCCGGGCAGGGTCAAGAGCACCGCCTCGATCTCGGCCGGGTAGACGTTCTCCCCGCCGCTGACCAGCAGATCGGTCCGGCGGGAGAAGACCCGAAGCCGGCCCCGGGCATCCAGGGTTCCCAGATCCCGGGTGCGCAGCCAGCCCTTCCACAGGGTCTGGTGGGTCTCCGACTCGTCGCCGAAGTAGCCGGCCATCACCGTGGGGCCGCGAAGCTCGATCTCGCCGATCGCGCCGGGGGGCAGCGACACCCCTTCCCCGTCCACGATCCGCAGCTCGTTCCCGGGCAACGGCACCCCGGCGGTGGTCCCGTCCGCCTCGGAAGGGACCTCGGTGGTTACCTGAGCGCAGGCCTCGGTCAGCCCGTAGGTCTGCAGCACCGGCAGCCGCAGACTCCGCGCCCGGGCCAGCAGCTCGGCGGAGACGGGCCCGCCGCCCACCAGCACCGCGCGGATCCCCTCCGGAAAGGGGGTGGCTCCGCGCTCATCCACCAGGCGCTGCAACCCCACCGCCACCAGGCTGGCGTGGGTGATCCGGTCCTGATCGAAGGCCCGGACCACCTCCCGGGAGTCGAACCGGGGCTGCAGCACCAGCCGGCAGCCGTAGATTGCGGCGCGGACCAGCATCGACAAGCCGCCGATGTGGAACAGCGGCAGGCACAACAGCCAGGCGTCCTCTGCACCGCCTCCGATATTGGCCGCCGAGGCCCGCGCGGCGGCTGCGAAGTTCTCCCAGGTCAGCACCGCCGCCTTGGCCTTCCCGGTGGTGCCTGAGGTGAAGAGGATCGCGGCCGGGGCGTCCGCGGCAGAGGGGGTCGGCAACGGTGGAAGGTGCTCGGCCTCCAGGGACTCCAGCGCGACAGCGCCCTCCACCCGATCCGCCAGCGACGCCTCGGCGATCTTCAGGGAAGGCCGGGCCGTCTCCACCTGCGCGGCCAGCTCGGCTGCGGTCAGCCGGGCATTGAGCATCACCGCCACCGCGCCCAGCCGCCAGAGCGCGAACAGCAGCGGGACCAGCTCCTCGCGGTTGGTGGAGAGGATCGCCACCCGGGCGCCGGCCTCCACGCCCCTCCCCGCCAGCGCCTGCGCGTACCGGGCAGTCCAGGCGTCCAGCTGGGCGTAGCTCCAGCGGCGTCCGGCGGTCTGCAGCGCCACCCGTCCGGGCGCGGTCAGGGCCACCGAGGCGATGGGGCATTGGCGGCTCACGCGGCTTCATTTAACGCCTGCCCGACCAGGATGGTACCCCTGCCGGATGGCCAGCTCTCCCCAGAAGAACCGCGGAGGCTCCTGATCGGGTTTCTGGTGCACGTGCCGAGTCCTGGAGCCGCGGCGGCCAAACTTGCGGCAGACGCCCCGGTTAGCGACGTGTTCGGGGTGGGCGCCATAGCGCTTTCAGGAGACGCCGACTGAATGCTGCACTATGGACGCTCCGCACTGCGCCGGAAGGGGTTCATATGAAGAGCTGGGGTTCAGTCTTGGGTCTGGCTGTGCTCGTTGCGGGGTGCGCTACCACGTCGTCAGCGCCATCTTCCCCGTCTGAGAAGCCGGCACCGCCCGCGCCGTCTGAGGCGACACCCTCCGAGGCCGCGCCTCCGGCCCCGGAGACCGCGGCGGAGACTGCCGACTCCCCGGAGGCGCAGCGCAAGGCGCTGGCGGAGCTGTTCGGGCGGGAGGCGGATCCGGTGGCGGAACAAGAGGTCACCGGGGCCGCCTTCCACCTGAAGATCGAAGGACGGTCCCCGCCCAAGGTCGAACCGGCAGACGAGGGCCAGGAGGTGGTGACCACCGATCTGGGCTTCAAGCAGCCGATCAGCTGCATCGTGGCCCCGGCCTTCGCTTCGGCCACGACCTTCCACCAGGTGGTGACGAACATCGCCGCGACGATGACCGTCCGCGCGGCCCGGGTCCGGGAGATCGATCACGTCAACGGCGATCCGATCCTGCACGGGGAGATCCTCTACGCCCCGCCCAGCCGGCCTCGCTCGATCGGGCTGGTGAAGGTTGCGGTGGCCTCCGGTTCTCGCGGCGGGCTGCTGTGCACCCACGACGAGCCCGGCTACGCCAAGACGTTCGCCCGGGTGGTGAAGGGCGCCTACGCCTCGATGGAACTCCAGGACGCCGAGCCCGAGCCGGAGTCGGTGTGGAGCGAACTGCAGGTGGTGAGGGTGCAGGACACCGTCGCCGGGTACGAACGCCGCGACCTCTACCCGACCCAGGACAAGGGACTGGTGCTGGTGATCCGCGGGACCGCGGCCTTCTTTCCCTCGCTGAATGAGGCATTGGCGATGGACTCCCGCAGCGAGGAGTTCAGCGATCCGGCCGGGGTGCTGACCAGCCAGAAGTTCGTCCAGATCACCAAAGGAGAGGTCACCACCGAAGTGGAGCTGGAGCGCTCGGGAAAGGGTCAGTACTCGTTCCGGGGGACCCACGACGGCCAGCCCGTCAATGGAACGCTGAGCACCCAGGGCCAGACCGAGCTGGCCCACGAGCTGAGCCTGGCCAAGCTGGGCCGGACCCTGTTGGCGGCCAAGAAGCCCACCGAGAGGTCAGTGCAGGTCTACAACCCGGGAGAGGATCCGACCGTGCTCAAGGTCACCACCCTGAAGACCGGCCCCACTCCGGGGCTGATCCTGACCCGCTCCGGAGCCAATGAGGCCCGCAACTTCCTGGAGCAGGACGGCACAGTCAAACGCCAGGAGCTGGTGGGCCCGGCGAACATCGCCCAGGAGCGGGTGTTCCAATCCGGGACCTGGCCGGCGAAGTAGCGACGGTGCCCTCGGACTTTCGATCAGCGCCGGCACGGAGAGGTCCCAGGAGGTCCTCTCCGCCTCAGTCCAACAAGCCGATCCCCGGGCCATCCAGCAGGGAGAGCCGGCCGCCGCTGGGCTCCAGCAACTGCGGCCGGGCGGAGGGTCCGAACAGGGCGCCCACCGCCAGCCCGTGGGCATGGTTGCGATCACCGATCGCCGCCGCCACATGCAGCGCCGCCAGTCTTCCGATCGGCCCCTCCAACGAGCTGGTGACGTAGGCCCCCACGCCCCGCTTGGAGGCGCGCCCCGCGGCGTCCACCGCGCGGCGGATCCCGCCCAGCACCATCGGCTTGAGCACCAGCACGTCGGCGGCGTCGGCGGCCACCACCCGCTCCAGCCCGTTGGGCAGCCCCAGGGATTCATCCGCGGCGATGGGGAGGAACTGCTGCCGCCGCAGCGCGACCAGCCCCTCCAGATCGTCGGCGGCCAGCGGCTGCTCACACAGCTCCAGGTCCAGCGGCGCCAGCGTCCGCAGCGCCTCCTCCGCGGCCTGGCGGGTCCAGCCCCCGTTGGCGTCGATCCGGACCTTCAGCGCCGGGACCGCCGCGCGGATCGCCTCCAGCCGCTGGACGTCCTGGGCGAGTGGACCGGTGGCGACCTTGACCTTGAGGGTGTCGTGGCCGGCGCTGGCCGCCTCCTTCGCCTGGACCGCGGCGGCCTCCGGGGTCCCGGCGGTGATCAACGCGGAGACCCGCACCGCTCGCGCATACGGTCCGCGCCACAGCAGTGACGCCAGCGGGACCCCGTCCTGCTGGGCGATCAGATCCAGCAGCGCGCACTCCAGCGCGTGTGCGGTGGCCGGGTGCCGCTCCAACTCCAGCTCCAGCTTGGCGAACATCGGCGCCAACTGCTCCGGCTTGCGGGGGACCTTCGAACCCTCCCAGCGGTCAGTCACCTGGGCCAGCATCCGGGCCGCCTGCTCGTAGGACTCGGTGCCGAAGCTCTCCAGCGGCGCGGCCTCCCCTACCCCTGTGCGATCTCCGTCGCGGGCCAGCACCAGCATCGACTGCCGCGTGGAGTAGGTACCGGACGCGGTGCGCAGCGGAGGGGTCAGCGCGTAGGTGACGGGGCGCAGTTCGAAGCTCAGCTTGCTCATGCGGTTCGGGATGCTGCAGGTCGGAAGGGGACTCCGGGATCGCACACCCGCTGGAAGCTGTCGACGAGACCGGACTCGCACCAGACTGGCTGCGCAGAAAGACACAGGTGTCCTTTTCAGCGCCCAGTCCTTGTTTGGGGCCTTCCCCTCTTGGTCCGGTGAGTGCCCCCTGACGCGCGGGCCCGGCATGAATAGCCCCGGGGGGTACACGCCGTCCGAGGCCGGTTCGCGCTACACTCGCTGCCAGTCCCCGCCAGGAGCCCCACATGGGCCGTTACCTGCTGATCACCCTGATGCTGGTCGCTTCTCCCGCCCTGGCCGGCGGACCCTGTGGCGGCTACCTCACCTCCCACTGGATGTCCCAGCCGGAGCCGTTCCCGGTAGCGGTGCAGGTGGGGGTGGGTGGGCCCCATTCCTCCGGGAGCGGAGAGGTCATCTCCAGCGGAGGAGGCGGCGGCGACAGCTTCGGCGGCCTCAACGACGGCAAGGTCCTGCTGATCATGGCGGTGGTGGCCATCGCCGCGCTGCCGCTGGTGCTGTACGGCTTCGACTCCGAGGCCGGCGGGGATCTGATGCACTGCTGGGCCACCCCTTCCGAACAGTTCAACCTCTATGGCGGAGGCCTGTGGGGTGGCCAGGGCGTGGGCTACCTGGGGGCGCGGGGCGCCTTCTCCTTCGGCGTGCTCGGCCTGGAGGTCTCCGGCGAGTCCAGCCCCTTTGCCTACTACGACGTCGGCGGCGCGCTGCAGCTGAGGGCGCCACCCCGGCAGCACGTGGAGTTGGCCCTCTCCTTCGGCGTCCGTCAGGTGGCGGACCGGCTGTACCAGCGCGCTTGGATGGAGGTCGCGCTGCCCCACCGGTACCTCCCCTTCCGGACCGACGCCTTCAATCCAGGCGTGGGCCTGGAGCTGCGCCCGGCGATCCTGTTCGGGGAGAACGCGCTGGACGCCCGGCTGGACGCCTCGCTGGTGGTGCCCTTCGGCCCCTGGATGACCACCACCCTGGGCTTCCGCGTCTACTCCTTCGCCTCCACCTTCCGCACCGGGCTGCAGCTGGGCTTCAACCTCAGCGTCTGAGCGACCCACTGCCGTGGGCTTTAGGCCCAGCGCCGCAACGGTCCCGGACCTGAGCCCCTCGGATTACGCCACAACTTCAAGCGCCCTGCGCTGCCGCACGATCTCATCCTCGGGAGTCGGCGTGCGCGAAGGCGTTGGCGTGGCGACCGGCGGCGTCGGAACCGGCGCCGGCTCGGGGGTGATCGCGGGCGCGGCCGGCTGCTCCCGTCCGAAGGTCGGATCCCAGTTCGCCTCGCGCAGCCGCCGCTCGAACTCCTCGCGCGGCATCCGCTCCTCCTGGCCCCATGGGTTGGTGTACTTCACGTACTCCTGGCCATCGACGGTCTCCATCCCGGTGACCACGATCTTGTGCCACTGCAGGATCCCGCCGTCCTCCCAGGAGAGGGTGGCGAGGACGCTGCCGCCGGCGGCGGTCTGGCGCTCGATCTCGTCCATCACGCCAAAGAGGATCCCGGTGCGGTGCTCCATGCCCTTGCCGTAGATCGCCTCCAACAGGCCGTCCGCCATGACCGCGGGCGCGCCGGGGAAGGTCGGGATCGGTCCCAGGAAGTGCTTGTCGTCGCCGCTGCGGTAGTCCAGCCAGCCGTTGGCGAACTCCATGAAGGCAGGCTCGATCAGCCGCTGGGAGACGCTCCGCCCCACGCCGTCGTCGGCCAGCGTGTCCGCCTCGCGGGTCAGCGTCTGGCCTCCGGCGAGCTGCACCTCGCCGGACGGGCTGGCCAGCCCGGTGGCGATCCGCGCGTACTCGGCGGGGTTGTTCATCGCCAGCTGCAGGCTGACCGCGGTGGGGACACAGGTGTTCTTGGTGTGCTGCGCGATCGCCGAAGGCGTCGCGACCTCCTGCACCACGTCGGTGAGCAACGCGCCGCGATCAATGCCGTCGGCGAGCGGGGTGTTCGGATCGGCGAGCGCGGCCAGGTTGTCCAGCGTGGTGCCCTGCCCCATCAGATCCTGCGCCCCGGGCAGCTTGCCCTCCAGGAGCATCGTCTGCAGCGAGAGCTCCGCGACCTTGTCGCCGGTCGCCTGCACCTGGGTGCGGACCTGCTGGTAATTGGCGCGGTCCTCGGGCGACATCGCCGCCAGCGACTGATCCTCCAGCCCGCGGTTCTCCTGCAGGATCGCGTCGGCCGCCTGGTAGCGCGGGGACGCCGGGTCCCGGTCTGCGGGATCGTTCACGTGGCCAACGTCGCGCGTGACGGTGGCGCCGTTGCCGCCGTTCGAGCCGGCGATCTCCGGCCCGCGGAGGAAGTCGCGACCTCTCTGTGCCGCGGCGTCGCGCGGGTTGGCGCCAGCGGTCAGCGGCACCAGCGTCGCGGGGGCAGTGGTGGCTGCGGCGGCGAAGCCATCCTGGACCGCGGGGGGCGCCGGCCTGGCGGAGGGCGTAGGGGTGGCGATGGGCGTAGGCCGCGGCTCGGCGGCGCGGGGGGTCTTGTTCGCCTTCGAGTCGTTGATCAGCATGATTGGATTGTCGGGCTGGGACGTGCCCGCGTTTCGTCAATTGGTTTTACGACCGGGCACGAGCATGAGCGGAGCCGAGCGGCACCAGACTGGCTGCCCAGAAAGACACCGGTGTCCTTCTCAGCGCCCAGTCCTCGTTCAGGCGCCCATCGGAGTCCGGTAATCCCGGCCTGGGCCTGGAGCTGCGTCCGGCGATCCTGTTCGGGGAGAACGCGCTGGACGCCTCGCTGGTGGTGGCCTTCGGCCCCTGGATGCCACTACCCTGGGCCTACTCCTTTGCCTCCACCTTCCGGACCGGGCTTCAGGCTGGGCTTCAACCTCAGCGTCTGATGCCTCAGCCCAGGTACAGCCCGGCGGCGAACAGCGCACCGAACACCAGCTGAAGCTTCGCGGTCTCGCCCAGCCCGGGGTTCAGCGCCGCGCCCCGCTGCTGCAGCACCCGCCTCAGCGGAGCCACCGCGAACGGGGCCGCCGCCAGCGGGAGCAGCACCGCCCAGCCCTCCCAGCCCAGCAGCCGCAGCACCAGCGGCGTCCCGAAGGCCAACGCCAGACAGGCCAGGTACTCCCCGCGTCCCGCGCGCTCGCCGAAGCGGACGATCAATGTCCTCTTCCCCGCCTTCACGTCGGTGGTGGCATCACGCAGGTTGTTCACCACCAGGATCGCCGTCCCCAGCGCGCCCACTGGCACCGCCGCCAGCAGCGCCTTGGGCGGCAGCCCCAGCGCCTGGACGAAGTAGGTCCCGCCCACCGCGACGAAGCCGAAGAACACGAACACGAACACATCGCCCAGCCCGTTGTACGCCAGCGGGTACGGGCCCCCGGTGTACGCGTAGCCGCTAAGCAGCGAGGCCATCCCGATCAGGACCACCGGCCAGCCCGCCACCGCCACCAGGTACAGGCCGATCACCAGCGCCGCGGCGAAGCTGGCCACCGCCGCCAGCAGCACCGTCTGCGGACTGATCAACCCCGCCTGGGTCACCCGCACCGGCCCCAGCCGCTCGTGGGTGTCCGCGCCCTTCTTGAAGTCGTAGTAGTCGTTGGTGAGGTTGGTGCCGATCTGGATCAGCAGCGCGCCCAGCAGCGCGGCGACCGCCGGCAGCCACTGCCCGCGCCCGTCCCCGAACGCCAACGCCGAGCCGATCATCACCGGGACGATGGCCGCGGTCAGGGTGCGCGGCCGGATCGCCAGGAGCCAGGTCTTCAAGGACGGCGCCGCCACGACCACCGGGCTGGACACGTTCAGCTCTCCACTCAAGGCCTGCTCTCCATCCCAGCGGCGTCCGCGGTGCGGGTGGAGAACCCGCGGGCCTCCTCCTGTTCGTGTTCGTTCCAGGGAGCGCCCAAAAACGAGATCAGCTCCCGGGCGTACTCCTCGGCCGCCTCCAGATGCGGCGCGTGGTGGACCCCGGGGAACACCCGGTGCCAGGCCTGGGGCAGCTCGCGCGCCATCTTCCGGTTCAGCTCGGTGAACTTGCGATCCTGCTCGCCGGTCAGCAACAGGGTCGGGATCCGCAGCCGGGGCAAGGCTGCCCAGAAGCTGGGCTGCACCCCCAACCCCAGGGTGCGCAGCGCCGAGG
>JALYOC010000075.1 GCA_030857095.1 Myxococcota bacterium | reverse complement strand
GGGTCGGGGTCGGGCAGTACGGGCGGGTCGGGGTTGGCGGAGTGGACGGTGGCGAGGCGGGGGATGGCAGCGGCGGATCGTGAGCGGGTACTGGTGGCCGGCCGACAGCTGGAGCTGGGCGATCTGGATGATCAGATCGAGCAGCACCACGTAGAGACGGGTGAGGAGCTGTTGCTGACTGCGAGGACCTTGCGTCCCCTGCTGATCGCGCTGGATGCGCACTTGGAGGGGCCAGATGCGTTGACCGTCCTGGAGCGGTTGCGCCGGGACGACCGCACCTGGGCGGTGCCCACGGTGCTGCTCTCGGAGGGAGCCTCCCCCGAGTTGGAGGCGCGAGCCCTGGAGTTGGGGGCCTCGGACGTCATCTCCTCGCAGGCGACCGAGCGGGTCCGGCTGGCGCGCCTGGGGCGGCTGCTGCGCGAGGGCCGGGAACGGATGGCGCTGGCGCAGCTGGCCCAGACCGACGGGCTGACCGGGCTGGCGAACTTCCGCGCGCTCACTGGCCGGCTGGAGCAGGAGTTCAAGCGCGCCCGCCGCTATCGGCACGCGCTGACGGTGGTGATGATTGATCTCGATCACCTCAAGCCGATCAACGACCAGCTGGGCCACGAGATCGGCAACCGGGCGATTGTAGCGTTGGCGCGGCACCTCAAGGACAACCTGCGCGAGGTGGACTACGGCGCCCGCTTCGGTGGGGACGAGTTCGTGGCGCTGCTCCCCTACCAGACCCCGTCGGAGGCCGAGTACTTCGCCCAACGGCTGAGGGCCGGCCTGCGGGGGCTGCGGATCCCGGGCGCGGAGAACCTCAAGGTGACGGTGAGCATCGGGATCGCCGGTCACGCGCCCGAGCATCCCCTCGCCACGGCCGAGGAGCTGCTCGCCCAGGCGGACAGCGCGCTCTACCTGGCCAAGCGGCAGGGCCGGGATCGGGTCTGCGTGGCGCACGAACACGGCCTCGCGCCGCATGAGGCATCGCATGTCGAGTGAGCTGGCCGCAGGCTCCAAGGTCGCGATCATCGGCGGAGGAATCGCCGGCGCGGCGATGGCCTGCTCGGTCCTGCAGAACGCGCGCAGCCGCAACCGGGCGGTGGAGGTCCGGCTCTATCAGGGAGGCGGCGAGGGCCGGGTCTCCCCGCCGGCGGTCCTGACCGCCGAATGCCGCTCGCGCCTGGCCGGACTGGGCTGCCGGGTCCCGCAGGAGTGGCGGGCGCTGGAGCTACGCGGCATCGAGGTGATTGCCCAGGGACAGCGTTCGCTGCTGGAGGCGGGCGCGGGGACCTTGTGGGTGGTGGACCGCTGGGCCGCCGGGCTCTCTGGAACCCAGCAGGTGACCCGGGCTTTGACCCAGGTGGCGGTGGCGCAGGGAGTCAGGTTGCTGGAGCGCTCGGTGGACCGGGTGGAGGATCAGCCCACGGTCCCCGGAGTGCACCAGTTGGGCAAGAACCCCGGCGATCTGGTGGTCCGCGCCGGCGGCGGAGCGGATCGCTTCCACTCAGTGGTGCTGGCGGGCGGGGCCTCGGCGGGGCTGCGGAACAACTTCTTCGAAGGCTTCCAGGGTGCGCCCACCCTGCCGGCGGTGCATGCCCGGCTGCGGCACGGGGTGTTCCGGACCTTCGGAGCCCAGGTGGCGCGGCTGATCCTCGCGCCCCTGCCGGGCGTGGACGCCCTGTTCCTGCTGCCCGGCCAGGGTTCCACCTACGCGCTGGCCTATGGCCCCACGGTTAGCCCCGCGGACCTCTGCCAGGCGGTGATGGCCGCCGCCCGCGATGGGCTGGTCACCGAGGGCTTCGAGCTGGCCTCGCTGGAGATGACGCGCGTCCCCTACGGCGCGGGCACCCGGCTGACCGCCCGGGGCCGCCTGGCGGTGGGCGCCGCGGCGTTCGGCCACCCGCTGCAGTTGGGGATCTCCGACACCCTCGCCTCCTGTACCCGCGCCGCGGTGGCGCTGGTGGAGGTGGGAGGCACCGCGGACGCGCTGCGGCGCCGCTACGTCGGGGAGTCCCTGGTGGAGTTGCTGGAGGACGCGAACGACGGGGCGCGGGCGGTGGGTTGGCTGCGCAAGGCGGGGCGAAGGGCCCCCGCGGCGCTGCAGCGGGCGCGGGACCGGGCCCGCCCGGGCCTGCCCTTCTCCGGCGGCATCCTGGGCCTGCCCACCCCCTCTCCCAAAGGCGCGCTCTCCGCGCTGCGCCGGGCCGCCTTCGTGGAGAGCCTGGTGGGGTTGTTCCTGGTGGCGATCGATCCCCTGCCTGCCTCGGCGGTGGTCCCCGAGTCGGACCTCTACTACGTGGTGGACGACGATCCCGATGCGCGCGAGGCGCTCTCCGGGTTCCTGGAGAGCCAGGGCGCGCAGGTGGTGGCCTTTGCCGACGAGCTCTCGCTCTTCGCCGCGGTGGCCCGCAGACCGCCGAGTGCGATCCTGCTGGACGTGGTGCTCAACTGGGTGGACGGGCTGCGCCTGTGCGAGGGACTCAAGCAGCACCCGTTGACCCGCGCGACGCCGGTCTACGTGATGAGCGGGTTGGACCGGCCGCACATCAAGCTGCGCGCCCGGGAGGCGGGAGCGGAGGCCTTCATCCCCAAGCCCTTCGACCCGGCCCGGATCCTGGCGATCTTGCGCGGGATGCAGCCGGGGGTCTCTGCGGTGGTGCCCGCGCCGGAGCCGCGGCCGTCCGCACTCACCGACGAGTCCACCGCCGCGCTGTAGCGCTCGCTCTGAGAAGGGGGACAGGTGGCCCCCGACGATCACTCTAGGAGATCCGGTCCAGGAACGGCGGCGGGATGAACACCGCCCCCTGCTCCTTGCGGAACCAGGTCCACTGACGCTTGGCGTAGTTCCGGGTGGACTGCGCGGCGAGCGCAATCCCCTCCTCCACCGTCAGCCGCCCCTCCACGATCTCCAGCGCCTCTGCATAACCCACGCTGCGCATCGGGGCGGCCTGGCGATGCCCCTGTGCAGTCAGCGCCCGGACCTCGTCGAGCAGCCCGTGTTCGAACATCCGGCGGGTGCGCGCGTTGATCGCGGCGTACAAGGCCTCCCGCGGCGGATCGAGCACGAACATCCGGAACGGATACCTTGCGCCGGAGAACGCATGCCGGGCGCGGTGGGCGGAGGCCGTCTCCCCGGTCAGGGTGTGGATCTCCAGCGCCCGGATGATCCGCACCAGGTCGGTGGGAGCGATCCGCGCCGCAGCCTCCGGATCGATCACCGCCAGCCGGGCGTGCAGCGCCTCCCTCCCTCCGGCGGAGGCCTCCTCCTCCAGCCGCGACCGCAGCGCTTCGTCGCGGGGCGGTGCCTCCACCACCCCGTGCAGCAACACCCGCAGGTAGAGCCCGGTCCCGCCCACCACCACCACCGGCCGTCCCCGGGCCTGGATGGCGGAGATCGCGTCATCCGCCAATGCCTGGTACCGGGCCGCGGAGAAGGCCTCGTCTGGCTCCACCACCGAGACCAGATGATGCGGCACCGCCGCCCGCTCCTCCTCCGTCGGTTTGGCGGTCCCGATGTCGAAGTGCCGGTACACCTGCTGAGAGTCCGCGCTGACAATCTCGGCGCCCATCCGCCGGGCGACCTGAATCGCCACTGCCGTCTTCCCGGAGGCGGTCGGCCCCGCGATCACCAGCAACTGAGTGTCCACGGCGCTCCTCGTACCCTCTCGCCGCCGCGCCGTCAGCCTTCCCAGGAAGAACCGCCCTCGCCCACGGCCGATCAGTCCCAGGTCCCCGCACGAACGAAGGCCCCCGGCGAGCTGCTCCGGAGGCCCCCGGGCTGCGTCGTCAGCAGGCGCTCGCGCTACTCGGCGGCCGGCTTCTTCTTCTTCAGCGGCTTCGTGGCCACCGGCTTCCTCTTGCCGACCACCGCTGGCTTCACGGTGGCGGTCCCGGTGCCCCCGGCAACGGTGGTCCCACCGGCGTCCTTGCCGGCCACCGGAACCACGGTGGCGTCGGAGGCAGGCGTGGGGCTGGCCACGCTGATCGAGCCCCGCTTGATGCCCAGCGCGTGCTCGATCTCCGAGGCCAGCAGCTCGCCCGCCTCCTGGTTGTAGCCACGGTGGACCATGCTCACCATCCCGTCCGGCTTGACCATGAACACCGACGGCAGCGGGCTCTGGTTGCCCAGCCACCGGCGGGCCACCAGATTGAAGCGATCCTTGAGGACCGGAAAGGTCACCTTGTTGAGGGCGATCAGGTCGTTGATGATCTTCTGCCCCTCCGGCTCGGTGTCGATGGAGACCATCACCACCCGCAGGCCGAAGTCCTTGTACTTCTCGTGCAGCATCTGGAGGTACGGCATCTCCTTCTTGCAGGGCGCGCAGAACGACGCCATGAACGAGAGCAGCACCACCTTCACGTTCTTCTCGGTGGCGTCCGGGCCCACCAGGCGATCCAGGCCGACCACCGTCGAACCGACCGCTTCTGAGTTGTAGACGGGAAGGCGGAAGATGGGCGCCGGGCGATCCACCGCCGGCAGCTCCTCCTGCGCCGCGGCGAACGGGGACACCACCAGCGCCAGCGAGGCGAGGGAAAGGGCAAGTTGCTTCATCAAGTTCGTACTCTCCAGGGTGCCGGGGGATGGGGGACCGACTCTCCTCGTCCGCCGGCCATTCAAGAATTCAGCGTTGCGGCTTGAGGATACCCGCAAGTTCGTTGAAACCGACACGGGTCGGCTCGCCCCCCGCCATCGGCTTGAGCTCGGCGGCCTGCTCCGTGATCTCGCGCTCTCCCAACACCAGGGCAAACCGGGCCCGGGTCTTGTCCGCCCGCTTCATCTGGCTCTTGAGGCTGCCTCCCCGGGTGTCGGTTTCCACCCACACACCCGCACCCCGAAGCGACGCCACCAGCCGGGTGGCGGCGTCCTCGGCGACCGCGTCCGCAGTGGCCACGAACAGGTCCGGCAGCTGCTCGGGGACCTTGCCGCTCTTCTCCAGCAGCAGGCAGAGCCGTTCCACTCCCATCGCGAAGCCCACCGCGGGCACGTCCGGGCCTCCCAGGACCTTGACCAGCTTGTCGTACCGGCCGCCGCCGCACACCGTGCTGGCGGTGCCCAAAGCGGGATCGTCGGCCAGGAGTTCGAAGGAGGTCCGGGTGTAGTAGTCCAGCCCGCGCACCATCCGCGGATCCAACTGGTAGGAGATCCCCAGCAGCTCCAGCCGGCGGCGCACCTCGGCGAAGTGGACCCGGCAGGGCTCGCACAGCGAGTCCTGGATGCTGGGGGCGTCCTGGGCGATCTGCTGACACTGGGGGTTCTTGCAGTCCAGGATCCGCAGCGGGTTCTGCTCCAGCCGGTGCTGGCAGTCGGCGCACAGCTGCGCGCGGTGCCCCTGGAAGTAGGCCACCAGCTTCTGCTGGTAGTCCGGGCGGCAGGTGTCATCGCCGATCGAGTTGAGGTGCAGGGTGATCCCGGTCAGCCCCAACCCCTCCAGCAGTCGCACCGCCAGCTCGATCACCTCCACGTCCTGGGCCGCCTCCCTGGCCCCGAACGCCTCCACCCCGATCTGCCAGAACTGCCGGTAGCGGCCGGTCTTCATCCGCTCGTACCGGAACATCGGCCCCACATAGAACCAGCGGGTCAGCGGTTCCTGGTTGAGCACCGAGTGCTCCACGTAGGCGCGGACCGCCGGCGCGGTGCCCTCCGGGCGCAGGGTCAGGCTGCGCTCCGCCTTGTCCAAGAAGGTGTACATCTCCTTGCCGACGATGTCGGTGCCCTCCCCCACCCCGCGGACGAACAGGGCGGTGTCCTCCACCACCGGGGTGCGCAGCTCGCCGTAGCCGTAGCGCCGGAACAGGTCCCGTGCGGTCCGCTCCACGTGCTGCCACACCGTGATCGCGGGCGGGAGCACGTCGTTCATCCCCTTCACCCCGGAGATCTTCTGGCTCACAACACCTCTCCGATCTTCTGGCCCATCCGCACCCTGGCCTCGGGGACCAGCCCGGCGTCCCAGCGGACCTTGTTGGTCTCGAACAGCAGGATCACCGTGGAGCCCATCTCGAAGCGGCCCAGCTCCTCGCCCTTCTTGATCGGGATCGGCTGGTCGTACCGGTGGACCCTGGCCGGCTCCTGGTTGTGGGTGATGATCCGCTCATCATAGCTGGCGCGGATCCGCGACACGCAGGTGGCGCCCACCGCCACCAGGGCCAGCAGCCCGGCCCGGGTCTTGAGGAAGGTCACCAGCCGCTCGTTGACGCAGAACAGCGCGTCCACGCTGCGCACCGAGCGCGCGTTGACCGGCCAGAACTCTCCTGGCAGGTAGGAGTAGCCCACGATCTCCCCGTCCATCGGGCTGTGGATCCGGTGGTAGTCGCGCGGGGACAGGTAGAGGGTGGCGAACGCCCCCCCCAGGAACGCGTGCGCAGAGGCCTCGTCGCCCAGCAGCTTACCCACCGGGTACTCGATCCCCTTGGCCTGGATGCAGTTGCCCTCGCGGGCGTAGCCGATCTGCGAGACCGCCCCGTCCACCGGAGAGACCAGGGTCCTCTCGCCACCGGCGATCGGCCGCAGCCCAGGCTTGAGCCGACGGGCGAAGAAGTCGCCCAGCGTCGGGTAGCCCCCAAAGCCGTGCTCCGCCTCCTCCAGGTCCACCGAGTAGCGCTTGGCGAAGGCCCGCATCAGCACCCGGTGCACCGGAGCCGGCACCGGCGCGCGGGTGGCCTTGCCCACCACGGTGGAGACTGCCGAGCGCGGCAACAGCCGCATCAGCTTCATGAAGGTCTGGTCGTTCATCGGAGGCGGTGGTTTGCCGCCTCGGGGCCCGCCCGTCAACGACGGAGGGGCGACGGACGGCTAGTAGCGGATGCTGCCGTCGTCGGGAGCCGGCTGGGGCGAGGGCTGGGCCGGCTGCCCGGACTCCTGGGCTGGCTGGTCCTGGGGCTGTCGCGGGACGCCGCCGTCGGGCAGGCGCAGCGAGGTGGCGGACTGTTTGGCCATCCCCGCGATCTTGCCCTCCTCCACGACCAGCAGCAGGGTGACGAAGTCCGGGTGCAGGTCACGGCAGTTGGCGTTGTCCCGCAACTGGAAGGTCTGC
Organism: Myxococcota bacterium; assembly: GCA_030857095.1. GTDB lineage: Bacteria > Myxococcota > Myxococcia > Myxococcales > Myxococcaceae > JALYOC01. Next base: position 51,667 of record JALYOC010000075.1, on the reverse strand, counting down.
CGCATCCCCACCCCGGACAGCATCAGCTCCGGACCCGCCTGGAAGCAGCGGGAGAACCTGGACTGGAACTCGGCGAGGGTCATCCCCACTGCCGGCTGGCTATAGCCCGCGTCCGGAACCTCGGGCGCGGCGGCCGGCTCCTCCTCGTCTTCGTCGTCCTCCTCGAACACCGGCTCGGGGGGCTGGGCGGGGATCGCGGCGGCGGCGGCGGCCTCCTCGGCGATCCGGGCGCGCTCGTTGGCGATCTGCGCCAGCAGCTCCTTGGCCGCCTGGGCGTCGCTGCTGTCCGCGGGCACCTGCTTCAGCAGGCTCTCCACCTGGTCCATCTGGGGATCGGCGTACGCCTCGTCTCCCTGGCTGAGGCGGAGACGATCGTGGAGCCCGGAGGCCTCCGCGTACTCCGGAGAGACACCAGAGCCGCGGCGGCAGGCGGTGGCCGAAGCCGCCACGAACGCGATCAAGGCGAAGGTCAGGAGGGTGCGCACCCGGCGGGTTCTACTACACCCCCAGGAACAGCCGCTTGCCGAAGTTCAGCGCCAGGTCGGCGTCGAAGATCTTCTGGGCGGCGGTCTCGATGTCGTACTCCACCCGGTGGTACTCCACGGTGCGGGCGTCGGTGTCGCAGATCACGAAGCAGGCGCGGTTGTCGTAGTCCCGCGGCTGCCCCACGCTGCCCACCGAGATGATGTACTTGTAGCCGCGGCGGATCCCGAACTTCTGGGCCACCACGTCGTTGACCTCGCCGTTGCCAATCGCGAACGCCTTGCACAGGTGGCTGTGGCCAATGAAGGTCACCTCCGGCAGGTCGGCCACGAAGGGCACCAACTCCCGGGCCTGCTCGAGGGCGAAGATGTACTCGTAGGCCTTGGGGTCCACCGGCGAGCCGTGACAGAAGCCCACGTCCCCGATCCGGTAGGTGTAGGGGAGGCTCTTGAGCCACTCCAGGTTCTCGTCGCTGATCACGTTGGCCGACCAGTCCAGCGCGTGGCGGGCGGCGTCGTAATAGAACGAGTAGTCCATCCTCCCGGCGACCGCGGCGTCGTGGTTCCCCAGCAGCGTCACCTCGGTGACCGACCGGACCAGATCGCAGCACCGGTTGGGCTCGGCGCCGTACCCGACGATGTCACCCAACGAGACGATCCGATCCACCTTCTGCTGGTCGATCACCTTCAGCACCTCGGTCAGCGCCTCGATGTTCGAGTGGATGTCCGAGATGATCGCGATCCGCATTCACGGCTCCTTGTGACGCCTTGGCCCGCCCCGCTCCGCCGGCGCACCGGTGGGGGCCAGCGCGCGGCTCACTCGCCCTGCCTAACGTTCTGGAGGTGCTTCTCCACCATCTTGCGGATCGCCTGGTGCCGGCGTGCATCCATCGGCCCGAACTTCAATCCCATCCCCGCCTGATCACCCACGCCCGGGCGTGACCACATCACCGTCGCCTCCGCCGAGACCTCCTCGGACTCCCCGTCCCGGAAGCGCAGGGTGGTGCGCGCGCCGTTGGGCAACGGGGTGCTGGTGCGCAGAAATAGCCCGCCCTCGCTGAGGTTTCCAATGCGGGCGTAGACCGTGACGTTCTCGCCCTCACACCAGCAACGCAGCCGGGTAGGGACACGAGAGTGTCTTCGGTTCTCACTGCCCTGGGTCGGTTCGACCGGCAACACAGCTTCCCGTTCTCCCCCCGGGTTGCCCTTTACACTCAAGCGGACGCCCCACAAATTCGGTGAGAGCGTAAAGGCTGAATCAAGGAGGGGTCAAGGACTCCGACGCAATTGCGGACTGATCCGGCGAACCCCTGCCGCTGATTCTTCTTGCAGGCGCGCGCACTTGCGCCCGGCCTGCGAATCGTGTTCGGGCCCGGCGCCGGTCCGGATCTCCGCCCCGTCCAGGGGGAGATCGATTCCGCTCCGGGTGAACAGCCGACGCCTCAGCGGGGAAGCGGCAGCTCCAGCCCCTCGAACTGGGTCAGCCGGTGCAGCTCGGAGAAGCGGGCCTGGATCTCCGGCGAGGTCAGCTCGCGAAGCCGGTCCAGGGAGAACTTCTCCACGTTGAAGGAGGCCATCACCGTGCCCATCACCATCGCCCGGCGCAGGGTTGCGTGATCCTCCAGGCCGGCGGTGGCCACCGAACCCATGAACCCGCCGGCGAAGGTGTCCCCCGCCCCGGTGGGATCGAACACGTCGGTGAGCGGGAAGGCCGGACAGGCGAAGACGTGCTCGCGATCAAAGAGCAGACCGCCGTATTCGCCGCGCTTGATCACCACCCGGGTGGGCCCCATCTGCAAAATGGCGCGGGCGGCCTTCACCACGTTGTGTTCGCCGGACAGCTGACGGGCCTCGCCGTCGTTGACGAACAGGAGGTTCACCCGCCGCAGCGTCTTCTGCAGGGTGGCCAGCGAACCCTTGATCCAGAAGTTCATGGTGTCCGCGGCCACCAGCCGCGGGTCGGCCACCTGATCCAGCACCCGGGCCTGCAACTCGGGGTGGATGTTCCCCAAAAAGACGTACCGGCTGTCGCGGAACGCCGGGGGCAGCTCCGGGTTGAACTCCTGGAACACGTTGAGCTGGGTGTCCAGGGTGTGGGCCTCGTTCAGCTCGTGGGTGTAGCGGCCCTTCCAGCGGAAGGTCTTCCCCGGGGCGCGGGTGATCCCCGCGGTGTCCACCCCCCGCTGGCGCAGGAAGTCCAGGTGTTCCTCGGGGAAGTCCTCCCCCACCACCGCCACCACCCGGGGCCGGCTGAAGAAGGAGGCGGACGTCGAGAAGAAGGTCGCCGAGCCGCCGAGCACCTCCTCGCGCTTGCCGAAGGGGGTCTCAACCGAATCGAACGCGACACTGCCAACCGCTAGGAGCGACATTTCGATGGCGGCGTGTACCCCACCGTCGCTGGGTGCGCAAACGAACGATGACGCCTGGCCCCCGCTACCCTCCCGGCAGGGGCACGAAGGTCAAGATCGCCTTGAGGTCCTCGTCGGTGAAGTAGATGCCGCCGCCCAGGAAGAAGTCCCGACCGGCGATCAGTCGGTTGGAGAAGGCGTCCCGCATCGGCCGGTTGAGGATGTCGTCCATACCGGCGGAGAGCACGATGTGGTCCAGCAGGTGCAGCCGCAGCCCGGCCCGCAGCCTGGGGTACTGCAGGGTGGTGACCGAGAAGTTGAAGGCGTCCATCTTCAGGGTCAGCGCGTCCCCGAACAGGTGCAGGTCCGCGCCCACCCCGCCGGAGTTCTCGGTGATCCCGAAGCGGAGGGTGGTGAAGTAGTAGCGCTTGGCGAACTGCGCGGTGAACTTCACCTGGTCCCGGGTGATGCGTTGGATCTGGGTCCCGGGCTGGCCGGCGGCGGGCGGGTTCTGCTGGATCACCACCTCCTCCACCACGTCCCGGGCGTCGTCCACGATCTCGATCAGGTAGTACTTGTCCGGCTTGGGGATGATCCGCACCCCCAGGGTGTTGTTGGCCGATCCCTGGGAGAAGCCGTACTCGCTGCGCAGCCCCACCTCCACCTTGGTGCCGGTGAGGGTCTGGGCAAACGCGGCCACATCCTCCACCGTCTCGGAGATCTTCTGGCCCAGCCGCTCGTCGGCCAGCAGCGCGCCGGCGGTCCCCTTCCCCTCCTTGATCTTCTGGGTGACCTCCTCCACGTTGGAGATCGTCCGGTCCAGCTTCTCCACCGTGGAGCGCAAGGAGGCGATGGTCTCCTTGACGTCCTCCCCCTCCGAGCCAGAGCCGACGATCTTCTTCACCGCCGCAACCACGTCCCGGGCGTCCTGGCTGACCACCTCCACGTTGACCAGGATCGACTCCACGTTCTGCCGCTGGCTGGAGGTGATCCCTGCCAGGTCGTGGGAGATCCGCTCCACGTCGCTGAGGATCGCGGCCAGCTTGCGCTCGTTCTCAGCCACCGTGCGGTCCAGCCCGGCGGTGAGCGACTCCACGTTGTGGACGATCTGTTCGATGGACTGGGCGCCCTTGTCCCCACCCAGCGACTTGCGCAGGGCGTAGGTCACCTGCTCGATGTCGGCGGAGATGCGGGACAGCGAGTCCATCGCCGCGTCCATCCCCTGCTTGTCGATCACCTTCTTGATCTCGTCGCCGCTGACCAACGCCGGGGCCGGCTCGAACCCCGGGTCCAGGTCCAACATGTAGTCGCCCAGCAGGGACTCGCTGCGCTTGGCGATGGAGGCGTTGTCCCGGACCACCAGGTCCTGTCGGATCTTCAGCCAGACCTTGGCCTTCTTGCCCTCCAACTGGATGTCGTCGATCTCGCCTACCGCGATCCCGGCGATCTGCACCCGGCTGCGGCGGCTGAGGCCAGACGCGTCCTGGAAGATGGCGTACACCCGCAGCGACTCGTCGGGGTCCATCCCGCCCTTGCGGACGAAGCTGAGCAGATAGAAGAGCACCGCCCCGGAGACCAGGACCAGCAGGCCGACTCGAAACGGGGTCACCAGCTTCTTCACGTTGCAGACACTCCAGGGAATCCGGCCGGCCCGGGTGGGACTCTACCGTCCCCGCCCGGCCAGACCACCATTCAGTCGTTCTTCCCGAACCAGGTCTGCAAGAAGACCTTCACTGCTGGATGTTCGGAGGCGCGCAGCTGCGCCGGCGGCCCCTGCTCCACGATCACCCCTCCGGAGAGGAAGGCGATCTTGTCCGCGACCTTGAAGGCCGACGCGATGTCGTGGCTGATCACCACCGAGGTCACCCCCAGCTCCTTCTTGGCGGCCAGGATCATCTCGTCCACGTAGTCGGTGGTGATCGGATCCAGCCCGGTGGTGGGCTCGTCGTAGAGCACGATCTTCGGATCCAGAACGATGGCCCTGGCCAGCCCCACCCGCTTGCGCATCCCGCCGGAGAGATCCGAGGGGAACTTCCCCTCCACGCCCTTGAGCCCCACGATCCCCAGCTTGGTCTTGACGATCTCCCGGATCTGCTCGTCCGGCAGCTTGGAGTGTTCGCGCAGGGGGAAGGAGACGTTCTCGTAGACGGTCATCGAGTCGAACAGGGCCGCCCCCTGGAACACCATCCCGAACTTGCGGCGCACCCGCTCCAGATCGTCGGCGCCGTAGGGGACGATGTCCTCCCCGTCCACGAACACCTGCCCGCGCTCCGGCTTGAGCAGGCCGATCATGTGCTTCATCAGCACCGTCTTGCCGGACCCGGATCCGCCCAGGATCACGCAGGTGCGGCCTTCCTCGATCGGGAGGTTGATCCCGGTGAGGACCTTGTGGGCACCGAAGCTGCGGTGCAGATCGACCACGTCGATCATCGGGCGGCGCGAATCCATCAGTGGAGCAGGACCCCGACGAAGTAGTCGAGGATGAAGATCGCCAGCGCCGACTGGACCATGGCCTCGGTGGTGGCCTGCCCCACACCCTTGGCGCCGCCAGAGGCGTTGTAGCCCTTGAAGCAGGCCACCAGGGCGATGGTCAGCCCGAACACCGCCGCCTTGATCAGCCCCTCGGCGATGTCCTCCGGATCCAGCCACTGCTGGGTCCGGGTGAGGAAGGTCCCCGCGCTGACCCCCTGCACGGTGACCGCCACGAAGAAGCCGCCAGCCAGCCCGCAGATGTCGAACAGGATGGTCAGGGTGGGGACCATCAGCAGCCCGGCCAGCACCCGCGGCACCAGCAGGTACTGGATCGGGTTGACCGCCATCGTCTCCAGGGCGTCCACCTGCTCGGTGACCCGCATCGTGCCCAGCTCGGTACACATCGCCGAGCAGGCCCGCATCGTCACCATCAGCCCGGTGAACACCGGGGCCAGCTCGCGGGTGATGGTCAGCGCCACGGTGGGGCCCACCATGCTCTCGGCGTTGAACAGCTGGAAGGCGCGCGCGGACTGGTGGGCGAACACCATCCCGGAGAAGGTCCCGGTGAGGCAGACGATCAGGATCGACCCCACCCCCACGAAGTCCAGCTGGGCGAACAGGTTCTTGAGCCGGAACGGGGGGCGGACCGACCAGCGGGCCACCTGGAACCCCAGCAGGGCTAGCCCTCCGATGTCGCTGATGGCGGCCCGGAAGCCGTTTTCGAAGTTCTGGAACCCGGTGACCACCAGGTTGGGTTCCTTCTCTGCTCCCGCGGGCTCGGCCATCAGGCCGCGTACTCTACGTGCTGGCCGGGACAGGGCAACGAAGACGACGGGCCGGAGGTTCGAAGGGGTGGCCTTGCGCCTACCTCCCTTTGCCCGGTTATCCTTTGAACATGAAGGACGCCAATCACAGTGCCGGTGCCGTCGCCTCTCCCGTGGAGCTGCGCGTCAAGCAGCGGATGTCGGAGTGGCTTTGGCGCAGCACGATCTGACGTCACCCCCAGCTACGAGCAGTTCCTGACGCACTGCCGTCCGGGCGCCTCGGTCCCGGTCCGTTTAGAGCTGGAGGCGGACACCGAGACCCCGGTCTCCGCCTTCCTCAAGGTCTCCGCCGGCGAGTCCCGGGCCTTCCTCTTCGAGTCGGTGGAAGGGGGAGAGCGGATCGGCCGCTGGTCGTTCCTGGGCGCCGGCCCGCGCGAGGTCCACACCCGGTCCCTGGGCGAGCAGCCGGACATCTTCTCCACCGCCCAGGCCCAGCTGCGCCGCTACACCGCGGTGCCGGTGCCCGGTACCCCCCGCTTCTCCGGCGGACTGGTGGGCTACATCTCCTACGACTGCGTGCGGGCGATTGAACCGCGGATTCCCGCGGCCACAGGCGACGAGTTGGGCTTCCCGGCCGCGGTGCTGATGGACTTCGACACCGTGGTGGCCTTCGACGGGGTGCGCCACACCTTGCAGATCATCGCCGAGGCCCGCTGCGACGAAGGCTGCGATCCGGCGGCGGTCTACGCGGAGGCGGTGGAGCGGATCGCGACCGTGCTGGAGAAGCTGGCCCAGCCGCTCAAGCAGGACGCGCGGGCCCGGTCTTCCGACCCGGTGGTCCTGCACCGGCGCACCACCCGGGCGGACTTCGAGGCCTCGGTGGAGAAGGCCCGGGCCGCGATCTGCGAGGGCGAGTGCCAGCAGATCGTCCTCTCCCAGCGCTTCGACGCCCAGGTGGACGCCGCGCCGTTTGATCTCTACCGGGCGCTGCGGCGGGTGAACCCCTCCCCCTACCTGTTCTTCGTCCAGGACGGGGACCGGGCGCTGGCGGGCAGCTCGCCGGAGACGCTGGTGCGGGTGGAGCAAGGAGAGGTCACGGTGCGCCCAATCGCCGGGACCCGCCGCCGGGGCCGCACCCCCCAGGAGGATCTGGACCTGGAGGCGGAGCTGCTGGCCGACGAGAAGGAGGCCGCCGAGCACGTGATGCTGGTGGACCTGGGCCGCAACGACGTGGGCCGGGTGGCAGAGGTGGGCACGGTGCGGGTGGAGCAGCTGCGCTCGGTGGAGCGCTACTCGCACGTGATGCACCTGGTCTCCCAGGTCCGGGGCAAGCTGGCCCCGGGGCTGGACGCGGTGGACGTGCTGCGGGCCACCTTCCCGGCGGGGACGGTGAGCGGCTCGCCCAAGGTCCGGGCGATGGAGCTGATCGACGGGCTGGAGCCCGCCCGCCGGGGTCCGTACGCCGGCTGCGTGGGCTACCTGGACCGGGCCGGGAACATGGAAGTGGCGATCGTGATCCGCACCCTGCTGCAGCGCGGGCGCCGGGTCAGCGTCCAGGCCGGGGCAGGGGTGGTCTACGACTCCAGCGCGGAGGCCGAGCAGCGGGAGACGGTGAACAAGGCCCGGGCGCTGTTCGCCGCGGTGGCCCAGGCCCAGTCCGGGTCGTTGGAGTCCGGCGCGGACGACGTGGTGTTCCGGGAGGGAGCCGCCGATGCGAATCGTGCTGATCGATAACTATGACTCCTTTGCCTACAACCTGGTCCAGTACCTGGGCGAGCTGGGGGCGCAGCTGCTGGTGGTGCGCAACGACGAGCTGACCGTGGCCCAGCTGCGGGCGCTGGCCCCCCAGGGGCTGGTGATCTCGCCGGGGCCCAGCGCGCCGGATCAGGCGGGGATCTCCCTGACCGCGATCCGCGAGTTCGCCGGAGAGGTGCCGGTGCTGGGGGTCTGTCTGGGACACCAGGCGATCGGCCAGTGCTTCGGGGGCCGGGTGATCCGCAACGCGCGGATCGTCCACGGCAAGGCCTCCCCGGTGCACCACCAGGGGGCGGGGGTGTTCGCCACCCTCCCCTCCCCGTTCGCCGCCGGCCGCTACCACTCGCTGGTGGTGGAACGGGAGTCGTTGCCGGACACGCTGGAGGTCACCGCCTGGACGGCGGAGGGGGAGATCATGGGGCTGCGTCACCGTCAATTGGACGTGGAGGGGATCCAGTTCCATCCGGAGTCGATCCTCACCGAGCACGGCAAGCCGCTGCTGGCCGGGTGGCTGCAGCGGGTGGCGGCGCGGAGGGCGGCATGATCCAGCAGGCACTGCAGCGGTTGATCGCCCGCGAGGATCTCACCCGCCAGGAGGTGGAGGGGGTGATGGCCCAGATCGCCGACGGACAGGCCACCCCGGCCCAGGTGGGGGCCTTTTTGACCCTGCTGCGGATGAAGGGCGAGACCTCGGAGGAGATCGCCGGGGCGGCGCAGGTGATGCGGGCCCGGGTGGATAGGATCGAGACCGCCGGGGCCCAGTGCGTGGACACCTGCGGCACCGGGGGGGACGGGCAGAACACCTTCAATATCTCCACCGCCGCCGCGCTGGTGGCCGCCGGGGCGGGGGCGATCGTGGCCAAGCACGGGAACCGCTCGGTCAGCTCCAAGTGCGGCTCCTCGGATGTGCTGGCGGCGCTGGGTGTGGACGTGGAGGCCCGCAAGGAGACGGTGGAGCGGTGTCTGGGCAGCACCGGGATCGCCTTTCTGTTCGCGCCGCACCACCACCCGGCCTTCAAGGCGGTGGCGGCGCTGCGCCGGGAGCTGGGCTTTCGCACCCTGTTCAACCTGCTGGGGCCGCTGGCCAACCCGGCCGGCGCCCGGCGGCAGGTGATGGGGGTGTACGAACGCCGCTGGGTGCCGATCGTGGGCCGGGTGCTGGCGCTGCTGGGAGCGGAGCACGCCCTGGTGGTGCACGGCGAGGGTCAAGATGAGATCGCGCTCACCGGCGAGACCCTGGTGTGCGAGGTGAAGCACGGAGAGGTGCGGGAGTACACCGTCCGCCCGGAGGAGGTGGGGCTGTCCCGCTGCGCTGGGGCGGACCTGGCCGGCGGAGACGCCACCCTCAACGCCCGCATCCTCAGCGACGTGTTGCAAGGACAGCACGGCGCGCCGCGGGACGCGGTGGTGCTCAACGCCGCCGCGGCGCTGGTGGTGGCCGGGGTGGCCACCGATCTGACGGACGGGGTCCGGCGCAGCGCCCAGGCCATCGACAGCGGCCAGGCGCGCAACAAGCTGCGGGCGGTGGTGGAGCTGACCCGCGACGCCCGGGAGCAGCGCGGATGAGCCCCGCTCCCCGGGTGGATTTCCTGGGTTCGATCCTCTCCCGCAAGCGGGCGGAGGTGGCGGACCGCCAGCGCCAGGTCCCGCTGGAACAGCTGCTGGCCGCCCCCCGGGGCCGCCCGGTGCCCAGCTTCCACGGGGCGCTCAGCCGGCGGGGCCAGAGTCCCCGGGTGATCGCCGAGGTGAAGCGGCGCTCTCCCTCGGCGGGAGTGCTGGCGGACCTGGACGCGGAGGTGATTGGCCGGCGCTACGCGCAGGCGGGCGCGGCGGCGATCTCGGTGCTTACCGACGGGCCCGGCTTCGGCGGGGACCTGGAGGATCTGCGGGTGGTCTCGGCGGCGGTGCGCACCCCCACCCTGCGCAAGGACTTCCTGGTGGACCGATACCAGGTGGAGGAGGCGCGCGCCGCAGGGGCCTCGGCTGTGCTGTTGATCGTGGCCGCCCTCACCCCTCCGCAGCTGGAGGGGCTGCTGCGCTCCGCCCAGGAGGCGGGCCTGGACGCGCTGGTGGAGGTGCACGACCGGGCGGAGCTGGAGGTGGCCCTGGCGGCGGGGGCGAAGATCATCGGGATCAACAACCGGAACCTGCGCACCTTCGTGGTGGATCTGCAGACCTCGGTGGCCCTGCTGCCCTCCATCCCGGACGACCGGCTGGCGGTGGTGGAGAGCGGGGTCCGGGATCTGGAGGACGTACGCCGGCTGCGGGATGCGGGCGCGGCCAACTTCCTGATCGGCGAGGCGCTGGTGCGGGCCGCCGATCCGGGGGCGCTGGTGGAAGCGATCGGGGCGCTGCGATGAGCGCCCCGGTCCGGGTCAAGGTCTGCGGTGTCACCCGGCTGGAGGATGCCCTGCGGGCGGCGGACGCAGGGGCGGATGCGATTGGCCTCAACTTCTGGGAGGGCTCCAAGCGGCGCTGTGGGCTGGAGGTGGCCGCGCAGATCGTCTCCCGCCTCCCCCCGTTCGTCACCCCGGTGGCGGTGTTCGTCAACCCCACCCTGGCCTTTGTCCGCTCGGCGCTGGACGAGACCGGGATCTCGGTGGCCCAGCTCCACGGCGACGAGGACCCGGAGACCTTCTCCGCCTCGGTCTCCCAGCTGATCAAGGCGGTCCGGGTGGCCGGCCCCCAGTGGCGGGCGGACGCGGACCGCTATGCCCGACACACCCTGCTGCTGGACACCGCCAGCGCCGGCTTCGGGGGCTCGGGCAGCACCTTTGATTGGTCGCTGGTCCGGGACGCGCCCCCCGCCCGGCCCTGGATCCTGGCCGGGGGACTCAACGCGCAGAACGTGGCGGAGGCGATCCGCGCCCTGCGCCCGGCGGCGGTGGATGTGGCCAGCGGGGTGGAGAGCGCCCCCGGCATCAAGGACCAGACGTTATTGACCCGGTTCATCCGGGCGGCCAAGGAGGCCTAGAAGATGTCAGCCATTGCTGCCCTCACGAACCCCATCCCCGCGCCCCGGGGCAGGTTCGGAGAGTACGGCGGACAGTTCGTCCCCGAGACCCTGATGCCGGCGCTGGCGGAGTTGGAGGCCGCCTGGCAGCAGGCCCGCGCCGAACCGGCCTTCCAGGCGGAGCTGGACGGGCTGCTGCGGCACTTCGCCGGCCGGGAGACCCCGCTGGGCGAGGCGCTGCGGATGACCGCCGACCTGGGCGGGGCCCGGGTGCTGCTCAAGCGCGAGGATCTCTGTCATACCGGCGCGCACAAGATCAACAACACCCTGGGGCAGGTGCTGCTGGCCCGGCGGATGGGCAAACGCGAGGTGGTGGCGGAGACAGGCGCCGGCCAGCATGGGGTGGCCACCGCCACCGCCTGCGCCCTGTTCGGGCTCTCCTGCCGGGTCTACATGGGCGCGCTGGACGTGGAGCGGCAGGCCCTCAACGTGTTCCGGATGAAGACCCTGGGGGCGACGGTGATCCCGGTGGAGGCGGGCTCGCGCACCCTCAAGGACGCCATGAACGAGGCGATCCGCGACTGGGTCACCCACGTGCGGGAGACGTTCTACGTGCTGGGCAGCGTGGCCGGGCCGCACCCCTACCCCTCCATGGTCCGCGACTTCCAGGCGGTGATCGGCAAGGAGGCCCGGGCCCAATGTCTGGAACAGACCGGCCGCCTCCCGGACGCGGTGGTGGCCTGCGTGGGCGGCGGATCGAACGCGATGGGGATCTTCTCCGGGTTCCTGGACGATCCGAAGGTGGCGCTGATCGCGGTGGAGGCCGGTGGGGACGGGATCAAGACCGGCCGTCACGGGGCCTCGCTGGCCAAGGGCCGCCCCGGGATCTTGCACGGGTCCCGAAGCTACGTGCTGCAGGACGCGCACGGGCAGGTGGCCGAGGCCCACTCCATCTCCGCCGGGCTGGACTACCCGGGGGTGGGGCCGCAGCTGGCCCACCTCAAGGACCAAGGCCGGGTGACTGTGGCCAGCGCCACCGACGCCGAGGCCCTGGACGCGTTCGGCTACCTGGCCCGGATGGAGGGGATCCTCCCCGCGCTGGAGAGTTCCCACGCCATCGCCCATGCCCGGAAGGTGGCCCGCAAGCTGGGCCAAGGCGCGCTGGTGATCGTCAACGTCTCCGGCCGCGGCGACAAGGACGTGATCCAGGTCCGGGCCCATCTGGAGAAGAAGGAGGGCGGCCGATGAGCCCCTCCCCCGCCGCGGTGCGGCCCCTGTCCTCCCCCCCGCCGGATCGGATCGCCGCCGCCTTTTCCCGCTGCCGCGCCGAGAAGCGCTCGGCGCTGATCACCTACGTGATGGCCCATGATCCGGACTTCGAGGGATCGCTGGCCATCGCCCGGGCCTGTCTTGAGGGCGGCGCGGATCTGCTGGAGCTGGGTTCGCCCTTCTCTGACCCGGTGGCGGATGGCCCGGTGATCCAGCGCGCCGGCGAGCGGGCCCTGGCCAGCGGCGGCACCCTGGCCGCGACGTTGAAGCTGGCCTCCCTGTTGCGGGCGGACTGGCAGACCCCGATCGCGGTGATGACCTACGCCAACCCGGTCTACTCGCAAGGAGAGCGCAGGTTCGCCCAGGCCTGCCGCCGGGCCGGGGTGGACGCGGCGCTGATCCCGGACCTGCCCCCCGAGGAGTCAGTCACCCTCAGGGCGGCCTGCGCCGCGGAGGGGGTCTGCGTGCCCAGCTTCCTCACCCCGGTCTCGACGCCGGATCGCCGCGCCGCCGCCTGCGCCGCCGCCACCGGCTTTCTGTACTTCGTCACCGTCACCGGGGTCACCGGCGCCCGCCGCGCCCTCCCCAGCGATCTGGGTCCCCTCATCGCCCAGGCCCGGGAGCAAAGCCCGGTCCCGGTGGTGATCGGCTTTGGAGTCTCCGAGCCCGCCCAGGCCCGGAAGCTGTCCCGGATCGCCGAGGGGGTGGTGGTGGGCAGCGCCATCGTGGCCCGGGCGGCGGAGAGCGGCTCCCTCAAGGCCCGGGCCCGCCGGGTGCGGGACTTCGTTCGTTCGTTGCGTGAAGCGCTGGAGCCCTGAATCACACAGATCACCGCCATCGCCCTCGCGGTGGACCGGACCGTCAGCAGGCAGCAGGGCGGGACATTCGCAGCACCGCCGGCAGGTCGTCCACGTCCAGCGGCTTGGTGAGGTGCAGGTCGAACCCCGCCTGCTGGGCGCGCTGGCGATGCTCGGCGCCGCCATAGCCGGTCAGGGCCACCAGGAAGGTCCGGTCTCCGCCCGGGGCGGCGCGGCCCCGGCGGGCGACCTCGTAGCCATCCAACCCGGGCAACCCCACGTCCACGAAGGCCAGATCCGGGGGACGGGCGGCCAGCATCGCCGCGCCCTGCACCCCGTCCGCGGCCACCTCCACCTCATGGCCCAGCTCCTCCAGGATCTCCTGCAGGGTGCTGCGGATGTCGTCCGAGTCCTCCACCACCAGGATTCGCCGCGGGGTGACCGCGGGCGGTAGCACGGGTGCCGCCACCGGGGCGGTGTCCGTCGCCGCCGCCCCCGCCTCCGGGGCCAGCGGGAGCCGGACCACGAACTCCGAGCCCAGCCCGGTCCCGCGGCTGTGGGCCTCCACCGTGCCCCCGTGCAGCTCCACCAGTCGGCGGACCACGGTCAGCCCCAGCCCCAGCCCGCCGCTGGTTCGTTCCAAGGTGGCGTCCACCTGCACGAACAGATCGAACACCTGGTCCAGCATCTGGGCCGGGATCCCCCGGCCGCTGTCCTTCACCTTGAGCACCGACTGGGCGCCGGTGGGGCCGGCCTCCCGGCCCAGGCTGACCCGGATCGCCCCGCCGGGCTCGGTGTACTTGGCCGCGTTGGTCAACAGGTTGGTGACCACCTGCTCCAGCCGGGTGGGATCGCCCAGCACCTGGAAGGGACCGGCTGCGATCCCCAGGGTGAGCGCGTGGCGGCGCTCGTCGATCATCCCCCGGGTGGCGGACACCGCGTTCTGGACGATCTCGCCCAGCGCCTGGGGGGTCTTGCGCAGCTCGATCCGTCCCCGGCTGAGCCGGGAGACGTCCAGCAGATCGTCCACCAGCCGGACCAGGTTGGTCACCTGGCGCCTGGCCACCCCGCGGTGCCTCTGCACCCGCTGCGGATCGCCGTCCTGCGGATCCATCCGTGAGAGCGACATGCTGATCGCCGCCAGCGGGTTGCGCAGCTCGTGGGCCAGCATCGCCAAGAACTCGTCCTTGCGCTGATCGGCGGCCCGGACCTCGCTCATCAGCAGCTCCACCCGCTGACGGGACTCCACCTGCGGGGTGACGTCGAAGGCGAAGACCAGCACGCCCTCCACCTTCCCCTCCCGGTCGCGCAGCGCCTGGTAGACGAAGTTGAAGAAGACCTGGACCTCCCTCCCGTCTCGCATCACCTGCACCGGCAGCTCGGCGCCGTAGGCGGTCTCCCCGGTCTGGTAGACGCGGTGCAGCAGCTCCAGGACCGACTGCCCCCGTAGCTCCGGGAGCGCCTTCACCACCGCCAGCCCCTCCAGCCGTCGTCCAGCGAAGAACTCCTGGTAGCGCGCGTTGATCACGTCGAACACGTGCTCCGGCCCGCGCAGGGTGGCGATCAGCGCCGGGGCCTGCATGAAGATGTCGTTGAGCAGCTGCCGCCGCTCCTTCTCCGCCCGCCGGGCCTGCGCCCTGGCCACCCTCAGGTTGACCCGGGCCAGAAGCTCGCGGGCGGCGAAGGGCTTGACCAGATAGTCCTCGGCGCCCGCCTCCAGCCCCTCCACCCGCCGCTCCTCCCCCGCCCGGGCGGAGAGCATCACCACCGGAAGCTCCCGCGTCCCCTCGTCGGCCCGCAGGGCGCGCAGCAGCCCAAAGCCGTCCAGCCGGGGCATCATCACGTCGGTGATCAGCAGCTCCGGGGGATCGGCCCGCACCCGCTCCAGCGCCTGGGCGCCGTCGCTGACCGTCTCCACGCTCCAGCCGGCGTCCCGCAACAGCCGGCCGATGTAGTCCCGCATGTCGGCGTTGTCGTCGGCGACCAGGATCCGGCCTCCCGGCTCGTAGGCCGCGGGGGGAGGCGGCGCGGGGGTAGCGGCCTCCAGCCACTGCTGGGCCTCGTGGAGGAAGGCCGGGGCCTGCGGCGCTCCCCGGGGAAGCTCTCCGTCGTTGATCCACAGCGGATCGAGGTGCGCCTTGCCCAGAGGGAGGGTGACGGTGAAGGTGCTTCCCCGATCCAGCTGGCTCTCGGCCCGCACCGTCCCCCCGTGCAGGCGCACCAGCTCCTCCACCAGCGCCAACCCGATCCCGCTCCCCTCGATGGTCCGGCCCCGCGCGCCCTCCACCCGGTGGAACCGCTGGAAGATCCGGGGCAGCTCTTCGGCGGGGATCCCCACCCCGGTGTCCCGCACCTCCAGGAAGGCGTGGCCGTCCCGCGCCCCCACCCGGACCCGGATCTCCCCGGTGAAGGTGAACTTGAAGGCGTTGGAGACCAGGTTGAGGACGATCTTCTCCCACAGCTGCGGATCCACGTAGACCGGCCCGGGCAGCGGCGGGGTCTCCACCACCAGGGTCAGCCCGGCGCGCTCCAGGGTGGCCTGGAACTGGCTGACCAGCTCCCGGGTCTGCTGGCCCAGATCCACCGGGGAGATCGCCGGCCGCACCCGGCCTGCCTCCAGGCGGGTGAAGTCCAGCAGGGTGTTCACCAGCCGCATCAGCCGCACCGCGTTGCGCTGCACCAGCTCCAGCCGCGAACGCTGGCCGGGGGAGAGCGGTTGGCCCCCATCCCCCAGCGCGTCCTCCAGTGGCCCCAGCATCAGGGTCAGCGGGGTTCGGAACTCGTGGCTGACGTTGCTGAAGAAGGCGGTCTTGGCCCGGTTCAGCTCCGCTAGGACCTCAACCCGCCGGGACTCCTCCTCGTAGGCGCGCGCGTTGTCCAGCGCCCGTCCCAGGTGGGCTGCGACCAGGGACAAGAACCCCTGGTAGCGCTCGTCCCACTCCAGCTTCGCGCTGAGCCCGGCCACCAGATAGGCCAGGGTGGGTCCGTCTGCCCCGCCCCGCACCGCCACCACCAACGCCCGGGTTGGGGTCGCCTGTCCCGGCTGCGGCGCCGGCGCCGGGGGCAGCGTCCCCAGCTCGATCGGCTGGTCCATTCCAGCCAGCTCCACCAACGGCCACCGGGCCACCGACCGTGCCGGATCCTCCCCTGCGCTGCTGAAGGTCTCGGCCACCGCCCCGCTGGCGTCCACCAGGCACAGGGAGGCGAAGGGCAGATCCTGGGGATTGGCGCGCAGAGACCGCATCGCGCGCAGCGCCGCCACCCGGACGGACTTGGCGTTGGAGGCCTCCCCGCTGATCTGCTGCAGGGTGACCAACCGGCGTTCGCCCAGCACCTCGGGGGTGGTCTCCTGGCAGGTGACCAGCACCCCGCCCACCCCACCCTGGTCGTCCGGGACCGGGCTGTAGGAGAAGGTGAAGTAGGTCTCCTCGCGAAAGCCCTTGCGGTCCATCGGGAGCAGCAGCCGCTCGTTCCAGGTGGCGGGGCCGCCGCGCTGGACGCCCTCCGCCAGCGGGCCCAGGATCCCCCACACCTCGCTCCACACCTGCGCGCCGGGAGCGGCCAGCGACTGGGGATGCTTGGCGCCCAGGATCGGCCGATACGCATCGTTGTACAGCTGCAGCAGGTCCTCTCCCCACCACAGCAGCATCGGGAACCGGCTGCCCAGCACGATGCCCAACGCGGTACGCAGGGAGGACGGCCAGCCCTCCACCGGACCCAGGCCGGTCCGGGACCAGTCGATGGAGCGCATCAGCTGACCCATCTCTCCGCCGCGGGAGAACAACCTGATGGAGAGCGGGTGGGTCATCTCGGGAGCAGCGTCCTACCAGCAGCGGGGCCAACGCCCAGCCGCTGGCCTTCGCCAAGTGACGTCGGCTCAACGGTCACCCTCCCAGGGACGTTCTGCTAGGCCGGTCGCCTGGGCACCCGGGCTCCGACCGAGCAGAGGATTTCATAGTGGATGGTGCCCGAAATGCTGGCCAGCTCCTCGGCGGAGACCTGGGCCTGCCCCTGCTTGCCCAGCAACACCACCTCGTCGCCCACGTCCACGCCCGCAACGTCGGTCACATCCGCCATGCACATGTCCATGCACACCCGGCCGATGATCGGCACCCGCTGTCCGCGGACGATCACGCTGGCCCGGCTGGAGTTGTGGCGGCTGTACCCGTCCGCGTAGCCGACCGGGAGGGTGGCGATCACCGACTCCCGCTGCGAGGTCCAGGTGCTGCCGTAGGACACCGGAGTCCCCTCCGGAACCCGCTTGAGGTGGGTGATGGCGGTCTTCCAGGTCAGCACCGGGATCAGGGGGACATGACCGGCCAGCCACTGGGCCGGTGCCAGCCCGTACAGCAACAGGCCCGGACGGACCAGGTTCACCAACCCCTGGCCGCGCAGCTCCGGGCGGGAGAGGACCGCTGCCGAGTTCGAGAGGTGCCGGTACCGCGGGGAGTGACCGGCCGCCTGCACCTGCACCACCGCCGCCTCGAAGGACGAGACCTGTCGCGTGGTCAGCTGGGGATCGGAGAGATCCGCGTTGGCGAAGTGGGTCAGCACCCCATCCAGGCGGACCTGCGGATGGCGCTGGGCCTCGTCCAGGAAGGCGGCCAGCTCCTCCGGGCGCACCCCGATCCGTCCCATCCCGGTGTCCACCTTGAGGTGGGCCAGCACACTGCGGCCCGCTGCCTTCGCCGCCGCCCCCAGGCGCACCAGGTGTTCGGGACGGAACACGGTGGGGATCAGCTCCGCCTCCACCAGCAGGTCGTAGCCACCGTCGTAGGAGCCGCCCAGCACCAGGATCGGAAGGTCGATGCCTGCGTTCCTCAGCTCCAGACCCTCCTCCACCAGCGCCACCGCCAGGAAGGTCGCGCCCGCTTCACGCAGGGCGTGGGCCACCAGGACCGCGCCGTGGCCATAGGCGTTGGCCTTCACCACCGCCAGCACCTGCGCCCCACCGGCCGCCTGCTGGGCGACCGAGAAGTTGTGCCGCACCCCGGCCAGATCGATCTCCGCGCGCGTAGGACGGATCGCCCGGTCGAGTGCCCGGCGACGAAGGGAGGGACGGTAGAGACGCGGCGGATCGGCAGGATCGCTCATGACTTGGTCGCCTGGACGCGCGGGTTCCTCGGGTTCGTGGGCACCAGGACACGCCGGGTGGTCCGCTGACCACGGGCTGGTACTGACGGCAGGCAGGCGAGTCAAGATGTGCTTCCTCCGGTGGGTTCCAAGCCCTATATGTTCGGCCCCCATTTCACGGTTCGGGCCAGCATCCCGGCCCGCATCCCGACGAGCGAAAAACACCCGATGGCGACGACGTACAAAACCGGTGGCGAGGTCGACGCGTTCTGTAACAAGTGCAAGCTGGCGCTCGCGCACACCATCCTGGCCATGGTCGGACCGAAGATCGTCCGCGTGCGCTGCAACACCTGCATGGGCGAACACATGTTCCGCGGCGCCCAGGCCACGTCCACCACCACCAAGCCGGCGGTGGCCCGCACCCGGGTGACCAAGGACAAGGAGTCCTCCCCCAAGAGGGTGATGGGCTTCGAGGAGCAGCTGGCCAGCAAGGACGTGGGCGCGGCCCGGCCCTACAGCATCAAGACCACCTACAAGGCGGACGACCTGATCCACCACCCCACCTTCGGGCTGGGGATCGTCACCGCGGTCCGGTTCGACAAGGTGGAGGTGAACTTCAAGATGTCGCAGAAGACGCTGATCCACGGCCGCGGAGACGCGCCGGTGGAGAAGCCCCAGTTCTCGCACGCCCGGCAGGGCGCCGCCGGGCCCGCGGACAAGCCGTACGTGGAGGGCGCGGAGCAGCCGTCCGCTCCCGCCGCGGACGAGACCAACGCCGCGGAGTAGCCTCCCTCCGCGCTCCCGGAAGTTGCCGTCCTGACGGGTGCGGGTTCAAGTACCCGCCGTGTCTCGCCTCCTCCCGCTGTTCCTGCTGCTGTGCTCCGCGTCCCCCTCCCTGGGCGCGTCCCCGACGATCTCGGTGGAGCCCGCCATGGTGGTGCTGGGAGAGACCGGCTCCGTCTCCGTCCGGGTCGGCGGGGTGCCCCCCGGCGCCAAGCTGGCCTTCGCCGCCTCCTTCGGTGAGCTGAAGGAGCAGGCCGGCTCCGGGACCGAGCGGCGGTTCAGGTGGACCCCGCCCGACTCCCGGATCCCGGCGATTGCCCTGTTGCTGTTCTGGACCGGCGGCGAGGACGGACCGCCGGACGTGGGCGTGGCGCGGCTGCCGCTGATCGGCCGCACCGACCTGGAGGTGGCCACCGAGGCGGGCGCGGAGGTGCGGGTGCAGGTGGGCCCGCGGACCTTCGGCCCGGTGCGCGCCGATCCCCAGGGCAAGGCGGTGGTGCCGATCGAGGTCCCCCCCGGGACCTTCGACGTGCGGGTGCTGGGTCAGGGATCGGGCAAGGCCACCGAGGTGTCGATCCCGCTGGGAGTGCCCGAGTACAACCCGCTGTACGCGATCCTCGGCCCGGACCCGCTGCACGTGGAGGCGATGGGCTGGCTGTGGGTGTTCGACGCCTCCGACTTCTACACCGACAAGCTGCTGCTCTCGGTGCGGGGAGGCGACGCGCGGCTGGTGGAGACCACCAAGCGCGGCACCCTCTTTCAGCTGACCCCCGCCCCCCGCTCGCGGAAGCTGACCGCGGTGGCCACCGCCAAGGACTCGGAGGCCCGCGCCGAGGTCTCGGTGGAGCTGGCTCACGGCAAGCCGGCACCCGCGCCAGAGTCGACCCCGCCCCCGTCCGCCGTCAGCCCGGCCATTCCCCAGGTGGTCCCGGCGATCTTCTTCGGTGGCTTCTTCGGCGGGGGCGCCAACCTGGGGCTGGGGGGCGGCCTCTCCGCGGCGCTGCGGCTGGTGGGCCCGGTGAGCGTGGAGGGGGAGCTTGGCCTGCGCCGCGCCTCGATGAGCACCCCGATCCCGGAGCTGGGCGAGCTGACCTCCGGGATCATCAGCGTGCCGCTGTCGCTGGGGTTGCGGGCCCGACTGCTGACCGCCGGGGCCTGGGCGGTGGACGTGCGGGGCGGAGGCGGAGCGCTGCCTTTCATCCACTCGGTGGGCAGCACCTTCCAATCTACCGCCACCGAGACCGGGGTGGGCTGGGAGGGCTATGGCGGTGTCCAGCTTTCCCATGATCTGGGCCCGCTGGAGATCTTCCTGGAGGCCCGGGGGACCTACAGCCCGATCCAGACTCCGCACCTGAACGCGCATCTGGGCGGGCTGATGCTGTCGGTGGGCGCGCGGAGGGGAACACCATGAGGGGGTCGGTGAGGGGCGCGGTGCTTTGGCTGTTGGCGCTGGCGGGAGCCGGCTGCGGATCCCAGTTGCCGGACCCGCGGGTGCTGGGAGTGACCCCGTCCACCATGCTGGCCAGCGAAGCCCGGGAGGTGGTGGTCCGGCTGGAGGGGGTCCTCCCCTTCACGGTGGACTACGACCAGGGGCAAGCGTCCGCGGACCGCCTGACCAGCCTGCGGATTGGAGGCAGGGAGCTCGTCACCTCAGGCTACCGGGCGGATGGGACGATCCAGGCGTTCATCCCCTCCGTCCTTCCGGTGGGAGATCACGACGTCACCGTGCGACTGGGCGACCAGCGGTCGGCTACCGCTCCGTCTGCCTTCAGCGTGGCGATGGGCAACTGGCCGGACGGCTACCAGTTCGAAGGCACCATCCCGGATCAGGTCGTGGACCAACCCTTCGCTGTGACCATCCGGGCGCTGGAAGGGGGCCTGCCCTTCCCCGCCTTTAACGGCACTGTGAACCTCACCGCCAGCCGGCCGGAGTTCCCCTCGTTGATCACCCAGCCGTTCGATGCCGGGCTGGTCACAGAGAGGACCATGACCATTCCCTTCACCGGCGCGGTGTCGCTGACCGTGACCGACACCAACGGCACCAGCGCCAGCTCCAACACCTTCCTTGTCCGGGCGCCGTGAAGCGCCCGTGGTGGCGGCGCGCGCGGACTCAGGCCTCCGCGGCCGGCGGGTAGCTCAGCTCGTACTTGCCACTGCTGCCCGGAGCGAGCTCCGGGGCGGACAGGTATTCGCAGCGCAGACACAGGGCCCTGGCGGCCCAGGTGGTGATGCGCAGCTGAACCGGTCCATCGCAGCAGGGGCAGCCGTCCGAGATGGTGAGCTCCAGTCGGTCCTGCGAGGCGGCGGTTTCGGTTTCGGCGGGAGACATGTTCTAGACCTAACCACTGCCCCTCCCCGGGCAATGGGTTCAGCGGGCAGCGCTGCGCAACACCGCGACTGCACGGGCCAGATCTTCGGGGAGCGGGGCGGTGATCTCGGCTGCCGGCACTGCTTGAAGCGCAGGCACGCTCAGTCGTTGGGCGTGAAGCGGAGTGCGGGCGAGCACGGATTCCTCCCCCTCCCCGCCCAGCTCCGCGGCGGTCAGCGGCTGCTTGCGGCCGTAGTGCGGATCCACCAGCAGCGGATGTCCGGCCGAGCGGAGATGGACCCGGATCTGGTGGGTGCGCCCGGTCAGCGGCTGGGCCTCCACCAGGGTGGCCCGGGCGAACCGCTCCACCGGACGGAACAGGGTTCGCGACGGCTTGCCCTCCTCCCCCTGGTGGACCGGGCGCATCTTGCCTTTGCGGGCGGGCGCCAGCGCCACCGAGACGTCCAGGGGCTGTTCCAAGGCCCCCTCCACCAGCGCCAGATAGGACTTCTGGATCTGCCCGGCCTCGAACGCCATCGACAGTGACCGGTGCGCCTCCGCGGTCAGCGCAAAGGCCAGCGCCCCGCTGGTGTCGCGATCCAGTCGGTGGACCACGAACACCTCGCGGCCCAGCTGCTGGGCCAGCAGCTCCCGCACGCACGGGCCGCCTTCCGGATCCCGGCCGGGGATCACCAGCAGCCCGGCCGGCTTGGCCACCACCACCCAGTCCCTGGCCTGGTGAAGCAGCTGCAGCGTCATCCCAGGTCGGAGACCTTCTTGACTGTGATCGGCAGCAGCCCGCGCAGTTGAGGCGCGACCTCGTCCGCCTTGCCCACCACCACGATCACCGGCGGATCCGCCAGCAGGTGTTCCTTCGCGGCGGCGCCGGCCTGGGCGCGGGTCACCGCCTGCACCTTGTCCCGGTAGGTCTGGACCCAGTCCGGCGACAGCCCGGAGAGGCGGATGTCGGCGATCCCGGCGGCGATCGACTCATTGGTCTCCAGCCGCAAGGGGTAGAGGCCGCACAGGTAGGTCTGCGCCTTGTCCAGCTCCTGGGCGGTGATCCCCCTGGCGCGCAGCTTCTCCACCTCCGCCAGCGCCACGTCGATGATCTCCCGGGTGCTGGAGGTCTTGGTGAAGGTGTCCACCCCGAAGGCGGCGCCACCGCGCTGCGGACCGACGTAGCTGTTCACCCCGTAGGAGAGGCCGCGGTTGACGCGGATCTCGTTGACCAGCCGGGAGGTGAACCCGGCGCCCAGCACGCAATTGGCCACCACCGCCGCGTGGTAGTCCGGGTGGGTTCGCAGCAGGGTCATCGCGCCGATCCGCACCTGGGACTGGGTCTGGTCCGGCTTGTCCACCAACACCAGCTGCCCGGAAAGCGCGGCCCGGGTCCGCGGCGCGGGGATGGCCACCGTGTCCGGTCCGCCCTTCCAGCCGGCGAACGCCTTCTCCGCAGCCTGGTGGACCGCCTCTGGCTCCACGTCCCCCACCACCACCAACAGGGCGATCTTCGGCCCCAGGTGATCCCGGTGGAAGACCACCAGATCCTCCCGCCGGAACCCGCTGACCGTGGCGGTGGTGCCCGCCAGTTCGTGGCCATAGGGGTGATCGCCCCACAGCGCGTGCGTCAGCGCCCGCTCGGCCACCGCGCCCGGATCGTCCAGATCGTTGGCGATCCGCGCCAGGGTGCGTTCGCGGGCGGAGACCACCTCCGACTCCTCGAAGGTGGGGGCGCTGACCAGCGTGCCCAGCACCTCCAGCATCTCCGGGACGTGATGGGAGGGGGTGGAGATGTTCAGCTCGATCTGGTCCTCGCTGGACCCGACGTCCAGGCTGCCGCCCACGAACTCCACCGCCTCGTTGATCGCATCCGCGTCCATCCCGGCCGCGCCGCGGCGCAGCAGCCGGGCGGTGAAGTCCGCCAGTCCCGCCTGGGTGGCCGGCTCCACCGAGCTGCCGCCGGGGATCACCAGCCGGATCGCCGCCATCGGGATCGGTCCCCGGGGAGCCACGATCACGCTCAGCCCGGAGCGGGTCTTCAGCTCGTGCTGGACCGGCAGCTGGAACGGCCGCATCAGGGGACGCCGCGGCTTGACCCCCTGGGCGACCTTCTTCGCTGCCTTCCGGGCCACCGGCTTCACCCGCGCCTTCTTGCCCCCCTTCACGCCGCCACCTCCGGCCCCGCCGACTCATCTACCGGCAGGGGCTCCAGGGTCACCACCGAGCGGCGATCCGGATGGAAGTACTTCTTGGCCAGCGCCTGGACGTGTTCGGGGGTGATGTTCTCGTACTTCCCTGGCAGCCGCTCCGCCTCGCGCCAGTCGCCCAGCAGCGCCTCGTAGTTCCCCAGCGCGTGGGCCCGGCCGCCGTTGGTGGCCAGCTCGCGGAACAGGTGGGCGCGGATCATGTTCTTGGCCTTCTGCACCTCCGCCTGCAGCGGCGGCTTCTGGGAGATCCGCTCCAGCTCCGCGTACAGCGCCGCCTCCGCCTTCTTCGGATCCGCGCCCGGCTCCAGCTCCAGGTACAGCCACAGGATCCCCGGGTCCTTGCGCCAGGACCAGTCGAAGCCCACCCCCACCGCCACCTTCTGCTTGTAGACCAGCTCGCGGGTGAGCCGGTTTCCTTCGCCGGCGGAGAGCACGTACTGCAGCACGTCCAGCACGAAGGTGTCCTGGTGCCGGGCCTCCGGGCCGCGGTAGGCCAGCATCACCGCCGGGGCCTGGGCCGGGTGGCGGACCACCGCGCGACGCTCGCCCTTCTGCGCCGGTTCGGAGTTGGGAACCACCGGGGCCGGCGGGCCCTTCTTGATCTTCCCGTAGAAGCGCTTCACCAGCGCCAGGGTCTTCTTGACGTCGATGTCGCCGGAGATCCAGAGGGTGGCGTTGTTGGGCGCGTAGTAGGTGCGGAAGAACTCCCGGCACTCCTCCCGGGTGATCCGCTTCACGTCGTCCTGCCAGCCGATGATCGGCCAGTGGTACGGGTGGGCCTTGAACACCAGGGCGTTGAGCTCCTCGTCCATCATCCCGGTGATGTCGTTGTCCACCCGGACCCGGCGCTCCTCCAGGACCACCTTCCGCTCGCTGGTCAGCAGCTTGGGGGCGATGGCCAGCGACTCCATCCGGTCCGACTCCAGGTCCAGCACCCGCTCCAGGGCCTCGGGGGCGAACTCGTCGTAATAGACGGTGAGATCGGTGGAGGTGTAGGCGTTGGAGCGCCCGCCGTGCGACTCCAGCACGTGGTCGAACTCCTTGGGGCCGTAGCGCTTGGCGCCGTTGAACATCATGTGTTCGAACAGGTGCGCGATCCCGGTGATCCCAGGGCGCTCGTTGCGCGACCCGACGTGGAAGAAGGTGTAGAGGCTGACCACCGGGACGGAGGGGTTCGGAACCAGGCGGATCTTCAGCCCGTTGGAGAGGGTGGACTCGTGAACCTGGTACAGCGGCTTCGACTTCGCCTTGGCCATTCCTCTTGTCTGCCGGTCGGGTCCGGCGGGAACAAGGGAAAAGTGGCGGGCTAACCCTAGGGATGACGGTCGAAGGCCAGCAGCACCGCCCACAGCCCGGCCGCAATCACACCTCCACCAGCCCGGCCTTGAGCGCCAGCACCACCGCGTCCACGTGGGAGTTGACGCCCATCTTCCGGTAGAGGTGGGACAAATGGGTGCGCACCGTGCGCCGCTCGATGGTCATCACCCGCCCCACCTCGGCGTTGGAGAGCCCCTTGGTCACGTAGCCCAGCACCTCCAACTCCACCTCGGAGAGCCCCCAGGGATTGGTGTTGGCCGGCTGCGGGCGCGCCTGGATCGACTGGAAGAAGTTCCAGAACTTCCGGGCGATGATCGGCTCCAGCACCGTGCCTCCGTCCAGCACCTCGCGGATCCCGCTGCGGATCTTGTCCGGACCCACCCGCTTGACCAGGTAGCCCGACGCTCCGGCGGAGATCGCCTCGTAGACCTTCTGCTCGTCCTCAAACGAGGTCAGGATCAGGATCTCCACCTCCGGCGCCCGGCGCTTCACCTTCTGGGTCACCTGGATCCCGTTGAGCGAGGGGAGCTCCAGATCCAGCAGCACCAGCTGCGGACGGACCCGGACGATCTCCTCCACCGCCTGCTCGCCATCCTGCGCGGTGCCCACCAGCTCCAGCTCCTCGTACCGGCTCAGGGCCTTGGTCAGGCTGCGAAGCAGCTGCGGCTGGTCCTCGACGATGAAGTAGCGGATCCGCTCCATGGGTGGAGCGGAGGCTAGTCCAGAAGGGCCGTCCCAAGGTGGCCTACGGGCGCACCCCGGTCATCTCCTCCACCACCCCCAGCAGTTCGTCCACCGTCCAGGGCTTGGCCAGGTGGCGGACCTTTTGGAAGTCGCGGAGGTGATCGATCAGCTCCGGCATCAGGAACGCGGAGATGATGGTCACCGGGATCCCTGCCGTCTCGGGGCTGCGCCGCAGGCTGGTCAGCACCCGCAGGGTGTCCCCGTCCTCCACCCGCAGGTCCAGGATGATCGCCTCCGGCCGCTGCTGGTGCACCACCCGCAGCACGTCCGCTGCCCGGGCGAGCACGGTGACGTGGAAGCCGTAGCGAGCGCCCACCGCCCGGTACGCCTTCTGCTGGATCGGATCGTCCTCCACCACCAACAACCGCACCGGGGCCCGGTCCAGGTCGCCAGACTCGTCCGACTCCGGCCAGGGCATGGTGGCGTTCGACGCCTCGGGCGCCGGGCCCCGCTTGTTGAAACCCATCATCCACTCCGGTTGAGCAACGGCTGTGCCATCCCTCAACGTCCGGAGTCCCGGTGGGATTGCCTCCCTCTCCTGCCTCCTCCGGTGGGTGAACCGTGACCCAGCGGGTGGATTTGCCCCGGCGGGATCCTCCCCTCCCTCCTGCGAGGACGGGCTGGCAGGCAAACTGCAACGACCCCGTTACATGAACCTCTTTGATCGCGAGACGCGGACCGAATTTGCGCCGGCCCGCTCCTCGGATTCCACCCGGCAGCCGACCCTGGTGCTGCTGGAGGGTTCGGTCGGTGGCAGTGAACTCCGGGCCTTCCCTCTCCACGGGGAGGAGACCGTGCTGGGCCGGGACGCTGGCCGGGGGCTCACCGTGAACGACTCCGGGGTCTCCCGGAGCCACGCCAAGGTGGTCCTGTCCCGCACCGGGGCCTGGCTGTACGACCTCGGCTCCCGCAACGGCACCTTCCTCAACGGCCAGCGGGTCTCCACCCCCTGTGAGCTCAAGGAGGGAGACCGGATCCAGCTGGGGCTGACCACCGTCCTGCAATTCTCGCTGGGGATCTCGGAGGAGACCGCGCGACAGCAGGCCGCCCTCAAGTCCGCCCCGATCGCGATCTGGGAGTGCCGGCTGAACGACGGCTCGGTCAAGTGGTCCGGCCAGGTGGATCGCAGCCTGGGACTGCCCCCGGGGACCCTCGCCGGTAGGACCGGGCGGATGGTGGACTTCGTCACCCCGGATGATCGCACCTCGGTGATGGAGACCCTGGCTGTGGCAGCCGAGGCGGGGGCGGAGGTCAACTTCGAGTGCAGGCTGTTGGTGCTGGCCCAGGAACGCTGGGTCCACTGCAAAGGCGAGGTGCTTCGCGGCGCCGATGGCCGGCCCGCCCGGATCATCGGCACCCTGACCGACATCAGCGCCCGCAAGCGGCTGGAGTTGGAGCTGCGAAAGCAGATGGCCCTCTTCGAGAGCCTCTACGACGGGGTGGTGGTCACGTGCCTGGATGGGCGGATCCTGGAATGGAACTCCAGCGCCCAGACCATGTTCGGCTTTCCCCGCGAGCAGGCGCAGGGGGCGACGCTGTTCGAGCTGCTGGGGGCCAGGAACGCCCCCCTGCTCCGGGACGCGATGGCGCTGGCCCTTCAGGCACAGGGCCGCTGGACCGCGGAGCTGGAGCTGCGCACCCGTGGGGACGAGGTGCGCTGGTGCGAGATCGTGGGCGTGCTCCTTCCGGGTGAGACCGGCGAGCGCACCACCTGCATCCTCACCCACCGGGACGTCGGAGACCGCAAACGGCTTCAGGCCCAGCTCTCCTCCTCCGAACGGCTGGCCTCGCTGGGCACCCTCAGCGGCGGGATCGCCCATGAGATCAACAACCCGCTGGCCTTCGTGCTGGCCAACCTCCGCTTCCTCGGCGACCAGCTCGTAGAGCTGACCCCGCCAGCAGGGGATCCCCGCTACACCGAGTGCCAGGAGGTCCTGCGGGAGACGCAGGAGGGGGCGCGGCGGATCCAGGACATCGTCCAGGGGCTGAAGGTCTTCTCCCGGGACGAGCGGTTCGAGGATCAAGGCCCCTGCGATCTGCGCCGGGCGGTGGAGCTGGGGCTGAAGCTCTCCTCGAACCTGGTCCGCCACCGGGCCCGGGTGGAGCTGCAGTTGGAGGCCCAGCCGGCGGTGCTGGGCGGCGAGGCCAAGTGGGTCCAGGTGGTGGTCAACCTCCTGATGAACGCCTCCCAGGCGATCCCGCGGGAGTCAGGGACGGAGGGCGTGGTCCGGGTCACCCTGCGACCGGGGCCGCCCGGGTTCTGCCTGCTGGAGATCTCGGACAACGGCGCCGGGGTCCCGCCCGAGCTGCGGGCCCGGATCTTCGAGCCGTTCTTCACCACCCGGCCGATCGGCGCCGGCACCGGGCTGGGCCTCTCGGTGTGTCACGGAATCGTCGAAGCCCTGGGCGGGCGGATCGAGCTGGCGGACGATCACCTCGGCCCCGGCAGCACCTTCCGGCTGTTCGCGCCGCAGGCCGCGGTGGAGGCCCAGCCGAGGATCGCCGCGGTCTAGCGTTTGGGCCGCGGGCTCCGGAACTTCTGCTCCACCTTGCGCAGCTTCCCCTTCTCGAAGGCCAATTCCAGATTTCGCCGGTCGCCGGACTCCACCGACTCCAGCACCACCTTCCGCACCCCGGGCTGCACCGGATACTTGAGCAGCGGGGTGCGCCGCTTCACCCGCTGATCGTCGATGTAGACGATGGCCGGGATGTCTGAGGTCAGCGACAGGAAGGCGGCGCGGTCCCTGGGCGGTGGGCGATGGAAGTGGGAGTCGTCCGGATCATTGGCGGCCTGTGCCTTCTGCGGCGGGGTCAGCGCCGGACCGGGGGGCTCGAAGGTGGGCACCGGGCGCAGCGGCAGCGGCGGCGGCTCCTTGCCCTCCTCCTCGGTGCGGAAGTACTTCTTCAGCGCCCCGTTCACCGTCTGGTAGGCGGGATCGTACGGCTCGGACGCGTTCCCAGGACCGGCAGGGGCCTCCGGGACCGCGCCCCGCTTGCCCGACCCATAGCGCCGGATCGCCAGCGCGAAGCTGAAGGCGCCGATGAACGCCAGCCCCAGCGCGACCATCAGCATCCGCTTGCGGCGCCTGGCGTCGTCGGCCAGGTAGAGTTCGGCGGTGTTCAGCGGCTTGGGGACCCCCTGGTTGGTGTCCGGAGGCATCGCCGCGTAGTCCAGCGGACCGGTGATCTCCATCACCTTCATGTTCCGGGGCGGAGGCGGCAGTATCCCCTTGGGCCCCGAGGCCTTGGGCGGCTCCTTCTCCCGGGCGCTGGCGGCCAGCGCTTCCTTGAGCTGATCCCGGTTGGCGCGGGCGGTCCGTTCCTCCTGCGCCCCACCGGCCTCGGTGGGCGGCGAGGAGAAGTCTTCAATGAACTTCACCCGGGGGTTCCGGGCCACCGGCCGTCCGGTGACCACCTGCGGCTGGGCGCCGCCCCGCGGGTTGCGCGGCTTGGGCGGCGGGGCTCCGGCGGGCGCCTCCCACCCCTTCTCCAGCGGCCCGGCGTGGCTGGGGCTGGTGTCCTCCTCGAACTTCGGCTCCAGCATCCCGCGCGGCGCCGCCTTCAGCCCGCTGGGCCGGCCCTCCTCGCCGGGATCGGTCAGCCCGCTGGAGCGCACCGGCTCGCGGTACTCCTCGAACAGCGGAGAGGCCTGCATGGTCTCCGCCGAAGGATCGGTGCTCAGCGGCAGATCGAACGGGCGCGGCCCGGAGAAGGAGGGCCGCAGCTCCACCACCTGGGTCCGCTCGGTGACCGGGGGAAGGTCCGCGCCCTGCACCTCGCGGAGCACGAAGGCGTCAGCCACCGGGACCGGCCCCAGGTTCAAGGCCGCCTCTTTGGGCCGAAGCGGCTCCAGGAACCGGCGCAGGTCGTCCGCGGGAGGGATTCCCCCGTTGTTGGCCAGGAAGTTCCGCAGCGCGGTGGCGAACTCCCCCGCCCCACGGAAGCGCCGGCCCTCGGACAGCTCCAGGGCCCGCATCACGATCGGATCCAGCCGGGCGTTGAGCCGGCGATCCAGCCGCGAGGGCGGCGGGAGGATCCCGGAGCGGGTGCTCATCGTCCCTGAGCGATCACCAATCGGCTCGCGCAGGGTGAGCAGCTCGTAGGTGATCGCGCCCAG
The DNA here is from genome assembly GCA_030857095.1 of Myxococcota bacterium. GTDB lineage: Bacteria > Myxococcota > Myxococcia > Myxococcales > Myxococcaceae > JALYOC01. The sequence continues at coordinate 22,275 of JALYOC010000075.1, read as the reverse complement.
CGAGTAGATGTCCGACTCGATGCTGGGCTCATCCCCCTTGGCGACCTCCGGGGCCCGGTAGGCGTCCCGCCCCCGCCCGGCGAAGGACTTCCGCAGGCCAGGGACCGCGTGCAGCGCCTTGAGCGCGCCGAAGTCGCAGATCGCCGGGAAGCCGTCGGGGTCCAGCAGGATGTTGCCGGGGGTCAGCGCACCGTGGATGGCGCCGGCGTCGTGCGCCAGCTGCACCGTCTCCAGCACCTGGATCATCACCCACATCGCCAGCGGCGGCGGGAGGACATACTCCTTGGAGGTCAGCTTGGAGAGCACCTGCCCCAGTGTGACCCCCTCCACCGCCTGGCGGACCACCGCCAGCCGGTCCTTGAGGAGGCCGATCTCCAGGTAGCGGACGATCCCCCTGGCCCGGACCGTGCCCAGCTGCCGGGCGGTCTCCGCCAGCTCCTGGGCGTAGCGGACATCCGAGGTCTTGGCGTGGAACAGCTTGAGGACGACCGGCTCGTCCTCGTCGCGCACGCCAGCGTAGAGCTCGGAGAGCTCCCCGGTCTCGACCCGGCCGGTGAGGCGATAACGCGTCATTTCCGCTTCGCCGCCCGCGACCGCCTCAGCGGGGTCTCCAACGCCGAGAACACGAAGCCGCACCACACGCAGGTCTCTCCTTTGCGTCCCTTGGGCAGCTCCAGCAGACAGCCGGGGCAGCGCGGACGGGCCCGGCCTGCCTTCACCGGGGCGGCCTTGGCGCCCGCGGTCCGCTGCTTGAGCTCCGCGGTGGTGAGCCGGACCTTCGCCTCCAGCAACATCACCCTCCGCTCCAGCTCCAGCACCCGGGGACCCAGTGGTTCGCGCCTCTCACTGTCTTGAACCGCACGACGTCGCGAACGCATGGAAGGACCAGAGAGTGCCACGTCCCTTCGGAGTGCGGCAAGGAGAGGAAACCGGCAGGCAGGCAGGCGAAGTCAAAGCTGGGCAAAGCCGGATCCGGGGGCCATGATGCCCCTCCCTTGGCCACGCTGCCTCATGACGGCACTCCCCCGGGAACGCTCTCGAACCAGTCGTTGCACGGTCCGTCCGCTCCCCTCCAGAACCGGGTCCTGGCCCAACAGGCCGCCCGCCGCGCGCAGGAGATTTTGGCGGACACCGAGTTGGCGACCCTGATCGCAGCTCCGCACGAGAAGCGGGAGACTGGTCGTTCACGAGAGGTGTTCGTGAACCGCAACATGCGGATGTCCAACGTCGAGCTGATCGGCTTCGACATGGACTACACGCTGGCCATCTACCACATGCGCCGGATCGAACAGCTGTCGTTCGACATGACGCTGGAGCGGCTGGTGTCCCAGCTGGGCTACCCGGCCCAGATCTCCCAGATCCAGTACGACCACTCCTTCGTGATGAGGGGGCTGATGGTCGACAAGGTCAACGGCAACCTGATCAAGATGGACCGCTTCGGCCACGTGGGCCGCGCCTACCACGGGCTGCGGCCGCTGGACCGGGAGACCTGGAAGAGGCTGTACCGGCACGAGCGGGTCAAGGCCAAGAACAACCCCCAGTACGCCTGGATCGACACCCTGTTCGCCCTCCCCGAGGCCTGCCTCTTCGCGGGGATCATCGAACTGTTGGAAGGGCAGGGCCAGAGCGTGGCCTACGGCAAGCTGTACGACGACATCCGGGAGACGATCGACTCGGTCCACCGGGACAACTCGCTCAAGGCGGAGATCCGTAAGGACATCGGCCGTTACATCTTCAAGGACCCGGAGCTGGGGCCGGCGCTGCACAAGCTGCGCAGCGCCGGGAAGAAGCTGTTTGTGCTCACCAACTCTGCCTGGGACTACACCCAGGCGGTGATGAGCTACCTGCTGGACGGGGTGGTCCCCGAGTACCCCAGCTGGCGCAACTACTTCGACTGGGTGATCACCTCCGCCGCCAAGCCGGCCTTCTTCTCCGACGGACGGCCGTTCCTGGAGATCGACCACAGCACCGAGGCCGGTCCGGTGGTCGGCGAGACCCAGACCCTGGATCGCTCCAAGGTCTACCAGGGCGGCAACCTCTCCGACTTCCAGCGGCTGACCGGCTACTCCGCGGACCGGGTGCTGTACGTGGGCGATCACATCTTCGGGGACATCCTCAAGTCCAAGAAGACCTCCCTGTGGCGGACCTGCATGATCGTCCAGGAGATCGAGGACGAGATCAGCTACTGCGACGGGCGCCAGGAGGAGATCGCCCGGCTCTCTGAGATCGAGGTGCTACGGGCCCGGCTGGACGACGAGGTGGGCCAGCGCAAGACCCGGCTCAACGCGGCGGAGCGCAAGCTGGAGAGGGCCGGCCCCGGCTTGCCGGAGGAGGAGCGGGCCGCGCTGGAAGAGTCCCGCAAGGCGATCAAGGCCGAGCTGGACAAGCTGCGCCGAAGCCTCAAGGAGGCGGAGGAGCTGGCGGACACCCTGGAGGGCGACATCGAACAGGGGTTCAACCGCTACTGGGGCCTGATGTTCAAGGAGGGCAACGAGAACAGCCGCTTCGGCGAACAGGTCGAGCAGTTCGCCTGCGTCTACACCAGCCGGGTCTCCAACTTCCTGCACTACTCGCCGATGCAGTACTTCCGCTCCCCGCGGGATTTGATGCCCCACGAGCACGCAGGGGCGCTGTCCGGGAAGCTCTCCCCGCTGGGCAGCGAGGGCCCGGCCCGGGCCGCCTCCAACAACAGCGCCAAGGAGTAGGCGCGGGCGGGCTGAGACCTGCTACATTGGCGCGCCAATGAAGCGCCTCGACGAGGGTTCCTCGCAGGGCTGGGTCGGCCGTTCTCCTCCGCGCACCGATGGGGCCGACAAGGTCACCGGTCGCGCGCGCTACCTCGATGATCTGCACTTCGAGGGGCAGCAGTGGGGAAAGACCATCCGCTCTACCGTCCCCCACGGCCTGATCAAGTCGATAATGTTTGATCCGGCCTTCGACTGGAGGGGCATCACCCAGGTCACCGCGGACGACATCCCCGGGGACAACGTGGTGCACCTGATCCAGGACGATCAGCCCTACCTGGCCAAGGACCGGGTCCGCCACTTCGACGAACCCATCGTGTTGCTGGCCTGCGCGGATCGGGAGCGGCTGGAGCAGGCCGCCCGGCACGTGAAGATCGAATACCAGCGCCTGCCGCCCCAGTTCGAACCTCTGGACTCGCAGCAGATCTTCAAGTCCTACCGGATCGAGAAGGAGGCCCAGCAGCTGGCCTCCCTGTTCGAACAGGCGGACCAGATCATCGAAGGCACCTACGTGGTCCGCCACCAGGAGCAGCTGTACATCGAGCCCAACGCGGTCTGCGCGGTCCCCCGCGGGGACGGCGGGGTCACCCTCTACGGGTCGATGCAGTGCCCCTTCTATGTCCAGCGCGCGCTGATGCGGGTGCTGGCGATTGGCGACCACCAGCTGGCGGTGATCCAGACGATCACCGGCGGTGGCTTTGGGGGCAAGGAGGAGTACCCCTCGATGATCGCCGGGCACGCGGCGCTGCTGGCCCGGAAGGCCAACGCCCCGGTGAAGCTGCTCTACGGGCGGGACGAGGATCTGGCCTCCACCACCAAGCGACACCCGGCGGTGATCCGCCACCGGACCGCGGTGAAGAACGACGGGACCCTGCTGGCCACCGAGATCGACATCACCATGGACGGAGGCGCGTACTGCACCCTCTCCCCGGTGGTGCTCTCCCGCGGCGCCATCCACTCCGCCGGGCCCTACCGGTGGCAGGCGGTGCGGATCGACGCCCGGGTGGTGGCCACCCACACCCCGCCCAACGGCGCCTTCCGCGGCTTCGGTGCCCCCCAGACCCTGTTCGCCTGCGAGGCGCAGATGGAGCGGATCGCCCGACAGCTGGGGATCGATCCGGTGGAGCTGCGTCGGAAGAACGCCCTGGTGTTGGGGGATCGCACCGCCACCGGGCAGCTGTTGAAGAACTCGGTCAGCGCGATCGAGGTCCTGGACAAGGCGCTGGAGCGCAGCGACTTCCTCCGCAAGCGGGAGGAGTACTCGGCCTTCCGGCAGGGCGCCAAGCGGCGAGGGATCGGCCTGTCGCTGGTGCTGCACGGCGCCGGCTTCACCGGCTCGGGCGAGGTGAAGCTCAAGGCCAAGGCAGGGGTGGAGCTGACCCCCACCGGGGTGCGGGTGCTGGCCGCCTCCACCGAGATCGGCCAGGGCACCAACACCATCTTCGCCCAGATGGCGGCCGACGCCCTGGGTCTTTCCCTGGAACAGGTAGAGGTCGCGGTGCCGGACACCTCCAAGGTTCCAGACAGCGGCCCCACCGTGGCCTCCCGCACCGCGATGGTGGTGGGCGGCACGATCACCAAGGCCTCGCTGGGACTGCAGCGGGTCCTGGCCGGCTACGCCGCCGAGCTGCACCAGGTGGCGCCGGAGACGGTCAGCTGCCGCAACGGCAACTTCTACTCCGGCACCCGCGGGCTGGGGGCCTGGACCGCGTTCGCCAAGCGCTACCTGGAGACCCGCGGTCCCTTGCGGATGGTGGAGACCTACAGCCACCCGGAGGGCATCGTCTGGGACGACGAGACCTACGTGGGCGACGCCTACCCGGCCTACGCCTGGGCCTGCAATGTGGTGGAGCTGGAGGTGGACCTGGACACCTACGAGACCACCGTCCTCAACGTCGTCACCGTCAATGACGTGGGCAAGGCGCTGCACCCGGTGCTGTGCGAGGGGCAGATTGAAGGCGGCCTGGTCCAGGCGCTGGGCTATGCCCTGCTGGAGGAGGTGATTCACCAGGACGGGAGGGTGATGAACCCCCGGTTGCAGAACTACATCATCCCCACCTCGCTGGACGCGCCGCCGATCCAGACGGTGCTTGTGGAGAACCCGTACCCGGAAGGTCCCTACGGCGCCAAGGGCGTGGGCGAGCTGCCGATGGACGGCCCGGCTCCGGCGGTCACCGCGGCGGTGATGCACGCCACCGGCGCCTTCCTCACCGAACTGCCCATCACCCCCGAGCGGCTGATGCGGGCCCTGGAGAACGCGTCATGAAGCTGACCCTCAAGGTCAACGGCGACCCACGATCCGCCGAAGTCCCCGCCCTCAAGCGACTGCTGGATCTGCTGCGGGAGGATCTGCAGCTCACCGGCGCCAAGGAGGGCTGCGGAGAGGGCGAGTGCGGCGCCTGCGCGGTGTGGATCGACGGGCAGCTGGTCAACTCCTGCCTGGTGCCCGCCAGCCAGGTGCAGGGCGCGGAGGTGGTGACCATCGAAGGGCTGGCCCAGAACGGGGTGCTGCAGCCGGTCCAGCAGGCGTTCCTGGAGCACAACGGGGCCCAGTGCGGCATCTGCACCCCGGGGATGGTGATGGCCGCGGAGAAGCTGCTGCGCAGCGGGAAGGAGACCACCGACGCCAACGTCCGCGAGGCGCTGGCCGGCAACCTCTGCCGCTGCACCGGGTACCAGAAGATCATCGACGCGGTCCGCGCGGTGGGGTCCCGATGATCTCCCGCATCTCGGTCACCTCTCCCCAGACGCTGCAGGAGGCCTACGCGCTGCTGGCGGTGCGGCCCAACGGGCTCAAGGTCCTGGCTGGCGGCACCGACGTGATGGTGCAGTTCAACGCCCGGGTGGGGCTGGAGCAGGTCCGCCACGTGCTGGACATCTGGAAGCTTCCGGAGCTGCGCGGGATCCGCCGGGTGGGCGAGGAGCTGGTGATTGGCGCGCTGACCACCTACTCGGAGCTGATCGCGTCTGCGGAGGTGATGGAGGACTGCCCCGCCCTGGTGGAGGTCTCCCGCGAGGTGGGCGCCTGGGCGATCCAGAACCGCGGCACCCTGGGCGGCAACCTGTGCAACGCCTCGCCCGCCGGGGACACCCTCCCCCTGCTGATCGCCACCGGGGCGCGGCTGCGGGTGGGCGGACCGTCAGGGGAACGCACCCTCCCCATCGACGAGTTCTTCGTCTCCTACCGCAAGACCGCGCTGCGGCCGGATGAGCTGTTGCTGGACATCACCCTTCCCCGCCTGGAGGCGGCGCGCAACGAGCGGCTGGTGTACCGCAAGGTCGGCACCCGCAAGGCGCAGTCCATCTCCAAGACCCTGCTGGCGCTGCGGGCCAACGTGGATGGAGACCGGCTGACCTCGGTGCGGGTGGGCGCCGGCTGTCTGGGCCCGGTGCCGTTGCGCTGCCGCCACGCCGAGCAGGCGCTGATGGCCGCGCCGCTGGGGCCGGAGCGTCGGATGCCGATCCGCCAGGCGCTGGAGCAGGACATCCAGCCGATTGACGATGTGCGGTCCACCGCCGACTACCGGCGGCTGGTCACCGGGAACGTCCTCTTGCGTCTGGTGGAGCAGGTGCTTTCTTCGGCCAAGCGCGCATCCTGAACCCAGGGGGAGTTTTGCCGGCAGAGCTCAAGGAGTGGTTGGAGATCGGTTTGCGGTGGTTCCATGTCTTCGCCGGCATGCTGTGGATCGGCGCCACCTGGTTCTTCACCTGGCTGGACGGGCGGGTGGAGGAGGAGACTGAGATCCTGGCCCCCGGCGCCGCGCCCCAGGTGTGGATGGTGCACAGCGGCGGCTTCTACATCGTGGAGAAGCAGAAGCAGCCGCAGCTGCTGCCCAAGCGGTTGCACTGGTTCAAGTACGAGGCCCTGTTCACCTGGATCAGCGGCTTTTTGTTGCTGATCTGGATGTTCTATCTGGGCCGCGGCTTTTTGATCGACGAGCGGACCTCCACCCTCACCCACGCCACCGCGGTGCTGGCCGGGCTGGGCTTCCTGGTGGTGGCCTGGGCCATCTACGACGGGCTGTGGATCTCGCCGCTGGGCAAGTACCCGCGGATCGCCGGCGGGGTGGCCTACCTGCTCTCGGTGTTCGCCGCCTGGTTCCTGCTGCAGATCTTCCTGGGGCGCGCGGCGTATCTGCACCTGGGCGCCATGTACGGGACGATCATGGTCTGCAACGTGTGGATCCGGATCCTCCCCGCCCAGACCTCGCTGCTCAAGGCCACCCGGGAGGGCGGCAAGCCGGACATGCGGCTGGCGGTGCGGGCCAAGCAGCGCTCGCGGCACAACACGTACATGGTGGTGCCGCTGGTGTTCTTGATGATCTCCAACCACTACCCGGTGACCACCTACGGCAGCTCGCACCAGTGGCTGGTGCTGGCGCTGCTGATCCCCCTGGGCTGGGTGGCCGCCCGGCTGTTCCGCGGAGATGCCCGCAAGGGCGCACTGGTCGGCGCGCCATGAGCCAGTTCCTGCAAAGCCGCTGCGTGCTCACCCCCCAGGGTTCAGTGGACGGCGCGGTGGAGATCGCCGACGGGAAGGTGGTCCGGGTGCTGTCCCGCTCGGAGCTGCCCGCCGGAGCCCAGGTGGAGGACCTGGGCGACCTGGTGCTGATGCCCGGGCTGGTGGACAGCCACGCGCACATCAACGAGCCGGGAAGGACCGACTGGGAGGGCTTCGAGACCGCCACCCGGGCCGCCGCCGCCGGTGGGATCACCACCGTGGTGGACATGCCGCTCAACTCCATCCCGGTGACCACCACCCCCGACGCGCTGAGACAGAAGGTCGCGGCCACCGAGGGGAAGATCCGGATCGACTGCGCCTTTTGGGGCGGGTTGATCCCGCAGAACGCCGGACAACTGGAGGCCCTGGTCCAGGCCGGGGTGGTGGGGGCCAAGGCCTTCCTGGTGCACTCCGGGATCGACGAGTTCCCGATGGCCAGCGAGGACGATCTGCGCCGGGGGATGATCGCCCTGGCCCACGCCGGCGCCCCGCTGATCGCGCACGCGGAGCTGGACCGTCACCTCCCCGGCCCCGAGGCCCAAGGGGACAAGCGCAGCTACCGGACCTACCTGGCCTCCCGGCCACCGCAGTGGGAAGTGGAGGCGGTGGCGATGCTGGCCCGGCTGGCCCGGGAGACCGGCTGCGCCACCCACATCGTGCACCTCTCCGCAGCCGACGCGCTGGAGGAGGTGCGGCGGGCGCGAGCGGAGGGCCTGGCCTTCTCCGCCGAGACCTGTCCCCACTACCTGACCCTCTGCGCGGAGGAGATCCCGGACGGCCGGACCGAGTTCAAGTGCGCCCCGCCGATCCGGGAGAGAGCCAACCAGGCGCGGCTGTGGGAGGCCCTGGGCGAGGGGACGATCTCGATGGTGGTCTCCGATCACTCCCCCTGCACGCCCCAGCTCAAGCTGCCCGAGGCGGGAGACTTCCTGGGCGCCTGGGGAGGGATCGCCTCGTTGGAGCTGGGCTTGTCCAACCTGTGGACCCACGCCCAGGCCCGGGGCTTTACGCTGTTGGACGTCTCTCGCTGGATGAGCGCCAACCCTGCCCGGCTGACCGGACTCTCCTCCAAGGGGACCCTGGAGGCCGGCAAGGACGCAGACCTGATCGCCTTTGATCCGGACGCCGAGCGGGAGATCCGCCTGGACACGCTGAACCAGCGCCACCGGATCACCCCCTACGCGGGGAGGCGGGTGCGGGGCGTGGTGCGCCGCACCTATCTGCGCGGAGAGAAGATCTACGAGGACGGCCGCTTCATTGGTGCGCCGGTGGGCCGTCCGATCCTGGGAAGGAACCCATAGCGATGCCTGACTTCGAGAAGCTGGTCGATCTTGCCGCCGAGCGGATGGGCGCGGCGGTGATCTACGCCACCGACGACTTCTTCGCCGCCAAGGAGAACCTGCTGCACCCCGGCCGGGGGGAGTTCATCCCCGGCAAGTACACCGAGAACGGCAAGTGGATGGACGGCTGGGAGTCGCGCCGCAAGCGGACCCCCGGACACGACTGGGCGATCATCCGGCTGGCGATGCCAGGGCTCGTCCGCGGGTTCGACGTGGACACCCACCACTTTTTGGGCAACGCCCCCAAGGCGGTCTCCTTCGAGGCGCAAAGCGTGGAGGGCTACGTCCCCACCAGCCAACTGCTGGCCTCCACCGAGTGGAAGCCGCTTGTGCCGGAGACCGCGGTGAACCCCGGCTCGCAGAACTTCATCGAGGTCAACGGCGGCGGGCCGATCACCCACCTCAAGTTCCACATCTACCCGGACGGCGGCGTGGCCCGGCTGCGCGTCTACGGCGAGGTGGTCCCCAACTGGACCCAGCTGGTGGCCGAACACCGGGTGCTGGATCTGGCGGCGGTGGAGCACGGTGGGGTGCCCATCCTGGCGTCGGATGAGTTCTTCTCCGACAAGCGGAATCTGGTGATGCCCGGCCGGTCCAGGGACATGGGCGACGGCTGGGAGACCAAGCGGCGCCGCGGGCCCGGCTCCGACTGGGTGGTGGTGAAGCTGGGCCGGGCCGGTGAGATCTCCCGGCTGGTGGTGGAGACCACCCACTTCAAGGGCAACTACCCGGACCGCTGCATGATCGAGGGCGTCCACGCCCCCGGGCTGGAGGGAAAGCCAGAGGCCGTGTCGGCGGCGGCATGGAAGCCACTGTTGCCGGAAACGAAGCTGGAGGCGCACACCTCGCACCTCTTCGCCGGAGCGCAGCTCCAGGCACTGGGAGGGATCACCCACGTGCGGCTGAACATCTACCCGGATGGAGGCGTGGCCCGGCTGCGGGTGTTCGGAGCGCCGTCGGAGTCCAGGTGAGCCGACCCCAGGACGACACCGGGCTCAGCGGCCTCAACGCCGCGCCGGCTGAAGAGGCGAAGGCGAGGCTGCTGCGCTGCTGCGGCAGTCACCGCTGGGCAGAGCAGCTGACCGCCGCCCGACCGTTCCCGGACCGCGCTGCCCTGTTCGCGGCCGCCTCCCGAATCTGGAACGAGGTGGGCCGGGAGGACTGGCTGGAGGCCTTCTCCCACCACCCGCGGATCGGCGACCGGAAGCTGGAGAGCGCCGGAGCCGGCACCAAAGAATGGGCGAAGGGCGAGCAGGCCGGAATGAACCGCGCGGATGAGAACCTCCGCGCCGCCATCGCCGAGGGGAACGCCGCCTACGAGGCAAGGTATGGCCGCGTCTACCTGGTGTGCGCCACCGGCAAGAGCGCCGGGGAGCTGCTGGCCATCCTCCAGTCCCGGCTGGGGAATGACCCCGACACCGAGCTGAGAATCGCCGCCGCCGAGCAGGACAAGATCACCCGCATCCGACTGGAGAAGCTCCTCTCGCCATGAGCCAGATCACCACGCATGTGCTGGACACCAGCCTGGGTCGCCCCGCCGCCGGAGTGGGAATCGTCTTGGAGCGTCACGAGACCGACGGGTGGCGGAAGTTGGGGGCGGGAGTGACGGACACCGACGGCAGGCTCCGGACGCTCCTCTCGGAGGGTCACCTGCTGCAAACGGGCACCTACCGGCTCACCTTCGACACCCGCAGCTACTTCTCCGTCAGCGCGAGGTCGACCTTCTTTCCCAGCGTCACCCTCACCTTCGAGGTGACCAGGCCCAGCGAACACCACCACGTGCCGCTGCTGCTCTCGCCCTTCGGGTACAGCACCTATCGCGGGAGCTGAGGAACTTGAGGAAGTAGGCCCAGGTCACCTACCTGCGGCGACGCGGGCCAGTCCGATCGTGTGGTCGAGCAGCTCGCGTCCTCCGGCGGCGCCGTGGCTGGGGATGACGACCTTCGCGTCGGGGAACCGTGCCCCGACCGCGACTCACGGCCCACGAAGCGTCGTGAGCCCCCGGTCGGTGAGCACCAGCAGCATCGTCGGGGTCACCGTGGGCTCGTAGACCAGCTGCAGCACATGGTTCCCGCCGACCTGGGCCACCTGGGCCAGGGTGGTGCCGTCCGCCTCCAGGCGCCACAGCCCGTGGCCGCGGGTGCCGATGTAGAGGGCGCCATCGTCCGTCGCCTTGAGGGCGGTGACCGCCTGGGTGGGCAGCCCCTCCACCTTGATCCAGTCGCCGCTGGACTTCGACTTCCAGCTCATTGTCCACAGGCCGTGGTTCGCGCTGCCTGCGTAGTACTTGCCGGAGAGCACCTGATCGATCGCCCGCCAGTCGTCTTTTGGTGGACTCGTTGCTCAACTCTTCGTTGTAGCCCTTGAAGTGCCAGGGGACGGGGCCGTTGGAGCCGCGCTCGGCGAGGGGATCCACACCCGCTGCTCGATTCCCTCCGCTCTCTGCATCTCGTTCGCGCTGTAACCGACGTACGCGCGGCCGGCCTCTCCGCCGCAAATCACGGTCGACCCAAGCGCCAGCGAATCGGGCCCCCAGGACTGCCGCGCCTGGCCGACCCCGCGGGTCCAGGTCGGCGCGGTATCCCCAGGTCGGAGGAGTCCCGCCATCGTCGGGGAAGCCCGCATCTACAACCGGGGACCCAGCATCGCCAGGAGGGGAAGCTGGATTCCCAACCGGAGGAGGGGCAACTGTCGACCCCGCACCACCGCACCCTCAACCAAGCACCGTGAGTGTCATCGCGGCGGCGAACAGCGCGGCCACCCCCCCCTGCATCCGTCTGAACATGGAGGCGTGCTTGGCAATTTTCGGGCCGAGGGGGGCGGTGTGTCGCGCTTGAGGGGAATCAAGGCGGGCGTGGAGCCGATGGACTAGGGGCCGCGGATGCAGATTGCGTTCGAGGAGTACGCGGTGGCGCTCGAGACAGGACCGGTGGCCCGCAACCTGCGAGAGCACCACCACGGTCGCCTCAAGGAACGCGCTCCATGAGGCTTCATCGCTTCGCAGTCGCCACTGTGTTCGCCACCTTGGTGCTGCTGGTCGCCGGAGGGCTGGTCAGCACCACTGGGTCGGGACTGGCCTGCCCGGACTGGCCGCTGTGCGAAGGCCAGTACCTTCCGCCGATGCAGAATGGGAAGGAGTACGAGCACACCCACCGACTGATCGCCTCCTTCGTGCTGGTGATGACCTTTGGGTTGACCGCGCTGCTGTTCAAGCACCGGAGGGAGGATCGTGCCCTCCAGCGACTGGGCGTGGTGGCCGCGCTGGGCGTTGGAATCCAGGCGCTGTTCGGAGCGCTCACCGTCTGGTTCCGACTGCCACCGGCCGTCTCCTCCACCCACTTGGCGATTGCCATGCTCTTCCTCTCCCTCCTGGTCACCCTGGCATTCCTCACCCGCCAGCGGATGCCCGGCGCGCGATTCCACGGACTGAAGCCTGCCGTCCGTCTGCCGTTGATGGGTTACTGGGGTGCGGCCATTGCCCTGATCTATCTGCAAATCGTGGGCGGGGCGGTGATGCGCCACGTCCAGGGCGGCCTGGCCTGCGGCCACGAACTGCTCACCTGCCTGGGCGAGGTATGGCCCGCGCACAGCTTCATCGGGGTCCACGCCCACCTGGTCCACCGCTACCTGGGCATCACCGCCGGGATCGCCGTGGTCCTCTTCGCGGGGAGGCTGCTTTGCGCGGCCCCCTCCCACCGTGCCTTACGGCGGCTGGCGTTCGCGCTGGTCACCGGCGTGGTCGCCCAGGTGGTCCTGGGCTTCTGGACCGTCCTCTCCTCTCGCCGGCTGGAGGTGGTGAACACGCACTCCACCCTGGCGGCGCTGCTCCTGGTGGGATTGGTGTCGGCCTACTGGTTGATGGCCCCCTCCCGACCGCCAAACCCGGTGACTCAAGCTCGCTAACCTCCTTCACGGGGATGCCTGTGGACGCGAGGCCGACCAGTTCCTGCGGAGCGTTGCGCGCGAGATGGCGGAGCAACTCGATCGCCGCGAGCTCACCGACGACGGCCGCGGACGGACCGTGCGCGGTGCTGGCCACGAACAGACCGCCCGACGCCCGGGTCAGGCCGCCCGACGCCCCTTGAGGATCCGGGCGAAGGAGCGCAGCCTGATCTCCTCCACCGTCATTCCGGTGCTGGAGGCCACCGCCTCGGGGGTGGTGGCGCCGCAGTTGATGGCCCGCAGGAAGAAGTTGAGCAGCCCCTGGCCGGTGGCCGCGTCGTCGAACATGTCGCCGGAGAGGGTGGCCTGGAAGGCCTTGTCCATGAACGCCCGCAGCCGGTTGGCGGCCGGCTCGTAGCCCTCCAGGAAGAAGGCGTAGACCGCCGCGTAGCGGGAGATCAGCTGCCCGGGGTGCAGGTCCCAGCCCTGGTAGAAGCCGTTCACCAGCGAGTCGCGGGTGTCGTCGTAGGCCAGCTTCCAGGCCCGGTTCACCACGGTGCGGTTCTCCGCCTGCTGTTCGGCGCTCAGCGCCCCCCCGTCCTTGGGCTTCTTGTGCGGGGCCACCGGCATCACGGTGGTGGCGCCGTCGGAGAGCATCACCCCGCTGCCGGCCAGCGCGACCTTCATCACGTTCTTGGCGAACAGACAGGCCGGGTGCCGCATGTGCTGATGGGCTGCGGTGATGTTGCAGCTGGCGGTGTAGTCGTAGGTGCCAAAGTGGGCGCCGGTGACCCGGCCCCTGCCAGCGATCACGTACCCCCGCAGCGCCACCTTCCCGAGGTGGTCGTAGATGGACTGGGTGGTCTCCACCATCAGCTCCATCTTCAGTGTCCCGGCGGGCAGCTTGAACGCCGACTCCAGCTGATCGAAGGCCAGCACCAGGGTCTCGATCTGCTCCACCGCGGTGATCTTGGGCAGGGTGACCACGAAGCCGGAAGGCAGCTTGCCCCCGGAGAGGTCCAGCAGGGTGGTCAGGTACAGATCCAGGGTGCGCAGGCTGCGGGTGCGAAGCTCCTCGGTCAGCGGCTTGATCCGGATCCCGATGAACGGGGACAAGGTCCCCTCCTTCATCCCCTTGGCAGTCTCCTGCGCCGCCTGCACCGCGTGCCCGTCCTCCTCCGCATCCGGCCGGTTGCCGTAGCCGTCCTCGAAGTCGATCCGGAAGTCCTCCACCCCTTCGGCGGCGATCTTCTTCTTCACCCCGGCGTAGACCGCGTCGCGCAGCGCCGCATCGCCGCCGATCCCCATCGCCTCGGCCAGGGTCTTCGCGTCGGGCGCGAACTCTTGCAGCGATCCCATCGCGATCTCGCCCATCTTCTTCGCGGTGGCGGCCTTGAACAGCTGCGCCCCGCCGTAGACGGTGTGCACCGGCTGACGGGCCTCTGGCTCGCCGGGGTAGGCGCGCATCAGCTCGTTGTTGGCCTTGCTCAGACGGTCGAGGACAGCGTTCGAAAGCGAAAGGGAGGTCTTCATGGGGGCCGAAACTGCCCAACCGACCTCAGCGTGGCAAGGGCCGAGACGGGCCAATCGCCCGGCGGTAGACGGCCGGATCGTTCAGATTCGCCAGGATCGCCTCCGAGCCGACCTCGATCCGCGCGCAGCGCCCCTGCTCCTCCAGCGTCCGCAGCAGCAGATCCAGCCGCCCGGTTTGAGGATCCAGCTTCAGGATCCGCCGGCACACTGCCCGGGAGAGCAGGACCGGATGGCCGCCCTTCCCTCCCAGGGCCGGCTTCACGGCCATCAGCTTTCTCTTCGCCAGGGCCGCCGAGAGGACCTCACAGACCCCTGGCTCCACCGGCAGCGCGTCCACCGGGGTGACGAAGACCGCCGGCCAGGTGCGGTCCTCCAACAGCACGGTCAGGCCCGCCTGGAGTGACGATAGCTGGCCCAGCCGATGGAGCCGGTTGAACACGAAGTTCTCCCGCGCCAGGCGGGAGCCACGGATGATCCCCGCCGCCCCAGCGCCCACCACGATCCGAAGCGGATCCGCTCCCGCGGCGCGCAACGCGAACCAGTGCGCCTGCACCAGCGGCCGGCCCTGATACGGAAGCAACGCCTTGGGCTGGCCCATCCGCCGGGAGGCGCCGCCGGAGAGGATGATTGCCGCGTTCATGGCCCCTTCTACCGCCGCAGCAAGCGAGCGGCTAACCCAGGAAGGACGAACTCTCCTGCGGCGTCGAGTTTGTACCGGCCAACCCGACGGAACCCCGGACGAAGTAGGCGGGCGGTGCGAGTTCGTCCGGGGGGGCAGGCGGCATCCGGCGCTGCACCGCGCAAATGTGGAGTTCGGGAAATGGAGGCTCTCGCCGGCGTTCGATCTCAACCCGTTTCCGGATCGGGGGCTACGACTCCTCAGCGGCCGGCTGAAGGTCGAACCCTTCCGCCTCCCGCACCACCGCCAGCGAAGTCCGTCGCACCTGCACCAGCTCCGCTGCGATGGAGACCGCGATCTCCGCCGGGGTCTCGGCGCGCAGGTCCAGACCGATCGGGGTGCGCACCCGGGTAAGCTCCCCGTCCGCGATCCCCCGCGCCTGGTATCGCTGCTTGAACCGCGCCCACTTGGTCTTCGACCCGATCAGCCCCAGGTAGCGGACGGGCTTCTCCAGCAGCAGCCGCAGGATGTCCTCGTCCGCCCGGTGGTCGTGGGTCATCACCGCGCAATAGGTGCCCCGCGCCTCGAAGGGCAGGTGTCCGAGCGCCTCCAGCCCGTCCTCCAGCAGCCGTTGGTGGGCCAGCGGAAAGCGCGTCTCGTTGTTCCACTCCGGGCGGGGATCGATCACCGTCACCCGGAAGCCCAGCGGGGTGGCGATGTGGCACAGCTCCTTGCCCACGTGCCCGCCCCCGAACAGGTACAGGCGGTCCGGCCGTTCGTCCGGATCAATGAACACGGTCACCCTGCCCCCGCAGCACTGTCCCAGGGCCGGGCCCAGCGCCATCTCCACTTGTTGGGGCCGCCCGGTGCGGAGACTGTCCCGCGCCGCGGCGATGATGTGGGTCTCCAGATTTCCGCCCCCGATGGTGCCGAAGATGGTCCCGTCCTCGCAGACGATCATCTTCGCGCCCAGGTGACGGGGGGTGGAGCCCTGCGCCTCGATCACCGTGGTGAACGCGAAGCGGACGTTGGACTGGCGCAGCGCCAGGGCTTGTTCGAGGAGATCCATGACAGCTTTGAGCATAACCGCTCAGAGGGGATCCAGCTTCCCCCAGGCGATGGACGCCGACCGGGAGAGGACCACCGGCGTCAGCCCCAGCTTCTTGAGGTCCTGGCTGAAGCGGGACCCCTTCACCACCACCAGCCGGCGGGCCACCCGACGCGCCTCCTGCAGGACCTCCGGCGTCAACGGCGAATAGTCGGCGTGCCGGCGCAACAGCTCGAACGAGGGCTGGGCGGCGCGGGGCTTCTCGAACATCGGATCGAAGTAGACGACGTCGAAGGACCGGTCCGGCTGCTGGCGGAGGAACTCCCCGGCCTCCGCGTACACCGGGGTGACCCGGGCGGAGCGGGGACCGGGATCATGGTGGGCCAGCCCGGCGGACATCACCGCGTACAGGGACAGGCTCCTCTCCACCGCCACCACCCTGCCGGTGGGGCCGACCAGCCGGGCCGCCATCAGCGCGTCCTGGGCCAGCCCCAGGGTGCAGTCCAGGATGCTCTCCCCCTGGCTCAACCCGGTGATCCGCCCGAAGGTGTCGTTGGGATCCCCCCCGTCCAGCCCCTTGATCCGCAGGTGCGCCAGCCCGGGGTGGAAGTGGATCGACCCCTCCCCATCGGCCAGGGTGACCCGCTGGCGCTCGCAGACCAGGAAGGCCTCGGCGTGCAGGGCCAGCAGCTTCTCCAGTGCCTCCTTGGGGCGGCGGACCACGAACGGCAGCCCCCACCCCTGGGCGGCCGAGCGGGCAGAACGCTCCAGCGCCGGGGAGACGCTGGCGCTGGTAGTGACCGCAAGCCGGTGACGTTCCTGGACCATGTCGGACCGCCTGTATGCCCTGCCCGGCCAACCGACGGATGCGGAATCTGTCGGCTGGGCGCCCGCCGTCTTGTCAGCTCACCAGTGCCACCGGTCCTGATCACTGTTGGCTCGAGGCAGCGCACCATGAGCCGGGCGATCATGGGCGCGGTGCGGGCAGGCGGTGCGGCCGTCACGACTCGACAGCGAGCGGACGATCGAGCGGTGCATCGGATCGTCTGCTGCTGCTCCCCGTGGCCGATTCTGGGAATGACCTTGGTGCTGCCTGTCCATTCGGGCAGAGCGAACTGGAGAACTCACATGAAGCGGCTCTTGAAGGCAGCGGTCCTGGGCGCATGCCTGGGCGGAACGGTTGCGGCAGCGGGCGAGGGGATGGCCGGCAAGCGGGACATGGAGGCCAAGACCCAGAAGATGGTCGAGAAGCACCAGGCCTGGTTGGATGAGAACGTGAAGGACTGGCCCGAGAAGACCCAGGGCGTGATCGCCACCACCATCGATAAGTATGGCCCGCCGCATGGCCAGACCGACGGGATGCTGGTGTGGAACGACATCGGTCCCTGGCAGAAGACGGTGATCTTCAAGGAAGAGGTGGATCACGACTTCCCGATGCCGCACAAGGACGTGATGGAGCAGACGATCGCGTACCAGGTACCTGTCGACAAGTTCGACGACCTGGCGGCCTATGACGGAAGCGTGATCGCCGAGCGCACCAAGGGGGTCCTCTCGGCTCGCTGCGACAAGGAAGCGGCGAACTTCCTCGCGATCAACCTCGCCAACGACGTGGCAACGGGAAAGAAGTCCGTGGCCCATGCGCGGAAGCACTACGCCGACGCCATCGCCAAGCTGCTCAAGGGCGAGAAGCCGGATCCATACCTCACCGGGCTGAAGTTCGAGAAGAAGAGCGACACCCACTTCACGGATCGCGTGGCGCCGCAGCTTAGGCAGATGGGCATCGGCGGCTCCGGCGACGAGGGGATGGACGAGGCAAAGCATCCCTCGAAGTAGGTGAGTTCCCTGGGAGTGCCCCCGGACGGACGGATGTCCGGGGGCACTCGGCCACGTCACCGTTCCTCACAGTCCGGGTCCAGTTCCCGCCCATGCCCCCCCCCCGGGTCGGTCACCCGTCCGATGCACAATCGGTCCGGTAGGATACGATGCCTCCCGAGATGGCCGAGTTGGACCCACTGCCAGGACCCGCGCTGGAGCGCCCCAAGCGGATCGGCAAGTACGAGATCCTGGCGGGGTTGAACACCGGCGGAATGGCCGAGCTGTCCTTGGCCATGACCACCGGCCCCGGTGGCTTCCGGAAGTTCGCCGCGCTCAAGCGGATCCTCCCCCACGTCCAGCCCAACGAAGAGTTCATCCGGATGTTCCTGGATGAGGCGCGGATCACCGCCATGCTCAGCCACCCGGGGATTGCCCAGGTCTACGAGTTGGGCGACGAGGGCGGGGAGCTGTACATCGCCATGGAGTTCGTCCCCGGCCAGGACGTCTCCCGCCTCGTCCGCGCCTGCCGCAAGCTGGGCAAGCGCCCTCCGGCCGGGCTGGCGTGCATGGTGGTCCGCGACGTGTGCCTGGCCCTCCACTACGCGCACGGCTTCAAGGACCCTTCCGGGCGGCCCTCCCCGGTGGTGCACCGCGACGTGACCCCCAAGAACGTGATGGTCACCTACGACGGCGCGGTGAAGATGGTGGACTTCGGGATTGCGCTCGCCAAGGGCCGCCTGGAGAGCACCGCCGCTGGGACGGTGAAGGGCACCGCCAACTACATGTCCCCCGAGCAGATCCAGGCCCGCCCCCTGGACGGCCGCAGTGACCTCTACTCCGCCGGGGTGATCCTCCACGAGCTGCTGTGCGGACAGCGGCTGTTCCAGGGCGGCAACGACGCGGCGGTGCTGCAGCAGATCATGCATGGCGAGGTGCAGTCCCCCCGCGAGCTCAACCCCCAGGTCCCGCCCGGGCTCTCGGAGGTGGTGATGAAGGCCATCTCCCGCAAGCGCGAGGACCGGTTCCTCACCGGCAAGGAGATGGCCCGGGCCATCGAGGCGGTCTGTGCGGGCACACTCTACGATTCGGAGGACGCAGCCGCGTTCATGCGCCAGCTGTTCAAGGAGCGGATCTCCCAGATCCGCTCCCTGCTGGATCTCTCCTCCCCCACGGTGAACTCCAAGGCGCTCCGACTGGCCGCCGGCGCCCTGGCGGAGGACGAGACCAACGGCCTCTCCAACTCGGACGTGCGCTCCTCGGTGGCCACCGCCGCGCACACCGGAGACGTGGAGGCCCCGTCCGACGCCGAGGAGCCCCGCACCGCCAAGATCCGGACCACGCCCGGCCCCCAGTCCCGCACCGACCAGACCGCCGCTAGCAAGGTGGTGCTGGTGGTGGACCGGGACCTCTCGGTGCTGGCCTCGGTGCAAGGCTGGGTCCAGCCGATGGGCCACCGGGTCTTGATGGAACGATCCTTCGCCGCCGCCCTGGCCCGGGTGGAGGCGGATCCGCCAGATCTGTTGATCTGTGCGGTCACCCTCCCCGACGGCAATGGCTTCCAGCTGTGCCAGCAGCTGCGGCAGCGGGCGCAAGATCGCTACTTCCCGATCCTGTTCCTCTCGCCCAACTGCACCCTGGAGGAGCGGATGGAGGGCGTCTCCGCGGGCGGCGACGACTTCATCCGCACCCCGATTGAACCCCCGGAGCTGACCGCCCGGGTCAAGGCGCACCTGCAGCGGCTGGACCTGCTGCGGGGATCGGCCCGGAGCCAGCCCCCGGCGCCCGCTCCCCGCCGGACGCCCACCTCCAAGACCCCCTCCAGCGTCAAGCGCCGGGCCAAGTAGTCGCCCCCAGCGCGGTGGCCGAGGACCTTGGTGGCCGCCTGCGACGGCCGCGAATCAGCGCACCGCCTCCGGAGGTTCAGGGATCGGGTGGCCAGAGGGGCTGGCAGATCCCCACTTGTTGAAGGCGTCCATCCAGCGCGCGGCGGGGGCGACCTTGCCGGGCGCGGACGGGGTGAGCACCCACAACAAGAGATACAGCCCGAAGGCCATTCCCCCCGAGATGAGCGCGGTGAGGGCGAAGGCCACCCGGATCAGCGTGACGTCGATCCCCAGCGGACGGGCCAGCGCTCCACAGACCCCGGCGATCATCCTCCCCGCATGGCCCCGGTGCATCGGGACTGACTGGCGCGCCTGGCAGTGGGGGCAGCGGGTGGCGTTGGCGTGGATCTGCTGGGTACAGCCCTGACAAGCCTTGGTCGAATCCATGATCCAGTCTCCTCTTCCCTGACAAGGGCCTTGGGGGGCCACCTACAAGCCTCTACGCAAGAAGCTCCCGGGCCATTGCGCGGGGGTGGAAAGTGCTGAATAGGCGAGGGAGCGAGCGCAGCCCGTGCTCTGCTCTCTCCCGCTGGAGGAGGGGTCATGAATCGTCGAACCGCGTTCACGGGGCTTGGAGTGGCTGCGCTGTGCGTCTTCACCGGATGCGCCGGGGTCCACACGGCCGCGATGAGCTCCGATTCTGGGGGCTCGGATTCGAACTCCGGGAACTCCTCCGACTCCAACTCCAACTCCGGCAACTCGTCCGGCAACTCGGGCGACTCGTCCGGAGGCTCCGCCAACTCCTCCGGACAGTCAGGGGCCTCCTCGGGGAACTCTGCGGACGGCACCGGCAACTCCGCCAACTCGCTGCAGGGTTCGGTGGACGCGACCGCCGGCAGCGGAGAGTCCAGCGGCGGCACCTTCGCGCAGAGCACGCGGGAGAGCGCAGACTCCTCGTCGGCTTCCACCCGCCAGACCACCGGTCCCCTGCTCTCCACGGTGGCGGTGGGGGCGACCATCGCCGGCATTGGCGCGATCATCTGGGCGCTTCAGCCCGCGGTGCTCCCGGCGGCGACGCCCGCGGCGGCCGCTGCATTCTTACGCTCGCATGAACGCCAGCTCCGCCAGGACCTGGCGCTGGGGGCCGGGCCGGCGATCGAGGATCTGGCCCACGCCGCGCGGATCCACCCCGACCACCTCGCGCGCTTCGGTCGCCTGCTGCGAAGCCACCGCACCGAACTATTGACCCTGATCGAAGCGCGGACCCTGACCCCACAGCGGGCCGTCCACGCCCTGCGCCGGATCGGAGAACTCTCCGAGACCGATCCGGCCCTCGCCGAGGCCGCCCAGACCTTCACCGCGCCGCAGGGCTGAAAATGGGGACAGGCTACGTTTCGCGCGAACCCAGGAGCCAGATCCCCTCTGGGTGCCGAGCGAAAAGCTGCCTGTCCCCATTTCCAGGGAGGCAACGACTGCTCCTCTTCGCGCTGCTGGCATCAACGACGGCCCGGGGAGGGACCGAAGCCAGGACCCGCCTGGCCGAACACCAGATCACCCTCAGCCCACAGACCGCCTGGCCGGAAGAGGTGGTGCGAGAACTGGCCCAGGGCCTCGACCACCTGCCCCCAAAGTACCGCACCCCGCCTGGAGGCCCCCTAGAACTGGTGTGGTCCCCAAAGCCCGAGCCCTTTGGAATGGGCGAAGGCAGCGAGGGAGCACCCGATTGGTCCAACGGCAAAAGGCGCTTCCACCTCTACGCCTATCGGGACACCCCTGAGCGAAGGGCCAGCTACCGACTAGAGCAGCTGCCCCCACAAACCCGAGAGGCCCTGTGGAGACGCCGGGCCCTGATCCACGCCGTGCTCGCCCGCTGGAACGATCAGGAACAGTGGAGCGATCATCCTCGCTGGCGTCGCCTCAACGGCTGGATCCGCCCCTTCCAGCGCCTGCTCTCCTGGAGCGAACACCCGTTGAACCTGGCCGGGTGGGCCTACAGCCGGGAGCGGGGGCGCAGCTCCCCGGCCCTGGATCTGCTCACCTTCGCCGAGGAGTCCCTGGTCCCTGTGGAGGCGCTGGCCCCCGACGCCCTGGCGGAGGCCGACCAGCTCCGCTGCCAGGAGTTCTCCAAGTCCCGGGTGCTGACCCAGCTGGGCCTGCTGACCGCGCCCCGCGGCCCTTGCCGTCGCTACGACGCCTGGGCCAGCCCCAGCACCCTGGCCGGAATCGAGTTCCTCTTCGTGGCCGCCTCCGGACGCGCTCCCGAATCTCTCTTCGGCCATCTGCTGATGAGGGTGGCGCGCTCCGAGCCGGGCCGGGTGGACGCGCCTGGGCTCACCCCTGCAGTGCAGTTGGTGGCGCTGACCGGCGGAGATCTCCCCGGGCCGGCCTACGTCCTGCGCGGACTGACCGGCGGCTACCCGATGGTGTTGATGACCGTGCCGATGCTGGACGTCACCCGGCAGATGCTGGAGTTCGAGCAGCGCACCATGCGCCGGTTCCGGCTGAAGCTGACCGCGGGCGAATCCCAGCGCCTGCTGGAGCGGATCTGGGAGCTGGAACGCCGCGGCCGGCTGGACTACCGGTTCCTTCACGACAACTGCGCCTTCGCCGCCGCCTTCGTGCTCAACGGCGCCCTGGAGGATGACAAGGAGCTCCGCCTGCCGTCGGGGATCACCCCGCTGTTGCCCGCCACCACCCTGGACGCGGTGGCCAAGGTCCAGTCCTCGCTGGGCGGTCCGCTGCTGGAGCCAATCTTCGGTTCGCTGGACTCCACCCGGGACCTGGCCCGAGGCGCCCACGCCCAGCGGACCCGGGATGCCACCCGGCTGGGCCCCTCCCTGGCCTCCCTCCACCGGGACGCCGAGAGCCCCCGGGGCGAGCTGCGCCTGGCCGCCTACCAGCGCCTGGCCACCCTGGCGCCGACGCTGGATCACCCCGAGGCCTTGTTTGCCTACCTGGCCCACAGCGTGG
>JALYOC010000014.1 GCA_030857095.1 Myxococcota bacterium | reverse complement strand
GCCCCGCGCGGCGGCGGCAAGGTCTATCTGAAGTGGTAGTCGTCGGCTCCGCCTCTGGGCGGGGCTGAAGGGCACGGGCGCTGCGGACCTCTCCTGGGTTCCGCGGCGCCCTTGTCGTTTGGGCGCCAGCGCGGACTGCTCAACGGCGCGGGAGAGAAAGGCGGTAAGTCCCCTTGCTCGGGCGCGGGGTTGACGCCAACTTGCGCCTCCTGATGACCACCCCAGAACGCGAATCGGATCTCAAGAACCCGGCGCTGGCCCGTGACGGCTTCGACCTGGCGAACTTCCGCAACCTGCTGCAGCAGCTGGATCGCAACGAGCTGACCGACGCTCCGCCCGTCGCGAACCTGGAGCCGCTGCGCGAGGGGGACGTCACCCCGGTGCCCCAGCCGGGAGATCCCCTCTACGCCGAGTGCCTGCGGCTGGGCGAGGAGGCCTTCCGCAACGGGGAGGTGGCGGCCCTGTGCGTTGCCGGCGGCGCGGGGACCCGCTTTGGCGGCGCGGTCAAGGGGCTGGTGGAGGTGCTGGACGGCAAGACCTTCCTGGACATCAAGCTGGCCGAGGCCCAGCGGATGGCCCAGCGCTTCGGCCGGGTGGCGCCGGTGGCGCTGATGACCTCCTTCATGACCCACGCGGGGATCGAGGAGCACCTGGCCCGAAGCGGGCCCTCCACCGACGTGTTCCTGTTCCGGCAGCAGATGCTCCCGCGGCTGACCGTGGATCGGAAGCTGTACCGCGACGCGCAGGGGCAGCCCTCCTTCGCGCCCTCCGGTCACGGTGACGTGTTCCGGGCGCTGCGCCAGAGCGGCGTGGCCGCGGAGCTGCGCACCCGCGGGGTGCGGCAGGTCTACTTCTCCAACGTGGACAACCTGGCGGCCACCCTGGACCCGGTGGTGATCGGACTGCACCGCAAGCTGGGCCGGTCGATGACAGTGGAGGTCACCCCCCGCGCCAACCCGGGCGGCGGGCTGGACGCCGGGGCGGGGCCGGTCCGGATGGGCGGCCAGCTACAGCTGGTGGAGAAGGTCGATCCCACCCAGCACCGGCTGATCTCCACCAACAACATCACCTTCGAGCTGGCCCACCTGCTGGACCGCGAGATCCCCATCCCCTACCGGGTGGTGAAGAAGAAGGTGGACGAGGACACCGTGGTGCAGCTGGAGCAGGTCACCGCCGAGGCCAGCACCCTGATCAAGCCGGACGGGACGCCGCTGCTCCCGGTGGCCTTCATCGAGGTGGGCCGGGTGGATCCCGCCACCAGCCGCTTCGAGCCGGTCAAGGTCCCCGACGATCTCCCCCGGGTGGCCCAGCGGATGGCCTCGCGGATCCGGGCGGGCTGAGCGGCCCGCAGCCGCAGCCGCTGAGCTGCGGCTGGCTACGCCTGTCAGGCGGACCCGGGTCCCCGGTCCGCCCCGAAGGTCAGCTTGACTAGTCGCGTCCGCGGGGCGGACGGTGGGAGCTGCGGGGACGCTCATCGTCCCTGCCCCGGGGAGACCGGGCGTCGGACGGGGGAGACCGCTGGATCGGTCCGCGATCCCGCTCCAGCTTCACCCGCTTGCCGCGCAGGGTGGCGTCCTTGAGCGCCTCGATCGCCGGGTCGGCGTAGCGCTCCTTGACCTCCACGGTGGAGTGCCGATCATGGATCTCGATCGCGCCCACGTCAGCGCCGGGCACGTTGGCCTCGTTGGCCAGCATCCCCACGATGTCTCCGGGGCGAACTCCCGCCATCCGCCCCTGGTTGATGAACAGCCGAACCTTGCCGGCCTCCTCGCCCATCCCGCCGGGGGCGGAAGGGGTGTGGACGGGCGCGACCGGAGCCTCCTCCACCGGAGCCTCCGGCGGGGAGGCGCCCAGGTGGCCCAGCTTCACCGCAGCGGCGGCGACGTCCTGCAGGGGGTACTCGCGGGCCAGGGACTCCACCACCCCGCGGTAGGCGTCCAGCTCGCCGATGTCGATCACCGCGCGCAGTGACTCGCGCAGCTGCTCCAGCTTGCGCGCCTCCAGGTCCTCCACGGTGGGCAGCTGGGCGATCTCGATCTTCTGGCGGGTGAGCCGCTCGATGTTGCCCAGCAGGCGGCGCTCGCGCGGCTCCACCAGGCTGATCGCCACCCCCTCGCTGCCGGCGCGGCCGGTGCGGCCGATCCGGTGCACGTAGGCCTCCGGCGCGGTGGGCAGGTCGTAGTTGAACACGTGCGACAGCTTGTCCACGTGCAGCCCGCGGGCGGCCACGTCGGTGGCCACCAGCAGATCCGCCTTCTCGCCGCGGAACCGCTTGAGCACCCGCTCGCGCTGCTCCTGGGTCATTCCGCCGTGCAGGGGTTCGGCGCGGGCGCCCAGGGCCAGCAGGGCGTCGGTCAGCTCGTCCACCTCGGTGCGGGTGCGGCAAAAGATGATCGCGCTCTTGATGTCCTCGGAGTCCAGCAGGCGCCGCAGGGCGAAGCCCTTCTGGTTGCGGGCCACGATGTACGCGGTCTGGCGCACCCGGGGGACCTCCCCGGCGATCGCCTTCTCGCGGGCGATCTGGATCCGCACCGGGTTCTTGAGGTGCCGCTCGGCGATCCCGGCGATCCGCGGGGGGAGGGTGGCGGAGAACAGCGCGGTCTGCCGCTGGGGGGGCAGCTGGGAGAGGATCGCCTCCAGGTCCTCGGCGAAGCCCAGATCCAGCATCTCGTCGGCCTCGTCCAGCACCACGCTGCGGACCTTGTCCAGCTTCAGGGTCTTGCGGCGCAGGTGGTCCAGGGCGCGGCCCGGGGTGGCGACGATCACGTCGATGCCCCGCTTGAGGCGCGTCACCTGCTGGGTGAACTCCTGCCCGCCGTAGACAGGCAGCACGCTGATGTCCAACACCTTGCCGTACGAGTACACCGCCTCGGCGACCTGCATCGCCAGCTCGCGGGTGGGGACCAGGATCAGCGCCGAGGTCTCGAACGGGCCGCACTTGCCGGCCTCCAGCAGCTGCAGCAGCGGCAGGGCGAAGGCGGCGGTCTTGCCCGTTCCGGTGGCCGCCTGGCCCAGCACGTCCCTGCCTCCCAACAGGTGGGGGATGGCGTCCCGCTGGATAGGGGTCGGCTCTTCGTAGCCCAGGGCAGCAAGCGACTGGACGAGCGATGGGTTGAGGCCCAGCGCCTGGAAGGCGTTGATCTCGGGAGCGTCGGGCGGGGTCGGGATGGAGGGTGCTTCGGTGTCGGTCGGTTCGGACGGCATGTGGGCAATGTATAGGCGCTATGCGGCGCTGCTGCTACCGGGGATGATCCCTCCTTCCGTCAGGGGAGGTTGCGGCCTGCCCCCGCGAAGGTTAGCCAAGCGCCCCAATGGCGAGCGTGCGGAAGTGGCTGGGGCGGCTGGGGCTGTTGGGGGTGGGCCTGTCGCTGCTGGGGATGATCGCGGCCCTGGCCACCACCTCCGGCGGACGGACCCTGGGCGGCAGCGCCGAGGTACAGCGGCTGGCGGCGCTGGCGCTGCAATCCCGGTTCGTGGACGGCAAGTTCGACAACGTGGTCCCGCCCGAGAACTTCACCCCCAGCTTCGAGGTGATGATGGAGTTCCTGCGGGACGACCCGCGGCGCGAGCCGACGGTGCCGATCCCTGTCTCCGATCCCCAGACGGGGTGGGCAGAGCCTCCGCCCAGCGGGCTGCGGATCACCTGGCTGGGGCACTCGACGATGCTGGTGGAGATCGACGGCTACCGGGTGCTGACCGACCCGGTGTGGGGAGAGCGAGCCTCCCCCTCCTCGCTGGTGGGGCCGAAGCGGTTCCACCGTCCGCCCACCCCACTTGAGGCGCTGCCGTCGCTGGACGCGGTGGTGATCTCCCATGACCACTATGACCACCTGGACATGGGGTCGATCGAGGCGCTGGCGCGGCGCGGGGTGCCGTTCTTCGTTCCCCTGGGGATCCGCGACCACCTGCAGCGGTGGGGGGTGCCCCCCGAGCAGATCCACGAGCTGGACTGGTGGGGCAGCGTCACCCTGCCCGGCAAGGGCCTGACCCTGGTCTCCACCCCCTGCCGGCACTTCTCCGGGCGGGGCCTGTTTGATCGCAACAAGACCCTGTGGACCTCGTGGGTGATCAAGACCGCGCAGCACCGGGTCTACTTCTCCGGGGACACCGGCCTGACCCCCCAGCTCACCGAGATCGGGACCCGGGAGGGGCCGTTTGACGCGGTGATGCTGGAGGTGGGCGCCTACCATCCCAGCTGGGGCGACATCCACCTGGGTCCGGACGGGGCGGTGGAGGCGCTGGGGATGCTGGGCGGGGGGCCGCTGATCCCCATCCACTGGGGGACGTTCAATCTGGGGCTGCACCCCTGGCAGGAGCCGGGAGAGCGGCTCAAGACGCTGGCGGAGGAGAAGGGGTTCCGGCTGCTCACCCCCCGGCTGGGCGTGCCGATGGGAATCCCCAGCTCGCAGCCGGTCGATCCGTGGTGGCGCGAGGTGGAGCCTCCGCGGTCGGGAAGCTGAAGCTGAAGCTGAAGCGTCGGCAACGATCCGGGGTGACCCGCTGGCGTTTTGCGCTCGCTGGACGATCATCGTCCCGTGGCCCATCCCAACGCCGGCAAGCTCCCGTTGCAGTCGCAGCTGATCGACCCCCAGGCGCTGCGGCGCCGGTACGCCTCCGAGACCCCGGACCCGGCCCTCCCCGAGCAGCGGGTGGCGTTCGGGACCTCCGGACACCGGGGATCGGCCGCCCGGCGCAGCTTCAACGAGGCGCATCTGCTGGCGGTGACCCAGGCGGTGTGTGAGTACCGCTCACAGCAGGGGATCACCGGGCCCTTGTTCCTGGGGATGGACACCCACGCCCTCTCCGAGCCGGCGCAGCGCACCGCGCTGGAGGTGCTGGCCGGCAACGGGGTCCAGGTCCGCTACACCCTGGGCGCCACCCCCACCCCGGTGATCTCCCACGCCATCCTGACGTTTAATCGGGGCCGGACCGCGGGGCTGGCGGACGGGATCGTGATCACCCCCTCCCACAACCCTCCCGAGGACGGCGGCATCAAGTACAACCCGCCCAACGGCGGCCCCGCCGACACCGACATCACCGGCTGGGTGGAGAAGCGGGCCAACCTGTTGCTGGTGGAGCGGTGCGCCCCGGTCCAGCGAATCCCCTACGAGCGCGCCATCTCCACCGCAGGCATCGTGCGCCACGACTTCATCCGCCCCTACGTGGCGGATCTGGGGACCGTGCTCGATATGGAGGTGATCCGCGGCGCGGGGCTGCGGCTGGGCGCCGATCCGCTGGGCGGCTCCAACCTGGACTACTGGGAGCCGATCGCCGAGCAGTACGGGCTGTCGATCGACGTGGTGAACAAGCAGGTGGATCCCACCTTCCGGTTCATGACCTGTGATCACGACGGGAAGATCCGGATGGACTGCTCGTCGCCCTACGCCATGGCCTCGCTGGTGGCGCTCAAGGATCGCTACGACCTGGCCTTCGGCAACGACACCGATTCGGATCGTCACGGGATCGTGGTCCCCAGCGTGGGGCTGATGAACCCCAACCACTACCTGTCGGTGGGAATCGACTACCTGTTCCGGCACCGCCCGGACTGGAGCCCGCAGGCGGCGATCGGCAAGACCCTGGTCTCCAGCAGCATGATTGACCGGGTGGGAGGGGCGCTGGGCCGCCGGGTGGTGGAGGTGCCGGTGGGCTTCAAGTGGTTCGTGGACGGGCTGCTGACCGGGGCGCTGGGCTTTGGAGGCGAGGAGAGCGCGGGGGCCTCGTTCCTGCGCCGCGACGGCACCGTCTGGTCTACCGACAAGGATGGGATCCTCCTGGACCTGCTGGCGGCGGAGATCCTGGCCCGCACCGGGAAGGACCCGGGGGTGCACTATCAGGAGCTGACCGCGCGCTTCGGCCGGCCGCAGTACACCCGCATCGATCAGCCGGCGACCCCGGCGCAGAAGTCCGCGCTCAAGAAGCTGTCCGCGGAGCAGGTGAAGGCCACCTCCCTGGCCGGCGAGCCGATCACCGCCCGGCTGACCCGCGCCCCCGGCAACAACGCCGAGCTGGGCGGGCTCAAGGTGGTCACCGAGAACGGCTGGTTCGCCGCGCGGCCCTCCGGCACCGAGGACGTCTACAAGATCTACGCGGAGAGCTTCCGCGACGCTGGGCACCTGGACGCGATCCTGGAGGAGGCCCGGGAGATCGTCTCCGCCGCCTTCGCTGCCTCGTAAGTGACCTCGTCGAGCGCTCGGGAGCCGGTCGAACGCTTCCCGGGCCGGCGTGCGGAGCGATACCTGGCCTGGCAGCCAGCGAGGGCTGGAGGGCCAGCCCTGTCTATGCGGGGGGCCTTACTTGCGGCCCAGCAGCTTGGAGAGCACGCCGCCCTTGTCGCTCTTGCCGCCCTTGCCCAGCGAGGCGGTCAGGCCCATCACCTTGTACAGGTTCTGCTGGTAGCTGCCCTCCTCGGGGGCGATGGCCACCGCCTTCTCCAGCAGGCTCACCGCCTCGGCGAACTCCCGGCGCTTGACCAGCGCCAGGGCCAGCTTGTTGTAGAGCGGGGCGGCGTTCTTGGACTGGGCGATCGCCTTCTTGAGCACGTAGATCGCCCCCTCCAGATCGCCCCTCCGCTCCAGGGAGATGGCGCGCTCCAGGGTGTACTCGATGCTCTGGGCTGTCTGGTACGGGGCGGGCCGATCCTGCAGGGGCACCGGTCGAGGGGCGGCGCGGGAGGAGGGCGAAGAACCAGCGGGGGGTGTTCCGCCGAGACGGGAGGCCGCCGGAGTGCCGCCGGGTCGGGAGTTGCCGACCGCGCCGGTGCCCGCGGACGGAGTGCCCGCGGGACGGGAGTAGCCGGGAGCGCCGGACGCAGCGACACCGGGGCGAGATCCGGAAACGGCCGCAGAGGCGGTGCCGCCGGGAGGCGAGGGGAAACCTGTGCCGCGAACGCCTCCGGCAGGGGTGGCGTTGCCTGTCCGGGCGGAGGAGACGCCAGAGGCCGGAGTTCCCCGTGCAGTCCTGGCAGTCCTGGCAGCGCTGGCCAAAGCGCCGGGGCCCGCCAGCAGCGCCGGCGAAGAAGCTGCGGGCATTGGCGGAGGGAGTTCTTCCTGGTCGTCCGCGGGCGGCGGCAGGGAGGGGAAGTCCTCCGCCTCTAGCAGCCGCGCGCGCAGTTCCTCCGGGTTCTCCGGCTGGGCAAGGCCGTTGGCCCTCAGCACCGACTGCAGCTCGTCCTCGGAGAGGCCCTCGGCGTCGGTGCGCGGCTCCTCGTCCAGCTCCGGTGCCAGACCGGGTAGGCGGTGCTCGTCGCGATCCAGCTGGACCACGTTCCGGAAGGCCAGGGTCTGGAGGATGGCCATCGCCTCCAGGTTGGAGATCTCCGCGGCGCGGGCAATCTGGGGAACCGAATTGCGGCCGTCGATGAAGGAGGCGACGTAGGCCTCGAACGGGTGCAGCGGCTGGAGCGCCACCTCCACGCCCACCAGCAGGTGGGGCACGGTGAACTCGTCCATCAGCACGGTGGCGCGCACGGTGACGTCGGCGCCCCGGGTGTCCGCCACGGCGGGTGCATGGTGGATTCCCGAGTTGGTGGGCGAGAGCAGCGCCTCCACCAGGCTCACCGGTTCATCCTCCAGCGCCGCGGCGTTGAGGATCACCGAGCACGCCGCGCAGGTGAAGTCTTCAGACGAGGCGTTCGCACCGCAGTTGGGACAGACGACGATCTCCACGGCCCGATGTTACGCGAGGTGCGCGCCCCAGCTGGATCCGTAAATTCCCCTTAGGTGCGCAGTTCGCGCGGCTCCGGAAAATACAGGCCGGGACGTAAGGCCCCGCTCAACCGGGGCTCCGGAACTCCTGCTCCAGCAGCCCCAGGATCAGCGCGTCGGCATAGGTCCCCTCGGAGACCAGGCCCCGCTCGCGCAGCAACCCCTCCTGGCGCAGCCCGACGCTCTCCAGCAGTCGCACCGAAGGGAGGTTGGTGGGATCCACCAGCGCCTCCAAACGGTGCAGCTTCATCTGTTCGAAGGCGAACCGGACCGCCGCCGGCAGCGCCTCCTTCATCAGCCCCCGGCGCCAGGACTCCCGGGCCAGCACATAGCCCACCTCGGCGCAGCGGTTCCGCTGGCTCCAGCGGAAGATCCCCAGGTAGCCGACCACCGTGCCGGTGGACTGCTCCACCAGCGCCCACCGCACAGCGTCTCCCCGCCGGGCCTCCTCCAGATCGATGCGCAGCTTGGTCCGCATCTCGTCCACCAGGAGCATCGGCGCGCGGGCCATGAAGCGGGCGCTCTGCGGTTCGGCATACATCCGGAACAGCGCGGTGGCGTCCTCCTCCCGCAGCCCGCGCAGCAACAGCCGGGGGGTGGTCAGCTCGGGAGGGGGCTGGAAGGTCAGCGGAGTCATCGTCCAATCCATACCGGTGGGAACGTTGCGAAGAAACGGGCCACCGCCTTATTGAACATCTCGGCGCACCGCGTCACGCTGCGTCCCTTTCCCATGCCGCCGCCCCGCCTGAACCCGGATTTCGTCAGTCAGCTGGTCTCCGCCCGGCAGTCCCACTGCTACCCGGTGCAGCTGCGCAGCTCGGCGCAGGAGTTCGCGCAGCGGGCCCTGGCGTTGCTGTTTCCCCATTTCTATCCGGCGGCCGGCGGGGATCCGACGTTGGAGGCGGTGGAGGCGGACGCGGCCACCCTGGCGGTGGCGCTGCAGCGGCTGATCCACACCCTGGAGAGCTGCGCGGCCACCCCCACCGGCAGCGCGGTCCCCCAGCGCTTCCTAGATGCCCTGCCGGACGTGTACCGGATGCTGCGCTCGGACGCCGAGGCGATCTTCCACGGGGATCCGGCGGCACGCTCGGTGGACGAGGTGATCCTCACCTATCCGGGGTTCTATGCCATCGCCATCTTCCGGCTGGCCCACGCGCTCCACCAGCTGGGCGTCCCGCTGGTGCCGCGGTTGATGACCGAGCAGGCCCACGCCCACACCGGGGTGGACATCCATCCGGGGGCGAGAATTGGCCGCAGCTTCTTCATCGACCACGGCACCGGGGTGGTGATCGGCGAGACCACGGTGATCGGCAATGGGGTGAAGCTGTACCAGGGGGTGACCCTGGGCGCCCTGCTGGTGGAGAAGACCCTCAAGGATCAGAAGCGGCACCCCACGCTGGAGGACAACGTGGTCGTCTACTCCAACGCCACCATCCTGGGAGGCAAGACGGTGATCGGCCACGACGCGGTGGTCGGCGGCAACGCCTGGGTCACCCACAGCGTGCCGGCCTTCTCCATGGTCAGCCACGAGACCGAGGTCCGCCCCCGGGTCAGCAAGGGCAAGGACGATCTGGACTTCCACATTTGAGCGAAGCGCCCCTTTTCAACCCCCAGTAGCGGAGACGTGATGCGCGCAAATTCGATCCTCGACACCATCGGTGGAACCCCCCACGTGCGGCTGGCCCGGCTGTTCCCGGACCATGAGGTGTACCTGAAGCTGGAGCGCGCCAACCCGGGCGGCAGCATCAAGGACCGCATCGCCCTGGCGATGGTGGAGGACGCGGAGAAGAAGGGGCTGCTCAAGAAGGGCGGGACGATCATCGAGCCCACCTCCGGCAACACCGGGGTGGGGCTGGCGATGGTGGGCGCGGTGAAGGGCTACCCGGTGATCCTGGTGATGCCGGAGTCGATGAGCCTCGAGCGTCGCCGGTTGATGGCCGCCTACGGAGCCAAGTTCGAGCTGACCCCGCGCGCGGAGGGAATGAAGGGTTCGATCGCCAAGGCCCAGGCGCTGGTCAAGGAGATCCCCGGCTCCTGGATGCCGAACCAGTTCGAGAACGCGGCGAACATCGAGGTCCACAAGCGGACCACCGCCCAGGAGATCCTCAACGACTTCCCGGAGGGGCTGGACGCGATCATCACCGGGGTGGGCACCGGCGGGCACATCACCGCCTGCGCGGAGCTGCTCAAGCCGAAGTTCTCCGGGTTGAAGGTGTTCGCGGTGGAGCCGGCCAAGTCCCCGGTGATCAGCGGCGGCACCCACTCCCCGCACACCATCCAGGGGATCGGCGCCGGGTTCATCCCCGCCAACCTCCACAAGGACGCGCTGGACGGCGCGATCCAGGTCCAGGACGCGGACGCCTTCGAGATGGCGCGCCGCTCCGCCCGGGAGGAGGGGATCTTCGTGGGCATCTCCTCCGGCGCCGCCCTGGCCGCCACCGCGCAGAAGGTCGCCGAGCTTCCCAAGGGCAGCCGGGTGCTGACCTTCTGCTACGACACCGGCGAGCGGTATCTGTCGATCGAGAACCTCTTCTAGCCTGCACTCCTGATTGCGGCCTTCGGATCCCTTGGGTGGCTCCGGGGCCGGCTGTTGGGAGTTACGGCCGGTGGAAGCCTTCCGAGCGGGAGTCCATCTCCCGGGCGATCGCTTCCGCCCGCTGCTGCCAGGTGCCCTCCGGCTTGTCCTCGGCGGAGGGGCACAGCTCGTTGAGCGGGCAGTCCACGCAGTGGGGCTTCTTGGCGGTGCACACGTAGCGGCCGTGCAGGACCAGGCGGTGGCCGGCCCGGGTCCAGATCGGCGCCGGATACAGCGCGCACAGGTCGGTCTCGATCTTCTCCGGGTCCTTGTGGCGGGTCAGCTTCAGCCGCTGGCTGACCCGCATCGCGTGGGTGTCCACAGCGATCCCGTAGGCCACCCCGAAGGCGGAGCCCAGCACCACGTTCGCGCTCTTGCGGGCAACCCCGGGCAGCTGGATCAGCTCCTCCATGGTGCGGGGCACCTGGCCGCCGTGCTTCTCGACGATCGCCGCGCTGGCGCCGCGAATCGACCTGGCCTTGTTGCGGAAGAAGCCGGTGGACTTGACCACCTCCTCCACCTCCTCCTGGGGGGCCTCGGCCAGCGCCCGGGGGGAGGGCCAGCGGCGGAACAGCCCCGGGGTGACCGTGTTCACCATCTTGTCGGTGCTCTGGGCGCTGAGGATCACCGCCACCAGCAGCTGCCAGGGCTCCTTGAACTTCAGCTCCACATGCGGGGCGGGGATGGCCACCGCCAGCCGCTCATGGAGGGCCTGGGCGTGGGCGAGCAGCTTGGGCGACTTGGGACGGGGACGGGCGGCCATGATCGCCCCACTGGTACCACGGCTGCGACCGACGGGAAGCGCGCGGGTGGTCCCGTCCCGGGGCGCGGACCGCGGTCTGGGGGCCGGTACTCCGCTGGGGAGTCAACCTCGCGGAAGGACACGCGCCGGCGGCTGGTCCCCAGACTGCACAGCCCCCGCTCCGACGCACTGATGCGTCTTTTTCCCCGGAGCTCTCACGATGGCAGGCGGCGACTCGAGGATTTCCCCCGATGGTGTGTCTGGACTGGGAATGGTCCATCAGCTGGAGGTGATCGACGCGCACTCCGCGCAGTCGGGTGACTTCACCGAAGAGCGGCAGGTGGGCAAGGACGTGGTGTACTTCACCCCCGAGGGCGCCGCAGCCTACGACGCCCTTCAGCGGGAGGACCGCAGCTTCTCGGCGGAGAAGGATCCCGGCCGCTTCATGCAGTGGCTGCTGGGTGGGCTGGGGCTCAAGCCGGAGAGCCACCAGGGCCAGGCGGAGGAGCCGTGAGCGCCCAGGCCGGGGTGCTGTGGAGGCGGGTGCTGGAGGATCGTTCCCCCACCCGTCGGTTTGAGGCCCGGAGGCTGCAGCAGGAGCTGGCGGAGTTGCGGCGTGCGCACGCGCCGCTGCGGCTGGTGACCGCGATCAAGCGGACCGGTTCCCAGGTGGAGGTGGCGGTGATCGCCGCCTCTCCCACCCGCTCCCCCAAGGCAGTTGCCGCCCCGCCGTCGGCGGGGGGCAGCCGGGTCACCTCCTGGCAGCCGGACCCCTGGTAGGTGCGCCGATGCGACGGGGCGAACAGGGGGTGTTGTTGCGGATCGAGCTGGGACCTCACCGGCCTTCCCGCGCGGAGCTGCTCCAGCGGTTGGCGGACCTGGCCGATCAGCTGCGGCCCCGGGCGGTGATCGCCGGGCTGCGGCGGTTCGACGACGCGGTGGAGGTGGCGATCGTGGACCAGGAACGCTACCGGGCCGCGCTGAGAAGCGGCGGCGAGGAGGCGCTGCGGCGGCTCTGTCCCTGGGAAGAGGGGGAGGGCGAGGACCTGGGGTGGAGCGTGCCAGCGGGCTGAGCAGGCCAAGGTGCCGTTACGGCGGGTCGCGCAGGACGATCGCCTGCATCTCCGGGTGGGTCACCCTCCCGGTGCGGCCCCGGCCGGTGCCCAGCAGCTCGCGGGCGGCCAAGACCGAGTCGGTGCTCCCCGCCAGGGCCAGGACGTCTCCGGCGCGCAGCACATCGTCGGCGGTGGGGACGGCCACCCCGCCGCCGGCCCGGGCCACCGCCACCACCGTCACCCCGGTCAGGCCCCGAAGGTTCAAGGCGGCCAGGGTGCGGCCGTCGGCGAAGTTGCCCTCCACCACCCGAAAGGGGATTGGCTCGCCCAGTCCGGGGAGGAGGGGCGCGATCCGCTGCAGCGCCTCGGCGTCGTCGTCGTGGCTCAGGTTGAGCTGGCTGTTGAGCGCCTCCAACACCACCTGGGCTCCGGCGCGGACGTGGCCCTGGAGGTTGGTGGCGCTGCGATAGAAGGAGATCCCCAGCACGATCAGCACCGCCAGCATCACCGGGGCGCTGACCGCCAGCGGCAGGAACGGCTGGGTCACCGCCAGCAGCGGGATCCCGATCACCAGCACGATCATCAACTGCACGGTGACCACCAGCATCCGGCGCGGGGCGGCGGAGAGATCCACCTTCCCGTTTCCGGACAGCGGCAGGGCCTGGGCGGCCAGCGCCCTTCCCAGGTACTGGGCGGAGCGGACAAAGCCGATCAGGAAGGGCAGCGAGAGCAGGCCGCCCGCGCCCACCACCGCCAGCCGGGCCAGCGAGTGGGGGATGGTGGTCTGGGCGGTGACGAACTCCACGATCTGCTGGACGTAGGTGGACCCGGCGATCGCCACCAGCACCAGCGCCAGCGCGTCCACCACCAGGAACCAGATCCGGCGGCGCATCGGCCGCCAGCGGCTCTGCTCGCGCGGGCTGCTGGAGAGCCGGTCCAGCCAGGAGCCGTAGAGGGCGGCGAAGGTCTGCAGGGTATGGGGGAGGTGGCGCTCCACCGCGGCGGAGACCGGCTCGGAGACGCGGATCAGCCAGGGGGAGACCAGGATGGTCAGCGCGGAGACCGCCACCGCCACCGCGTAGAGGAAGCTGCGGGTGCCGCCGGTGGCCAGGCCCACCCCGGCGATGATGAAGGAGAACTCGCCGATCTGGGCCAGGCTCATCCCCGCCTGCAGCGACCGCCGGGTGCCCCCGCCGGTGAGGAAGGTCCCCAGGGAGACGCCGAGGATCTTCCCGGCGATCACCACCCCGGTCAGCGCCAGGATCGGCGCCCAGTAGGTGGCGATCACCAACGGATCGATCAGCATCCCCACCGAGACGAAGAAGATGGCGGCGAACAGGTCGCGCACCGGCAGCACCAGCGCCTCCACCCGCTTCTCCTCGCCCGACTCGCCGATCAGCGATCCGGCCAGGAAGGCCCCCAGGGCCACCGAGTAGCCGGCCGCCTGTGCCATCAGCGCCACCACGAAGCACAGCCCCACGCTGGCCACCAGGGTGGTCTCCACCCGGTTGAGCCGGACCACGAAGCGGAACAGCCGGGGGACCACGAACAGCCCCAGGACGATCACCGTGGCCAGAAACGCGGTCAGCCGCCCGGCGGTGCCGGCCGCGGTCTGGAGGGTGAACGCCCCTCCGGCGGAGACCGCGGTCAGACCGGTCATCAGCAGGATCGCGATCAGATCCTCGGCGATCAGGATCCCGAACACCGTCTGGGCCAGCCGGCCGGTGATGCCGCGCTCGCTAAAGGCCTTGACCACGATGGTGGTGCTGGAGATG
This sequence comes from Myxococcota bacterium, assembly GCA_030857095.1. Taxonomy (GTDB): domain Bacteria; phylum Myxococcota; class Myxococcia; order Myxococcales; family Myxococcaceae; genus JALYOC01. The sequence goes on along the minus strand of JALYOC010000014.1, from coordinate 43,750 downwards.
GCCACGATCGCGCCGGTGAAGATCGCCTCCCGGGTGGTCCAGCCAAAGGCGCGGCCGACAAGGAAGCCCAGCCACACCATCAGGCTACATTCCAGGGCGGCGATCAGGCTGGAGGAGCCGCCCACCTTGGCCAGCTTGCGCAGGCTGAACTCCAGGCCCAGGGTGAACATCAGCAGGATCACCCCCAGCTCGGAGAGGATCCGGACGGTGGGGGCGTGGACGTGCAGCGGCCCGGGCACGTGGGGGCCGACTATCATCCCCGCCAGCAGATAGCCCAGCACCACCGGCTGACGCAGGCGTTGGAAGACCACCGTGGTCACCGCGGCGACGCCCAGCACCACCGCCAGTGTCCTCAGGAACTCGTGTGCGTCCTGCATCTTGAAGGGCTGGGTTGTACTACGCGCTCCCCCGGGGCGGGCTACACTCGCGGTCCTGGCTGGATCGTTCTCTGTGCCGCAGTGCGTTAGCAACCACAGGGGGACTTTCCAGACAATGTCGTACAGCCCCACCCCTGGTTGAGGAGTCGCCTTCCATGTCCACGCCGGTTGATCGCAATTTGCTGCGCCCGCAGCCCACCCCGACCCCGACGCCTGCCGCCGCCACCCAGACGGCGACCCCGGTCCCGGCCGGCGGAGCGGAGGCGAAGGGATCGCTGATCAACCAGCTCCGGCAGACGGCCACCGCCACCCCCTTCCGGCTGGATGGGTTTGGGCCGGCCAGCCCCACTGCCCGCGGGGTGGTGGACCCCCGGCAGCTGCAGACGGTGGTGCCGTCCCGCGGGGACGTGGCCGAGCTGTTCGGGTTCGGGGACAAGAAGAACGATCGGGAGAAGTTCATCGACGCCACCGCCGAGTTCCGGGCGGTGGGCGGTCAGGTGCGGCGGCTGGCTGGCGAGCTGGCGGGGATGCCGAAGAGCGACCCGCGCTACGCCCAGGTGGAGGCGCAGTTCAAGAGCGCCGAGCAGTCGCTGCAGTCCAAGTTCGGCTACACCGCGCAGACCCTCCCCAAGCCGGGCGCCACCTGGGTGGACCCCCAATTCCTGGGCGGCGAGCTGAGCGCCGGGAAGGTGACCAGCGAGAACTTCCCCACCGGGCGCCCGGTGACCCAGCCCCCGGCGGCGATGGATCAGGCGCTGCGGGACGGGGTGCTGGAGCTGCAGATGCACGATGGGCGGAAGGTGACCGTCACCAGCCCCGAGCAGTACCAGGCGGTGATCGCCGAGAACCGCGCCGCGCTGGGGATGCCGCGGACGGATGGCGAACCGATCGGCGCACACCTGACCTTCCAGGGCGGCGGCGGCAAGGGCAAGCGGTACGGAGCGGCGGTGGCCGAGCTGTACGCGCAGGGGGTGGTGCCCACCTCGGTGTCCGGCGCCTCGGCGGGAGCGATTGCCGCCTCGATGGTGGCGGCCGGCGCGGACCCGACCCAGCTGCAGAAGATAGTCACCCACCCCCAGCTCTCCAAGCTCTACGACCTGGACCTGGGGGACGTGCAGGGCGGGGTGCTCAACGGGAACGCCGCCTACGAGTTCATTGATCAGCAACTGCGCGAGCTGACCGGGATCCACGACCGGCCGGTGACCTTCGCCGACCTCAAGGTGCCGCTGCAGGTGGTGGCCACCAAGATGAGCGACTCGCACCCCGAGCCGGGGACCGAGGACATGACCCAGCTGAAGAACCGGCTGTTCGTGTTCAGCCAGGAGACCACCCCGGACACCCCGGTGGCCCTGGCGATCCGCGCCTCGATGGCCATCCCCGGGGTGTTCGATCCGGTGCAGATGGTGGACCCCACCACCGGGCGGGAGGTGCAGCTGACCGACGGCGGGGTGCTGGACAACCTGCCGATGGGGCTGAACCGCGCCAATCTGCCGGTGATCGGGATGAGCCTGGGGTCGCAGGCGGACAACCATCCGTCCGGGAAGACCGCGCGGCCCAAGCCGATGCCCGACGGGAACATCGACGTGGGGAACCTCGCGAAGAACGGGTACTGGGGCTACAAGATGAACAAGGACTCCGCCGTCAATGTGGACGACTGGCGGAACCGGACCCAGCCGCAGCCGGGGCAGTTCATGCTCACCGTGCCCACCTGGAACCTGGAGAACCCCAAGGAGGGCAACAGCACCCTGGGCTTCGGCTGGGATCCGAAGCTGGACCCCAAGCTGGACCAGCAGGGCCGCAAGGTGACCCAGGACTTCCTGCGCGAGTTCATGGATGACTTCGGCAAGCCGGGCGCCAGCGGGTCCAACCTGCACACCCAGGTCCCGGAGAATCTCCACTTCAGCGTGGAGGTGAAGACCCGGGGCAAGACCTACGTGGCCACCTACGCCGGCGGGGACAAGGTCCAGTTCCAGGAGAAGGGCGGCAGGGACAAGTTCGACGTGAAGCTGGGCAAGGACAAGATCGAGTCCTTCTACCTGGACCACATGAGCTTCGGAGACCTGGCCCCCAAGCTGGGCAAGGCGGCCCAGGATTCGTGGAGCTGGTGGGACCAGATCCGCGGTGGGCACGTGCCGAAGATCAACCTGCCGGACCTGCCGTTCTAGGCCAGGTCCGGATCCCGGGGGCCATCTTCAAGGCCTCGGTCGTGATCGGGGCTTCGGTCGGTGGGAGCGGGGCGCGCCGCCTCCCGGGTGCGGGTGGGAAACTCCTCCGGGTCGATGGTCAGGGCGAACTCCCAGAAGCCGGGGAGGGAGCCGCTGGCAGCCGGACCCGCTGACTGAGCGCGCGGTCCACGGAGGCCTCCTGGATCGGAAAGTGGAGCACGGTGCTCCAGACCAACCAGGCCTCGGTCATGGCCCAGACCCGCATCAGGCCGTTCGAGGCTCGCCTGGCGGGGCCGAGGACGCGGGACCCAAGCTGATCCGTCCAGCGGTCGATCACCGCCAACCGCAGGTCGTCCAGGTGCCGGAAGTGGCGCTGCACCGCACCGGTACTGAGCCGGCAACTCCGGGCGGTGCCCAGGAGAGAGACCGAGGCCAGTCCCTCGCGCGAGGCGATCTCCACCGCCGCTCGGATGATCTGACCTCGGGTCAGCGAGCCCCGGCGCACGTTGCGCATCCACAGGTCCATCGGTCTCCTCTCCGTTCTCCGCCCCCCGTCTCGTGACCGGGACTGACCGGCCCGTCGCGCTGGATGGGGTCGTTAGCGCCGGGAGGTGGTGGTGACTCCGGTGGACGCGGTGGAACCGCCAGCTGCGCAGGCCGGCGATTGATTCCGCAAACGGGTACCCTGATCCTGAAAGGGCCGGTTCGGAGCCGGACCCCAGACGGTGAATAGATCGTGATCTATTCGCTGTGAATGCGGGTTTGTCCTGAGGTGAGTCCCAAGGTGGCGGGGTGGCGCCGCGATAGATCACGCCCACAAGGGGGCCGGAGTGCGTGGCGCAGAGCAGGGAGACACCCATCGGGACCCCAGGGGGCAGTCGTGGGGTGAAGTGACCGGCGCCAGATAAGCGGCAAAACAAGAGAGAGCAGCGAATAGATCATGATCTATTCGCCGTGACCCCACTGAGCCAGGGAGAGGCTCGTGTTGCGCGTAAGGGCCGATGAAGGGCTCGCGGCTGGACGCTTGGTGCCGCGAGGCAGGGAGTAGTTGGGGCGCGGCGGGCCCAGGTTACCGCGGGGACTCCCCCGGTGGTTGGTGGTGCTGCCTACCCGATCCAGCTCAAGTAAAGAGCACCGCCGCCAGCCCGCCGAGGACGAGGATCGCGCCCCATACCGCCAGCTTGTCGGGAACGCAGGTGACCTCCACCGTCGGCGTCTGTGGGGGGAGCGTGTCCTCCGGCAGGCCCAGCGCGGCTGCGAACTCGGGAAGCTCTCCCACCGGAAGGGAGGAAGGCCATCTGGCTGCAGCAGAGGAGCCTCCCGCCGCCGGACGGCCGGAGGCGAAACGGCGCACGAACAGCTGCCCCGCGGAGCGGCCGTGGCCGGTGATCGCTCCCACCGACAACAGCTCGGCGTCCAATCGCTGGGAGATTGCCTCCAGCGCCTCTCCCGGGAGATCCAGCGGCCCGTGCCAGTCCACCACCAGCCAGGGAGTGGTTGGCGGCAGGCGCAGGACGAACTTGCCGAAGTCGTGCCACCGAGCCGACTTCAACGCTCGGACCGCGGAGGCAAACGCGGCGGAACGATCCGCACCCTCGCCGATGCGAATGAAGAACGTCTGCAGGGTCTCGACCGGCCGATCAGGCCACAAGCGCGCGGGCTCCACAGGACCTGCATAGGAGATCACCCGGCAGGACGCCACGGCGTACTCCTGCGTCAGTTCCCCAGGATCCGCTGCCGAGGGACGCCGATCCGAACCTCCGCGTCGGTCCCGGGCGCCGTTCCGACCTGCTGGGTCAGTCCCGGGGACTCCGTTCAGAACTCCAGCTTCTGCCCCGGGGCCGGGATCCGGACATCGGGGAACCCACGTTCGGTGAGCAGGGTCCGCAGCTTGTCCTGGGCCGGCTTCTCTCCGTGGACCAGGGCGATGTGTCGCAGCTTTCCCCGCTCGCGCAGCTTCTCGGTGAAGGAGATCAGATCGCCCTGATCGGCGTGGGCGGAGAAGCCGTTGAGGATCACCACCTCGGCGTTCAGATCCCGCTCCACTCCGAAGAGCCGGACCCGGGGACGCCGCTCCACGATCCGCCGCCCCAGGGTGTGCTGGGCCTGGAAGCCCACGATCAGCACCGTGTTCTTCCGATCCTCCATCGCCGCCTTGAGGTGGTGGAGGATCCGGCCGCCCTCGCACATCCCGCTGGCGGAGATGATCACGCACGGCTCTTCGGAGGCATCCAGGGCCATCGAATCCTCCACCTCCGAGACATAGCGGAGGCCGGGGAACTCGAAGGGGGAGTCGGCCTGCTGGACGAGCCTCGCCGCCTCGGCGTCGTAGCATTCGGGGTGCAGCCGGAAGATGTCGGTGATGTTCACCGTCAGCGGCGAATCGACGTACACCGGCAGCGGTGGAATGCGCTTCTGCGTGCGCAGCTTCTTGAGCGAGTAGATCACCTCCTGGGCGCGCTCCAGGGCGAAGGAGGGGATGAGCACCTTGCCTCCCCGCTGGTGGGTGCGGTGGATCACGGCCGCCAGTTGTTCGTCCATCTCCTGGATTGGCGGGTGCAGCCGGTCTCCGTAGGTGCTTTCGATCAGCAGCGCCTCGGCGCCCGAGGGGACCTCCGGATCGCGCAGGATGGGCATCTGGTGGCGCCCCAGATCCCCGGTGTAGACCAGCCGCTTGTTCTGCCCGTGGTCGTCCAGGTCCAGCGCCACCACCGCGCTGCCCAGCACGTGCCCCGCGTCGTGAAAGGTCACCTTCACTCCCGCCGCCACCTGCTCGGTCCGGTGGTAGGGGATGGAGATCATCTGCTCCAGCACCCGGGCCACGTCCTGCTGTCCGTACAGCGGGGTAATCGGCTGCGCGTCCAGATGGTCCCGCTCGATGGCCCGGTTGAGGTAGCGGGCGTCCGAGGCCTGGATCATCGCCGCGTCCTCCAACATCACCGCGCACAGGTCGCGGGTGGCTGGGGTGGCGTAGATCGGTCCCTGGTAGCCGTGCTTGCACAGCAGGGGCAACGCCCCGGAGTGATCGATGTGGGCGTGCGAGAGCACCACCGCCTGCAGGGAGGCAGGGTCGAAGCCCAGCTGCTCATTGCGTTGGCGGGCCTCGGCGCGCCTCCCCTGGTACATCCCGCAGTCCAGCAGCACCGTCGACTGGTGGGTGTGGACCAGGTGGCGCGAACCGGTGACCGTCTGTGCCGCCCCCACGAACTCTACGAACACGCTCATCGGACTCTCCCGGGCAGGTTCCAAAACAACCGTGTGCCTGGAGGGGGCCCTTGTCCAGCTGAACCGGCCATGAAGCAGGCGGTAGAGGGATTCCCCGAGAGTCGCCAGGTTCGCGCCCCGCGCTGGGACGACTAGACTTCTGCTCAACGCAGTTCGCTGAGAGGACCCGATGAGCCAGGCCGCCGAGAAGCTTCCCACCCCACCCACTCCCGAAGAGGTGGTGTTCGACAACACCGTGGATGGCCTCTTCCGGCGCGCGCTGGGGCGCCGGATGTCCCACCGGTGCAAGGAGCGGCTCAAGGCTGCTGGGCTGGACCTGGACGCCAAGCTCAAGCCGGCCTACCCGCGGTTGCAGTACTACGACTTCGTGAACATCGCCGCCGAGGAGCTGTACGGCGGAATGTCCCGCGACGCGGCGCACTTCGAGCTGGGCAAGCAGTTCATCGCCGGGTTCCAGGAGACGCTGCTGGGCAAGGCGGTGACCTCGCTGGTCAAGCTGCTGGGCCCCCGCAAGACCCTGGGCAAGATGAGCCAGAACATGCAGTCCTCGAACAATTACATGAAGACCTCGCTCAAGGAGCTGGGCCCGGGGGACTGCGAGATCACCCTGAGCCAGGTCAGCGGAGCGCCGCGCTACTTCGAGGGGGTGCTGCTGCTGGCGATCGAGCTGACCGGCGGCGCGGAGGCCAAGGTCCGTCCCACCCCCGGCGAGGGCCCCAGCTACGTCTACCACTGCACCTGGAAGGACAAGGCGAAGTAGGCCTCACCCCAGCAGGCCCAGCACCCCGAACACCGCCGCCGGAACCAGCAGGTTGTCGGTGGCCCGCGGCGCCACCGCCTCCGCCAGGGACGCAGCCGCGGCGGCCAGCACCACCGTCGGAAGCGACACCGGCGCCTGGAAGTACCCGGCCGCCACCCAGATCCCGACGCCGCTGGCCAGCGCCACCACCGCCGCTCCCTCCAGCGACTTGGGCTTTCCTCCCGGGAGCTGGAACCGGCGCCGGCCGAAGTTCCTCCCCACCAGTCCGCCCAGTCCATCTCCCAGTGCCAGCGCCAGCAGGGCGCCGGCGGCCGGGAACGGCGCGCCGAGGATCCCCACCGGGGTGAGAGTCGCCACCGCCAGCGCGTAGAGGACCAGGCCGCTCCAGCGCTCGTCGGCGTCGGACACCGCTTGCTGGAAGCTGGCCAGCGCGCCGCCCCCCTTCTTCCCGGAGAGCAGCAGCAGCCCTCCCACCGCCAGCGCCGGGATCAGGCTCGGCACCGCCCAGCCTCCCCACCACGGCCAGCCGAACACCCAACACCCGGCGCCCACGTGGAGCAGGTCGCGCACGTAGGTCCGGGGCAGGCCGCGGCGGAAGAGCCAGGCGCAGCCCCCCGCGCCGGCGATCAGGATCGCCAACCACAGCCCGGCTTGCGCCAGGTCGGAGGGGCCTAAGGGAGGGGCGTTCACGCCGGCGACACTAAAACGAAAGGCCGCCCATCGCTGGACGGCCCCCGTTCACTGCGACGCCCCCGAATGAGGGCGCGGCCAAATGCCCCGCGCCTTCCGTCACTTCGAGCGAGCCCCCTTCGCCGGGGGCGAAGCATCCCCCGGCCTCGAATCTGTTCCGCGTGCCTCCATTATCGGACCCCGCCGCGAGGGGGTTGCGCGTGGGGGCGAACAACTCTGAGGATTTGGCTGCGATCAGGGGGACCGTTGCCTAGAGTTCGCCGCCTATGGCCCCTGGCTTTGACGACCGCAACTTCCGGCTCTCCCGAACCGTGCTGCCTCGCAGGTACGACGCCCAGGTCTCCCTGGATCTGGCGCAGCAGACCTTCTCCGGCCGCCAGACGGTGGAGCTGTCGGTGGAGGGCGCGACCCGGGAGATCGTGCTCCACGGGATCTCCCTGGAGGTGCAGCGGGTGCAGCTGCAGGCCGGCGGCAAGACGCTGACCGCCACGGTGTCGGTGCGGCCGCAGAGCGAGACCCTGGTGTTGAGCTTCGGAGAGGAGCTGCCCCGGGGCACCGTTTCGCTGGAGGTGGACTGGAAGGGCAGGTTCACCGAAGGACTGCGCGGGCTGTACCTGGCGGGGAAGGTGGCCTCCACCCAGTTCGAGGCGGCGGACGCGCGGCGGCTGTTCCCCTGCTTCGATGAGCCGGCCTTCAAGGCCCGGTGGGCGATCGGGATCGAGGTCCCGGACGGGGTGGCCAGCCTGGGCAACGGTCCGATCGTCTCCGAGGAGGTGAAGGACGGCCGGCGCACGGTGCGCTTCGCCGAGACCGACGTGCTCAGCTCGTACCTGATCGCGCTGGTGGTGGGCCCGCTGGTCCCCAGCGCGGAGGTCAAGGCGGCGGGGATCCCGATCCGCACCTGGAGCCTGCCGGAGAAGGCGCACCTGACCGCCTTTGCCCAGGAGGTGGCGGCGGCGGTGCTGCCCCGGCTGCAGGACTACTTCGGGCTGCCCTATGCCTACGGCAAGGTGGACCAGGTGGGGATCCCGGACTTCGAGGCGGGGGCGATGGAGAACGCGGGGCTGATCACCTACCGCGAGACCGCGCTGTTGCTGGATCCCAAGACCGCGCCCCTCTCGGTGCAGAAGCGGGTGGCGGAGGTGATCACCCACGAGCTGGCCCACCAGTGGTTCGGCAACTGGGTCACCATGGTGTGGTGGGACGACCTGTGGCTCAACGAGGCCTTCGCCACCTGGATGGCCTACAAGATCGTCGATCCCTGGCGGCCCCAGTGGCGGGTGTGGCTGGACTTCGACAACGGCAAGGCGGTGGCCCTGCACCTGGACGCGCTGCGCTCCACCCACCCGATCCGCGGCGAGGTGCACAACGCCAACGAGGCCGGCGAGGCCTTCGACGCCATCACCTACGAGAAGGGTGGGGCGGTGCTGCGGATGATCGAGAACTTCCTGGGCGAGGCTGCGTTCCGCGACGGGATCCGCGCCTACATGAAGCAGCACGCGCGCGGCAACGCGGTGGCCGACGACCTGTGGTCCGCGCTGGCCGCGGCCTCCTCCCAGCCGGTGCTGGAGGTGGCCAACGCCTGGATCCGCAAGAGCGGCTACCCGCTGCTCTCGGTGTCCCTCTCCGGCCGGTCGCTGAAGGTCTCCCAGGCCCGCTTCTATTCGGAGCCGGGGGTGACCTCGGAGGAGACCTGGCCTTTGCCGCTGGTGATCCGCTACCGCGACGCGGGTGGGATCCGGGAGCACCGGGTGCTGTTGCAGTCCCGGGAACAGACCCTGACCCTGCCTGGGGAGGGGGAGATCGCCTGGGTCTGCGGCAACGGGGACAACACCGGCTTCCACCGGGTGGCCTACGACCCGTCGACCCTGAAGAAGATCTCCGCCGGGGTGCAGCAGCTGTCCCCCGCCGAGCGCGGTTCGCTGATCGCCGATCAGTGGGCGCTGGTGCGCGCGGGCCAGTTTGAGATTGCCGCCTTCCTGGAGCTGGCCCAAGGGTTCGCCCAGGAGCAGGACTACGCGGTGCTGGACGAGCTGGTCAGCAAGCTGGCCTATATCCAGCGGCGGCTGACCGAGGGCCAGGATGAGGTGGCCTTCCGCGCCTTCGTGGAGAAGCTGTTTGCCCCGCAGCTGCAGAAGCTGGGCTGGGACCCGGCGCCCGGCGAGAGCGACGAGGTGAAGCTGCAGCGCGCCTCGCTGGTGTACGCGGTGGGAGGGATCGCCCGCAGCCCCTCGGCGCTGAGGGAGGCGCAGGCCCGGGTGACCCGGCTGTTGGGGGGAGATGCGCAGGCGCTGGAGCCCAACCTGCAGGACGTGGCGTTCGGGATGTGCGCCCGCGCCGGGGACGCGTCGCTGTTCGACGCCCTGGAGGCAAAGTTCCCGGGCGAGCCGGACCCGGCCACCAAGCGGCGCTACCTGATGGCGCTGGCCGCCTTCGAGGACCCGAAGCTGGCCCAGCGCGGCCAGGAGCTGTTCTTCGGCGGCAAGGTCCCGATGCAGGACACCGCCGGCTTCGTCAACGGCCTGCTGGCCAACCGCACCGCCCGCGACGCCTTCTGGAAGCAGATCCAGCAGCGCTGGGACGAGGTGATTGCCCGCACCGGCAGCGCGCCGATGATCCTGCGTCGGGTGGTGGAGGCGATGGGCGCGCTGATCACCCGAGCCCACCTCACCGAGGCCCAGGCGCACTTCGCCGCCCATCCGGTGGAGGAGGCCAAGCAGGCCACCGGGCAGACCCTGGAGCGGCTGAGCCAGGATGTGGCCCTGCGCGAGCGGGTGATGAAGGACGTCACCGCCTTCCTGTCGCGCTGAGTCAATAAAGGGGACAGGCTACATTTCCGGAGGCGAAAGGCGCCCCCCCCGCCCCCCCGCCCGCCGGCTCGCAAGCGCGCTGCGTTCGTCCGCTGCTGGCTGCTACGCTCACTTGGGTGCGCGCCGTCCCCGTCCCCGAGTCCCCTGGGTCCTCCCAGCCGTTGCTCCAACTGCTGGGTCAGAACCTGCGGCAGGTGATCCGCGGCAAGCCCGAGGCGGTGGAGCTGTTGCTGTGCTGCGTGGCCGCCGGCGGTCATGCACTGCTGGAGGACGTGCCCGGCACCGGCAAGACCACCCTGGCCAAGGCGTTGGCGATCAGCGTGGGCGGGGTCTTCAAGCGGGTGCAGTTCACCCCCGACCTGCTGCCCACCGACATCCTCGGGTCGTCCATCTTCCTCCCCCAGGAGGGGCGCTTCGAGTTCCGGCCGGGGCCAATCTTCGCCAACGTCCTGATCGCCGACGAGATCAACCGGGCCTCGCCCCGCACCCAGTCCGCGCTGCTGGAGGCGCTGTCCGAAGGCCAGGTCACGGTGGACGGGCACACCCGGACCCTGGCGCCGCCGTTCGTGTGCATCGCCACCCAGAACCCGGTGGAGTTCCACGGCACCTATCCGCTCCCGGAGGCGTCGCTGGATCGCTTCGCGGTGCAGCTGTCCCTGGGCTATCCGCCGGAGGAGGAGGAGCGGGAGATCGTCGTAAACCACGCGGGGCAGGCGGGCCTCTCCCAGCTGACGGCGGTGGCGAGCTTGGAGGCGCTGGTGCGCCTGCAGCGGGAGGTGAGGGGAGTGAAGATCGAGCAGACGGTGGCGGACTACCTGCTGCGGATCGTCCAGGCCACCCGTGGACACGCCTCGATCCGGCTGGGGGTCTCCACCCGGGGCGCGGTGGCCTTCTCGCAGCTGGCGCGGGCGCGGGCGCTGCAGCGGGGCCGGGACTACGTGCTGCCCGAGGATCTGAAGTCGCTGGCGCCGTCGGTGCTGTCCCACCGGCTGGTGCTGGACACCCGGGCCCGCTACTCCGGGGTGGAGAAGCGCGGGCTGTTGGAGGAGCTGGTCTCAATGGTCCCGGTCCCCCGGTAGACGCCAACCGATGAAGCGCCGCCGGTGGTCGTTCTTCATGTCCCCCGAGGAGCACGACTCGCTCCGGGCGATGCACGACTACTACCTGGGCCTGCTGACTCCGTTGGGGCGCGCGGTGCTGTGGGGCGCAATCGCCGCCGGGATGCTGGCCCTGGGCGGGCTGGCCCGGGGGATCGTGCAGCTGTTCTCCTTCTCCGTCGCGGCGCTGGTCGCCGGCGCGCTGGTGGGGTGGCCCTTTCGTCCGCGGGTCCGGCTGCAGCGGCACCTGCCCCCGCCGGTGTCGGCGGGAGACCGGCTGGAGTACCGGGTCTCGGTGCAGAACGTGGGCCTGCGCACCCTGCGCCAGGTGACGATCCAGGAGCGGGGCCTGCCGGCGGACGTGCGCCCCGCCGGGGAGCCGGAGGTGATCCCGCTGTTGCGCCCGGGAGAGAAGGCCGAGGTGCGGGTGGCGCTGCACTGCAAGTTGCGCGGGGTGTACCCCTTGCGCCGGCTGCAGGCGGCCAGCGCCTTTCCCTCCGGGCTGTTCAAGTGGCCGGTGCGGACCGGGGGCGAGGATCGGCTGGTGGTCTACCCGCGCTTCACCGCGGTGGAGGGCTTCGAGGTCCCGCACGGCCGCAACTACCAGCCGGGAGGGATCTCGGTGGCCTCCCAGGTCGGAGACTCCACCGAGTTCTTCGGCACCCGCGAGTACCGCCCGGGAGACCGGATGCGGGACCTCCACTGGCCCTCCTACGCGCGCACCGGGCGGCTGGTGGTGAAGGAGTTCCAGGAGGAGTACTTCGTCCGCCTGGCGATGGTCCTGGACATCGAGGTCCACTCCGCCCGCGAGGAGAAGCTGCTGGAGCAGAGCCTCTCGGTGGCGGCGGGGATCGCGGATGTGCTGGCGCGGCGCGAGTACATCCTGGATCTGTTCGCCGCCGGGCCGCGGATCTTCCACTTCCAGGCGGGGCGCGCGCTGGCCCACTTCGATCACCTGCTGGAGATCCTGGCCTCGTTGGAGTCCGGCAGCCGGCTGGACTTCGAGGCGCTGGAGGCGGCGCTGCTGCCCGAGGCCCCCAGGCTCTCGGCGGTGATCCTGGTGATGATGACCTGGGACCCGAAGCGGGCGGCGCTGGTGAATCAGCTCAAGGAGCGCGGGGTGGCGATCCGGGTGTTGTGCCTGCGGCCGGGGGTGGAGCTGACCCAGCTGGATCCCTCCGAAGTGGTGAGGCTGGGATGAGCGGGCGCGCGCAGAGGGGGGTCGCGCTGCTGCCCTGCCTGGCGGTGCTGGCGCTGTACGCGGTGGCCCATCAGCAGGGGTGGGTGGCGGTGCCCTGCGCCGCGTGGGGGCTGTGGGCCACCTGGCAAAAATCGCCGCTCTCCTACCGACGGACGGTGTTCCTGATCGCCGGGGGGCTGGCGGTGACGGTGGGGCTGGCAGGCAGCCTGCTGGTCCCGACCGCGCCGGGGATGGTCCCTCCGCTGCTGCTGGGGCCGCTGGGCACCGGGCTGGCGGTGAGCTCCGTCTACTCGATCAGCGCCGGGCGGACCCTGTTCGGCTGGACCTGGTGCGCGCTGTTGGCGGCGCTGTCGCTGACCGTGCCCTGGACCGCTCCTTTGGCAGTGGCGGCGGGCGGGGTGTTCGCCGCCTTCGCGGTGGTGATGTTCGCGCAAGGGGGTGGCGCGCGCGGCGGGTGGGGCGGGGCGTTGGGGTTCGCGCTGTTCCTGGCGGTGACCGCCGGGGTGGGGCTGCCCCTGGAGCGAACGGTGCACCGCAGCGAGGGCGCGGTGATGGAGCTGCTGAGCGACTGGATGCGGGACAACCTGCTGCCCCGGGGGTTCGGCTTTGAGGGACAGCTGGGGACCCCTCGCCAGTCCCGGGTGGAGGCCTCGGACCGGGCGCTGTTCGAGGTGGAGGGAGATCCGGCGCAGCGGCTGCGATCGGTGGTGCTCGGAGAGCTGGTGGACGATCGCTGGCACGAGCTGAGCGGAGAGCCGGGCGCGGCGCCGGAGTCCACCGGGACCGCGTCGCTCACCCTCACCTTGATCCGGGAGCTGGGACGGGCGCTGCCCACGCCCGCCGGGGGCGTGGCGGAGGACGCGGGGGCCATTGCCCGCCCAGGAGGGATCTGGTCGGGACGGGATCTGCGGGGCAGGCCGCTTTCGGTCCGCTTCTCCCGGGAGGAGCGGCTCGCGCTGGAGCCGGCGCCCACCGCGGACGCGGTGCGGGTCTCCGAGGGGCTGCGCCGCGAGCTGGAGCCCTTCCGGGCAGAGGTCTTCGGGGGCCAGGGCACCGCGCGAGAGAAGGCCTCCGCCGCCGAGGCGTTCTTCCGCGACGGCTTCGAGTACACGCTGGAGGTGGACCTGACCGGCCGGGGGCATCCGCTGGCGGTGTTGCTGAGGGAGCGGCGCGCGGCCTACTGCACCTACTTCGCCAGCGCGATGGCGATCCTGCTGCGGATGGAGGGGATCCCGGCGCGGGTGGTGGGCGGGTTTGCGCCCAGCGAACGCAATCCGCTCTCCGGGGTGGTCACCGTCCGGGAGCGGGACGCGCACGCCTGGGTGGAGGTGTACCTCGCCGACGAGGGCCGCTATGTGCCGTTTGATCCCACGCCGTGGCGGAGCCGGGACACGGTGCTTCCCCGGGGCTCGGCCAACCTGGCTACCGCGGCGCTGGACGCGGTGGGCGCCTGGGTCCGGCGCGGGTTCAACGCGTTCCGGGCCGATCCCTGGGGAGCGCTGCAGGGCGTGGCCCGCTCGCCGCTGTTGTGGGGGGCAATCGTGGCCGGACTGGTCTGGCGGCTGCGTCGGCGCGTCCGGGCGCCCAAGAGGGCGCGGGCGCGACGGGCACTGGAGAGCGAGGACCGGAGGTTGGTCGCGCTGCGTGCCGACTATCTGAAGCTGCTCTCTGCCCGGGCAGACCTGAGGGCAGGACCGGCGGAGACGGACGAGGAGCTGCTGATCAGGCTGGGACAACGCCACGGCGCGGAGGTCCGCGAACACGCCGAGGCCTTCGTTCGTGGCTACCAGCAGGCGCGGTTCAGCGGCGGTGGGACTCTCGATGCCCAGCGGCTGCGCGACGCGTTGGACGCGCTGAGGGAGTGTCTGGGGAGGCGGGCGGCTTGATCACATCGGAAGGGGTGATCTGGACCCGCGCTGGGGCGGGGTCCGTTCGGGGGCACGTCCTGCCCGCTCCTCCAGCGGTCGGGTAGGTGGGGTCAGGGACTTCTTGCGGCGTTTCACTACAACGCAGTGCGGCACAGCTCGGAGGCCGTGATTACGTTGGAGTGTCATGAAGCTCGCATCGATCGACCTGGATGGCCCCGTTCACTACGCGGACTTCGGAGGAAGCGGGCCTCCGGTGGTCTTGATCCATGGGCTTGGCGGCTCGCACCTCAACTGGGCCTCCGTGGCCCCGCTGTTGAGGAAACGCCGACGGGTGCTGGCGGTGGATCTGCCCGGCTTCGGCTTGAGTCCTCCGCTCAAGACCGGCACCACCTTCGAGGGGACCCAGGATCGGCTGGAGCGCTTCTTGGAGCAGGTGGTCGGCGAGCCGGCGGTGGTGATGGGCAACTCGATGGGCGGGCTGCTCTCGATGCTGGTGACGGCGCACCGCCCGGAGCTGGTGGAGCAGCTGGTGCTGGTCGGCCCGGCGCAGCCGGTACCCAGCCGCCGCGAGCTGGATCCGATCACCGTGGCCACATTCTTCACCTACGCCATGCCCGGCCTGGGAGACTTCTTCGTCAACCGCGCCTCCCACCGGCTGGGGCCGGAGGGGTTGGTGAAGCTGCTGCTGTCCCGCTGCTGCGTGGACCCCTCGCGGGTGGAGCAGGAGGTGATCCGACAGCACGTGGAGCTGGTCACCCGACGCGCCGCGGAGATGCCCTGGGTCAACCGCGAGTTCCTGCGCGCGGCGCGCTATCTGGTCCGGATGGTGCTTCTGCATCCGGAGATCCTCCACGAGGCTGCCCGGCGGATCCGCGTCCCTACCCTGATCATCCACGGCCGCCACGATTTGCTGGTGCCGGTCGCCGCCTCGATCGAGCTGGTGAAGCGGCTTCCGCACTTCCATCTGTCGATCATGGAGGACGCGGGGCACACCCCGCAGCTGGAGCATCCCCGCAAGCTGGTGGAGATCTACACCGACTGGGCGGAGGCGCTGGCACTGCGCGCTACTGCCTGAGCGATCAACCGATGGCGATGCCCCGGGTGTAGAGCAGCAGGAAGCAGCCCAGCAGGATCGCCGAGCCGGCCACCACCGGCACCTGCAGCGAGGGACGGCGGGAGAGCCACGCCCCCAGCGGCAGGAAGGCGGGCCAGCACAGCGCCGCGTGGGAGGCCAGGCCTCCGCGGGCGAAGGTCCACATCAAGAACACCCAGGGCAGGGCGAAGGCCAGCAGCGGCGCCCAGGGCCGCTTGAGGACCAGACACACCGCGCCGATCGTCACCAGCCCGGCGGCGGCGGCGATCCCCCAGAGTCCTCGTGCGGGAGAGGGATCGCTGAGGCTGGCCAGCAGCTCCATCCCCACTGGGCGGGCATTGGGACCGGCGGCCAGGAAGGCCAGCGGGTCGGAGAACTTCAGGCCGGAGTAGAGGGCCAGGCCGCCCAGCGACAGCACCGGCAGCAGCGCGCCCATCAGGCCCGATCCCAGCGCCCGCTTCACGCCCTGGTCCCGCAGGTGCAGCGCGCCGATCAGCAAGGCGCCCAGCGCCACGAACGGATCCACCAGCACGCCCACCGCCGCCACCAGACCGGCCCGCAGATAGCGTCCGTCAAGGGCGAACCAGGCGGTCAAGGCGCTGAACAACAGCGACAGCCCGTCGCGGTGTCCGGTCATCTGCAGGTAGGCGAAGGGGAACAGCGCCAAAAGGGCGATCGACCACTGCGCGGCGCGCTCATCGGCCAGGCGCTGGAAGACCTTGTAGAGGATCCACAGCGCGGCGAAGGCCGCCAGGTTCCCCACCACCAGCAGGGTGGCCGCGGGCGGGATCTCCGCCAGCAGCGAGGCCTGGGCCAGCCCCCATAGAGCCAAGGACTCGTGAGCAGAGGGCGGGGTGACCGCGACCAGGCACTCTCCCTGGCACAGCGCGCCCACCAGATCGAACGTCGGTCCGGTGGTGGCCCAGTTCACCGCCACGTAGGCCACCGCCAGCGCACACAGCCGGGTGGCGGCGAACAGCGTGATCGGGACCGCCGGACCGCCGGTCATCGCCGCGGCCTCCGGGTCCGTCACCTTCATCCAGAGAGTCACCGCGGATTTCAGCATCGACGGCTGCGCCGCCGTCATCGTCTTCGCCATGCCGGGATTCTCGGGGACAGAAGGCGGAGCCGCCAAGCGACACCTTCAGAAGCGCTGCAGCAGGGCTGCGAACTTCCAGCCTCGGCCACGGGATGTGCGCAGCTGCGCACTTCCTTTCGGCGCCAACGGCCAAGCGGGCAAGCCCTCTTCGCCAGTGGTCTTCCCGCCGCGCCGGTCCGCAGCAATCCTCCTCCGGAGAAGGACAGCAGCTCTTCCAAGGGAGCTTCGGGGAAGGGCAGTCGCTGACCGCTACCGCGCGTACAGGTCGATCACCTTCTCGATGGCGCGGGAGCACACCTGGCAGAACGGGACCTGATTGCGGGAGAACATGATGCAGTCCACCTGGGGCCGGTAGTACCCCTGGGACTCGTACATCGCCCCTTCGAAGGCGCCGACCTGGCCCCGGTACTTCTCCTGGGCGAACAGCGCGGTCTCCTTCTTCTGCTGCTGGACGAACAGGGCGTCCATCTCCTGCTCCGGCCGGTTCTCGCTGCGGATCTTCTTCCGCTGGACCAGGTACTCGGCGCTGGCGGCCTCGAAGGCCGCCTTCTGCCAGGGGGTGGGGACCGGGGTGCCGGCCTCCACCAGGTCCTTCCACTTGAGCTGCGCAGGATCCAGCAGCGCGGTCACGTTCTCCTCCCAGGGCTCCGGGCGATCAGTGGCGGGCGCGTAGGCGGTCTCGGAGGTGAAGTACTCGTCGGCCAATCCGGCGAAGTGGTGGCCGAACTCGTGGATGAACAGGTAGGGCGACCACAGGCTGTCCGCGGCCACGGTGCTGTAGAGGTTGAAGATCCCGCCGCCCCCGTAGGTGTTGGTGTTGGTGAGGATCACGATGAACTCGTAGGGCGCGAAGGCGGCCACATCGCGCAGGGCCCGGTTCTCGAAGGTGAGGATGTAGCGCTCGGAGCCAAACGCGTCATAGGTGGCGCCGATCCGCGAGCGGCGGTGGAGGCCGGTGGACGGCCGGGAGATCCCGGGCTGATCCGACGGCGGGCAGATCCCGTAGACGTTGAAGTCGCCCTTCCGCTCCTTGAAGGGCGAGTGCGCGAACAGCTCGCGGGTCAGCCGGCGGGCGTCCTTCTCGAACTTGGCGCGCTGCCTGGCGGTGTACCCATCCCCCAGGATCAGCAGATCCACCTTCTTCGCCGGGGCCCCGCCCTGGTGCAGCTTGAGCACCTTGCCCGGAGACGGCGGTGACGAGGGATCCACGAACATGTCCGCCGGATCAATCTCCGCCTTCCACACCTCCTGGAACCCGCCGCGCTCGCCCCGCTTCTGCAATGAGAGGATCACCTTGCCCTGGGGCGCCGGGAACCGGGCCGACTCGTGGAAGGTGCGGCGCAGCGTCTTGGCCTCCGCGGTGGTCTCCCACTCCCCGTAGATGGAGGCGAAGCCGCGGGAGTAATGGACCTTCCCGCTCTGGGCGTCCTTCACCTCGAAGCGGTACTTGCCGTAGCCGCTGTCGTCCAGGGCCCGGTCGGGGTTGCCCGGCCAGGGCAGCGGCTCCAGCACCACCCGGTCCAGGCTGAAGGTCTCCTCGGTGGCGGTGCCGGCGTGGAAGTAGTCCACCCGCATCGTCTTCGGAGCGGCGGGGGCGGGGGGAGCGGCGGCCAGCGAGGTGGCCACCAGCGTGAACAGGAGGGGCGGGATCATCCGCCCATCCTATGTGCGCCCCCCCGCCTTGGTTGAACTACTGCCGCTGGAACACCCGGGCGCCGGTCTTGATCATCGCCTCCGGCTCCAACCGGTTGAAGCGCAGGTTGTTCACGTCCAGCGGCGCTGAGTCCAGCACCAGGGTAGTGGACCAGGCGGACAGCTGGTTGATGGGGCTGGGGCGGGAGCCACGCAGCGACGAGGGGAGCGGCAAGGAGACGCTGGCCGGCCCGGCGCCAAGCGGGGAGAAGGACACCCAGTCCAAGGACGCCTTGTGGGCGCCGCGATCCAGCTTCATCATCCGGGTGTTGGCTGGTGCGGTGAAGGTGAACGGGGTGGCCAGCGGGACCAGCGGCGGAGGACGGCCCAGGTAGCCGATCCACATGGTGCCCCCGGAGGGGAGGGCCCCCAGCACATCCAGGGCCCCGTCGCCGTTGAGGTCCACATGGTTCAGGGTGCGGACCTCGGTGCCCAGGTCGGCCACCGCGAACTGCTGGAAGGAGGTGCCGGCGGACTCATTGCGGAACACCACCACATTGTTGGTGGCGGCGACCGCGATGTCCAAGGTGCCATCCCCGGTGAAGTCCGCCACCGTGACCGAGGTGTTGACGCCGAAGGAGGCGGAGAAGGAGTTCGCCAGCGTCAGCGTCCCCTGGGCGTTGAACCACACCGCGACCTGATTGTCGTCCAGGCTGATTGTGACCGCGTCCGGGTCGCCGTCTCCGTCCAGGTCGCCCAGATCCACCGCGTGGGTCAGGGGCGGGGTGGAGAAGACGTCCGGCCCCAGGAGGCCACCGGCGCTGCCGAACCACACGCGCAGCTGGTTGTCCGCATAGGACACCGAGACCAGGTCTGGGAACCCGTTGCCGTCGATGTCCGCTGACCGCAGCGAAGACACCTCCTTCCCCACCCAGTGGGCGGTAGGGGAGCTGAAGTTGCGCAGTCCGTCGCCGTACAGCGCGTAGGCATTGCCGTTGGCCCGATCACTGACCGCGAAGTCCAGGTCGCCGTCGTTGTTGAAGTCGGCGATCACCAGGGCCTCGGAGGCGCCGATGCCCAGGTTGAAGACCAAGACCGGGGTCTGGAAGGTTCCATTTCCGTTTCCGTACAGGGCCAGCACCCGGTTCTGTCCCCCGACATCGGCGGCCAGCACGTCCAGGTTCCCGTCGTTGTCCAGGTCTGCCACCGCCAGGCTTCCGGGCACGAAGCCGAGCAGGGTGGGTAGGTCCCCGGTCTGCAACAGCCAGTCGCCCTGGTTCAGCCACACCCGCAAGTACTGGTCGCCCCGGCTGCCAGCGATCAGATCCGGGAAGCCGTCCCCGTCGAAGTCACCCACCTGCACCGAGTGGGTCTGGGAGGGGCCGCCGTACCTGCCGGTGGTGACGAACCCTAAGCCCAGAGGCGCGCACTCTGATCGGCCGGGGGCCGGATCGGTGGGAGCGCCGGGCAGGGTCCAGGTCCCCAGGGAGGCGCCCACGTTGCGGCGCTGGGAGGTGACCCGGGCGCAGGTGGTGGCCAGGTTGCTCTCCGCCTGGGCGCGGGCGGTGGTCTCCAGGCCGGGTGGGGCGAAGAAGTCCACCTGGGCGATGGCGCCGGTGAGCTGCCCTACGCCCGACCGGTGGGCGAAGGCCGGGGTGGGCGCTTGCGCCGAGAACACGCTCAGGGAGGCCGTCGAGGAGGGATGCCAGCCCGGGGGAAGCACCAGCTGGCCGGCCGCGCTGGTCAGCAGCGGCGCGGCGCCAAAGACCAGGCTCTCGCTTTGGTTACTGGAGACGTAGCCCAGATCCCGGCTGAGGAAGTTGCTGAGGACCGCCGGGGAGGGGTCGTAGTCGGTGTTCAGCGCGGTGAGCCGCATCCGCTGTCCGGAGGGCAGCCCGTCGAAGACGAAGCTGCCGCTGGCGCCCCATAGGAAGAAGTTGCGCTGCTGGCCGGACTCGGTGGTCAGCACCAGCTCGATCTGCCCGTTGGTGCTGGCGACCCCGCCGCTGACGGTGCCGGTGAGCTGGACCGTGGAGCCGCCGGCCCCCCCCAGCGCCGGGCTGAGCCGCAGCCACTGGTTGCCGACCAGATCGCGGGCCCAGACCTCGTCGCTGGTGCTGATCCCGCCGGTGCCTCCCCCTCCTCCTCCACCGGCGTCACCGCCGTAGATCAACAGCCGGGAGTTGGCCGGATCGTGGGCCATGGCGAAGTCCGACCGGGGGGAGGGACCGGTGGTGCTCCCGTTGGGGCTGAGCACCGACCAGGTGCCTCCCGTCAGCTGTAGCAGGTCGTTGCGCAACGCGCCGAAGCTGTCGGTGCCACCAAACACGTACGCGTCGCCGGCGCTGGAGAACGCCAGCCGGTGCCCGCTGCGGGGGCCCGGCAGCGAGGCCTGCGCGGTCCAGTTGTTGACGGAGGGGTTGTAGCTCCAGCAGTCGGAGGTGGAGAGGCCGGAGCTGCCTTTGCCGCCGCAGATCCACAGGTGTCCGGTGGAGGGGTTGACCGCCATTCCATGATCCACCCGGCCATTGGGCAAGGGGAACGCGGGGAAGCGTTGGGTCCAGAGGTTGGTGCTGGGCTGGAAGGACCACAGCTGCCCGGTGAGGTTGGAGGCGGAGTCGTAGCCGCCGAACAGGAAGGCCACCGCGCCGGAGCCCCCCGACGAGGCCAGCGCGTGCCGGCTGCGAGGCCCCGGACCCCCGGTGGGCAGCCGCCGGGCCCAGGTGCCGGTACCGGGATTGATGGACCACACGTCGTCCAGCATCATCCCGCTGGGGCAGGCCTGGCCGCCGAAGAGCAGGACCTCCGAGCCGATCCGGGCCACGCTGCTGAAACTGCGGGCCGGAGGGCCGTCCACCAGCCCATCGGCCCGGGCCTCCACCCAGTCCACCGCCTGCAGCCCCGCGGTGCCGTTCATCCGCACGATGTCGTTGGCGCACACCGAGTTCGAGTCCTCGTCCAGGTCGGAGCGGGAGGGGAAGGCCCGGTTCAGCTGGCCGCCGAAGATGAACCAGTCGGCGCTGCCCGGATCGAAGGCCTGCCCCATCCCCGAACGCCGGCCCGGGACGGAGTGGGGCTCCATCGGCAGGGTGACCAGCGCGGCGTTGACCTGCATGAAGGAGGTGTTGGTGTAGTTGGCGGCGTTGGCGGTGAGGTCCACCGTGTCGGTGGTGCCGTTGAGGCCCAGCCCGGTGAACACCACCCGGCCGTCGGTGCCGGTGACCGCTTCCTTGACCGGCGAATACTCGGCGCCGTTCTTGCGCACCCGCACCGCCACATCCGAGGCGGGCTGACCGCGGTGGTTCTGGGTGAACACGGTCAGCACGTCGGTGATCACGCTGGACCCTGGCGCCGCGGCCTGGGTGCCTCCCCCGGCGATCGGGTTGGGACGGTTGACGCTCAGGCTCAGCGTCCGGCTGTGGGGCTTGTTGTTGGCGTCGGTGGCGGTGAGCACCACGGTGTGCAGCCCGAAGGTGCCGAAGGCGGGGATCCCCACCAGCTGGCCGGCGGAGTTGACCCCCAGCCCCGCCGGAAGTCCGCTGGCGGAGTAGGCCAGCGGCAGCTTCCCGAACTGGGTGGTGATCCGCGCCCGACCGCCCAGGGCGTCTATCCGGTAGTCCACGCCCTCGGTGGCCGCCACCAGCGAGGTGTTGGTGACCATCACCGGCTGGTAGAGGCGGATACCAAAGGGCGCGCTGTTCAGCTGGCCATTGGCGTCCTGGACGGTGACGGTGAAGCTGTAGAGGGTGTCGTGGGGGGCGCCGGTGCTGGCGGTCCCGTTCAGCTGACCCGACGGCTGCAGTCCCACCCCGAGAGGCGGAGAGCCGGTGGTGAGGAAGTACTGGTACGGCGGCATTCCGCCCGAGCCGGCCAGCGAGTCCGCATAGCCAGCGCCGGCGTAGGCGTCCAGCAGCTGCCGGCCCACCAGCTGGAGCGGGGGATGGACCACCAGCGAATAGGGCCGGCTGGTGGAGCGGCCGTTGGCGTCGCTGACCGAGACCACGAAGCTGCTGGTCCCGGCGGCGGTGGGAACGCCGGTCAGCTCGCCCTGTGCGGGATCCAGGTTCAGCCCGGGGGGCAGGGCGCCGGAGCTGATCGTCCACAGGTAGGGGCCCACCCCGCCCACCACGTCCTGCACGAAGTTGAAGGCCACGCCCTGGTAGGCGGGGGGCGCAGACCCGGCGGAGATGCTGGGCGGCGAGACCACGGTCAGGGTCAGCTGCTGGCTGTCGGTGCTGCCGCCCGCGTCTGTCACCCGCACGAAGAAGGTGAAGGCGCCGGTGGCGTTGGTACTGCCGGAGAAGCTGCCGTTGGCGTTGAGGGTCAGCCCGGAGGGCAACGCACCGGACTGCAGCGAGAAGGTGTAGGGCGTCAGGCCGCCGGTGGCCTGCACCACTGGGCTGTAGGTGGCCTCACCGGCGTAGGCGGCGGGCAGGGAGCTGGTGGTGATGTCCAGCGAAGGGGAGATCTCCACCGAGTAGCTGTCGGCGTCGGTCTGTCCGTTGGCGTCGGTCACGGTCAGGGTGAAGGGGTAGGTGCCGGCGGTGGTGGGCGTGCCGGCCAGCCGCCAGGAGCCCGCCACCAGCTGCACGCTCAGCCCGGGAGGCAGTGCGCCGGCCGGAGAGGCGGAGAAGGTGTAGGGGGGCACCCCGCCGGTGGCGCTCAGCGGGTGGTCGTAGGCCACGTTCACAAAGCCGCGCACGAAGGTGGCGGAGGTGTTGGAGGGCCGGTCGAACACCTCGATCGTGCGTGCCAAGGAGACCTCGCGGCCATTGGCGTCCCGCAGCCTCGAGCCAAAGCCGCTGGTCGCCGCCGCGGCGCTCACCGTCCCGCTGATCGTCCCGGAGCCCGAGGCCAGGCTCAGCCCCGCGGGCAGCGCGCCATCCACGAACCAGGTCAGGGGGCTCTTCCCGCCGCCGCCTTGCTGGTTGAAGGAGTAGGCCACACCGCGGTAGCCGGCCATCGGCTCGGGCGGTGAGACGTGGAAGGGCAGCGCGTAGATGGTCAGGGTGAGGCCAACGGTGGCGGTCTGGTTGTTGGCGTCGCGCAGGGTGACGGTGAAGGTGCTGGTCCCTCCGCTGGTGGGCACCCCGGAGATCACCCCGGTGGAGGCGGTGAGGGTGGTCCCCGCCGGGAGGCTGCCGGTGACGCTCCAGGAGTAGGGCGTCTTGCCGTCGGCGCCGGCCAGCGTCTGGCCGTAGGTCTCGGTCAGGTACCCGTCGGCCAGCGCGGCGGTGACCACGGAGGGCGGGCGGTAGACCTGAAGGTTGATGGTCACCTCATCCTGGCCGGCCGCGCTGTCGTTGGCGCGGATCACGAAGGCGTAGGCCCCGGCGGTGGTGGGGGTTCCGCTCAGCTCGCCGGTGCCAGCGTTGAGGGACAGCCCCGCGGGCAGATCGGCGTTGGGGGCGGACCAGGTGTACGGCGGCGCCCCTCCGGTGGCGGTGAGGAGGTTGGAGTACGCCGCTGCGGTGTACCCGTCGGGGAGGGTAGAGCTGGTGATGAAGAAGCCCTGCAGCACATTCACCGTGAGGGCCTGATCGGCGGTCCGTCCATTGGCGTCGGTGAGGGTGACCGTGATCGGGTAACTGCCCAGGTCCGCGACGGTGGCCGTCCCGGAGATCACCCCGGTGCCGGGGTCCAGGCTCAGGAAGGAGGGCAGCCCGAGGGCGGACCAGGAGAGCGCGGTCTTGCCGCCGGTGGAGGCCAGCGCCTGCGAGTAGGGCGCGCCCACATAGGCGTTGGGCAGCGAGGCGGTGGTGATCAGCGGCGGACTGAAGATCTGCGCGGTGATCGGCCCCTGCGCGGTCCGGGCGTTGCCGTCGGTGACCCGGACGGAGAAGGCGTGGGTCCCGGCGGTGGTGGGGGATCCCTCCAACAGGCCGGCGGCGGAGAAGGTCATCCCCGCCGGGGCCGAGCTGCCGACCGGCAGCGACCAGCTGTAGGCGGGCTTGCCGCCGCTGACCGCGAAGGGCAGCGAGTAGGGGGTGGCGGTGTAGAGGTCCGGCACCGAGACTGTGTCCACCACCAGGGTGCCCAGCACCGAGGTGGTGAAGCCGGCGGAGACCCCTACGTTGTTGCTGTCCCGCAGCTGCACCGTGAACGGGTAGCCGACCCCGGCCGCGCCGCTGATCGTTCCGCTGAAGGTCCCGTTGGGGTTGAGGGTCAGCCCGGGGGGGAGCGGATCCACGGTGGTCAGGGTGTAGGGCCCCTTGCCATCTGTGGCCACCAGGGAGACCGGATAGGTGGATGCCACGTAGCCATCCGCCAGCGGCGAGCCGCTGACGAAGCGGGGCATGGCATACGCGACCAGGGCCAGCGAGCGGCTGGCGGTGATCCCGTTCCCGTCGGTGACAGTCAGCAGCACCAGGGAGGAACCCGCCGCGGCGGGGATGCCGGAGATCAGCCCGCTGCCGGCGTCCAGGGTCAGCGACGCAGGCAGCCCGCTGGCGCTCCAGGTGTAGCCCCCGGCCGGGCCACCCACCGCGGCCACGGTGAAGCCGTAGCTCAAGGTGAGGTATCCGTCGGGCAGCGCGGCGGTGGTGATCTCCAGCTTCTGGTGGATCTCCAGGACCAGTTCGGCGGTCCCGGTCTGTCCATTGGCGTCGGTGACGGTGACCGTGAACGGGTAGCTGCCGGCGCTGGTGGGGGTGCCCGTCAGCCCGCCGGCGGCGGACAGCGCCAACCCGGGCGGCAGGGTGGCCGGGGGCACCGACCAGCTGTAGGGCGCCTTGCCCCCGGTGGCGGTCAGGGTGGCCACCAGGCTGGTCTGCACATAGCCGTCGGTGAGGGTGGTGGTGGTGACCGACGGCCGCTCATAGACGGTCAGGTCCAGCGAGGCGCTGGCGACCGCCCCGTTGGCGTCGGTGACCTGCAGGCCCAGGGGGAAGGTCCCGGCCGCGTCGGGGACGCCGGAGAAGGCGCCGTCGGACGCCACCGCCACCGTCCCCGGCGGGGTCCCGGAGATCAGCTGGAAGCTGTAGGGCGCGGCCCCGCCGCTGGCGGCGAGGGTGGCCAGGTAGGAGACGCCCACGTAGCCCTCGGGGAGCGAGGAGGTGGTCAGCTGCAGCGGGCTGCGGACGATCAGCGACAGCGGCCCGGTGGCGGTCACCCCGTTGGCGTCGCTCAGCTCCACCGTGAAGTTGTGGGTGCCGGTGGCGGTGGTGGTGCCGGTCAGCGCGCCGCCATCGTTGAGGGTCAGCCCGGTGGGCAGCGAGCCGGCGGAGATCCGCCAGCTGTAGCCCGCGCCCTTGCCGTCCTCTCCGATCAGGGTGGCGCTGTAGGCGGTGCCCGAATACGCGTCGTCCAGCGAGGCGGTGACCACCGCGGGCGGGGTGTAGAGGTCCACGGTGAAGGGCTGCACGGTGGTGACGTTGTTGGCGTCCCGGACCTGGAGGCCAAAGGGCACCGCGAGGCCGGCGGTGGTGGGCGTGCCCTGCACGCTGCCGCTGCCCAGCGAGAGTCCGGGCGGGAGGCTGGCGGTCACCGAGAACACATAGGGCGCCCGTCCGCCGGTCCCGTCCAGGGGGACCGAAGCGTAGGCGCGGCCCACGTAGCCGTCGGGGAAGGTGGCGGTGAGCATCAGCGGCGAGAGCACCGTCTGGCCAAACGGCCGGGTGAAGCTCTTGCCGTTGACGTCGGTGACAGTCACCGAGAAGGAGGAGGGACCGGCGGCGGTGGCGGTGCCGGAGAGCACGCCGTCCGCGGAGAGGGCCAGGCCGGTGGCCGGGGCGCCGCTGCTGACCGCCCAGACGAAGGGCGCCTTGCCGCCGCCCACCTGCAGGGTCTGGGAGAAGGCCTGATCCTGGTAGGCGTCGTTGAGGGTGGCGGCGGTGGTGATCTCCGGCATCGCATAGGTGGTGATCGACAGCGCCTGGGTGTCCTGCAGCGCGTTGGCGTCGGTCACCCGCATGGTGAAGCTAAAGGTGTTGGCCACGCTGGGGGTGCCCACCAGGTCGTTGCCCGTCCCGCCAGACTGGGTGATCCCGCTGGGGAAGGTGCCCGCCGACTTGTCGAACACGTACGGAGTCTTCCCGCCGGTGGCCTGCACCGCCGCGCTGTACGGATTGGCCACGTAGCCATCCGGCAGGCTGGTGGTGGTGATGCTGGGGCGCGGGGCCACGGTGAGGTTGAAGGACTTGGTGGCGGTGCTGGAGTTGGCGTCGGTGACCACCACCGAGAAGACGTGCCCGCTGACCGGCGCCAGCGGGGCGCCGCTGATCAGCCCGCTGGCGGAGAGGATCAGGTCCGGGGGCAGGGTGCTGCCCACCGCCAGCGCCCAGGTGTGGGCCGGCTTTCCGCCGGCCACCGCCAACTGCTGGCTGTAGTCCACGTCCTGGTAGGCCGACGCCAGGTTGGTGCCGGTGGAGATGAACATCGAGTCGTAGATGGTGAGCGTGAACTGCTTGAGCACCTGCCGTCCGTTGGCGTCGGTGAGCCGGATGAAGAAGGCCTGGCTGTTCACCGCGGAGGGGGTGCCGGTGATCTCCCCGGTGGCGCCGTTGAGGCTCAGCCCGGCGGGGAGGGTGCCGGAGGTGCGGAAGAAGGTGAACGGGGCCTTGCCGCCGGAGGTCTCCAGGGTCTCGGCGTAGACGGTGGCCCGCACCCCGTCCGGCAGCTGCTCCGGGCTGTCCAGCGAGGGCGGGGCGTAGACAGCCCAGGTCAGCGCCCGGGTCGCGGCATGCCCGTTCCCGTCGGCGACCCGGACGGTGAACGCGTAGTCCCCGGGGGTGGTGGCGGTCCCGGTCAGCGCCCCGGTGGACGGGTGCAGGGCCAGCCCGGGAGGCAGCGCGCCGGCGCTGATCGAGAACGTCAGGGCAGGCTTGCCCCCGGTGGTGGCCACCGACAGCCCCACCAGCGGGGTGTCGGTGTACACGTCGGACAGGGAGGCGGTGCCGATCGCCGGCTCCTCGTAGGCGCCCAGCAGGAAGCTGCGGCTGTGGGTCCGCCCATTGTCGTCGGTGGCGACCACGTTGAGGGTGGTGGCGGAAAGCGCCGCGGTGGGGGTCCCGGAGAACGCGCCCGCCGAGGAGAACACCACCCCGGTGGGCAGCTGGCCGGAGGCCAGTTGATAGGTGACCGGCGCTTTGCCGTTGAAGGCCGACACGGTGTCCGAATAGGCGGAGCCCACGTAGCTGTCCGCCAGCGCGCGCGGGTCCAGCGCCGGGAGGGTGTAGATCTCCAGGCTCAGGGACTGGGTGGCGAGGACCCCGTTGGCGTCGGTGGCCCGGACGGTGAAGGTCTGGGTGCTGGCGATGGCCTGGGGAACGCCGGTCAGCGCGCCTCCGGCGGAGAGGGTCAGCCCGCTGGGCAGGGCGCCGGCGGAGATCGAGAAGCTGATCGGGGCCTTGCCGCCGCTGGAGCTGATCGCCGAGGAGTAGGCCTCGTTGCGGTACCCGTCGATCAAGGTGGGGGTGGTGATGGCGGGCACCGCGTGGCTGGAGACTGAGTAGCCCTGGGACTGGGTGCGTCCGTTGGCGTCGGTCACAGTCACGGTGAAGCTGGTGTTCCCGGTGGAGGAGGAGGAACCGGCAAAGACGCCGTCGGCGCCGAAGGAGATCCCCGCCGGGACCGCGCCCACCGAGATCGAATAGGTGAGCGGGGCCTTGCCCCCGGTGGCGGCCAGCGACTCGGGGTAGTCCACCGAGACATAGGCGTCGGCCAAAGTCCGCATCGGCAGCGTCGGGAGCGGGAAGGAGGAGAGGGTCAGCGCGGCGGCGCCGGTCCGGCCGTTGGCGTCGGTGGCGGTGACCGTGAAGCCGGCCTGCCCTGCGCCGACGGCCACCCCGGTCAGCGAGCCCGTTCCGCCCAGGGAGATCCCGGTGGGGAGCTCTCCGCTGGTCACCGTCCAGGTGAGGGGCGACTTGCCGCCGGTGACCCCCAGCGGAGCGCTGTAGCCCTGGGAGGCGTAGGCGTCGGGAATCGTGGCGGTGGTCACCGCAGGGGGAGCGTAGGTCTGCAGGGTAAACGCCCGCTGGGCGGTGCGGCCGATCCGGTCGGTGACGGTGACGGTGAAGTCGGCGGCGCCGGCGGCCTCCGGGCTGCCGGACAGCGCGCCGGCGCCATCCAGCAACAGGCCCGCGGGCAGGGCGCCGGCGGTGACGGTGAAGGAGAGCGGCGGGGTGCCGTCGGCGACCGTCAGGCCCAGCGCGTAGGTCTCCCCCGTGTAGCCGTCGGTCAGCGCCGCGGGGGTAGAGAACTCCGGCGCCGGCTCGTCGCCGCACAGGCCCGCGTCCACGCAGTTGCCCAAGGCGCCGTCGAAGTCGAAGCACCCGGCGGAGGACAGCGCCAGGGCGGTCAGCGCGGCGCGAACCCAGATCCACTTGCCCAAGGAATTGATCACGGAAGCACTCCCCCCACAGAGAACACGAAGCCATCGGCGGTGGGCAGCACCATCGCCTGCGCCTTTGCCGGCGCCCCGGAGGGCATCACCAGCATCGCCACCCCGCCTGCCATCGCTGCCGCGCCCAGGCCGACTCCCACCCAGCCCACGGTCTGGAACAGGGAACCTTCACTGCGGAAGCGCACCGCATCTTCTGTGCGCACCTGCTGCTGCGCCCCCACCAGCTGGGTATAGCGATCCGCGGCCAGGCTCAGCGAGTAGCCCCCGCCGCCGGCCACCGCCGCGCCCGCCCCCAGCGCCACCCAGCCCCAGGGGATCTGGGGGCCGGTGTCCTGGACCAGCGCCGCCGCCTGCTGGGTGGCGTGCAGCTTGCGGCCCAGCTTCTTGGCCAGCTCCGGCGCCATGAAGCGGGCGGCGCGGGTCAGCTCGTCCAACAGCGCCTCGTCCCCGTTGACCCGCTGGGAGTGCGCGGCCAGCACCCGGGCGTCGGAGGCGGAGAGCGCCTTGAGGGTGATCTGGTACTTGGTGCCGAACTTGCCGATGTCCCCGGTGAGGATGCAGTCCACGCCCAGGGCGTTGGCCAGCTCTGCCACGCAGGAGGAGGAGCCCTCGTTGCAGTTGAGCAGGTGCTTTTGCCGCTCGAACCCCAGCAGGGTGGAGATCTCCTTGGAGGTGGTGACCCGCACCCCCTGGAACGCCAGCTGCTGGGCGACGTGCTCGCTGTAGAAGCTGACCTCCTTGGCGTCCATGTTCAGCCCGTTGAGCTCCAGCGCGGCCAGCTTGATCGGGCTCTGCTGGACCGCCGGCTTGGCCTCCGCGGGCTTCTCGGCGGCGGGGGCCTTGGGGGTGGTCCCGGCGGGAGGCGGCGGCATCGGGAGGTCGCGCTTCACCACCCCAGGAGGAGGGGGAGGCATGGGCACGTCTGCCTGATTGGACGAGGCCTGGGACAGAGACAGCCCGAGAGCAAGCGTGAGGCCCAGGGGGGTCGGCACGGGGGTGCTCCTTCGCGGTAAGTGAAATCGACCGGGTCGTTTCTAACAGAAATGAACGGGCCATTTCAGTTGCCGGGGAATAATTCCGCCTGAGCAAAAATTGCTCGGCATCCGGAAGGACTGGCCGTGCGAGCAGTGCTTCGGCCATCCTCGTGCGGATGCAGGTCTTTTGCCCCAACTGCGGACAGGCGAACGAGACCCGGAGCGACGACGGCCGGGTGATGTGCACCGCCTGCACCACCGTCTTCGACGCGCCTGCTCCCCCGGCAACGAGGGTCCCCCCTTCGCCCCCGCTTCCTCCTCCGCGGGAGCTGGACCGGCCCCGGCCTCCGCCCCCGCCGATGGGGGCAGCACCGGTGGAGCCCTGGACGCAGCCGGCGCAGGCCGGCCAGACGCGGACCTACAGCACCCTCTCGGTGGCCTCGCTGGTGTGCGGGATCCTGTGCTGCTTCCCGTTCCTCACCTCCGCGTTGGCGGTGGTGTTGGGCTACCTGGGCCTGCAGGAGATCGGGCGCAACCCGCAATTGAAGGGACGCGAGCTGGCGGTGGCGGGGATGATCCTGGGAGGACTGGGGATGCTCTCCTGGGTCTTCAACCTGGTGACCGCGATCGTGACTGACTGAGGGACTGGCTCAGGCCAGGGGCAGCGCCACAGTGAAAGTCGCCCTCGCGCCTGGCTGGCTCTGGACCCGGATCGAGCGGTGGCCGATCAACATTTCTGCAGGGGATGCCGGCACTCTTCCAGGGGCTTGTCCGACCGCAGACGCACGAAGATCGGCTGTCTCAGCGCGCCCGCCGCTGTGATCTCCTTCACCCGCACCTCGCAGCTCAGCTCCGGCACGCACCACACCTCGGTCGGACCGGTGGGCCTCCGGGTCCCCCTGGGGAAGGCACAGGCGGGCGAGTCGATGCGCCGCGACAGCAGCGCTGCCTGGAGGGTGGCACGCAGCGTCTCCGGCATCGCCGCGCCCACCTTGCCGGCATAGGTCAGCACCCCGTCGAGGAACCCTGCCAGGTGCAGCGACCCCATGCCGCCCGCGCCGGAGACGCTGTAACCGACCACCACCAGATCCACCCGACGATCCACGCAGACCTTCAGCCACTCCGCCGAGCGTCCGGCGCGGTAGGGAGACCGGCCGTCCTTGGCCATCATCCCCTCCAGTTGGAACGACTGGACGTGGCGGAACAGCGACTCGCCGTCGGCCTCCACATGATCGGTGTAGCGCAGCGGCCCGGTCGCACCGGCCAGCAGCTTGCGGAGCAGCGCCTTGCGCTCTTGCAGCGGCAGCCCGCGCAAGTCGGCGCCGTCCAGTCCGAGGAGATCGAAGGCGAAGAGCGTGGTGGGGGCTCCCTGCTGCAACAGCTGGAAGTGCGGCCGTCCGTCGGCGTCCAGCGCCACCAGCTCACAGTCCAGCAGCGCCCGCGCGTCCAGCGCCCGCAACGCCCTGACAAGGTGCGGGTGATCGGCGGTGGCCTCGGTCTTCCGGCGGGTGAGCAGGCGGACCTGCTGGTGATCGACCTCGGCCAGCATCCGGTGGCCGTCGTACTTGAGTTCGAAGATCCAGCCTGGGCGGGAGAAGGGCGCCGGCGCCGTCTGGGCCAACATCAGCGCCACCGCGCGGGCCTCCGGCTGTGGAGGGAGGGGCTGGCGTCGGCTAGGCAACGGACCTGTAGCACCCAGGTCCGCATTCCGGGCCGGCGGGTGGGCCCGCCCGCGTGGTCGCCGAGTCGCGGTCATGCGGACCCGATGTTACCTTGGGTTCATGCCCGCGCGGTCCATGAGCTCGGCCGTTGTCACCTTCGGCCTCGTGAACATCCCGGTGAAGCTGTACTCCACCGGTGAGTCCTCCTCTTCCATCAGCTTCAACCTGATCCACGAGAGGTGTGGTGGACGGGTGAAGCAGCAGTACATCTGCCCCAAGGAGGACGGGATCACCGTCTCCCGGGACGAGATGGTGAAGGGCTACGAGTTCGCCAAGGATCAGTACGTCCTCTTCAGCGAGACCGAGCTCAAGGCGATCGAGGACGCGGCGTCCAAGGCGATCGAGATCGTGGAGTTCGTGCCGGAGGAGAAGGTGGACCCGCTGTACTACGACCGCGCCTACTACCTGGGCCCGGACAAGGGCGCGGACCGGGCCTATCGCCTGCTGGGCGAGGCGATGCGGCAGACCGGGCTGTGCGCCATTGCCCGGTTCACCCAGCGAGGCCGGGAGTCGATCGTGCTGATGCGGCCCATGGACAAGGGGCTGGTCCTCACCC
This sequence comes from Myxococcota bacterium, assembly GCA_030857095.1. Classification (GTDB taxonomy): domain Bacteria; phylum Myxococcota; class Myxococcia; order Myxococcales; family Myxococcaceae; genus JALYOC01. Next base: position 12,140 of record JALYOC010000014.1, on the reverse strand, counting down.
AGCTCAAGTACGCCGATGAGGTCCGGAAGCTGGACGAGGTCCCGATCGGCGAGGCGGAGGTGAAGGAGGCCGAGCTGAACCTGGCCAAGCAGTTCGTCAATCAGCTGGCCACCGGGGAGTTCTCGCCGGAGAAGTACGAGGACGCCTTCCGCAAGCGGCTGCAGGAGATCATCGACCGCAAGGTGCAGGGCGAACAGGTGACCATGGCCCCCGCCGAGGAGCCCCGCGCCCAGGTGATCGATCTGATGGAGGCCCTCAAGGCCAGCCTGGCCCGGCAGCCGGCGGTCCCGGCCAAGGCCGCCGCTTCCAGCTCCGCCGAGGCTGAGGAGGGGAAGGCGGAGGCTGCCGCCCGGAAGCCTCCGAAGCGCGCCGCCGCCGCCAAGGAAGCGGCGCAGAAGGCGAAGAAGAAGAACGGTTAGGCGCGCCGACGCCGCACCGGTGAGGAGCACGCCGCACCGGTGAGGAGCACGCCGCACCGGTGACGCGACGCCATCCGGTGGCGGGCACCGCCCGGCGACACCTCGGGATCCTGGAAGGTTACCGGGAAGCCTGCGCCACCGCGGCGGTCGGTCCTCCCTCGAAGAACGCGCCCACCCGCCCGCATAGCCACTGGCGGAACGCGTCGGTGGTGGGAGGGCTGTGGCGGCAGTCGGCGATCAGCTCGCTGACCACCAGGTTGGGAAAGAGCACCTGGGCCCGCCACCGGGATCCGCGCATCGGCGCTCATCACCGACTGCCCCACGATGTCCACCGCGTAGACGCGGAAGCGGGCGAGCAGGGGCCCCAGCTCCACCAGCAGGTGGGCGGAGGAGGCCAGCGCTCCGTGCAGGACCACCAGCGGCGGCGCCTCGGCCGGTCCGCCGATCAACACCTGGGTCTCTCCGAAGGACGTGGGAATCCTCCGCGCCGAGGTGGGCGCGGGGATCCGGGCCCGGAACGTGTGGTGCCAGGCCTCCAGCTTCTTGCGTCCTTCGGGGGTCTTCACCATCGGCTTGCTCATCGTGTCCTCCATTCAGAGCGCGGCAGGATTCCGCGCAGGTGCTGCGCCACCATCCGGTCCACCATCCGCAAAGGCTGCGGGTTCGCGCCCTGCACCCAGCCCAGCAGCGCGAAGTAATAGAAGGAGAACCAGGCGGCCCCGAACACCAGGGCGTCGTCTGGCTGGAGCCGGACCTTGCTGCGGGCGGCCGCGGCCACGAACAGCTCCGCCACCCGGCCGTGCACCCGGGCCACCTGCGCGGTGAACCGCTCCGCCCACGGCCCCTGGGCGAACAGCGCCTCCTTGAGCAGGGTGCGGGAGAGAGCGGGGCGGCGCAGGTAGTAGGCGAACACCGCCTCGGTCAGCGCGTGCAGCTGGTTTCCCAGCCGACCCGGCCCGATCCCCTGGAGCGCGCCGTTGATCGTCTCCTCCAGATCCGCGAACAGCGAGGCGTGGAGCAGCTCCCGCTTGTCGGTGAAGTGGACGATCACCGAGGCCGCGGAGACTCCCGCCTCGGCGCCAATCGCGCGCAGGTTGGCCCCCTCGAAGCCGTGGGCCTCGAAGTGGCGGCGGGCCACTGTCAGCAGTCGCTGGCGGGTGGCTTCCTTCTGGTCGGCGCGGGCGGTGGGCATCGTGGTTCGATAAACGTGTTCAGTGAACGTGTTTATCGAAGTTGCCATGAGGATGCAACCGGACGCTGGATTGCATTGGCGGGGCCGGGGCCCACCGCACAGGTGCTACTGCGGCCGGGCGGCCCGGGCGCTGATCAGATGCCGGATCGCCTGGGCCTTGCGGCCGGTCTTCTCGTAGAGGCAGGCGAGGTTGTAGTGCGCATCCGCGCAGTGCGGATCGATGGCCACCGCCTGGGCGTAGGCGTGGATCGCATCCTCCCAGAGGGACTGGTCTTCTAGCGCGGTGCCCAGGTTGAAGGCGGCGGTGGCGTCCTTGGGGGACAGCGCCAGGGCGGTGCGGTAGTGCCCCTCGGCCTCCTTGGACTGGCCGCGCACCTGCAGCAGCCGGCCCAGGTTCACGTGGGCGTCGGCGTGGTCCGGCGCGCGGTGCAGCACCACCCGGTAGCGATCCATGGCGCGCTCGGGCTGGCTCTCCTCCAGCGCGCAGGCCTCCTGGAAGATGGAGGCCACGTCGGTGGCCGCCTTCTGGGGCAGCAACCGCAGCACCGGTACCTGGGAGACCTGGGCCACCTCGGCGCTGCGGGGGCCGATGTGCCCGGAGAAGTCCATCACCCCTTGCCCTGACTCTGCGTTCCAGCGGGCGTCGCCGTCACGGACCACCACCGACCCTCCGTCCGCCGCCAGGGACACGCCAGAGAGCGGACGCCCCTCCGGAAGATCTTGCTGCAATTTCTTGAGTGCCTTGCGGATGGACGCCACCGGGACCTTGTCCGCCGCCAGCGCTTGGGCACTTCGAAGCAGCACCAGATCCTGGAAGGAGAAGCGGACCGCGCCCTCGTCGGCGCTCTGGGGGCGGATGAAGCCGGAACGGACCAGCGACTGGACCAGCTCCTGCGGGAAGCCCAGCCGGGCGGCCTCCTGGGCCAACGACGCATCCAGGCCCCGGCTGCGCCGAGTCCGCTTCTTTGCCCCGTCGCTGCTGCCGTCCACCGCCATGGGTCCCTCCGACGTGAGCCGACACACCTATACCAATCAGGGCTGACATGCGGGCCGCGAAAATCGCCTGGAATCCCAGGGGCTTTGCCCACGGAGGAGTGTCTGCGCCTTGATCCCGCGGAGCGGGCGCGGTTGGTGGATGAGCTTCAGGCCACGCTTCCTCCTGATCTGGGGGCGGTCGCCAATGAATGGCCGGCCGAGTACCACGATGAGATCGCGCGCCGGGTGGACAGCATTCGCGCCGGGAGAGCACACCTGCTCTCGGCCGATGAGTTCTGGTCAAGGCTCAAGAACCGCCCGTGAGCCATGCCATCGTTGTTCTCGCCGAGGCGCTGGACGAGGCTGTTGATCGTGGCCATCGCGCACGAGCGCCGCAGCCCAGCGTACTGGCGGCAACGGACGAAGTAGCCCGCCTACCCCTGGCGGCGTCGCATCCCGCGCAGGGCCAGGGCCAGCAGTCCGAACAGCGGCAGGGCGCCGCCGGCTCCGCTGCTGCAGCCACAGCCCTTGGGGGTGAGGGTCACGTCCACCGTGTCGGTGGCCGAGCGGTGTCCATCTCCCACCGTCAGCTGGAAGGTGAGGAGGGTCTCCTTCTCCACCTGGGGAGCGGTCAGGTAGGCCATCGCTCCGTTGGCGCCGATCAGGGGCACGGTGGGGCCGGCGGTCTGGGTCCAGGAGAAGGTGAGCGGGGTGCCTTCCGGATCGCTGCTGGCCGACCCGTCCAGGGAGGTCACCTCGCCCACCACCACCGTCCGGTCCGGGCCCGCGCTGGCCACCGGAGCCCCATCACACCCCGAGTCCACGCAGATCTCGTCCGCGCCGCATGCGGCCCCGCAAGCGCCGCAGTGGGCGCTGTCGGTGGCCAGGTTCGCGCAGGTCCCGGTGCAGTCGGTCAGCCCCCCAACACAGGCGAGCGCGGTGCCCTGGCAGGTGCCGTCCACGCACTGGGTCCCCGCCGCGCAGGCGTTCCCACACTCACCACAGTCGCGTTCGTCCAGCGAGAGGTTGGCGCAGACCCCGCCGCAGTCCACCCGATCGGCGGCGCAGCCGGCCACGCAGCGGTTGGTGTCCTCGGCCACCACCGCGAACGGGGTGTTGGTCAGACCGGTGAAGCCGATCTGATCCAGATCCCACCCCGTGGTCCCCTCCGCCGCGTCGGTGCCCACCCGGAAGCGCAGCCGGAAGGTCTGCCCGGCCAGGGCGGTGCCCACGTTGACCGTGGTCTGGATCATCGCTGGGTAGCCGCTGCTCTGGCCCACGTAGGCCTGACGGTTCGCCAGCGGATTGCCGGAGGTGTCGGTCAGGGTCCCGCCGTAGCCGGGCGCGCCCAGGGTGCCCAGGTCGGTCCAGCTGGTGCCGCCGTTGGTGGTGTACTCCACCACCGCGCCGTCCCAGTTGGTGCCCGCGCTCTTCTCGAAGAGGTAGCGGTGCGAGAAGGAGATCACCACCGGGTCGCCGGCGCTGGCCACCAGGTCCGGAGACTCCAGCCGGGTGTCCGACGCCTGGCCCAGGGCGGTGCCGTGCCAGACGTAGCCCTGCCCGCTCTGCTGCACCCGCGCCCAGACCTTGGCCGCCGCGGCCCCACCGGGAGTCCAGGAGGGGCTGGGGCTCTCCACGCTGTCCACCGCCGAGGCCGCGGGCAGGTCGTTGAAGTTGGTGGCCAGCGTGGCCACCCGGTCCACCGTGGGAGAACAGGCGATCTGGTTGACGGCGCCCAGGGTGAAGGAGAGCTCGGGCAGGCCGGTGACCGAGGTGTCCAGCGCCACCTGGAAGGTCAGCTCCAGCGAGGACAGCGCCGCCAGCTCCGGCAGCACCAGGCTGGTCCCGCCGGGGAAGCTGACCCCGCTGCTGGCGCTGCCCACGTTCAGCTGGGTGCCGACGGCCGGGGCGTGGCCGGAGTTGAGGACAGTGACCCGCAGCAACCCGGTCTCCGCCCCATCCAGGATCCCGTCGCTGTCGCAGGAGCGGACGGTGTCATCCAGGGTCACGCTCCCCAGCTCCAGGCGGGGCGAGAGCCCGGTGTCCTCCACCACCCCGGCGAGGGTGGTAGAGGCGCGATCAGGGGAGATGGCGCAGCTGCCGGCCCCGCGGCGGGCGAAGGCCTGGGCCGCGATCAGCGCATCTTCCTGACTGCGGGCGGCGATCGCGGTCAGCACCGCGTCCCGCTGTTCGGTGAAGGTGGCGTCGGCCGGAGTGATCGACAGCCCCAGCACCACATCGTCGGTCAGCTGGCGGCGGACCTCCTGGAAGGTGCGGGCGCCGCGCTGTTGCTGCACGGAGGTGTAGACCTCCCACATCATCTGCGCCCAGACCTCTCCCGCGTTGTGGACTTCAGAGTTCGGCGCTCCGTTCAGCTGCCCGGGCACGTCGGTGGGCAGCGCCGCGCCGTCCCCGATGTGCCGGAAGCTGAGCGGGTTCCGGGCGGGGTTCAGGCTGTACGGATAGCGGCGGATCCCGAAGTAGGCGGCCAGCGGGGTGGCGCCGGCCGAGTAGCCCGCCATCCCGTACACCCCGTTGAGGTCGTCGCCGTCCTCCAGCGCCATGTGCAGCGCCACGTAGTCGCCCCAGCCCTCGCTCAGGGCGCCGCACTGCTGGTTGCCGCAGCCGCTGCTCAGCCGGTGGTGGAGGTAGTGCCCCCACTCGTGGGCCACCACGGTGGAGTCCAGCGCGCCGTCCCGGAGGACGGCGGCGGCGCGGAACATCCTTGCGTCCACCGCGCCGGAGGCGAGCGCCGAGCGCAGCGCCGCGCCATCGGCCCGGGTGATCGACAGCGCCGGGATGGTCACCGGAGCGCCGGTGGAGTCGGCCATCCCGGGCGGTGCGGGGGAGGTGGAGTCGTCGGCGATGATCACCCCCACCGCGCCGGCGCCCTGGACGTTCTGGGCCTTGACCTTGAAGGTGCAGCCGCCGCGATCCACCAGCCCGATCTTCCCGGTCAGGTTGGTGGTCACCGTCTGACAGCCATCGGTGGTGGAGTCCCCACCGCTGTCCACCGCGGCGGCGATCTGCGCGGCGATGTTGAAGGTCTGGGGCCCGAAGGCCGCCGACCCGGTCAGCAGCTGTGCGCCGGGCGGGGTGAGCTCCAGGTAGCGGGTCTCCCGTCCGGTCCACAGGTAGATCTGCATCCTTGGCGAGAGGCCGTCGGAGGGGGTGGACATGTTGGCGTTGTCGCGCGCGGTGGCGGCGGTGTCCTGCACCTCCACCTTCATCGGATCGCCCTCCACCCCGCCGCGGCCCAGGTTGTTGGTCTGGGCGTTGCCCGCCTCCTCGTCAAAGCCGGAGTCGTAGTACCAGTCGTGCAGCCAGTTGGTGACGTAGAAGGCGTGGATCACCGAGGCCATCTTCTGCTCGGGGCTGGACAGCGGATCGTTCGTGGTGTCGTAGCTGCGATCAAAGGTCCGGGTCCCGGTGGTGGTGGCGCGCAGGTCCGAGCCGGCGGTGAAGCCATCCGGGGCGACCGCGTCGGTGTAGGCATCCACGTTGTTGCCGCTGCTCTCGGTGGCCGCGGCAGCCAGCCAGGGATCGCCGAACCGGTTGAAGCCCTCCACGGTGACCAGCGAGGGGGTGATGAACGGCGGGGTGGTCCCGTCCGGGACTCCGGTGGGGTGCGGGGTGTAGTCGTCCTGGGGCCCGTCCAGGGGCTGGAAGTCCGGCGCCGCCCAGACCCGGTAGGTGAAGGCCTCGCTGACGGTCAGGTCCTGCTGCTCCAGCACCCGCCCGTCGTCCGCGGCGATCAAGTAACGGAAGGCCTCAGAGTCCTGGCTGTCCGGCAGCGAGGCGTAGAACTCCACCCGGTAGGCGGGGACCAGCCGGTCCTCCAGGGGGAAGTAGACCCGCCGGGCCCAGGCGCCCCCGGAGAGGTGGATCGCCGGATGCGCGCGCAGGTCGAAGCGTTCCGAAGATCGCTCCTGGGGGGAGAGGTCGGTGGCCCGCAGCGCCAGGCCGGTGTTCTCCTCCAGCGCCCGGGCAATGGCCTCGTCCGCCTGGAGGCGAAACGGTGGGGGGCGCTGGGAAGTCCGCAGCCGTCCGTTGATCGCCGCCAGGCCGCCCTGGTCGCGCAGCAGGACCTTCACCGACGAGCGGTACAGCTCCACGCCCGCCACCCGTTGGCGGAACTCCAGCAGCTGCCGGCCGTCACGTGAGGTCAGGGTGCGCACCAGCTCGGCGGCCTGGACCGCGGCGGGATCGGCCCGGTGGGCGGGGGCGAAGCGGCGCAGGTGGAAGCGCGCCGCCTCCTCGGGCGAGCTGCCCGCCGGAGCCCGCTGGCCGCTGTGGTCGGTCACCAGCTGGGGGACGCCCTCGGCGTCGAAGGCGCGGACCGAGCCTCCCTCGATCAAGGCCACCGCCCGCAAGGCCGAATCGGCTGCGTCCAGCGCCGGCTGCGGAGCGTCCAGGGTGGTGGGCTGACAGGCCAGCAGCAGGGCCGCGGCGAGGAGGGCAAGGCGTGAGATGTGCACTGCCGGGGAGGGTACCAGCGCCGAGGTGAGGGGGACAGCGTGGCCGCCGCCTGCTCGCTCTGGGGACGAAGGAGCGGTTGTGCGGCGCGGCAAACAGGAGGCGCTTAAGTTGGGCCGATGGCAGGCCTGTTCCGATACGTGGCGCTGGGTGACTCCACCGGGGTGGGCGTGGGGGCCGAGAGCGGCGGCGGCTATCCGGAGCGGCTCTACCACCGGCTCAAGCAGCACGGTCACCCCGCCGGGATCCTCAACCTGGCGGTCAGCGGCGCCACCACCCGGGATCTGCTCTTGGGCCAGGTGCAGCAGGTCGCCTCCAAGCAGCCGGCGCTGGTGACCCTGGGGATTGGGACCAACGATCTGTGGCGCCTGATCCCGGTGGGCACCTTCAAGTCGAACCTGAAGCTGATCGCGGATGCGCTGGAGAAGACCGGGGCGCAGATCGTGGTCAGCAACCTGATCGACCTGGCGCACGCCCCGGTGGCGACGATGATCGAGACCCTGCTGGGGATCCCCCGCACCGCCTTCCAGACCCGGCTGGACGAGTTCAACGACCTGCTCAACCAGCTAGCAAGGCGGCCCCGGTTCACCGTGGTGGACCTGTACGGCTTTAGCCGCGCGCAGCTCCCCCGCCACCCGGAGTACTTCAGCCCTGACGGCTTCCACCCCTCCGCCGCCGGCTACGAACAGTGGGCCGCGCAGCTGTGGCCCCAGGTGGAGAAGGTCGCCCAGGAGTGGGCCGCCGTGCAGCCCCCGGCGGCGGCGCCCTCCTAGCCCCCGCCCCCACCTTGGCGCGCCGGTGGGAATTGCCCCCCACCGGCACCCACCTTGGCGCGCCGGTGGAATTGCCCCTACCGGAAGGACGGCGGACGCTGGGCGGGGACGCAGCGCAGGGTGGTGGGATCACAGACCGAGGCGAACTCCAGGTTCAGCCCGTGTCCCTCCTCGCCGCAGATGGCGTCGGACGGGTTCCCTTCCTCGTCGTCGCAGAACACCGCCGGCCACTGTGCCCACACCTCGTACTCGGCGGTGCAGCCGCCCTCGGTGTAGTTCACCCGCCCGGCCAGCTGCGACCCGGGGGCGTTGGGCCGGGAGAGGATCTTCACCTCCGTCCACTGGTAGGCGACGTCCACGCCCTCCGCCGGGATCGTCTTACGGGCCACGGTCAGGTCGGCGGCGGCGCAGAAGTCTTCGGCGTCCGGCTCGGAGGCGAAGGTGCCCTGCGAGTAGGGCGGGGCCTCCGGATCGCCGTCGTCCAGCGCCGCCAGGGTCCGCGGCTTGATCACCAGCTGGTCCGGGCCGGTGTCCGGGACATACTTCTGGATCCCCAGCAGCTCCCCGCCCTTGAGGGTGCAGTCGCCAACGGCGGCCTGACCCTCCACCAGGTTGAAGCGGGCCGACCAGGTGATCCGTTGCACCGGACAGCCGATGGAGGGCTGCGAGACATCGCAGCCGGCCAGCAGCAAGAGGGACAGGACCGCGAGGGTGGATGTGGTTTTCATGGGAGAAGGTCCTTTCTCTAGAAGGTGATCCGGGCGCCGAGGCGGATCGATCTCGGCGACTGGTAGGCGGTGGCCCGCCCGAAGTTGGGATTTCGCGCCGAGGAGGGCAGCGGTTCCCCTGACGGATCGGTCAGGTCCCCGAGGTCGGCGGGCGTTCCCTGGTCGATGGGGAGCGCCTCAGCAGGCTGGGCAGGTCGAAGTCGGAGTTGATGTTCGGATCCAGCTGCCCGGTGTCGGCGCGGAACAGGCCCTCGTAGTTTCCGCGCAGGGAGGACCAGGTGTAGCTGGCCTGGGCCAGCCAGGAGTTGCCGAAGTCGCGGCTCAGGTACACGGTCACCGCGTCGTAGTCGCGCACCGCGCGCTCGAAGTCGGTGGCGAAGCCCTCGCCCGGGTTGCCGATGAAGTAGGTGGCGCCGTCGTCGCGGCTCATGTCCTCGATCACCGAGTTCATCTGCCGGTGGGTGTAGGTCACCCCCGCGCGGGCAGCGGGCAGGAACCACAGCTCGGTCTCACCGCCCACCACCAGCTCGTCGCTGGACTGCGGCTTGAGCGCCGGGTCCACGATGCTGGGCGTCCCGCCGGTCACCCCCCACAGCCGGTTGGCGTCGGTGGCCCCGCGCCAGGGCAGCCGGGCCTCGTCGCTCATGCAGGTCGTGGCCGCCTGCACCGGATCGCGCGGGTCGCACAGCCCGGCGTCCTTGAGCGAGACCAGCTGGCGTTCGCCGGGGAACTGCCGGTCCACGATGTCCAGCGGCACGCTCTCGAAGTAGCGGGCGAAGTTGGCGAAGACCTTGGCCGCGCCCCTCTGGGTGGGGTCGTAGATCAGCCCCAGCCACGGCGAGAGCTGGTGGGCCAGGATCATCGCTCGCGCTCCATTGCCCTCCAGGATCTGGGTGTCGTAGCGCAGAAGCGGGCCTGCTCCAGATCCACGCCCGCCTTGAGCACATGGTGCCCGGCCAGGCTGAACAGCCCGGTGACCACGGAGGTGCCATCCGAGGCACGGACGTTCCGGGCCTGGTCGTGGTAGCCGACGCTGGCGTCCACCAACAGCCGCTTCGCCAGGAAGGACCCGGCCCACTTGGCCGAAACGTCCAGGGAGTTCACCCAGCGCGAGCTGGCCAGCGCGCCGTACTGGCCCACCGCGTTGACCACCTCCGGGTTGCCGGTGCGGTCGTTGATCGCGTACCGCCCGTCGCCGCCAGAGACGTTGGGGGTGCCGGTCACGGTCACCGAGAGGTTGTGATCGGCGTTCAGGTTGTAGGTCAGCTTGCCGATGTACTGGAGCATCCGCTGGTCGGCGAAGAACCGCTGGGCGGTGCCGGGGATCGGCGCGGTGACCTGGTTGCCCTCCTCGTCCACCAGCGGGGCGGTCAGCCCCGGAACTTCTCCGGATCCAACCCGTAGCGCTTGAGCCAGCGCTGGATCTGCATCCGGGCCAGGTCCAGCTCGCGGGCGATGGCGCTGACGTTGCCCTGGTGCCGGCGCAGCAGCTCCAACAACTGCGCCTTGCGCTCCTGCTCCGGGGGCGTCAATTCGCGGCTGGGGACGGACGGCGGGGGCGCCACCACCGGCTCGGGAGGCAGCGGGCGGGCGGCGCGGATCTGCTCCGGCAGGTGGCTCAGCTCGATCTTCCCCGCGCCGGCCAGCACCGAGGCCACCGAGAGTGACTTCTCCAGCTCTCTGACGTTGAGCGGCCAGCGGTAGGAGAGCAGCGCGCGGGCCGCCTCGCGGGTGAAGGCCACCTGGGGGTGGGCGGCCGCCACCTTCCGCAGCAGCCCGCCGATCAGCAAGCCCAGATCCTCGCGGCGATCGCGCAGGGGCAGCAGCCGCACTGTCAGCCCACAGAGGCGGGCCAGCAGATCGCTGCGGAACAGGCCCTGTTCGACCAGCGCGTCCAGATCCCGGTGGGTGGCCGCCACCACCCGCACGTCCACCTTCACCGGCTGGGCGCTGCCCACCGGCAGCACCTCGCCCTCCTGCAGCACCCGCAGCAAGGCGGCCTGCAGAGGCAGTGGAAGATCGCCTACCTCATCCAGGAACAGGGTGCCGCCGGCGGCGCTGCGGACCAGCCCGGGCCGATCCTCGTGGGCCCCGGTGAAGGCGCCCTTGCGGTGGCCGAACAGCTCGCTCTCCACCAGCGCCTGGGGCAGGGCCCCGCAGTTGATCGCCACCAGCGGGCCGGTGCGGCCGGACAGCGCGTGCACCGCGTGGGCGGTGATCTCCTTGCCGGTGCCGGTCTCCCCCAGCAGCATCACCGGCACCCGGGAGGGGGCCACGTGCGCCAGCGCCGCCAGCCCGGCCTCCATCTGGGGGACGAAGGTCTCCAGCCCGTCCGCCAGCGGGGGCCGTTCGGCGGCGGCGGTGCGCAGCGGAGTCGGCGCCACCGAGGGCCGCTCCACATAGAGCAGGAACGAGTGCCCCACCTCGATCAGGTCGCCATGGGAGAGCACCGCCCGGCGCTGCTGCACCCCGTTGACCAGCACCCCGTTCTTGGACCCCTCGTCCTCCAGCACCCACCGTCCCAATTCCCGCACCAGCCGCGCGTGACGGGAGGAGAGGCGGGGATCGGGGATCCGCAGCTCCAGGATGTTCCGGTGGGCCTCCTCCCGGCGGGTGTCCCCCCGCTCGGCGGCGCGCCCCACCCGGACCTCGTGCAACGACTGCAGCGAGAAGCGCAGGCTGGGCGAGAGGGGCTGCTCGCTCTCCAGCGCCAGCACCAGGAACGGGGTGGGGCCACCGGTGGTGGAGACCCGGGAGGGGGTGTTGGTCTCGGTGTCCGACCGCGTGGTCGGCGACTCTCCCCCGTTCACAGCCCGCGGGACCGGATCCGGGTGCCGTGGTCGTCCAGCCAGTCATCCACGTCCGAGAGCAGCTCCCGGGCGTCGGCCAGGTTGTGCTCGCGCAGCGTCCCCTGAGCGGAGCGGGCCAACTGCAGCGCCCGGGTGGTGTCGGTGGAGTACAGCCGCCGGGCCAGATCGAACTGCAGCTTGGCGGTCTCCACCGGATCGGTGGCCGACGAGAGCGCCGCTTCCAGCCGATCGATCTCCGCCTGCTCCGCGGACGGGCCGGAGGGGGAAAAGCCCAGCGGGTGATGGGTCTGCTCGAGGGTGTGTCCGGCCAGCACCTCGCCGAACTGTCCCAGCAGATATTCGGCGCGCGATTGCGTCTCCACGCCGGAGATGCCTGCCGAGGCCAGCAACGGCAGCTCGGCGGAAGGGTCGGGCTCCAGCAGCCCCAGCTGGGTCAAGGCCTCCTCCAGGCGGGCCAACAGGCCCAACCAGGTCTGGCGCTCGGTGTCCTCCTCCTCCGCCCGGGGAACGCGCACGGTGAAGCGCGGCGGTGGCCGGGGCGCGGTCCGCGGCGGCGCCACCAGAGGGGCGTTCCAGGCCGGGGCCACGCTGGAGGTGAAGGAGGCGGTGGTGGCCAGCGGAGGGAAGGAGGGCGCTGCGCTGGAGGAGGGGAGCGTGGCCAGCTCCAGCGACGCCGGGAGGGCGGGGGTGGACGGAGCGCACCGCGCCGGGGCCAGGGGTTCGGCGGGCGCCATCACCCTGGGTGCCAGCGCCGGCTGCCACCGGGG